>JAZOPR010000009.1:0-282761 GCA_045655685.1 Alistipes sp.
TCTTCGGCAAGCAACTCCGAGCACGCCTCCAACATCTCAGCGATGTTCTGCTCCAATACCCACTTCTCGCCATTTGCACCACGACCATAAGCCGGAGGGTCCAAAATTATGCCATCGTAGCGATTACCTCGGCGCACCTCGCGCTGAACAAATTTCAACGCATCTTCGACTATCCAACGAATGCCGTCGAGGTTGCTCGACTCCATATTCTCGCGCGACCAGGTAACCACCTGCTTGACCGAATCGACGTGCGTAACCTCAGCGCCCGCCGAGCGAGCCGCCAACGTCGCACCACCAGTATAGGCAAACAGATTGAGCACCTCGGCACGACCCTTCTCGGCGCGGATCTCAGCCACACGATCGCAGATATAGTTCCAATTCTCGGCCTGCTCGGGGAACAAACCAACGTGCTTGAACGACGTGAGTGCCAGACGCATACGCAAGTGCATAGGTCCGTGAGCATACTCGACCGTCCAGCGCGAAGGCATTTGCGGTTTCAACTGCCACTCGCCACGCTCCTCGCTACGTGCATCGCGGCGGAACGAGGCGTCGGCCATACGCTGCCACTCCGCCTCCGAGAGCGAGCGGTGCCAAATGGCCTGCGGCTCGGGACGACGCGTGATGTAGCGACCAAAGCGTTCGAGTTTCTCGTAATCGCCACAGTCGATCAGTTCGTAATCGCTCCACGTGGGTGTCAAAAGTTCGGGATTCTTCATATTCTGTTCTTTACTCTTCATAAATCAAATTCATTTGGCAGCGCTTGCAATCGAACTCCAAGCGATAGCGGAACGCACCGTGCTCGATATACAACGGCTCGCGCAACTTCGAGCCTTCGCGCAGGCACTCACCCAGCTCGCGACGCAAGCAATAGCTGCTAAACAGCACTCGCTCGCCGTGCAGGTCCGCACGTGCGTCAAGACCTCGCTCAATCTTGGTCACTCCGTGGTCGCGGTAGAACTGCTCCGAGAGGCGATTGACCACGTTCCAATGACCATCGAGCTGTGTTACGGGCATTTGTGCCGAGCGATCCTCGGTCGCATAGTTATGTTCGGGGCGCAGTGTCGAGCGCACTTCGGTCAGACGCTCCAATGCCTCACGACGCAGTGCTCCCAACTTCGACAGCGGGACAAAGCGCACCTCACCCTCGATCTGCACCCGATCAACTCGGAATATCGTATCGCCACTACGCACCGCCTGCTCGCGCAGAGTCTGCTCCATACGTTCAAGGTTCGATGCCACGTCAAGTTGCTCATCGAGGCGAGCCTCACCCGTGTAGCCATCGCAATCGGCGTATCGGAGCGTTACACTCTCGGTATTGAACGTAACAGTTGCCGTCGCAGGGATCACCCTTCGTGTTCGACTGCGATCCAACGCCAAGCGGAATCGTTGATCGAAATTGCGATAGACCTCCGCACCACGCGTAATGTCCTCAATGCGATTGGGCGTCACGCGACGTCCCTCGACGCTATTGATATTCGTTCCCGTCAGCGCACCATCGGCAATAAAGCACAACCCGTCGCCCGCAGCAAGTTCTGCCGAGCGATCAAGCGTGAATGTGCGTGAATCGACCTTCGCCACACGACCCACATACTCGCCCACCGCCTTCGGCGTGTCGAACGACGCCACACCCGCACGCTTGCCTTCGAACATATAGCTCGACTCGCCGCGAGTGAAGCTCTTTGCCGGATCGGGCACAAAATCGGGTCGACTCTCGCCCACCGACGAACGGCGTACCTCGGGTCGCAAGGCCAACTCCTCGTCGATTCGACGACGATAGTGCGCCACTACATTCTTTATATAAGATATATCTTTCAGTCGGCCCTCAACCTTGAACGAGCAGATTCCGTCATCGATCAGCTCGCCAATGTGCGACGAGAGATCCAAATCACGCACCGAGAGCAGATGTTTGCCACTTCGGAGTTTGCGACCCGAAGAGTCGGTCAAATCGTAGGTCAATCGGCACGGCTGGCTACACTCGCCACGGTTGCCACTGCGCGAACTCATCGTGCGACTCAGCATACAACGGCCACTATGTCCGACACATATCGCACCGTGAACAAAGCACTCCAACTCGACTCCCGTCGCCGCACGTATCGCACGTATCTGCTCACGGGTCAGTCCACGCTCCAAAATCACACGCGAGAAACCCGCCTGCTCCAAGAAACGCACCCACTCGGGCGTCATATTGCACATCTGGGTCGAGGCGTGCAACTCGACAGGCGGCAGATCCATACGTCGGAAAGCCAGATCCTGCACAATCAGCGCATCGACTCCCGCCGCAACGACCTCTCGTGCCGTACGCTCAGCCTCGCGCAGCTCCTCATCGTAGATAATCGTGTTGAGCGTACAATGCACTCGCACCCCATAGCGATGAGCATACTCCACCGCACGCGCCAGATCGTCGATCGAGTTACCCGCCGCATAGCGCGCACCAAAACGCGGACCTCCCATATAGAGGGCGTCCGCGCCATAATCGACCGCCGCACGTGCCGTATCGTAATCACGCGCAGGAGCCAACAGTTCAACCGTATGTGATGGTCGTATCTTCAATTCTGTTTACAAATCGTTGTAGTTCATCGAGAACGAGTCGCCTCGGCTCAGATCACCTGTCACGTAACCCTTTTTGAGCCACGTCATACGCTGTTTCGAGGTGCCGTGCGTGAACGAATCGGGAACAGTATAGCCCTGAGCCTCCATCTGCAAACGGTCGTCACCAATCGACGTTGCAGCATTCAGACCCTCCTCGATATCGCCGTCCTCCAACGAACCGAAGCGTTTATCATCGTAGTGAGCCCAGATACCCGCAAAGAAGTCGGCCTGCAACTCCAAACGAACGGTCAGGCGGTTAGCCTCCTTCTCGCTCACACGCGAGCGCTGCATCTGCACCTGCTCCAAAATGCCGAGCAGATACTGAACGTGGTGACCCACCTCGTGTGCAATCACGTATGCATAAGCGAAATCGCCACCCGCACGGAGCTGGCTCTCCATCTGGTCGAAGAACGAGAGGTCGATATAGACCGTCTGATCGGCCGAGCAATAGAACGGACCCGTCGATGATGTTGCACCACCGCAACCCGACTGCACCGCGCCATTGAACAGCACCATACGAGGCGGCCGATAGGTGCGACCCATCTCTTTGAAGAGTTCACTCCACACGTCCTCGGTACCCGCCAAAATCTGCGACGCAAACTCGGCCAGCTGCTCCTCACGCTCGGTGGGAACATACTCGCTCTGCTGACCTCCGACAATAGCTCCCAGATCGGCATTCTGCAACACCGACAGCGGATTACCGCCCAACAGCCACGTGATCAGACCGGCTACGAGCAGACCGCCCAAGCCCATTTTGGTCATTCGACCGCCGCCACTTGCGCGACGATCCTCGACATTCGAACTACGTCTTCTACCTGTAAGTTTCATATCTTGTTTTTATTTTTGTTTGGATTAATTCTGTGTGGGATTTAGGCGCGGGGCTTAATCTTGCGCAGACGTAACTTCATCACACCAAAGAAGGCCTCGCCAAAGATCGAACTGCTCATCTTCGACTGACCCAGCACACGGTCGATAAAGATGATCGACACCTCGCGGATCTTGAAGCCGAGTTTCCACGCCGAGTACTTCATCTCGATCTGGAAGCCATAGCCCTTCATCTCAACTCGATCCAGGTCCATCGTTTCGAGCACTCGACGCGAGTAGCAGACGAATCCCGCCGTTGCATCGTGTACGGGCATACCCGTCACCGTGCGAACATAGATCGAAGCGCAATAGGACATCAGCAGACGCGACATCGGCCAATTGACCACATTTACACCCTGCACATAGCGCGAGCCGACCACCACATCGGCCCCCTCTTCGGCTGCTGCCACCAAACGCGGCAGGTCATCGGGGTTGTGCGAAAAGTCGCAATCCATCTCGATAATATAGTCATAGTCGCGCTCCAAGCCCCAGCGGAAACCGGCCAAGTAAGCCGTACCCAAACCCAATTTACCCTTGCGGCAAAGCAGGTGCAGACGATCGGAATAATCCTTCTGACGCTCACGAACGATGTCGGCCGTACCGTCGGGCGAGCCGTCGTCAATCACCAGAATATCAAATTCAACGGGCAGCGAAAAGACCTTATCGACCATTGCCGATACGTTCTCACGCTCGTTGTATGTCGGTATAAGAACAAGATTACGCATATCTGTCTAAATTTTTTCTCAATAACAAATTTAACATTTTTTCGCGGAAAATCACATCATATCTCCAAAAAATTTACCTCCGAAAAGGCGGCGCACAATCACCGAACCGCAATAGATCGTCGTCGGCAATTTGGCTCGTTTGGCACGCTCCGCAGCTCGTTTGGCGCGCAGTGCGGGCAACATTCGGCAGAATCCGACGTGCGCCTGCCACACCGCCTTCACGCACGCCCACTGACCCTTAACCAGATAGCTCGCTGCCGCCGCACCATCAAGCACCAAGCGCGCGGGCAACACCCACAGCAGATGGCCCAACGGAAGATTCTTATAGAGCATTGCCAGATTGTTGCGGTGGTTGAGCATAGTCTTGCGGGGCGAAAGCGCACTGAGTGTGCCACCACCCAAGTGATAGACCTTCGCACGCGGCTCAATACCAATGCGATAGCCCGATGACTGCATACGCCAGCAGAGGTCAATCTCCTCCATATGGGCAAAGAACTCGCCATCGAAACCGCCCTCAGCCTTGAACAGCTCGGCACGGCAGGCAAACGCCGCTCCGCTCGCCCAAAAGACCTCGCGCGGATCGTCATACTGCCCCTTATCAAGTTCCGTAGTGCTCAGTATGCGACCACGACAGAAGGGATAACCCAAAATATCGATAAATCCGCCACTTGCGCCCGCATACTCGAATCGCTCGCGATCGGTATCTGCCAATAACTTCGGTGCCACGGCTGCCAACTGCGGATCGGCGTCCAGCGCCTCAACCAACTTCTCGCACCACCCCTCGGTCACCTCAACGTCCGAATTGAGCAGAATGTAATACTCAGCCTCGACCTCTTGCAGAGCTCGGTTGTACCCCTCGGCAAAGCCATAATTGCGATCCAAGCGCACGATTTCAACCTCGGGAAACGTCTCGGCAACATATTCGAGCGACGAGTCGGTCGAGCCATTATCCGCCACCACAACCCCATACTGCGGCATCGTGTGGCGCACAACACTCGGCAGGTAACGCTCCAAATGGGCGCGACCATTCCAATTCAATATGACTACCTTCGTTTTGCTCATTGTTTATATCTCATTTTGTGCTGCGAGAGCCTCGTCCTCGGCTATATCGATATGTTTCCAACGGCGATGCGACCACATCCACAAATATGGCTCTCGACGAATCATCGCCTCCAATCGCTCGGCATAACGACGTGTGATCTCGCCCTCGGCTACCTCCTCGGCACCGTCGTAGATACACTCCCACCTGCAATCATACTTTGCACGACCGACCTTTTCGACGTGCATAAAATAGACGGGCATCGCAAACTTGCGGGCCAACCACTCGCCACCCATAAAGAATGCTGTCGGCACACCCAAAAAATCATAGAGTCGATTTTCGGCCTCGCGCGGAGGACGCTGATCGGCAATCATACCGTAGACAATCGGGCGACCCTCGTAGCCATTGCGATGTTTCACCGCAAAGCGAGCTATATCGTTCATTTTGACAGGTTGCAGACCGAAACGCGAGCGAATATTGTAGTAGAAATCATCGAACGCCTCGTTGCGCAGCGGGTGATAGACGCCAACCATATAAGCACGTTCGTCGTGCAACTGATAGGCACCGAAATACTCCCAGCAACCATAGTGGGCCATCATTGCCACCCACGAGCGAGAGGTTGTTGCGGCAAGATGTTCCGGAAGATGATCCACACGTAGGCGCGATGCAAAATCCTCGCGTGAGATGTTGGCCATATCGATCGTATCGATCACGACCTCACCCAGATGTTCATAGAATTTTCGTTCGATCGAGCGCAGTTCCTCGGTACTCTTTTCGGGGAAAGCGCGGCTCAGATTGCGTCGCACCACCTTCACGCGATAGTGCAACAATCGGTAAAGTACAAACGTGACGAATCGACCCAGACAGCCGTACAGAAACCATTCGGGCAGCGCGCCAAGCACTCGGCTCGCACCCATAATCAGCCTATATTTCCACCCTTTGCCGCGTTCCATTACTCCTCGTCCTCTTCTGCTGCTCGACGAGCCTTGGGTTTGCCCGACACAATCACCACAAACTCACCCTTCGGGTCATTCTTGGTGAAATGCTCAATCAGTTCGGCAAGTGTACCACGTACGGTCTGCTCGAATTTCTTGGTTATCTCGCGCGACACCGACGCCTCGCGCTCACCACCCATAACCTCGGCAAGCTGCTGCAACAACTTCACCACACGGAAAGGCGACTCGTAGAAGATCATCGTACGATCCTCCTCAGCCAGCGCCGCTATACGTTTGTTGCGACCCTTCTTCTGGGGCAGAAAACCCTCAAAGCAGAAACGATCGCACGGGAAACCACTCTGCACCAACGCAGGGACAAATGCCGTCGGACCAGGCAGCGTCTCGACCTCCAAGCCCGCCTCGACACACGTACGCACCAACAGAAAACCGGGGTCAGAGATGCCCGGTGTACCTGCGTCCGACACCAATGCCACATTGCGACCGCCCTCGATCGCCTCGGCCACCATAGCCGACGTGGCGTGCTCGTTAAACTTATGATGCGAGTACATCTTCTTCTCGATACCGAGGTGTTTCAACAGCACCGACGTGGTGCGGGTATCCTCGGCCAAGATGTAATCGACCTCCTCCAACGTGCGGATTGCACGCAGGGTTATATCTTCGAGATTGCCGATCGGAGTCGGCACAATAAACAACTTTGCCATACTCTCTTACAGCAACTTACGTGTAACCAGATCCATCAACATTCGCGCACCGTCGCAATTCGGATTCCAGCGATATGCAGACATATACACCAGACACTCATTGAAGTCCTCGAATGCGTCCAACTCATCAATCGCGCGCTCGAATGCTTCGCCATCACCGCCAAACAGATCGCGGATCAGGATAAAGCGATCGTTGATACCCAACGCATTGCGAAGGCTATTCACGCGGTCGTTCTGCACAGTCTGCGCCATCGGCTGGCTCGCCGCAACAGCCTCAGCCAAAGTCGTCGTACCTGCGCCAATCACCTCGCCCAGCACCTGCTGACTCTGCGTTTCGGCCTGCGCCGCCGCAATGCGCTCTGCCACCGAAACGGGCGCAACGGTCGCGCTCTCAACGGGTGACTCTGCGGGCTTGGGCTCGGGTTGTTCGGGCTGGTTGGCTTGTTCGGTCGGCTCGGGGCGTTCGATTTGCTCGGGTTGCTCGGTCGCGAGCTCTGCGGGTTTGGGCTCGGCAGGCTTTGGATCGGCGGGCTTTGGATCGGCGGTTTTTTCGGCCTTCTCCTCGCTACGCGATTCGGGCACAGAACCACCATAGAGCGACATAATCACTCGACGACTACTCGACGAACGAGGACGACGCACAACCTCCATATCGAACAACGATGTCTGCTTCGACTCGGGTTTCTCCTCCTCGACTGCGGGAGCGACTTCCGCCTCCACTTCGGGAGAGATCGTTTCCTCAATCTCCTCCTCGATTGGTGCGGGCTCTTCGATCGGGGTTGCAACCTCTTCCTCAACAACGATTGGCTCTTCCTCAACTGCGGGAATTTCCACAACCTCTTCCACAACCTCTTCGGCGGGTTGCTCTTCGGGTTGCACCTCCTCGATCGCCTCAGCGGGCTGCTCAACCTCCTCGACAACCTCCTCCTCGGGTTCATCATCAAACGATCCGCCAAAAATATCCGACAGGTCGATAACCTCCGAAACACCCTCGGAAGACTCCTCCTCAATCACCTCATCGTTCGGTACCTCAACGGGTGCAGGCATCGCAACCTCCTTTACAATCTCGGTGGCCGCCAGCGCGGTATCGAATTTCACAGCCTCGTACAGCTCCGCCAACAACGAAGCCGCTATATGTCGCTCAACGGCAGGGGCTCCCGACTGCTCGTCCCAACCATCGACAATCGCTCCAAGACGAGCAACCAATGTTTTAATATCTTTGATCTGCATACGCGTTACAAAATAGCTATTTTTAATCCTCAAAGTTAGTCAAAAAATTCTAAATCACCGCTATTCGCAGTGGCTTTTCGCGCTTTTAGTGGCTAAAACTTTTGCCGATCGCGGGATTTGCGCTATCTTTGTGCCCAAATTAGAAGAATACTATGAGTTTAGTAGCAATTGTTGGACGCCCCAACGTGGGCAAAAGTACCCTCTTCAACCGTCTGGTCGGTATGCGTCAGGCGATCGTTGATGGCACTGCCGGTACAACCCGCGACCGCCACTATGGTCGTTCGGATTGGGACGGCCGCGAATTCTCGGTGATCGATACAGGTGGTTACACCGTCGGTTCAGACGATATTTTCGAGGACGAGATTCGTCGTCAGGTAATGTTGGCTATCGATGAGGCCGACGTGATTCTGTTTATGGTGGAGGTTTCGACCGGCGTGACCGACCTCGATATGATGATGGCAGACATTCTGCGCCGCACAACCAAGAAGGTGATTTTGGTCGTTAATAAGGTCGATAACTATGATCAGCAATATGGTGCAATGGAGTTCTATTCGCTCGGTCTGGGCGAGCCGATCACCATCTGCGCAATGAGCGGTAGCGGCACGGGCGAGATGATGGACGCCATTATCGAGGCGCTGCCCGAAGACGCTAAGGCTGAGGAGTTTGAAGATCTGCCCCACATTACGATCGTGGGTCGCCCGAACGTAGGTAAGTCGTCGATGACCAACGCTCTGCTGGGTGACGAGCGCAACATCGTGACCCCCATTGCAGGTACCACACGCGACTCGATCCACACCCGCTACAACAAGTTCGGTATGGACTTCTATCTGGTCGATACGGCTGGTATGCGCAAGAAGGGCAAAGTGACCGAGGACTTGGAGTTCTATTCGGTTATGCGCTCGATCCGCGCTATCGAAAATTCGGACGTTTGTATCCTTATGCTCGACGCTAAGCAGGGCATCGAGTCGCAAGACATCAATATCTTCAACCTCATCGTGCGCAACAAGAAGGGCTGCGTTGTGGTTGTCAACAAGTGGGACCTGATCGAAAAGGAGAGCAACACGATGAAGGAGTGGCGCGAATTCCTCGAAAAGAAGTTCGCTCCGTTCTCGGATCTGCCGATTATCTTCACCTCGGTGATCAACAAACAGCGAATTTTGGAGGTTATGCAGCAGGCTATCCGCGTCTACAATTCGCGTCGTCGTCGCGTGCCGACATCGGAGTTCAACGAGTACATTCTGCCCATTATCGAGGAGACTCCTCCCCCTTCGACCAAGGGTAAGTACATTCGTATCAAGTATGCTATGCAGCTCCCCTCGCCCACTCCGGCATTTGCATTCTTTGTCAATCTGCCGCAGTACATCAAGGAGCCCTATCGTCGCTTCCTCGAAAACAAAATCCGTAGCCATTGGGATTTCTCGGGAGTACCGATGCAGATCTATTTCCGACAGAAATAGTGAATACTATTATATAAAAAAGCCGAGCCGCGCATTGAGTTGCGTGGCTCGGTTTTTTATTGGTATAACGGGAGTGAAACGACACAAAAAAAGCGGACCGAACTCACTCGATCCGCCAAGGAAATGCGATAGCATACTCATCAACTCCCTTCTAACCTTCTCCCCTAAAAAAGTTTTTCCGCACAAATCTCTCGCACGCGCCACCGCATAGATGATACTCATCCCATTTTTCCGAGCACAAAATTAGCTTATCACACAAGAAATGCAAATTTTTCGCAACAAAAATGAGGTTCAAATTTACAAAAAAGGGGGCTTTTTTACGATTTGATTATCGTGACAGGATATATTGACGATATTCTCCGTAAGTTTTACCAATCTCACGAGAGAACGAGCGGCGGAATGTAGACACAGAATTGAATCCGCAGCTCTCGACAATTTCGGATACCGTAACGTCGGGATTGGCCTCGATCATTCGGCAAGCACGCGCCACACGGAACGAATTGACATAGTCATAGAACGACTCTTTCAGTTCGCGGTTGAGATAGTTCGACAGATATGTTCGATTGGTGCCGAGCGCAGCCGCCAGATCACTCAACGTCAAATGCGAATTGAGGTAGATCTCGCGCTCGTTCATCAACTCTTCGAGCTGGGTCTTCATCTGCTCGGGCAGCAACGACTGATCCTCCACTGCGGGAGTTGGCGTCACAACAGTCTCGGTGGCGGGTTGAGCCACCGGGGTTACCGTCTGAGTCTGCTCCGTGGGTTCGGCCGCCTTGATTGGAGGATTCTTTACCTGCTCTTCGTCCTCAGTCATCGATACCGAGATCTGCTCCTTGCTACGAGCAATCAACATAATCCACGCAACAAGCGAAATCACATAATAGGCGCTCTTCATCAGATAGTTATGATTGAACAAGAACGCTGTCCAAACAATAAAGCAGAGCAGGAACACGAACAGCACCGAATGGACCCAACGCAGATTGATTCGTTCGTGATTCGAGTAATTATCGTTGATATAACGATTGTAGCGACGGATAGCATAACCGAAATAGATCAACACACCCGTAGTGAATAGAAAAACATAGGCCAAATTTGCCGAGATCACTATCGGGTTGCCCGTAAATGCATAGGTGAGCGTCAGCAAAGCAAATGGCGCAGTCATCTTCACCGCACGACAACGAGTGAACCAATTCGGGCATACCAGCTCGATCATATATGCAGCACTGATACCGATAGTCCACATATCGATCGAATACAACAGACGCATCGCATACTCCGACTGAGAGATTGCCGGAATAACGCAAAGCAGGTCCTTGATCTCGCCAAAAGCAAAGAAGGCAACAAGAAAGGCCAGCGCCTTTTTCAATCGCGAGGGCTGAGGTGATTTATATAACGAAAGAGAAGAAAAGATAAAGAACATCAACGATGCTCCCTGTAACAGATAGGATAGGCGTTCTGCTGCTGTCATTACCATCATTGCTCTCTCACGTTTTTAATCTCGGCTGCGATGACGCAACCACAAATCGGCCAAGGCAATCGCCACAGCCGACTCGACCACCACCGCTGCACGCAAAGCAATGCAGGCATCGTGGCGACCCTTGATTTGTAATTCGGTTATCTGATTTTGCTCGAAGTCGTAGGTCATCTGCGCTCGCGCGATGCTCGCCGTAGGCTTCACCGCCACACGCACCACCAGCTGGTTGCCGTTGGTGATACCGCCATTGATACCTCCGTCATTGTTCGTTGCAGTTGCACCATCGCTATTGATTATCAGGTCGTTATTCTCCGAGCCGCGACGTCGTGCGACTTCAAATCCTGCTCCAAACTCGACTCCCTTGACTGCCGGAATCGAGAACAGCAGGTGTGCAATCGAGCTCTCGGCCGAATCGAAGAACGGCTCGCCCAGGCCCACTGCCACATTGTCCACTCGGCACTCAACAACACCGCCGACCGAGTCGCAATCGCGCATTGCCGCCTCGATCACCTCGTCGAAACGGCTCTCGTCGGCACAACCGCCAATCTCGGCGATACGTGTCGTAAAGGCAAACTCGTTGCTCTCGATCACTCGTTTAGCCACAACGCCCGCTGCAACCAGACCAAGCGTCAAGCGACCCGAGAAATGGCCTCCACCTCGCGGATCGTTCGCGCCATCGAACTTACGTTGCGCAACCAGATCGGCGTGCGACGGTCGCGGCTGGCGCACCAGATTCGAGTAATCACCCGAACGAGTATTGGTATTCTCGAACAGCACGGTCAGCGGCGCACCCGTAGTACGTCCCTCATATACACCCGACACGATTTTGGGCTGATCGGGTTCGTGTCGCGGTGTTGTGCCACGGCGACCACTTGCACGACGAGCCAGATCCTCAGCGAAGTCCTCCACCGACAGCGCTATGCCCGCAGGCACACCATCGATGCTCACACCGACACTCGCGCCGTGCGACTCGCCCCAAATCGTTACTCGAAATATGCTACCAAAGCTGTTCATATCTATATATATAGGTAGGGGCCGAAGCCCCACGCCGATTAATACTTCATTGCGATACCCGTATAGCTCTGCGGAGTGAGGGCACGCAGCTCCTCCTTCACGCTCTCAGCCACATCGAGAGTCTCGATAAACTCGCGCATCGTCTGCTCGGTTACCTGCGAGTTGGTACGGGTCAGCGCCTTCAACGCCTCATAAGGCGACGGATACTCCTCGCGACGCAAAATCGTCTGGATACCCTCGGCTACAACCGCCCAATTATCTTCCAAATCCTGATCGATAGCCGCACGGTTGATCAAGAGCTTGTTCAAGCCCTTCATAATCGAACGGAACGCAATCATCGAGTGAGCCATCGGAACACCCACGTTACGCAGTACGGTCGAGTCGGTCAGGTCACGCTGCAAACGCGAAACGGGAAGTTTGGCCGACAAGTGCTCGAAGATTGCACCTGCGATACCCAAGTTACCCTCGGCATTCTCGAAATCAATCGGGTTGACCTTATGAGGCATTGCCGACGAACCTACCTCGCCAGCCTTGATGCGCTGCTTGAAATACTCCTCCGAAACGTAGGTCCAGATATCGCGGCAGAGGTCGATCAAAATCGTGCCGATACGCTTCATAGCGTCGAACATAGCCGCCAAGTTATCGTAGTGCTCGATCTGAGTGGTAAACTGCGAACGGCACAGACCCAGCTTATTATCAACGAAATCGTTTGCGAATGCAACCCAGTCGATCTCGGGATATGCAGCATTGTGAGCGTTGAAGTTACCCGTTGCGCCACCGAACTTTGCGGGTGCGGGAACAGCCTTCAACTGTGCAATCTGACGATCCAAACGCTCAACGAATACCATCATCTCCTTACCCAGGCGGGTGGGCGATGCGGGCTGGCCGTGGGTACGAGCCAGCATAGGCACCTCACGCCACTCATCGGCCATCGAGTAGATGCGATCACGCACCTCGCCCAGCAGCGGCAGATAAGCCTCGGCAACAGCCTCAGCCAGCAACAGCGGCGTAGCGGTGTTATTGACGTCCTGCGAGGTAAGACCAAAGTGAACGAACTCCTTGTGAGCCGCTAGACCCAGCACGTCCATCTTCTCCTTGATCAGATACTCGACTGCCTTCACGTCGTGGTTGGTCGTGCGCTCGATCTCCTTGACACGCAGAGCGTCCTCGATTGAGAAGTTGCGGTAGATGTCGCGCAGCTGCTCAAACTTCGAACGGTCGATCGATGCCAACTGAGGCAGAGGAATCTCGCACAGAGCGATATAGTATTCGATCTCGACACGCACACGGTAGCGAATCAGAGCATATTCCGAAAAGTAGTTCTCCAAAGGAGCCGACGCGTCACGGTAGCGACCATCGACGGGCGAAATGGCAGTAATCTTACTGAGTTCCATAGCTTATTGTTCGTTTGTATTGTTTAGCGGTTTTGAAAGTACAAAATTAAGATAAAAAAGCGAGTTATAAAATTTAATCGAAAAAATATCGTTATATTTGCGGGTTGATTTACAATTAATAGTTACTAAAAGTGAATTTTATTAGCAGATTGGTGGATTCGTTCGTTGCATTCGTGCAACGCAACCCCATTTTGTGTTTGGTAATACTACTGCTGGCTCTGGCCTCACCCGCATTGGTAGCCGGAGTCTTCAAGGCAATTTTGTATATAGTTATGTTTTTCATTCTGATGATGTTGTTGGGTGGCCTTTATATGAGCTACCGTATCAATAAATTGCGCCGCCAAGCCGAAGAACAGATGCGTGGTGGCAACGGCACCTACTCGCGCACGACATCGCGCAACTATGGCTCGCAGCCTAAACAGCCGCGCGAGGGCGAAGTGAGCGTGCATCAAACCGAACCCCAAGAGAAAAAAATCAATAGCAACGTGGGCGACTATGTCGATTTCGAGGATGTAGGACCCAAAAAGTAGTCGAAGGAGAGCCGAATTATGATGAAATTTTTTGATACACTCGGACGCTACTGCATATTGATGACAAAGGTCTTCGCGCGTCCCGAGAAGTGGTCGATCTATCGCAATAGAATTATGGTCGAAATGGAGGCCCTGGGCTACAACTCGATCGGTATCGCTGCGATTATCTCGATCTTTATGGGTGCGGTGGTGACCTTGCAGATGGCTATCAACCTCGAATCTCCGTTTATTCCCCGCTCGCTCATCGGTTACGCAACGCGCGAAACGATGATTTTGGAGTTCTCATCGACCGTCGTGTCGCTGATTTTGGCGGGTAAGGTCGGCTCGAATATCGCCTCGGAGATCGGCACAATGCGTATCACCGAGCAGATCGATGCTCTGGAAATTATGGGCGTCAATTCGGCGTGCTATCTCATTATGCCTAAGATCGTTGCAACGGTGCTGTTCTTCCCCTTGCTGTCAATTCTCAGTATGGTGATCGGCGTGTTCGGCGGTTGGCTCGTAGCAGGTTTTACGGGCATTATGATGCCCGATGACTATGTCGATGGCCTATTCTACTGCTTTAGAATTGTGTCGATCGTCTACTCGCTTGTCAAGATTGCTGTGTTCGCCTTTCTGATCACCTCGATTTCGGGTTTCTACGGCTACTACGCACAGGGTAACTCGCTCGAAGTGGGTCGCGCATCGACCAAAGCGGTTGTGATCAGCTCGATCGCAATTCTGATATTCAATTTGATCCTAACTCAGTTAATTCTTATCTAATGATACGCGGAGAGAACATTGTAAAAATTTTCGACGGGCGTCGCGTATTGGACGACGTGTCGGTGCAGTTCGATGAAGGCAAGACAAACCTGATCATCGGACGAAGTGGCTCGGGTAAGACCGTACTGCTCAAAAGTTTAGTCGGTTTGCACGATATCGACGAGGGTAACATATTCTTCGATGACCTGTGCTACACGCAGCTCGGATTCAAGGAGCGCAAAGCGGTGCGCAAGGATATCGGTATGATCTTTCAGGGCGGTGCATTGCTCGACTCCTCGACCGTCGAGGATAATATCCGTCTGCCGCTCGACCTGTTCACCGAACAGAGCCTCGAAGAGAAGATGGAACGAGTAAACTTCTGTCTGAAACGAGTGAATCTGCCCAACGCCAACAAACTCTACCCCGCCGAGTTGAGTGGCGGTATGATCAAGCGCGTGGCTATTGCACGAGCTATCGTGCTGAATCCCAAATATTTGTTCTGCGACGAGCCCAACTCGGGACTCGACCCGATGACCTCGATCGTGATCGACAACCTGATCAAAGAGATCACCGAAGAGTACAACATCACAACGATTGTCAATACCCACGATATGAACTCGGTGATGGAGATTGGCGAGAAAATCGTCTTCATTCACGAGGGCAAAAAGTGGTGGGAAGGTACCAAGAACGATATCCTCCACAGCGACAACCGCGAATTGAACGACTTTGTCTTCGCTTCGGCTATGGCAAAACGTGCAAAGGCAAATATGTAACACGCAAAACAACACCTCATTAAGCGAATCGGAGCGACTCAAAATGGGATGTATGAGATTTTTTTAGCGACGGCTAATTAAAAAAATTGAAAAATATTTGCATATTCTTTGTACAATATATATTTTTGCAGTGTTAAAAAAATAACGGAAGTTTTTAACTAAAAAATAAATCAAAAAAATTATGGCACAGATTAAGATTGGTATCAACGGTTTCGGACGTATCGGCCGTATGGTATTCCGCGCTGCTTGCTCGCAGACCGAGAAGTATGACATTGTAGGTATTAACGACCTCTGCCCCGTAGAGTACTTGGCATACATGCTGAAGTATGACACTATGCACGGTCAGTTCGATGGTACCATCGACTTCGATACTGAGAAGAGCTTGCTCATCGTTAATGGCAAGGCTATCCGCGTAACCGCTGAGCGCAATCCCGAGGATTTGAAGTGGAACGAGGTTGAGGCTGAGTACGTAGTTGAGTCGACCGGTCTGTTCCTCACCGCTGAGAAGGCTGAGGCTCACATCAAGGCTGGTGCTAAGTACGTAGTTATGTCGGCTCCCGCTAAGGACAAGACTCCTATGTTCGTTTGCGGCGTTAACACCAACACCTACGCTGGTCAGACCATCGTTTCGAACGCATCGTGCACCACTAACTGCTTGGCTCCTATCGCTAAGGTCCTGAACGACAACTGGGGTATCGCTGACGGTTTGATGACCACCGTTCACGCTACTACCGCTACTCAGAAGACCGTTGACGGTCCTTCGTTGAAGGATTGGCGTGGTGGCCGCGCTGCTGCTGGCAACATTATCCCCTCGTCGACTGGTGCTGCTAAGGCTGTAGGCGTAGTTCTGCCCGAGCTGAACGGCAAGTTGACCGGTATGGCATTCCGCGTTCCTACTCTGGACGTTTCGGTTGTTGACCTGACTGTAAACCTGGCTAAGCCCGCAACCTACGCAGAGATTTGCGCTGCTATGAAGGCTGCTTCGGAGGGTGAGTTGGCAGGCGTTCTGGGTTACACCGAGGAGGACGTTGTATCGTCGGACTTCTTGGGCGACGCTCGCACTTCGATCTTCGATGCTAAGGCTGGTATCGCTTTGACCGACACCTTCGTTAAGGTTGTTTCGTGGTACGACAACGAGTGGGGTTACTCGAACAAGGTTCTGAACCTGATCTCGGTTATGAAGGAGTACAACAAGTAGTCTTAACACTACCGACAAAAGAAAATCCCGAGCCGTTGAGGTTCGGGATTTTTTGTGCTTAATGGCGAGCAACTACATTATCGGGAAGATGACAAAGACTGCGGCGTCCCACAAGGCGTGCGAAAGAACGATAGCCGAAAAACGCTGGGGCATCAAGCGATAGAGCAGACCCCACGCAATGCCACAGACCATCGACGCCATAATCAGCATAAAGTTCAGCGAGCCGATATGAACCAGCGTATAGGCCGCCGTTGCCACAACGAAACCCACGTTTGCGCCCCAACGCTCCGAGAGCGAACGCTGGATATATCCTCGCCAAAAGACCTCCTCGGCAGGACCTATCAAAACCAGCAGCGCGAAGGCGATCAACGAGGGCGACGTGCCATCTTTCATTGCGTAGATCGAATCGACCTGCGGGCGGGCGAAGTCGAACATCAGTTGCGAAAGTTTATCTCCAATCCAGAAGACACCCCACAGCACCACGGCAATTGCTACACCCAATGCGATATTCGACCAGTTCCACTTCATATCGCGCCACCACGCAGGGCACGCCAGCGTAGCAATGGTCATCAGCACGGCTGCCGAGATGCTCATCGCTACCCAGGAATTGAGGTGCGGTGCTGTCCACGGCGAGAACATCACCGTCCACAGCACGAATGCCAGCGCGACTGCCAACCCTACACGTTTCATAAGAAATAGGCCTCTACAAATCCGATCACGAACAACAGGCTGAACATAAGCTGCAACTTAGCGGTGCGCTCGTCGAGGTTGGCGATCATTTCGGTCGTATCATCTTCGTGGCGCAACATATCACGCACACCCTGCCACGCAGGCACAACTGCCACCAACGTCAGCAATGTACCCCACGGGAGCAAGCCCGCTACCACGCAGCATACGATCCACACAAACGGGAAGAGCACCTCGAAGGCATAGACCCACTTCGACGGTTGGCGACCAATGCGCATTGCGAAGGTCTTGATTCCGGCGCGAGCATCGGTTACCATATCACGCGTATTGTTCGAGTGGAGGATTGCCACCGTAATCAGTCCTACGGGCACAGCGATCCACAGCACATTCCACACCAATGTGCCCGTCGCTACGAATGCCGTTCCGAGCGTAGGCAGTAATGCGTAAGCCAACATAATATCGACATCGCCCAGCGCGCTATACTTCAACTTAGGATATAACAGCACCGTCAATGCACCTGCCACACCAAACCACAACAGAGGCAGACCCGCACGCAGCATCAAACCTACGCCCATAGCCAATGCCACAACGAGCAGTCCCACTGCCAGGCGCAACATCTCGCGCGGAGTGAACTCGCCGCTGGTCATTGTCTTAGCACCAAATGTATCCTCAGCATCGACACCCTTGCGGAAGTCGAAATAGTCGCTCCACACGTTACCTGCTGCGTGGAACACCACAGCATTGACCAATGCCCAAATACCACTCAACCAATCGATCTCGGCCCCACTCCACAACAGATACACGAGCGTCACCAACACGGGCATTGCCGAGGCAGGAAATGACCACGGGCGAACGGCCACGAGCCACTGAGCAAACGAATGTTTCTTCATCTTTTCGATTAATTTTCTTGTTAATAAAATCAAAGGCTCACCACGCGCGTTCGAGTAGTGAGCCTTTGTATTTAGGTCTAATGATTCATTACACGTCGATTTACTCCAAGCCCATACGCTCGATCAGAGCCTTCTGGTCGGGCTTGTGACCACGGAAACGAACATAGAGCTCCATCGGGTGCTCAACGCCACCCTTCGAGAGTACATTCTCACGGAACGAAGTCGAAACCTCGGTATTGAAGATACCCTTCTCCTTGAACAGCGAGAATGCGTCAGCGTCCAACACCTCAGCCCACTTATAACCATAGTAACCAGCAGCATAGCCACCCGAGAAGATGTGCGAGAACGAAGTAGCCATACCCGTACCCTCAACCTCGGGAACAACCTGCGTCGGCTTCATCGAAGCCTTCTCGAATGCCTCAACATCGCCCTTGTAAGGCTCAGTCAGGCTGTGCCAAGCCATATCGGTCATACCGAACGAGAGCTGGCGAACATTCGAGTAAGCAGCCAAATAGTTCTTCGCATCAACAATCTTTGCGATCAACTCGGCAGGCATCTGCTCGCCCGACTCGTAGTGAACAGCCCACAAGTCGAGGTACTCCTTCTCGGCAGCCCAATTCTCCAACAACTGCGAAGGCAACTCAACGAAATCGCGATAGACGCT
Source organism: Alistipes sp. (assembly GCA_045655685.1). Classification (GTDB taxonomy): domain Bacteria; phylum Bacteroidota; class Bacteroidia; order Bacteroidales; family Rikenellaceae; genus Alistipes. The sequence continues at coordinate 18,927 of JAZOPR010000009.1, forward strand.
CGTGCCGGTCAGCGACGCATACTTACCCTCGCCCAGCATACCGTGCAGCGCGTGACCAAACTCGTGCAGGAAGGTGGTGAACTCGTCGAAGGTCAGCAGCGACGGAGTGTTCTCGGTCGGCTTGGTAAAGTTCATAACGAGCGATACCAAAGGACGAACCTCGTTGCCCTCCTCGTCGAAGCTTGCAGCACGGAACTCGGTCATCCACGCACCACCACGCTTGGTCTCGCGGGGGAAGAAGTCGAGGTAGAGGATTGCCATCATCTTGCCCGTAGCGTCGTAAACCTCATAAACCGATACCTCGGGGTGATAAGGTGCGATCTCGGTGTTCTCCTTGAACTCCAAACCGTAGAGCTTGGTAGCCAGCATAAACACACCCTTCTTCACGTTGTCGAGCTTCAAGTAGGGCTTAACCATCTCGTCGCTCAGAGCGTACTTCTCGTTCTTATACTTCTCGCTGTAATAGCTGAAATCCCAAGGCATAACCTCGCCCTGCAAACCGAGCGACTTGGCGTATGCGTTGATGGTTGCGTAGTCCTTATCGGCATACTTCTTGGTTGCGTCGAGCAACTCTTTGAGGAAGTTGTTCACATTGTCAGCGCTCTCGGCCATACGCTCCTCCAATACATAGTCAGCGTAGGTAGCATAGCCCAGCAGATTAGCCATCTGCAAACGCAACTCGGCAATACGCTTAACGATCTCGCGGTTGTCATTTGCACCATCGACCATAGCACGCGAGTTGTAGGCACGCCACAACTGCTCCTTCAACTCACGGTTCGACGAGTAGGTCATAAAGGGACCATAGCTCGGAGCCTGCAACGTAACGGTCCAGCCCTCCTCGCCACGAGCCTTAGCATCAGCCGCCAGACCCTCCTTAACGAAGTCGGGCAACTCGGCTACAACGGTCGAGTCGGTGATGTTATAGGTGAAAGCGTTGGTTGCAGCCAGCACGTTCTGACCAAACTGCAAGGTCAGCTGCGACAACTCGGCCGAAATCTCACGATACTGAGCCTTCTTCTCCTCGTCCAGCGCTGCGCCGTTGCGCGAGAAGCTCTTATAGGTCTTTTCGAGCAACTTAGCCTCTTCGAGCGACAGTTCGAGCGACTCACGCTGATCGTAAACAGCCTTCACGCGAGCGAACAACTCGGGATTGAGCGATACATCGTTCGAGTACTCGGTCAGCTTGGGCTGAACCTCCATCGACACCTGCTGCATCTGCTCGTTAGCATCTGCCTCCAAAATGTTGAAGAATACATACTCAATGCGGGTCAATTTGCTACCGGCGCGCTCCAAAGCCTCGATCGTATTTGCAAAGGTAGGAGCTGCCGTATCGGCTACGATAGCGTCGATCTCGGCACGAGCCTCAGCGATAGCCACGTCAAACGCGGGTGCATAGTGCTCAACCTTGATCTCGTTGAAAGGCGGTGTCTGGTAGGGAGTGTTCCAATCCACCAGCAGCGGATTGACATCACTCTGACAAGCCGCAAGTGTAGTAAGTGCCATAGCAGCAATCAGAATTTGTTTTTTCATAGTTGTTTGTTTGAGTTTCTATTTGTTTAAGTTTTTTAGTACAAATTATCATACATCGACTGGCTCTTGTCGTACTTCAAGTCCTGCAACATCGACGACTTGACTCCGATATGGAAGCTCCACGACTTGTGATAGCCGAACGGAATCCACGAGAAGCCCATCTGCCAGCAGTGCAGGTCGCGCGAAATGGAGATCGACGAGGTGGTCAGCTTGCGAGTCATAAGGTCGAAACCGCCCTGGAACGTCACACCCCACTTTGGCGTAAGGTTGACACTACCGTTGAATCCGAGTGTCTGGTTGACCGTACGCTTGATACCCGTCGTACCGTTATTGACCAGCGACGAGTTGTAGCTGATCGTATAGTTGAAACTGAAATTCCACGGCAACGCGAAATCGTAGTAGGTCTGCGCCATATACATTCGTCGCATCATCGGGTCCATCGTGCCGTATGGATCGGAGAATGGATTGGCGTAGGCAGGATCGATCGGCTGCGACGAGATGTCGTTCATCTTCGCGCCACTCGATCCCTTGTTCTTCGACTGGAACGAGTAGCCAAACGACCAACCCGTGCTGATAATACGACCCAGCTTACCCTTGGCAATTGCAAATTTATTGATGCGGCGACCCTGAGGCGTAACCTGATAGGGGTCGAGCATAGCCGAGAGCTGGATACCGAAGTTCTGAGTAATGGTCGTACGGAAGCTGAGGTTGATATTCGACAGATTCATCGAGTCGGCCAGGAAATTATACGAGCCCGAAATCGAGAGGTCGTCGATCAGCTTCAACTTGCGAGTACCCGTGGTATCGCGATCGCTGGCAACCTTCATTTCGAGATTCTGTTTGAGCGAGAAGTTGAGCGATGCCGAGCGTCCCGACGACGGAACACCATAGGCATTACCCTCAAATGGCGAGTAGATCTGAACTCGGCCCGTAGTATCGCTCTGCACAGCCTTATAATATCCATACTTCTGCTTCGAGAAATCGGGCGCATACGAGAATCCGATGGTCGGCGTAATGACGTGACGGATAGCCTGAATCTTCGCCTTGGGATTCTTGAATCGGTACATACCGTAGATTTTGGTCGATCCCGACACCGAGAAGTTGTAGTTGTAAAGACGATAGAAACCGTACTCAGGAGCGAGGTAATCGACCGTCTTGGTTTCGGGATTCCACACGCGATCCTGCTTCTTGAAGTACCACTTTTCGGTATAGTTGGCCGAGGGCGAGATATTCAGATAGTTGAACAGCGTGAGCGAGGTCGAAACGGGGATCGAGTGCTCGACACCGTGACGCATCTTGTCGATCGTCTGACGCGTGAAGATCTCCTTCTCGGTGGTCTGCACCGAGTTGGTCAGCTTACCCGTATACGACATCGAGATTTTCTCGTACCAACGCTCCTTACCGAGCACCTCCTTGCGTTTGAAGGGGTAGATACGCGACATATTGACAACCACCGTCGGCAACGAAATCGACATCGCCTTGGTCTGCGAGTTCTGCGACACCGACATATTGGCCGACATCGAGAATGGAGTACCAGCCCACGACTTCGAGTAGGCAATCGACGAGTTGGTCTGCGTAGCAAGAATATCGTTGAGCGATGTTGCCGAATATTTCGAGTAGCCACTTGTCGAGAAGTTCACACTCGCCGAGAAGGTCGATCCAGGACGGAACTTGGGGTCCTGCTGGTGGGTCCACTGAATACGGAAGTTACCCTGATTGGTGTAGTCGGCTGCGCCCTTATCGCCAAAGCGCACCTTCGAGTAGTTGGCAGCAAGGTTACCCGAGAACTTATAACGCTTGATGTAGCGCGACGAGGCCGATGCCTCCCACGAGCCGAGAGTATAGATACCACCTTTGAGCGTCAGATCGATATAGTCGTTGAAGGTGAAGTAGTAACCGAAATCGCGCAGGTAGAAACCCTTGACGTACTCCTCACCATAAGTAGGCATAATGAAACCCGACTTAGGACCTTGATTCAGCGGGAAGAAGCCCTCGGGCAGACCAAGGAAGTAGATAGGCACATCTTCCAGCACGATGTACGACGGACCGATAATCGCCTTCTTGCCGGGGATCAGCTTCGCCTTGCTCATCACCAGACCGAAGTGCGGGTGGTCGGTATGGTCGCACGTAGTGAACATACCGTCGGCAATGTGGATCGTATTGTCGGCCATCTTCTTCACGTTCTTACCAATCAAGTAGCCCTCGCCCTCCTGCGTTGCGATACCCTTGATCTTCGCCTTGCCCGACTCCATATTGTAGTCGATCGTATCCATCGTGAAGGTCTTGCCGCCCTCGGTGAACTGAGGACGCGTAACCGTCGGCTCGTTATTGACCGTATCGTAGATACCATAGGCACGAATCTGGCGGTTATCCATATTGATCGCCATAAAATCGGCCTTCATATTCATCGACTGATACTTCACATCGCCCTCGCGGTAGATATAGACCATCTTGTCGCGCACGTTGAAGACCAGCGAGTCCTTGTTCTTACCCGTAATCGGCGCTTCGAGAGCCGAGCCTCGGTGTGCTGTGCTCTGCTGTGCGGGCGTCGAGTCGATCTGATATGGAGCCTCGCCACCATATTCGGGAGCCAGATTCGACGAGTCGATACGCGATCGGAAATCACCTCCGATGGGACGATCCTCCTCCACCTCGTTGCTCTCGGTGGTCTGCAACTGCGCACGACGACGTGCAGCGCGGCTATCGACCGTCTGCGGAGTGAGTTGCGCGGGACTCTGCTCGGCACTATCAACCGCCACAACCTGACGTGTCGCGGTCGACAGCACCCCATTAGGAGCCGCCACACCAAAAACCATCTGTGTCAGGACCGACACAAATGCCACTAAGGATAGATATTTTATCGTTCTTTTGCTCAAAATTCGATATTTTTTCGTAACTTTGCCGGCAAAGCCGGCAAAACGCTCAGTAACGCCCTCGCACGCGTCGCGTTACGCGCGTTTTAACCTGCAAATATAACTAAATTATTTGAGATACCTAATTATATAAACCGATAATAATGCGTCGCGCAACCCTCTTTATAACGTTTTTGGCTGTCGCTTTGTTGTGTGCACCTCTCGTTTTTGCACAAAACGGACAACCAATGACCATCGTAATCGACCCCGGACACGGTGGTTACGACCCGGGTGCAGTGGGCACTTTCAATGGCAAGCAGTACCGCGAGTGCGACATCACTCTCAGCGTCGCTCTAAAAATCGGACGTATGATCGAGCAAAATATGCCGCAGGTCAAGGTGATCTACACCCGCGCCTCGGACAAGCATTGGAGCACGAACAAGACTCGCGACCTGCAAGCTCGTGTCGATATCGCCAATAAGGCTGACGCAAGTCTGTTTCTGTCGATTCACTGCAACGCCGCAAAATCGACCTCGGCATCGGGTGCCGTGACGCTCATTATGGGCGAGAGCAGTCCCAAGCGCATACAACAGAATGCCGACGTGATCGAAGACGCCTATCGTGACGATCTGGTCGATATGTCTGACGCCGCAACCGCAGCTGCCGTGCGCGCATATATTCAGACGATGCAATTCACTCTGTTGCAGAATAGTAGCACTTTTGCCAACCTGCTCCAAAAGTATCACAAGAATGCAGTCGGACACGGCAACCGCCGTACGTTGGTCTATGGACAGCCGCTGTGGGTATTGTGCTACACGCAGATGCCAGGTGTGCTGACCGAGATCGGTTTTATGTCGAACAAGCACGACTTGCAGATTATGGCTACCGACGCGGGTCAGCAGAAGATTGCCAAGGCTATTTACGACGGTTTTGTGGAGTACTACAAGATGTATTTCGGCGAGGAGCCTCAGCCCGAGCAGCCAACCGCCGAGCCAGCAAAGGAGGAGCCGAAGCCTGCCGAAGTGAAGAAAGAGGAGCCCGCAAAGGTTGAGCCCGCAAAAGTTGAGCCCAAAGCAGAAGAGCCGAAGAAAGCGGCCGAAACACCGACCGAAAAGGCACAGACTGTTGGCGTCGATTACGGTTACACGATTCAGCTGTGTGCAAGCAAGACTCGCATTGCCTCGAACAGTTCGGAGTTCAAGAGCTATCGCGGTCGCGTGCGTGAGTTTGTGACCGACGGCACATTCTGCTACAAATATTGCACGGGTATCTGCTCGTCGAAAGAGGAGGCCGACCGATTGCTCGAAGAGGTGCGTAAGGTGTTCAAAAGTGCCTATATCGTCGGTTTCGACGGCAATAAATTGGTATCACTGAGCGTTGTGGCTGAAAAATTGAAAAATAGATAAAAACAAAAAATATGAAAAGAGAAGTTAAAATCGGAATTTTTGCGATCGTAATGCTGCTCGCGTTGTGGGCAGGCATTCGATTCCTGAGCGGCATCGATATTTTCAGCCGCAACATCACCTACTATGCAACCTACGAGAATGTTAGCGGTCTGCAAACTGCTGCGTCGGTTACGATTCACGGCGTGAAGGTGGGTACCGTCGAGTCGATCAATTTCGACCCCTCGAAGAGCAATGAGGTAGAGGTGGCTTTGGCGGTTAAGCGTCAATACCGTCTGCCCATCGATTCGCGTGCGGTGATCTACAACGACGGACTGATGGGTGGCAAGGCGATTATGCTCGAACTCGGAACGGCAAACGAAGTGCTCCAACGTGGCGACAAGATCACCTCGGTGGCGGGTGCGGATATGATGTCGTCGATCGGCAACGAGCTGGGTGACTTGAAGGGCAAATTGACGGTTGTGGCTGATAATCTGGCTACGACGCTGGCTAACCTCAACACGCTGGTTGAGCAGAATACCGACAACCTGAGTGGCACGATGTCGAACCTCAATTCGATCAGCGCATCGCTCGATGGCGTACTCAAAAAGGAGAGCACCAACATCGAGGGTATCGTTGCATCGCTCAACGGCTTGGCCGAGATGCTCGACCAGAACACCGAGCGCTTCGATCGCATCATCGGCAATGTTGACGCCGTGGCCGAGCAGTTGGAGCAGGCGAAGGTCGATTCGCTGGTCAAGGCATTCACCGCTACGGCCGACAATCTGAGCCGTATGCTCGCTTCGATCAATGCGGGCGAGGGCTCGGTTGGTGAGTTGATGAACGATAAGGAGCTTTACGAGAATCTGGCTACCGCTAGCGGCAATCTGTCAGCTCTGCTGGCCGATTTGAAGGAGCACCCCGCACGTTACGTTCACTTCTCGGTATTCGGTTCGGATCCCGACAAGAAGGCTGAGCGTCAGGCTGCTCGCGCCGAGAAGAAGGCCGCTAAGGCCGCTGAGAAAGCAAACAAGGCTGTCGAAAACGCCGAATAATAAACCCGAACAGATGAGTCGGTCTAACCCGCGCAGTCGTGGCGTTAGACGACTCATTTTTGTATGGAGTACAAACAGATGATCTACCCCGCAAACTTTGAATCAAAAATAGGTTTCGACCGCATACGTGCGCTGGTTGCCGAACGTTGCAATACGCAGGCTGCCCGTGCAAAACTCGATGAGCACCGTTTCTCGTCACGCCGCGAGGTGGTCGAGAGTCGCATTGCCTCGGCCGACGAGATGCGCACGATCATTCAGATGGAGCACGAATTCCCCAACGAGGAGTTCTGCGACCTGACCGAGTTGATCGCAAAAGTGCGCGTCGAGGGCACGTTCCTCGATCTGGAAGAGGCGGTACTGCTGGCGCGTGCATTGCGTCAAGTCGATTCGATCAGCCGATTCATTCGCTCACGCGAGAGGGCGGTCTATCCGCAATTGCACCGATTAACCGAAGAGGTGATTTCGCTCGAAGCCATCGCCAACCATATCGATTCGTTGATCGATCGTTTCGGACAGATGCGCGACAGCGCCTCGGACGAGCTGTATCGTATTCGTCGTTCGATTCGCGAGCGCGAAGGTCAAGCCTCGAAGCGTTTGCAGCAAGTGTTGCAGGCAGCCAAGAGTGCAGGTATTGTCGAGGCAGACGCTACCCTATCGATCCGCGACGGTCGCGCCGTAATTCCCGTTGCGGCGGGCAACAAGCGCAAGCTGAATGGCTTTGTGCAGGGCGAATCAGCAACGGGTAAGACCGTATTTATCGAGCCCGTCGAGGTGGTCGAGTTGAACAACGAGCTACGCGAATTGGAGTATGCCGAGCGCCGCGAGATAGTTCGTATTCTGAGCGAGTTGACCGACCGTATCCGTCCCGAGATTGATACCATCGATGCCTCGGCCGACTACTTGGCTACGATCGATATGTTGCGTGCGAAGGGTCGCTTTGCGTCCGAAAATGGATGCGTGCGCCCGATCGTCTCGCTCGACGGCCGTATGGAGTTGCGCACCGCACGCCACCCGTTGCTGGCCATTGCGCTTGCAAAAGAGAAAAAGAGCGTCGTGCCCCTCGATATGGTACTCAATGGCGAGAAACGTATTCTGGTCATTTCGGGACCCAATGCGGGAGGTAAGTCGGTCTGCCTGAAAACAGTCGGACTGCTGCAATATATGTTCCAATGCGGATTTCCGATCCCGTGTGGCGAGAACTCGGAGCTGCCGTTGTTTGAGTCGATTTTTATCGACATCGGTGATGAGCAGTCGATCGACAACGACCTGAGTACCTACTCGTCGCACCTGCTCAATATGAAAAATATGCTCAGCGGAGCTTCGTCACGCACGCTGGTGCTGATCGATGAGTTCGGTACGGGTACCGAGCCGATTATGGGTGGTGCGATTGCCGAGGCTATTCTCGAACAGCTGGTCGAGCGTGGCACCTATGGTGTCATCACGACCCACTACTCGAATATCAAATATTTTGCGTCGAATCACGAGGGCGTCGAGAATGGAGCGATGATGTTCGACGTGCAGAACATACGACCGTTGTTCCGCCTCGAAATGGGTAAGCCGGGTAGCTCGTTTGCGGTCGAGATTGCCCGCAAGATCGGTCTGCCCGAAAACATCATTCGCACGGCCAGCGAAAAGGCCGGTAGCGACCATATCAATATCGAGCGTCAGTTGCGTGAGATTGCGCGCGACCGTCGCTATTGGGAGCAAAAACGCGATCGAATCCGCATTGCAGACCGCAAAGTCGAGGAGCTCGAAACATCGTATGCCGAGCAACTTTCGCGTATCAAGGCCGAGCGTCAGCAGATTATCCGTGAGGCCAAGGAGGAGGCACAACGACTTATCGCCGAGGCTAATCGCCAGATTGAGAATACGATCCGCACAATTCGCGAATCGCAGGCCGAGAAGGAACTGACCCGCTTGGCTCGCCAAGAGTTGAACGATATGCGCGAGCGAACCGAGCGCGACGAGGCTGCCGAGGCAGAGCGTTCGGCACGTGTCGATCGTGAGATGGAGCGCATCGAGCGTCGTCGTCAGCGTCGCGAGGAGCGCAAAGCAGCAGGCGGCAAGGTGGAGAGTGCCGAGGTCATCGAGAAACAGGTACCGCGCGTAATCGAGGTTGGCACCAAGGTGCGCATCAAGGAGCAGGACGGCGTCGGTGAGGTGCAGGAGATCAAGGGCAAGAAGGCGACGGTAGCTTTCGGCCATATCCTGACAACCGTTGCACTCGACCGCTTGGAGGCCGTTTCGAATGCCGAGTACAAACGCCATACACGCCCCACAACTGCCCGCACGGGGGTTTCGGTCGATGTTTCGCAACGCAAATTGAATTTCAAAGACAACATCGATGTGCGCGGTATGCGTGCTGTCGATGCATTGGAGGCGGTGCAATCGTTTATCGATGACGCGATTATGGTTGGCATTGGCAGCGTTTCGATTCTGCACGGCAAGGGTACGGGTGCGCTCAAAGAGGAGATTCGTCGCTACCTGCGCACGGTGCCCGATGTGGCTACGGCAGCCGACGAACACGCCGATCGTGGTGGTGCGGGTATCACCGTAGTAACATTTAGACAATAGACACAATGAGATATACACTGAGTCAAATAGCCACGATTTGTGGCGGACGAGTGGTCGGTACAGATCGTACGGTCGAGGAGGTTACGGTCGATAGCCGTAACTACACCTATGGCGAGCGCAGTATGATGGCCGCGATCCGAGGTCGCAATCACGACGGTCACGACTTCATCGAGGCAGCATACGCACACGGTGTGCGTGCGTTTCTGGTGGCACGTGAGCCCAAAGTGGCACACACAGACGCAGGATACGTGGTTGTTGCTGATACACTTGTGGCATTGCAAAGCCTTGCAGCCGACTATCGTTCGCGATTTGCAGGTCGTGTGGTTGCGGTAACGGGATCGACCGACAAAACGCTGGTCAAAGAGTGGTGCGCACAGAGTGCTCCCGACGGCGTGAAAATCTTCCGCAGCCCGAAGAGTTACAACTCGCAACTCGGTGTGGCTCTGTCGCTTCTGATGATCGAAGGCGACGAGCAGGTGGCAATCGTCGAGGCGGGCATATCGCACCCGAATCAGATGGCGCGCCTCGAAGAGATGATTCGTCCCGACGTTGCGATCATCACCAACATCGGAATACAACACGCCGAGAATTTCGATTCGGACGAAGCCAAAATTGCCGAGAAACTGATCATCGCCCGTCGTGCCAAAATGGTTATCTACGACGGTGCGATCGAGCCGATTGCAACAGCCATTGAGTCGCTCTCGGCCACAAAGATCGATTGTCGAAAGTTTGCTGACACGAATAGCGAGAAGCGCGAAAGAGCCTTGCAACGCTCGGCCGAAATGGCGGCGGCACTCTGGTGCTCGATGGGTTACGACAGCAACGATGTTCATAGACGCGTGAATGCACTGCGTCCGCTGGCTATGCGAATGGAGTTGAAAGAGGGTATCAACGGCTCGATCATATTGAACGACTCGTCGAATGCCGATGTCAATTCGTTGGCTATTGCGATTGACGCACTGTTGCGCTCGGCCGAGGGGCGCGACTGCACACTCATAATCTCGGACGAACTGCATCGCGCAACAACAGCCGACTATTGGCGTCGCGTGGCACAATTGGCCTCGCGTTCGGGCATTCGAACGGTGCTTGGCATTGGTGCGGGCGCAGATCAATTTGCCGATCTATTCGATTGTCAGACACGTTTTTACGCCACGCCCGATGAGTTGCTCAGCGGACTTTATCCCGAAGATATAGCCAATCGCGCCGTGCTCATCAAGTGTGCCTCGACAGCCGATTTCGAGCGTATGAGCCACAACCTCGAACAACATAGCCATACGACCGTCTTGGAGGTCAATCTCGACGCTATGCGACGCAATCTGAACTGCTATCGCTCGATACTTTCGCCCAATACGATGTTGATGGCGATGGTCAAGGCGTCGAGCTACGGAAATGGTCGCCACGAGATCGCTCAAATGCTCCAAAACGAAGGTGTCGATGCTCTGGCAGTGGCTTTTGCCGACGAGGGAACAGCTCTGCGCCGCCGCGGAATCACGATGCCAATCGTGGTGCTCAATGCCGACACGAACAGCTTTCCCGTAATGGTTGCCGATCGCTTAGAGCCTGAGATTTATAGTTTTACGTCGCTCAACGACTTTGTCGAGGCAGTCAAGCGCGCAGGAGCGTACCGCTACCCGATACATATCAAAATCGACAGCGGTATGCATCGCCTCGGATTCGAGCAGAAGGATATTCCGCAACTGATTGCCGAGTTGGAACGCGTGAGCCAATATGTGCGTGTAGCAACCATCTTCTCGCACCTGGCTACGGCTGACGATGTTGAGCAAGACGACTTTACACGCGAACAGATCGCTCGCTACGATGAGATCTCATCGCAACTTACCGCAGCACTTCCCTACCGTGTGATTCGCCACACGGCAGCCTCGGCCGCTATGGAGCGTTTCGAGGAGGCACGTTTCGATATGTGTCGCTTGGGTTTGGGCCTGTATGGTTTTGACTACTACCGCAATGAGGCGCTGACGCCCGTGGCTACGCTCAAAGCCCGCGTGGTGCAGATCAAGCACCTGACCGAAGATCAGACAGTCGGTTACGGACGTGCAGGACAGCTATCGCGCCCGACCGTAACTGCCACCGTTTCGATCGGTTATGCCGACGGATTGAACCGACGTTTGGGTTGCGGCGCGTGGTCGATGCTCGTTCACGGGCAACCGGCACCGATCGTAGGTCGAATCTGTATGGACTGCTGTATGATCGACATATCGGACATCGACGGCGTGCGCGAGGGCGATGAGGTGACCGTATTTTCACCCGCCGAGGGCAACCGCGCCGACGATATGGCCGCACTGCTCGGTACGATACCCTACGAGGTGATGACCTCGGTCAGCACACGTGTTAAACGAATCTTTATCCGCGAATAACTATGGAAAAAGGAACTCTCTATATGGTGCCCTGCCCCATCGCCGACGATGGCGATCTGGCTCGCGCCCTGCCCGAATACAATGCCGAAGTGGTGCGCTCGATCAACTATTTCGTTGTCGAGAATCTGCGCACGGGACGTCGTTTTCTCTCGCGCGTGGGTATGGGTCGCCCCATTGACACCCTCCGACTTGCCGAGCTGAATGAGCACACTGCACCTGCAGAGGTTGAGTCGCTCATTGCTCCGATTCTTGCAGGCGAGGACTGCGCGATGATCTCCGAGGCGGGCTGCCCAGGTGTGGCCGACCCTGGTGCGGCTCTGGCTGCACTCTGCCACCGACACGGCGTGCGAGTTGTACCGTTGGTTGGACCTTCGTCGATATTGTTGGCACTGATGGCGTCGGGAATGAATGGACAGTCGTTCGCTTTCAATGGTTATCTGCCCGTCAAACCACCTGAGCGTCAGCGTGCTCTGCGAGCTCTCGAACGTCGTGCCCGCACCGAACATCAATCGCAGATCTGCATCGAAGCCCCCTATCGCAATCGACAACTTTTGGAGGCTATTGTTGCTTCGTGCGCACCCGACACTCGTGTGACCGTTGCGGTGGACATCACAGCCGAGAGCGAGCGAATCGTGACCCGCACCGTTGCCGAGTGGCGACGCGCAATGCCCGACGATCTGCACAAACGCCCTGCGATATTCATAATCGGCGAGTAACACGCCCCAATAGCAACAAAAAAGCCGCTCCTCAAAAGGTGCGGCTTTTTGTTTGATAACCAACGATCTACAAATTGAGATAGACCTTCTCGATATAGCTATTGAACGCTTCGCGGTAGTTGTCGCCTACGGGCAGGCTGACATCGTCGCTCAGGAATACGCGACCCTTGGCGATAGCCTTGATATGCTTCAAATTGACGATATACGAACGATGAATTCGCATAAAATCGCCCGCTGTCAAAATCGGCTCGATATTCTTCAAGCGCAACAACGTCGTAACCACCTCTCCCGAATTGAGATATAGACGCAGATACTCGCTCTCGCTCTCGACATAATCGATATCGCTGATCTTGACCAACATAACCTTATGATCCGACTTCACCGAGATATACTCACGGTTCTCAACCGTCAAATCCGCCTCATCATCAGTCTCCTGCTCCGTTGCTGCTACGGCAGGTTGTGCCGCAGCCGTCTGCAACAATTCGTGGTGATGTTTGCACTTGTTGGCCGCACGAAGAAAATCCGAGAATGAGATCGGTTTCAGCAGATAATCAACTGCATTGAGTTTATAACTCTCGATAGCATACTCCGAATAGGCCGTAGTGAAGACAACCATCTTCTGCCCCACCAGCGAACGAACAAAATCCAATCCGTTCAAGTCGGGCATATTGATATCGACAAAGATCAGATCAACCGACTCGCTCGATACAAATGCCGACGCCTCGATCGAATTGGTGAACGATCCCGCAAGCTCCAAAAACGACACTTGCGACACATATTTATTCAATTGTTTGAGAGCCAGCGGCTCGTCGTCGATTGTAACACACTTGATCATAACACAGGAATGTTTAGTTCGACACTGTATTGATTAGAAGTATTTTCGATTTCGAGTTGGTAACGCTTCGGGAACAACAGATCCAAACGCTTGCGAACATTGTCAAGACCTATGCCCCCCTGAGTGTTCCAGCGGCTCGGATTCTTCGAGTTCGAAACACAATATCGCACACGATCACTATTGGCACTCACCTCGATTGAGATGTGAATATATGAGCGATTGTTATAGCTGATACCGTGCTTGAAGGCATTCTCGACAAAGACAATGAAGATCAGCGGCGGAATCTTAACCTGCGAGGGCGACTGCTCGGGCACATCGACAACAATCTCAACCGAGTCGCTATATCGCAAACGCATCAGCTGAATGTAATGTTGCAGGAACTGAATCTCCTTATCGAGCGAAATCGAATCCTGCTCCGAGTCGTAGAGCACATAGCGCATCATCTTCGACAACTCGATCACCGTATCCTTCGCCGACTCAGAGTCGATGTCGATCAGCGCGTGGATATTGTTGAGCGTATTCATAAAGAAGTGCGGATTGATCTGATATTTCAGATAGTCCAACTCGGCCTGCATCATATTCTGCTTCATCTCGACCATCTCCTGATCGTCACGTACCGACTTGTAGATCATCTTGATACCTGAATTCAGACCACACATAAAAACACCCAGCAGCAGGTTCAGCGGCAACGACAGATGGCTGAATACCAGCGACGACATTCGCACATCGGGCTGATTGATATCGATGCCCGCAATGTGATGATAGAGCGCGACAATCGAGAATGTTCCCAACACCGCTACAATCGTCAGTATCGAATAGACCAAGTAGCGTTTGTTCAGCAGAAACTTGCGAGCGATCCACCAATTATGGGTCAGGAAAAGCACAAAATAGGGAAAGATAATGCTCCACGCTGTCTGGATTCTGCGCCATTCGAACGGGTCACTTCGGAAGATCGAGCCACTGAAAATAGGCACCAGAAATACGAATGTCCACACCAAAAAGTAGAGCAGGCCCTCGGTTAGAGCCTGCTTACTGATTTTTTCGGTTTGTGGTCGTGGAACTCGCATAGTGCTAACGATTTACAAACCGCAAATATTACTTACGAATATGCTTCTTCAAGAGCTTTTTATAGTGATCGGCCATAGCCTTGAATCCCATATCGGTCAGGTGAGCACCATCAACCGAGCACTCGTCATCGTTATACGACTCGCCTTCGTAGAAATAGAAGTTCTTGTCGCGCTTGAAATGCTCAGCCACCTTCTTCATCTCGACCGTCTTTGCCTCCAACTGACGACGCTGTTCGAGGTTGAACTGCGAGGGCGGGAACTTATAGCTATCGAGCATAATGATCGGAGTCGTAGGATGAGCCTTGCGAATGATCTCGATGAACTTAATGGCGCTCTCCTCGATCATCTTGGCTGTGCAGTTAGGCACGAAATCGAGGAAATAGACCGTCGGATTCATTCGAGCCATAGCCTCGGCAATATAGAGGTCGCAACGTGCATTACCGCTGAAACCGAGATTGAATGCCTCGAAATCCATCTCGCGCGAGAGAATCGACGAGTAGCACATACCTGCACGATTGGCGCAACCGCCCTGCGTGATGCTCGTGCCATAGAACACAACCGAGCGATCGGCACGCGGCGACGGATTGAACGGCTGACCGATCTCGGCACCGCGATCCACACCAATCTGCACATCGCTAACACCGTCATACAGCGGCAGATAGAGCATATACTCGGCAAACTGACCGTCCATATTCTCGATCAGCACGCCACTATTCTCCTTGCTCTTGGTCGAGGGACGACCCGAACATACGTGACGCCAACCCTCATCGGTCAAACGATAGAGATCGACTCCACGAATACCAACCGTGGTCATATGGCCCATATTCATCTGCTGACGAACGGTCCACTTCACCGCAATCGACTTCGAGTTAGAGCGGAAACGTACCGCCATACCTGCCGAATTGGTCGAGAGCGTCCACAACTCCTCGCGGCAACCCTCCTTAACCGACGCGGGCAAGCGATCGTAGAACGATTCGGTATCGGTAAAGCCCTTACCTACAATGCGGAAATCACGTGCCGAACGGAACTCCATCGAGTCAATCTTGGCTGCTGCCGCTTGCAACGCAATCGCCGCTACGGCAACTATCGTGAGAATCAATCTTTTCATCGTTTATCTCTTGTTTTAGATATTGTACAGATAACGCTTGATACTGCGCTTGGGGGTCTTCTCAAACTCCGACGGATAGATAATGATCTCGGCCAGACGCTCGTAAGGTGCAACCAACGAGTTGATCTGCTTCAAGTTATCGTTCATAAACTTCGGAATATCGAGCTTAGCTACACCATCAGCCGCAGCAGCCTCATAGTCGGGCACAACCAACGCAACAAGCTTACCATCACGCTGAACAACCAGCGACTCCAACACCAAATAGAGCGTATTGAGCTTAGCCTCAATCTCCTCAGGATAGATGTTCTGACCATTGCTACCCAGCAACATCGTCTTGCAACGACCACGGATGTAGAGCGTACCGTCGGGATCCATCGTACCCATATCGCCCGTATGCATCCAGCCGTCGGGTTCGAGCACATCGCTGGTAGCCTGCTCGTTCTTGTAATAACCCATCATCACGTGCTCACCGCGAATCATAATCTCACCTGCCACATTCTCGGGGTCGGGCGAGTCGATCTTACATTCGAGGTGCTGCTTCAAATAACGGCCACACGACGTGGGCTTAAAGTCAGCGTGAGATGCAAAACTGATCAGCGGGCCGCACTCGGTCATACCGTAACCGATCGTGATGGGGAAGTTGATCTTCAACAAGAACTTCTCGGTCTCCTCGTTCATCGGAGCACCACCCACTACGAAGATATCGACATTTCCACCGAATGCATCGATCAACTTCTTGCGAATGATCGAGTAGATGGCCGTGTTGAGCAGAGGAATACGCATAGCGATGCTCATCGGCTTCTTCTCCAACATCGGCAGCACCTGCTTGCGATATACCTTTTCGAGAATCATCGGCACGCAGCAGATGATCGTCGGCTTAACAACCGCCATAGCCTGCATCAGGATCTTCGCAGCGGGGATACGACCCAGCAAGGTGATGTGACCACCGGCAGCCAAGGGCGACAGCAGGTCGAATGCGCAACCAAAGGCGTGAGCCAGAGGCAGGAACGACAACGTGCGCGAACCACGATAGAAGAATGTATTATTGGTATCGGGGTTGATCTCGGTGATTGCGAAGAGCACATTACCGGTCAGGTTGTTGCAAGTCAGCATTACACCCTTCGAGTAGCCCGTAGTACCCGAGGTGTAGTTCAGCAACAGAAGCTGATCGTTCGGAACATCGGGATACTTGATATCCTCGGTACGGAAACCGCGCGGATAGGCCGTACGATAGTGTTTGAGAATATCCTTCTGGAAGTTGGTCAACGAGTGACCGCTGTGCTCGTAGATCACGTGGTAATCGGTCAACGAGAATACCGCCTTGATATCGGGAATCTGATCGGGCTCGATATTGTCCCAATAGGTATCGCCCAAGAAGAGCAACTTACTCTCCGAGTGGTTGATAATGTGAATAATGTCGTTGGGATTGAAGTCCTGCAAAATGGGGACAATCGTTGCGCCATAGGTAATTGTAGCCAGATACGAAATACACCAACGGGTGTTGTTACGGCCAATCAGCGCAATCTTATCGCCCTGCTTGATGTCAGCCTTCTTGAACAAGAGGTGCAGTTTGGCGATCTCTTTGGCCATCTCATAGTACGAGAATGTTTCGTTCTTGAAATAGTCGGTCAGTGCCGGCATCTCGCGGTTTTCGCGGAAACTCTTCTCGTAGAGTTTAATCAGGTTTTCTTGCAACATAGTTTGTTGTTGTAGGGTTAAGGGAATTAATACTCTTGTAATTATTATCTCCTTTCACTCCCGATTGACCGCCGCACACTCTCTAAAACACGACCGCCGAATCGGAAATGTTCTCTTTATCTCTTATCGGTCGTTTGGTCGTTATAATCCTTCTCGTACTCGCCCTTGAATTTGCCACCCGTCAGATCGACATCGGGTTTATTACCGTCGGTCGGGAAGATCGAAATCTTCGACTCGGTACCTGCACGCAGGCGCGAAATGTTCTTGCGATGGGTCCAAATCAATAGGATTGCCACTACAAACGAGAAGATGATCAACGAAATATTATCATTGGTTCGTGGTGAAGTCAGGATGAATATCGGGAACGAAACGCCCGCACACATCGACGCCAACGAAACATAATTGGTCAAGATGAAGACCACCAGCCACACTCCGAAACAGAGCAGAATAACCGACGGAGCGATAGCCACCACCGAGCCAACGAGCGTTGCTACACCTTTACCGCCACGAAAATCGGCAAAAATCGGGAAGATATGCCCGATGACAGCCGCAACTACGGCAAGGATTTTGAAGATTGTGAGCATTTCGTCACCAACCGCCGGGCTATACTTCATCAGGCTCATCAGCGTAACTGCCGCAAAGCCTTTCAGCACATCGAGTGCAAAGACCGGCAAAGCTGCCTGACGACCCAGAACTCGCAAGGTGTTGGTTGCGCCGGCATTCTTGCTGCCGTGTTCGCGCACATCAATTCCGTAATATCGTTTGCCGATCCACACAGCGTTGGGAATCGAGCCCAAAAGATACGCCACAATCAGCAGAAAAATCACACTTAAAACGACCATATTTATTACGTTTCGCTCGGAACACACTCCGAGAATTTAGGCAAAGTTATAAATAAATTCTCGAAAAACATAATTTTTCGAAGAAAATGGCACAACGGCTTCCTACTTTTGGCGGAAAAGTTTATCTTTGTGTTCAGTTTTGGACAATTATTTTCTTTCGTTTCAATTATGGCAACTAAGCTCACATTAGGTCAATCGGTTCGCACCTTCGATTGGTGGAAATCGTGGATTATGATCTTCCTCGGCTGTATCATCTTAGCCGCTGGATTCGTCTATTTCATCAACCCGTACAACATCGTACCCGGAGGTGTCTATGGCACCTCGATCGTACTCCACCACCTATTCCCCAATATTCAGGTGGGTACGTTCGGTTATATGCTCGATGTGCCATTGATGTTGCTTTCGATCATCATTTTCGGTGGAGGTTTCGGCGCACGCACCGTCGTGGCTGCACTCACAACCCCCGGTATTATGAACATTATGACCTACCTGAGCTATGACGATATCACCAAGCAGTCGCCCGCAACACTGCTCGACGGTAAGATCGACCTCTCGAACGACATTATGCTGGCCTCGATCTGCGGCGCAGTATTGATCGGTGTGGGCGTGGGTCTTGTTGTGCGCAACCAGGCAACTACGGGCGGTACGGATATCGTAGCGATGATTCTGCAAAAATATTTCAAATTGAAATTTTCGAGCGGTATCCTATTGGTTGACTCGATGGTCGTTCTGTTCGGTATCATCGTGTTGCAGGATTGGAAATTGCCTCTCTACTCGCTGATCACTATCTTCATTTCGACCCGCTTGATCGACTACGTTATCGACGGTGCAAGCTACGACAAATTGCTATTTATCAACACCGACGGCAAGCACACCGATGAGTTGCGCAGCCTGATTATCAACGACATCAAGCGAGGTGGCACATACATCAAAGCAAGCGGTATGTACTCGGGTGCCGAGAAGGAGATGATCTTCCTCGTTGTGAGCCGTAATCAGGTTGTCAGCGTACAGAACCAGATCAAGAAGATCGACCCGCGTGCATTCCTTGTTGTGGTTGATGCTTACGACACCTACGGCGAGGGCTTCAAACCCTTCCCCGAGGAGGAGGCGATCAGCACCAACTAAACTCAAAAAAAACGTTCAACTCACTCAAAAATGGATATCAAATCATTGCGCCCGCTGACGGGCGATGGAAAAAAACTATATATCGAAACATACGGCTGTCAGATGAATTTCGGCGATAGCGAGATCGTGACCTCAATCCTCCAAGACGAGGGTTGGCGTTACACCGAGCAGATTGCCGAGGCCGACGCCATATTGCTCAACACCTGCTCGATCCGCGACAATGCCGAACAGCGTATCTGGGGTCGTCTGCGCGAGATCGATCGCTACCGCAAGGCAAAGCACACGCTGGTAGTAGGCGTGATCGGTTGTATGGCCGAGCGACTGAAAGAGCGACTCACCGAGGGTGAGTATGCCGTTGATGTGGTCGCAGGACCCGACTCGTACCGCGATCTGCCGCGTCTTTTGGCAGTTGCCGAGGCGGGTGGACACGGCGTCAATGTCGAGCTGTCGAAGGAGGAGACCTACGCCGAGATCGCTCCCGTGCGTCTGGACAAGAATGGCGTTACGGCATTCGTTTCGATTATGCGCGGTTGCAATAACTACTGCTCATACTGCGTTGTGCCCTACACCCGAGGTATCGAGCGTAGCCGCGATCCGCAGACCATCGTTGCCGAAGCACGCGCACTGTTTGAGGCGGGTTACCGCGAGGTGACGCTGCTCGGACAGAACGTCAATTCGTATCGCTGGGAGCAGAACGACGAGAAGATCGGATTCCCCGACTTGATCCGTATGGTGGCCGAGATTTCGCCGCTGTTGCGTGTTCGTTTCGCCACATCGCACCCCAAAGATATCAGCGATCGACTGCTCGAAACAATGGCGTCGATGTCCAACATCTGCCGCCATATTCACCTGCCTGCTCAATCGGGCAGCTCGCGTATGTTGGAGCTGATGAATCGCAAATATACCCGCGAATGGTACTTGGATCGTATTGCGGCGATTCGTCGCTATATGCCCGACTGCTCGATCACGACCGACCTGATTTCGGGTTTCTGCACCGAGAGTGAGGAGGACCACCAGCTGACAATGTCGTTGATGCGCGAGGTGGGCTACTCGTCGGCGTTTATGTTCAAATATTCGGAGCGCCCGGGCACACGTTCGCAGAAGACAATGACGGACGATGTTCCCGAACAGGAGAAGATCCGCCGACTGAACGAGGTCATCGCTCTGCAAAACGAACTCTCACTCGAAAGCAACCGTCACGACGTGGGCAAGGAGTTCACCGTGCTGGTCGAGGGTACTTCGAAGCGTAGCGAGGAACAGTTGTTTGGTCGCACATCGCAGAACAAGGTGGTTGTGTTCGACCGCCGAGGTTACGGCAAGGGTGACTATGTGCGTGTACGTGTGACGAGTTGTTCGTCAGCAACACTGCTCGGTGAGCCGATCGAAGAGTAATTTTTTGGAAGAAGAAAACTATCCACCCAATGAAATTTTCGGAATTAGAACTTGAACCCGAAGTATTCGACGGTCTGGACGCGATGAACTTCGTCGAGATGACGCCCGTTCAGGAGCATACCATACCTGTGATACTCTCGGGACGTGATATTATTGGTTGCGCACAGACGGGTACGGGCAAAACTGCCGCCTATACCCTACCGCTGCTCAATCGACTGACGATCGAGGGCAACCCCGACAATGTGGTCAAGTCGCTCATCATCGTGCCCACGCGCGAGCTGGCACAGCAGATCGATATGCAGTTTCAGGGTTTTTCGTACTTCCTGCCCGTATCGACCACCGTGGTCTATGGCGGTGGCGACGGCAAGGGCTGGGAGGTGCAGAAACGCGGTATGCTGATGGGTGCCGACGTGGTGATTGCAACCCCGGGCCGACTCATTGCCCATCTGACAAATAGCGGTGTCGATCTGTCGCACGTCGAGTGTCTGATCTTGGACGAGGCCGACCGTATGCTCGATATGGGTTTCAGCGACGACATAATGAAGATCATCTCGTACCTGCCCAAGGAGCGCCAGACGATTATGTTCTCGGCGACCCTGCCCCCGAAGATCCGCGAGTTGGCACGCACGATCCTGAACGATCCTGCTGAGGTTACGATTGCCGTTTCGAAACCCAACGAGGCGATTTCGCAGTCGGCATACATCTGTTACGAAAGCCAAAAGCTGGGCATTGTGCGCGAGATGTTTGCCGAGCCCAAAGATACGAAAACCATTATCTTCTCATCGTCGAAACTGAAAACCAAGGAGTTGGCGCACGTACTGAAACGTATGAAGTTCAACGTGGCAGCAATGCACTCCGATCTGGAACAGTCGCAGCGCGAGGAGGTGATTCTCAATTTCAAGAACAACAAAGTCGATATTCTGGTGGCTACGGACATCGTGGCGCGAGGTATCGACATCGAGGATATCGGCTTGGTGGTCAATTACGACGTTCCGCACGATCCCGAAGATTATATTCACCGAATCGGTCGTACGGCTCGCGCGGCAGCTACGGGTGCTGCCATTACGCTCGTCTGCCAAGAGGAGCAGGGCAAGTTCCACCGCATTGAGAAATTTATGGAGCGTGAGGTCGAGAAGACTCCCCTGCCCGAGTCGGTTGGCGAGGGTCCCGCATACACACCCGAAGCATTCGATCATAAGGGTCGAGGACGTTCGGGACGCGGACGTGGAGGTCGTCGAGGCGGCGCAAAGCGTGGCGGCGGCCGTAGCGACAAACCGCGTGGCGAGGTCAAGAAGGTGGCCAGCGCACCCGAGAAAGCAACTGCGCCCGAGAAGGCATCGGCACCCGCAGGAGCACCCACAACCCAAGAGGGCGGCAGCACAAAGCGTCGTCGTCATCGTGGCGGGCGACATCACCGTCGCAAACCCACGACTACCCCTTCGCAAGAATAGAGCAACGGCCAATCCCCCACTGAGGATTGGCCGTTGTTATCGCTATCTGCCTAATATATTATAGGTATATCA
The DNA here is from genome assembly GCA_045655685.1 of Alistipes sp. Classification (GTDB taxonomy): domain Bacteria; phylum Bacteroidota; class Bacteroidia; order Bacteroidales; family Rikenellaceae; genus Alistipes. The sequence goes on from JAZOPR010000009.1 coordinate 41,001, forward strand.
TCGCTAACATTGCCACCGTCAGACCGCCGAAATATCCCGCAGCAACCTGCCACGGATTATGAGCACCGAGGTGCAGACGTGCCGACGCCAATGCGCCCGAGAGCAGAATGGTCGCCACCAATGCCCAAAAGTGCTGTCCCGCACCCGCCACACTAAGCAACATCAGCATTGCCGTTACGCCACCCATACAGATCAAATGTAGGCTGATCTTCCAGAACGGAGTGACGACAAGTGCCAACGCCTCGCAACAAGCTGCCGCCAAAACAAACTTACGCACCAGCCCCGCAACCACCACGTCCGAAAGCGTCAAGGCGCACAGCAAATAGCTGATCACACCCACCAGCAATGGCAACAAACGCGAGCGTTGCGAATGGAGTCCCAAGTTCTTGATCAGCCCCAATCCGCGCATAAATGCGATTGACAACATCGGCACGATAGCGGCATAGAGCATAACGACCCACGCCAGATAGCTCTTGACCGACACGGGAAGTCGCGACAGGAAACCGTCGGTAAGCAACATAAAGCCAATGACATAGAGTGGCACCACAAACGGGTGCAACACCCACGACAGAGCACGCGACAGGCGTGTCGCCCACGACGAATCGTGAGCAATCGTCGGTTCGTCGGCTTGTGATGTTTCGACCGTTATATTGTTCTCTTCAATCATCTCTCTTGTTAAATCTGTTTGCGCAGACGGGCAACCGGAATATCCAGCATCTCGCGATACTTGGCCACCGTGCGGCGAGCAATGCGATAACCCTTCGAATTGAGAATATCCATCAAAACCTCATCGGTCAGCGGATGGCGTTTGTCCTCCTCGGCTATGCACTCCTGCAAAATCTGCTTGATCTCGTGGCTCGAAACCTCCTCGCCACTCTCGGTCTGCATCGCCTCCGAAAAGAGCGATTTGAGCGACAGTACCCCGAAGTGCGTCTGCACATATTTGCTATTCACCACTCGAGAAATCGTAGAAACGTCCAACCCCGTACGATCGGCTATATCTTTGAGAATCATCGGGCGCAGGTGGCTCTTATCGCCATCTTTGAAATACTCCTGCTGGTAGTCCAAAATCTCGCGCATCGTGTGCATCAACGTATCGTGGCGCTGCTTGATAGCCGAGATAAACCATTTGGCCGAATCGATCTTGCTCTTGACAAACTGCACCGCCTCACGATTCTCCTCACTCACCGTACCATCGGCCGAGGCCATCTCACGCATCATCTCCACATAGCGACGATTGACCCTCAATTCGGGAACATTGTACGAATTGAATTGTAAATCGAACTTGCCATTCTGATAATCGAGCAGAAAATCGGGAATGATATAGGGCGCTGCATCACCCGTACCCTCGCTGAAACTACCTCCCGGGCGAGGCGACAAGCGACGGATCTCGGCCGCTGCCTCGCGGAATTCATCTTCGGTGATACGCATACGGCTGATCAGTCGCTCGTAATGTTTCTTCACAAACTCATCGAAATGGTCAGCCAAAATCTTACGTGCCGTCCGACGTGCGCGCGATGTCATCGGCAGTTGGCTCATCTGAATCAACAGACACTCCTGCAACGAACGTGCGCCAATGCCCGCAGGCTCCAAATCCTGAATCACCGCCAGCAATCGTTCCAACTCCTCGATCGAGGCCTCGACACCCACCGTAAATGCCAAATCATCGCTGATGGCCTCCATATCGCGGCGCAGGTATCCGTCCTCGTCAAGACTGCCCACCAGATAGCGCGCCAGCGTCATCTCGCGCTGCGACAAACTGCGGAAACTCAACTGCTCGATAAGCGATTCCTGCAACGATCGCCCACCCGTAATGTAGACCGGTCGCTGCTTGTCGTCCTTCGAACGGTTGTTGATGTGCGCCTTGTAGGAGGGCGTGTCGTCCTCTTTCAGATACTCCTCGACCGAGATGCGTGCCGGCTGCTCGTCATCGTTCTGCTCGGGCTCCTGCTCTTCGAGAACAATGTTCGATTCGAGCTCCTCCTTGATGCGCGAGTCGAGCTGAGCCGTCGGCAACTCCAAGAGTTTGATCATCTGGATCTGCTGCGGCGAGAGTTTCTGTTGCAGGGTTTGAACCTGGCGTTGATTGATGTTTGACATAGTTAAAGACCTTGTTTCTAAATAATTTTACAACCAATTAGTTACGGGGTCTCTTCGCTTTCGATTTCGGTTCAGTAGAATAGATTGTGCGCCACGCCTTTACGCGCAGCGCACAATCGTAACGTTCGCTTTCGCTGTTTAGAACTCGGCGTTCTTCGGCGTGCGCGGGAAGGGAATCACGTCGCGAATGTTGGCCATACCCGTCACGAACAACAACAGTCGCTCGAAGCCCAAGCCAAAACCACTGTGAGGTGCCGAACCCCAACGACGTGTATCGAGATACCACCATACATCCTTCTCGTTCATACCAAGTTCCTCGATTCTTGCACGAAGTTTGCCATAATCGGCCTCACGCTCCGAACCACCGATAATCTCGCCGATTTTCGGGAACAGAACGTCCATTGCGCGTACCGTGCGGCCGTCCTCGTTCTGTTTCATATAGAATGCCTTGATCTCCTTCGGATAGTTGACCAGAATCACAGGGCGCTTGAAGTGCTTCTCAACCAAGTAACGCTCGTGCTCGCTCTGCAAGTCGCACCCCCACTCAACGGGGAACTCGAACTTCTGACCGCTCGCCTTCAAAATCTCGATACCCTCGGTGTAGTCCAGACGCTTGAAGTCGTTCTCAACAACAAAGTTCAGACGATCCAGCAGCTCGTTGTCCCACATCTTGTTCATAAACTCCAAGTCCTCCTTGCAGTTCTCCAACGCATAGCGAATCAGATACTTCAAGAAGTCCTCAGCGAACTCCATATTGTCCTCCAAGTCGTAGAACGCAACTTCGGGCTCGATCATCCAGAACTCGGCCAAGTGGCGCGGAGTGTTCGAATTCTCAGCGCGGAACGTGGGACCGAACGTGTAGATCTGGCCCATCGACAGAGCACCCAGCTCACCCTCCAACTGGCCCGAAACGGTCAGGTTGCAAGGCTTGCCGAAGAAGTCCTGCGAGTAATCAACTGCACCCTCCTCGGTCTTGGGGATATTGTTCAAGTCCATCGTCGTAACGTTGAACATTGCACCTGCACCCTCGCAGTCCGAACCGGTAATCAGCGGCGTATGCAGATAGTAGAAACCTCTGTCGTTGAAATACTTATGGATTGCATAAGCCATCGAGTGGCGGATACGCAGAATTGCACCGAAGGTATTGGTGCGGGGACGCAGATAGGCGATCTCGCGCAAGAATTCGAGCGAGTGGCCCTTCTTCTGCAAGGGATAAGTCGAATCGGCCTTGCCGTAGATCTCGATCTCCTCAGCCTGAATCTCGACGGGCTGACCCGAGCCTACCGACTCAACCAGACGACCTGCAACACGCAGACAAGCACCCGTGGTGATATCCTTCAACAACTGCTCGTCGAACTTAGCCACATCGGCAACGATCTGAATATTAGCCACACACGAGCCATCGTTCAGAGCGATGAATGCTACGTTTTTGTTACCGCGCTTGGTGCGCACCCAGCCTTTTGCTACGACCTCGATGTCGCGCTGATCGGATTTGAGCAAATCCGCGATTTTGGTTCTTCCTCCGCTTAACATAGTGAGTTTCTTGTTTTTATATTTTTATTGTTTTTGTTTTCGAATGTGATCGAACTGCAAATATCGTCAAAATTTTCCGAATCATCGCTATATTATACAATATTTTTTCGCGCGCGTAAACTCACAAAATACAAAAAGGCAATTTCGCGAAATTGCCACACACTCGTGGGCTCGCCCTACGGGCGACCGCCCCAGCCCACGAGTGTGCGATTGATATTCGATTACCGAAGTCGCAAATCGAGGTAGCGATCCTCATCGACCGCAAGCACACCCATCGCATCGAGCAGGCGATCGTAGTCGATATTATTACGCAGAAAAACCGCGCCCGACACCGATGTCGGATCGGTCGTCGCAAGCAACAAAATATGGCCCGTATTGCTCGGCTCGCCAACGATTGCGGCCGAGGCAAGGCGGTCGTGAATTTTCGAGAAAAAGGCACTGCGCACGTTCGCTCGCTCCGCCCCATCAGCTGGCTCCGAATCGCACATTTCCGACTCGATTTGCGTGCGCAGTTGAGCCACTTCGCACTCACCAGCGAGCACTCGCAAAAGGTGCGAAGCGTGGCTGTGCGGCTCGCCGAGCGCAAGCAACAACAGTCGATCAATCAAATGGTTAGCATTGTCATTTTTCTCAGCCTTGAAGGCTGCTCTGGCAATAATGGATCCCAGAGTTGAAGTGGGTCTGAAATTCATACTGTCTATAAAAGGTTTAATGTTACGCCAATCGGTTTGGCGCACATATAACGCACAAGGCAGTACAAATATTGTATTGTAATTTTAGCGGGGCCACTCGCCGATCTCCATATCGCGAACTTCGCCCCCATCGAGCGTAAAACGAAGCGCCGTACGAACCTTATGAAAACCATAGCGTCCCGCCGCACCGGGATTGAGGTGCAACATCTCAAAACGCTTGTCGTAGATCACCTTCAAAATATGAGAATGGCCCGCAATGAATATCGTCGGACGCGTCTGGTAGATATGCGCCAGCGCACGACGATCGTAGTGGTCGGGATAGCCGCCGATGTGAGTCATCAGCACCCGAAAACCCTCGACATCGAACACCGCCACCTCGGGATAGACACGACGCACATCCCACCCATCGATATTGCCATAGACCGCACGCAGAGGTTTGAACGCAGCAATCTCGTCGGCCACCGCCAACGAGCCGATATCGCCCGCGTGCCACACCTCATCGACATCGCGCAAGAATTCGCGCAACGTTTCGTCGAACGTGCTGTGGGTATCCGAGATCAGACCTATGCGTCGCATCGTTTAGAGAAATTCGTAAACCGTTTTTTGGACATAGAGCTCGCCTGCCTGCATCACAATCGACGGAAACTCAGCGTGATTGACCGCATCGGGCAGAGCCATACAGTGCAGTGCCAGCGCCGAGTGATCCTCATACTCGTGACCGTCGCGTTGCGCTCCACTGCCACTCATCGTATTAGCCGAATAGAGGTGCAACGACGGTTGCGACGAATAGACATTCATCGTGCGTCCCGACTGCGGATCGGTGAGCGTCGCTACGTGTGCCAAAATCGAGCGTTGCCAGCCATCGATCGCCAGCCAATGGTCCAGACCTCCGCGCTCGCCAATCAGTCCGTCGAAGGTATCCAAATCGCCCAACTCGCGCTCCGTACGGAAGTCGAGATCGGTCGCCTCGACCGTCGGCAGCTCACCCGTGGGAACATTGTCGCCTCGCATTGCAACGTAGCGCGATGAATTGACCTGCAAGCGGTGGCGCGAGATCGATGCGGGGGTAAATTCGCCCGAAAGATCGAACAGCGGAGCCGTCGTAATGTCGATCGGAGTCGCGCCGTCGGCCTGTGCAACCACGGTGACCTCCAAGCGGTTATCATCGTCCCAATCGTAAACAACCTCCGTACGCAGACCCGACGGATAACCCTCGTCACCCGCCGCACTCTCCAACGCAAAAACTACACGATTGACCTCGGTGCGGGCCTCCCACATACGTGCACCGAACCCCTTTCGGCCACCATCGACGTGGTGAGGAGGTCGATTCACCGCCAGGCGCGAGGTCTGATCGTCAATCACCAATCGGCCACGCGCGATCACGCCACTCGTGCGACCAATGATCTTGCCCATTCCGACCGTATCATCAATATACTCGTCAAACGAGCCATAGCCCGCCACCACATTGGTCAGCGTGCCGTCGGCATTAGGCAGGCGCACGCCTACAAGCGCCGCACCGGCATTGGTCAGCAGCACCTCGCCACCCGACGCATTGCGCATCGTATAGAGCAGTCCGCCCTCGCCTTCGGGAGAGAATCCCCAGATATTTTGTTCGATTTCCACTGTTTTCGTCTGTTTAGTACAACAAATATATGGGCTTTTTCCGTTATAGACAACATTAGACGACAAAATTTAGGCGCGTGCGCGTCGCACGTACGAACAAAATCGCTATCTTTGTAAGTTCGAATAATTGTGTTTTGATATGAAAACATCTTTGAAAGATAAAATCGCCAACCTCTGGCGCAAACATCGACTGTCGTTGCGCGACGAACGCGACAACCGCGAAATGTGGCATATGTATATCTCGCCGCTGAGTATCGTGGCAGGTATCTTGGCGTTGGCATTGGTGCTCTTTATAGTCATTCTTTCGTCGGTGGCCTACACCCCGCTGCTCGAATTTCTGCCCGGCTATCAAGGCAACCGCACCCGTACAATCCTGCTCGAAAATATCGTGCGACTCGATTCGATGGAGCGTCAGCTGAGCCAAATGAAGGTTTACAGCGACAATATCGCCCTGATTATGGAGGGCAAGACACCCGTTATGCGCAGTCTGACCGACCAAAACCAAGCCACCACCGACAAGACAATCGTGATGCCTTCGGTCGAGGATTCGATCCTTCGCTCGCAAATCGAGGGCGATGGCGAGTATTCGATCGCCAATCAGGCATCGAGCCGTCGTAGCGTGCGCGAGTCGATGGAGCTGATCGCTCCGCTGGCGGGTGGCGTGATTGTCAATCAGTTCAGCCCGCGCTCAGGCTCGATGGGTGTGAGCATTGCATCGACAGCCGACACTCAGGTGGTGGCAATTGGCGAGGGAACGGTCATTCTCACAACGTGGTCGCCCGACGACGGCTATCTGGTCGAGGTGCAGCACACAAATGGTCTGATTTCGTTCTATCGCAATATGTCACAATCGTTGGTCGAGGTGGGTCAGAAACTGACCGCCGGACAGATCGTAGGTTACAGCGCCGAGGCCACCGACGAGGGTAACACCCCGCGACTGTTGCAGTTTGAGATCTGGAACGACGGCAAACCCGTCGATCCCGAAAGTTACATCGTATTCTAATCAACCCTATGAAACAACGTATAGCACTCTTGGGTTCGACCGGCTCGATCGGTGTGCAGACACTCGATATCGTACGCGAGAACCCCGAACAATTCGAAATAACGGCTCTGGTTGCCAATCGTAATTGGGAGCAACTCGCCGCACAAGCGATCGAGTTCGATGCCGACTGCGTAGTGATCGGCGACGAGCAATATTACGCCCCGCTCAAAGAGGCTCTCGCGGCAACCGACGTGAAGGTATATGCTGGCGCAAAGGCGATGGAAGATGTTGCCGCAGCGTCGAATGTCGATGTGGTGGTCAATGCTTTGGTCGGTTATGCAGGTCTGTTGCCGACGGTGGCAGCCGTAAAGCAGGGCAAGAAGATCGCCCTTGCGAATAAGGAAACGTTAGTCGTTGGTGGCGAGTTGGTGATGCGACTTGCCGAAGAGCACCGCGCACCGATTCTGCCTGTCGATTCGGAGCACTCGGCCATATTCCAATGTCTGGTTGGCGAGCAGTCGCCCGTGCGTCGATTGATCCTCACGGCAAGTGGCGGTGCGTTCCGCGACACCCCGATCGAGCAATTGGGCGCGATGACCGCAGCCGAGGCTCTGCGCCACCCCAACTGGTCGATGGGCGCAAAGATCACAATCGACTGCGCAACAATGGTAAACAAGGGTTTCGAGGTGATCGAGGCACGATGGTTGTTCGGCACTCCCGCCGATCAGATTTCGGTGCTGATCCACCCGCAGTCGATCGTTCATTCGATGGTCGAATTCGAGGACGGAGCAATCAAGGCGCAGCTAGGTACGCCCGATATGCACCTGCCGATCAGCTATGCACTCACCTTCCCCGAACGCAAAAATCGTCCGACGGAGCGTTTCGACTTCCTGGCTAACCCCAACCTCACCTTCCGCGAGGTCGATCGTGTGAAGTATCCCGCGTTGGAGGTGGCATACGACTGCTTGCGTCGCGGTGGCACGGCGGCCTGCACGATGAACGGAGCCAACGAGGTGGCTGTGGCGGCTTTCCTTGCGGGTAAGATCGGCTACCTGGACATCGTTCGCTCGATCGAGCAGTCGCTGGCACGTGCTACGTTTGTGGCTCAGCCTACGCTCGACGATTATGCACATTCGGACGCCGAGGCCAGAGCATTGGCGCGCGAGGCACTTGGTTTGTAAACATTTGAAAAACAATAAAACACTATGGATATTCTGATCAAAGTAATTCAATTCTTTATGAGTCTGTCGCTGCTGGTGATTATTCACGAGTTGGGACACTTCCTGGCCGCACGTATGTTCGGCATTCGCGTCGAGAAATTCTATCTGTTCTTCGACCCATGGTTCTCGATCTTCAAGTTCCGTCGCGGACAGACCGAGTACGGTATGGGTTGGCTGCCGCTGGGTGGCTACGTCAAAATCGCAGGTATGATCGACGAGAGTATGGACACCGAGCAGATGGCTGCCGAGCCTCAACCCGATGAGTTCCGTTCGAAACCCGCTTGGCAACGCCTGATTGTGATGGTGGCGGGCGTGGTGATGAACGTGGTGCTGGCATTTGTGATCTACTGCGGTATCTGCTACCATTGGGGCGAGCCCTATATGCCGGCCGAAGATGCACAGTGGGGCTACGTTTGGAGCGAGGCGGGTCACGAACTCGGTTTCGAGGACGGCGATAAGGTACTCTCGATCGGTGGCACGCAGATCACCGAGGTGGATCAGATCGTCAATGAATTGCTGATTACGGCCGACGACCGCGAGGTGGTGGTTGAGCGCGGTGGCGCAGAGCATTCGTTCACTATTCCGTTGGAGCAGCTCGTTGCGATGCGTCAGCAGGGTGGCTACAAGAATATGTACGCAATGCGTATGCCCTTCCAGATCGACAGCGTGGCGACCGATGAGGCACGTGCGGCAGGTCTTTTGGCGGGCGACCGATTGGTGGCTCTCAATAACGCCGAGTTGCGTTACTTCGATGAGTATAAGCGTGAGCTGCCCGCATTGGCTGGTCAGACCGTGGTGCTCGGTATCGAGCGCGACAGTGCCGATGTGGTTGTGGCGCGCGAGGTGGCCGTAACGCTCGACGAGAATGGCTCGATTGGTGTTTTGGCACGCAGTCCGTTTGTGGCACGTATGCGCGAATACACGCTGTTGGAGTCGATCCCTGCGGGTCTGCGCCGTACGGGCGAGGAGATCAGCGGCTATTGGAAGCAGATCAAGACAATCGTGGTGCCCGAGAGCAAGCTGTATGAGGAGTTGGGCGGTTTTCTGTCGATCGGCAACGTCTTCCCCGACGAGTGGGATTGGGAGCGTTTCTGGCTGACTACGGCACTGCTGTCGGTGATTCTGGCGGTGATGAATATTCTGCCTATTCCTGCGCTTGATGGTGGTCACGTGCTGTTCCTGCTGTGGGAGGTGATCACACGTCGCAAACCGAGCGATAAGTTCCTCGAATATGCACAAATGTTCGGTTTAGTGGTGCTGTTTGCATTGCTTTTGTATGCAAACGGAAACGATATTTATAGGTTGTTTATCAAATAATACCTTTACACGTTAATCACTAAATCATCATCACTATGAAGTTCAGACATCTGCTCATTGCGGTCGCACTCATCGCGCCTTTTCTGCTGCGCGACTACACACTCAACAATGAGCTGAAATACATAAGCATTGCCGAAGAGGCTCTGCGCGACGGAACCTGGTTCTCGTTCTACAACCACGGCGAGGCCTATGCCGACAAACCACCCTTGTACCTCTGGATTGTGATGCTCTCGAAGCTGTTGTTCGGGTCGTATCAGATGTGGTTTATTGCGCTGGCGAGCGTGTTGCCCGTGGCGGGAATTTTGGCCGTTATGGGTCGTTGGGTGCGCGAAGAGATGCCCTCGTTTGACCCGAAGGCCGCCGATGTGATGCTCGCAACGACGGGTATGTTCCTCGGTAGTGCGTTGGTGCTCAGAATGGATATGCTGATGTGTTTCTTTATCGTGCTGGCAATCTACACCTTCTGGCGATTGTATCGAGGTACAGCGCGGAAGTGTCACCGCTGGCTGCTGCCCGTGTGGATATTCCTCGCTACGTTCACCAAAGGTCCCGTGGGATTTATGATGCCCGTGCTGGTGATCGCAGTTTTCCTCGCAGTGAAGGGCGAAATCAAAACATTCGGGCGATATATGGGTCTGCGTCAGTGGGCATTGCTCATTGGATTGTGCGCCGCGTGGTGGTCGCTGGTCTATATCGAAGGCGGCGCGGAGTATATCAACAATCTGCTCTTCCACCAGACTATCGGGCGCGGTATCGACTCGTTCCACCACAAACGCCCCTGGTGGTACTACATCGCACATATTCCGCAGTCGTTCGCACCGTGGGTGTTCCTGCTCGTGGGCGTGCTGGGCGTTGGAGCGTGGCGAAAGTTCGTGCGCACAGATCTCGAACGATTGTTTATGGTGGCGATCGCGGCAACGTTCGTTATGCTCTCGCTGTTTAGCTCGAAATTGGATATCTATCTGGTGCCGATCTATCCCTTTGTGGTCTATCTGGCGATGTTGTGGCTGCCGCAATTCGAGCAGACAAAGTGGGCTGCGGGATTCGCACCTGCGGTGTTCGTTGTGCTGTTGCCCGCCGCAGTGGTGGCTGACGTGTGCAACCTGATACCTATCGAATACGACTCGCTGGCGTGGGGCTATGTGGCTTTGAGCGCGCTCTTCGTTGCCTCGTGCGTGGCGTTGTGGCAGTTATGGCGCGGTGAGGTGCAACGTTCGATCGTGTGGTGTGGTGGCGGCTTGCTGGCAATGATCGCATTGGCTACGCCCGCAATACCGCAATTCAACCGCCAACTGGGCGTGGGTGACCTCGCTGAAAAGGCTATGGAGGTGGCCGAGGCGGAGGGCATCAAGAATTTCGCCTTCTATCGTTTCCGTAGCGGACAGAATATGGACATCTATCTCGATGCACCCTGCGAGCCGATCTACGACGTCGTGCAACTCGACAGCCTCGACTGTCTGCCCCATCGTTCGGTGCTCTTCATCGGCTGGAAGGAGCCTCAGCGCGATTCGCTCTTCGCCGAGTGGCTCACAAAACGCGAGCAGACCGTCGTGGGTAACCGCTCGTTCACCATCGTGGGTCAAAAGAAGATTCGATTCAAGCCCCTGAGAATTAATGAGAATATCGCTATCGAACAGGCCAAGCCCGTTAAGTTGCGAATCGACACAACCAAACTGAAAAAGATTGAATAAAGCTATGAATAAAACACAAGAATATGAACTGACGGTCGTGGTGCCCGTCTACAACGAGGTCGAGAGTCTGCCTCGCGTCGAGCGTGCAATGCGCGAATGGTTGCCCACCTCGCCCATCAAGGCATGCGTGCTGATGGTCAATGACGGCTCGAAGGACGGCTCGCTCGAACTGATGCGCGAGATTTGCGCCCGCAACGAGGCAATGTTCTACATCTCGCTGGCCAAGAACGGCGGTCTGAGCGCCGCAATGAAGGCCGGTATCGACGCTACGCACTCGCGCTATGTGGGTTACATCGACGCCGATCTGCAAACCACACCCGAGGACTTCAACCTGCTGTTGGAGCACGTGGCGGAGTATCAGCTGGTGATGGGTATCCGTGCAGGTCGCAAGGATAGTTTCTTCAAAAATCTGCAGTCGAAAATTGCAAACGGCTTCCGAAATATGATGACCCACGACGGCGCAAAAGATACGGGTTGTCCGCTGAAAGTGATGTGGACCGACTACGCCAAGCGAGTGCCCTTCTTCACGGGTATGCACCGCTTTCTGCCTGCACTGATTCAGTTGCAGGAGGGTCGTATGATGCAGATCCCCGTGCGCCACTTCCCGCGTACCGAGGGCGTGTCGAAATACCACCTCTGGAACCGACTGATCGGTCCATTCAAGGATTGTTTTGCATACCGCTGGATGCGCAAACGCTACATCAACTATCAGATCGGCGAGGGTAACGTATGACATCGTTCTTGATTGATTGTTTGGGCTATTTGGCGCAGGCGCTCTTCTCGGCACGATTCTTCGTGCAGTGGATTATGAGCGAACGAGCCAAACGAGTGCTCTCGCCTACGATCTTCTGGCAGATCAGTATGGTGGCCTCGTGCATCTTCTGCGTCTATGGCTGGTTGCGCAACGACTTCTCGATCATCGTCGGGCAGTTGGTCACCTACTATATCTACATCTGGAATCTCAACGCCCACAACTCGTGGAAAAAGCTCTGGCTGCCACTGCAATGGTTGATCATTTCGGTGCCCGTAGCGGGCGTGGTGTGGTTGCTCTCGAATTGGGACGCCGCCAGCGCACATCTGTTCGGCAACAGCGACCTGCCGATGTGGTTGATCGTGATGGGCACAACGGGACAGATCGTCTTCACGTTGCGATTCGTCTATCAATGGCTCTACTCGCGCCGCAAGGGTGAGTCGGTACTGCCGTTGGGTTTCTGGCTGATCAGTCTGAGTGGCTCGGCAATAATCATCACCTACGCCCTGTTGCGAGGCAATATGTTGCCGCTGATTTTGGGACATCTGACGGGTATATTCACCTACTCACGCAATGTGATGATCGAGTTGAAAAATCGCAAGAGATAGCTAGCCAAACAACACAAAACAAAAGGCCACTCGTCGCGGAGTGGCCTTTATTGTATATGTGCGATGCGTACGCCTTAGAACTTCACTATGCCGAGCTGATTGAGCAGCACAAGCAGGATACACATCGGGGCGATCCAGCGCAGGATAAAGACGTAGGTCTTGATGCCGATAAAGCGCGCCGTGCCGTAGTTTGTAATCTCGTTTTTGAGCAGAGTCTGGTCGATCTTCCAACCCACAAACAGGCAGGTGAAGATACCGCCCACGGGCAACATAATGTTTGCCGTAACGTAGTCAAACAGATCGAAGACCGACATTCCGCCCACCTTCCAATGGTTCAGCACGCTGAACGAGAGCGAGCAGATGATGCCCAGCACCAACATTGCCGCCGTTGCGAGCCACGCAGCGTTGTTGCGACGCACGTTCCACTGCTCGCTGACGTAGGCTGTCACCACCTCGTGGATCGAGATTGTCGATGTCAGCGCCGCTAACGCCAACAGCAGGAAGAAAATCGTTGACCACAGCCAGCTAAACGACAATCCGTTGAAGATACTAGGCAGCGTAATGAACACCAACGAAGGACCTGCCGAGGGCTGAATTCCGACGCTGAACACTGCGGGGAAGATCATCACTGCCGCCAGCACCGCCACGAGGGTGTCGATCAGCGCAACGCTCACGGCCGTCGAGCCGATCTTGGTCGAGTCGCTGAAATAGGACGCATAGACAATCATACAACCCAGGCCCGCCGAGATCGAGAAGAACGACTGCCCCACCGCATTGAGGAATGTCTGCGAGGTAACCTTCGAGAAGTCGGGCGTGAAGAGGAATTTCAGGCCCTCCATACCGTCCTCCATCGTGATCGAGCGACCACACAGCACCAGCAGAATGATAAACAACAACGGCATCATCAACTTCGACGAGCGTTCGATACCCTTCTGCACACCGAGCATAATGATCGCGTGGGTAATCAACATAAACGCTACGGTGGTGAGCGTCGGCAACCACGGATTGGTTACAAAGGCATTGAAATGGGCCTCATACTCCGCCGGGGTCGATAGCTGTGCAAGTGCGCCCGAAGCCGATTGCCATACATAGTGGAGCGTCCAGCCCGCCACAACCGAGTAGAATCCATAGATCAGAAATGCCGCCAGCACACCGTTGTAACCGATTGCGACCCAAGGTGTTCGGGGTGCGAGCTTGCGGTAGGCACCTACGGCATTGAGGTGGGTGTACTTACCCACGAAGAACTCGGCCGTCAGCACGGGAATACCCATAATGAGCAGGCAGAGCAGATAGATAATGAGGAATGCTCCGCCACCGCCCTCGCCCGCAATGTAGGGGAAACGCCAGATGTTGCCCAAGCCGACAGCACTGCCGACCGAAACGAGTATTACGCCTAATTTACTGCCAAAAGTGGCACGTTGATTTTCCATAGCAATGTCAATTTTAGGTTTGTTTGGTTGCGACGATCGCGCAAACAAACGGCGCAAATATAGCAAAAATTTTATTTCGGTGTAAAATTTGTTTATTGAACCAAACCGAGCCGACCTCCGCAAATGGAGATCGGCTCGATTGTTTTGTAGTGCAAGGCTCTCGCTTACTTCTCGACGTGCACCGACAACTGCGGGAACGGGAAGTGAAGACCGTGCTTGGGCAACTCGTTATAGATACGCTCGTTCAGATCGAAGAAGACACCCCAATAGTCGGTGTTATCGACCCACGCGCGTGCCGAAATATTGACCGAACTATCGCCCAGCGACGCAAGATAGACTACCGGTGCGGGGTCCTGCTTAATGCGCTTATCTGCGCTCATCAACTCCATCAGCACACGGCGCGCAACCTCAACATCGTCGCCATACGAAATGGTGATGTTCCAGTCGACACGGCGCGTTGCAGCCTGCGAGTAGTTGTTGATGATACCCGTCGAAATCGAGCTGTTGGGCACGTAGATAATCTTGTTATCGACCGTCGAAATGACCGTATTGAAGAGCGAAATCTCCTTGATCGTACCTGCCTGACCCTGAGCCTCGATGTAGTCGCCAATGCGATAGGGACGCAGCAGCAGAATCATCACACCACCCGCGAAATTCTGCATCGTGCCGCTCAGCGCCATACCGATAGCCAACGATGCCGACGCAAACATCGCAATCAGCGAAGTGGTGTCGATACCGAGAATGCCGATCACGGTCAGTGCCAAGCAGATGTAGAGCACCACCTTGATCATATTCTTGAAGAACTGCTGCAACGAGATCTCAACACCGCGCTTGGTGCAAATCTTATTGACAATCTTGACCAAACGGTTGATCAACCAGCGACCGACGAAATAGATCGCCAGAGCAATGGCAACCTTCGCCGCAAGCTCGATACCCCACTCGGCCAACAGCGCCAAAACATCGCTGAACGTCATATTCTTGACCTGCTCGGCAAAGACCGCCGTCTTCTCCTGAGCCGTCATTGTGGTATCGGCCATAATCACCTTCAATGAATCAGTAGTTGTTAAAAAATGCATAATTGCTAATAGTTTTTGTTAAATTTCTTTTTCGGAGGTTGCAAAAGTAGTGAATTATCCGTAACTTTGAAATTCGATAAGACAAATTCACCAATCATTATGGAGCAACAGACAGAAATTATCCAAATCAACATCTCGGGAATCGATAAACCGGGTGTTACTTCGTCGCTTACCGATATCCTGGCGCGTCACGACGCATTTATCCTCGACATCGGTCAGGCAAATATCCACCAGACACTCTCGCTCGGTATTCTGTTCAAAACAACCGCAGACCACTCGGGCGACATTATGAAGGATCTGCTGCTCAAAGCCTACGAGCTGGATATCAATATCCGTTTCAGCCCCGTCGACGAGGAGCACTACGCCCAATGGGTGGCTCGTCAGGGCAAAAACCGCAACATCATCACTCTGCTCGGTCGCGAGGTTACGGCACGACAGATTGCCGAGGCAACCAAAATCGTTACTCAGCAGAAACTCAATATCGACGCTATTCGCCGCTTGACGGGTCGTGTGCCCCTCGAACCCGACAGCCGTACCCCCAAATCGTGTATCGAGCTCTCGGTGCGCGGTACGGTCGAGGATCGCGACGCAATGCAGTCGCAACTGATGCAGATGTCGAACGAGTTTGGTGTCGATGTCTCGTTCCAGCAGGACGACATCTACCGCCGTTCGCGCCGTCTGATCTGCTTCGATATGGACTCGACGCTGATCCAGACCGAAGTAATCGACGAGCTGGCCGATCGTGCAGGCGTGGGTGAGCAGGTGCGTGCCATCACCGAGAGCGCTATGCGTGGCGAGATCGACTTCCGCGAGAGCTTCACGCAGCGCGTGGCTCTGCTCAAAGGCTTGGACGAGAGCGTGATGGAGGACATAGCCGCCAAACTGCCCATCACCGAGGGTTTGGAGCGAATGATGACCATTTTGAAGCGCGTGGGTTACAAGACGGCGATTCTGTCGGGTGGTTTCACCTACTTCGGCAACTCGCTTAAACAGCGTTTCGGATTCGATTATATGTACGCCAACGAGTTGGAGATCGAGAATGGCAAGCTGACAGGTCGCTATGTGGGCGACGTGGTCGACGGCAAGCGCAAGGCCGAGTTGCTGCGTCTGCTGTGCCAATTCGAGGGTATCAACATCGCTCAGGCGGTGGCTGTTGGTGACGGTGCGAACGACCTGCCGATGCTGGGCACGGCGGGCTTGGGTATCGCCTTCCACGCCAAGCCGAAGGTTAAGGCTACGGCTCGACAGTCGATCTCGTCAATCGGCATTGACGGCGTGCTCTACTTCCTCGGCTTGAAGGACTCGCAGATTGAGTAACCACACATAACAAACATATACAGCAGACCGCGCTCCTTGTTCGGGGGCGCGGTTTTTATTTTAAAGTGCAAGAATCAAAATTAGTTACTTTGCGGGCGGGCGCACCTTCGCGGGCTGGGGCGGCGCTAAATTCTCATCATTGTCGGGTGGGGGGGGCTCGGCCAAAGGCCGACCCGACAATGACGACACGCCAAAGGCGTGGTTTTCCACTCATTTATGCCCCAACAAAAAATCAAATTTTGAATCGTGAACTCCGTATTGTGAATCAATACCCCTTTCTCGCCAAGAAAAATAGCACTCCAAACGAAAAAAATCGGGCGTAACTATTGCATTTCTAATGTTTTTTTTCGAAATTTGAGGTCGGCAAACTGAAAATAACTTTTTCGGCGAGTCCACGCGATAGGCTAAATACGCGCGAACAACCAAAAAAACTAACAAAAATAAAACCTACAAAAACTTCTAAAACTATGATTATTGGTGTTCCCAAAGAGATCAAAAACAACGAAAATCGCGTTGGTTTGACTCCCGCCGGTGCGCAGGAATTTGTTAAGCACGGCCACACTGTCTATGTTCAGGCTACCGCAGGTGTAAACAGCGGTTTCCCCGACAACGAATACGAAAAGGTGGGCGCTAAGATCCTCCCAACTATCGAGGAGGTATACGCTATCGCCGAAATGATCATCAAGGTGAAAGAGCCTATCGCTCCCGAATATGGCCTGATCAAGAAGGATCAGATCGTGTTTACATATTTCCACTTCGCAAGTAGCGAACCCCTGACCAAAGCTATGGTCGAGAGCGGCGCTATCTGTATCGCTTACGAAACCGTTGAGCGCGACGACCGCTCGCTGCCCCTGCTGATCCCGATGTCGGAGGTGGCTGGTCGTATGTCGACTCAGGAGGGTCGTTACTTCCTCGAAAAACCGCGTGGCGGTAAGGGTATCCTGCTCGGTGGCGTGCCGGGTGTGAAGCCTGCTCGCGTATTCGTTATCGGTGCAGGTGTCGTTGGTACCGCTGCTGCTCGTACCGCTGCCGGTACAGGTGCTGACGTTACCATCTGCGATATCTCGCTGCGCCGTCTGACCTATCTGGCTGACGTAATGCCCAAGAACGTGAAGACGCTGATGTCGTCGGAGTACAATATCCGCGAGGAGTTGAAGCGTGCTGATCTGGTTATCGGCTCGGTTCTGATCCCCGGTGCTAAGGCTCCCAAGCTCGTAACCCGCGATATGTTGAAGGATATGCAGCCGGGTACCGTAATGGTGGACGTTGCTATCGACCAGGGCGGTTGCTTCGAGACCTCGCACCCCACAACTCACGAGGATCCCGTTTACTACGTTGACGGCATTCTGCACTACTGCGTAGCTAACATCCCCGGTGCTGTGCCCTACACCTCGACGCTGGCACTGACCAACGCTACTCTGCCCTACGCTTTGCAGCTGGCAGACAAGGGCTGGGAGAAGGCTTGCCGCGACAACAAGGAGTTGAAGAAGGGTCTGAACATCATCGGTGGCAAGGTTGTTTACAAGAGCGTTGCCGAGGCTTGGGGTTTGGAGTACACTCCGCTGGAATTCTAAGTCGAAAAGGTCGATTCTAAATAACGTGACTCCCCGCCTCGAATGAGGTGGGGAGTTCGCTTTTCGTGGAGGTCGATTGACACGAGAGTGAAAACATATATTATTTTGGACAGATAGTTCCTCATTAATCAAAAAATCAGTAAATTTGTGTAGTAAAGGAGGGGAGAATGAAGAAACGTCTGGGCATATTGCTGGCGATAGGTGCGCTACTCTTGGTTGCCAATCAAGGGTGGGCGCAGGAGATTGACGGTCATTACTACCCTTTCGGCTACGAACAAGAACACCTGCCCGAAATCGACCCTGATTCGACACTCTTCTATATCCCCGTGGCGGGTGACGGCGCGCTGTTCGATCAGCTCACGCGATATGCACTCTCGTCGGTACGTTTTGCGAGGCGCGGCGTGTCTGAGGAGGCACTCGAACTCGACGGTGTGCGAATCTCACGAGGCGAATCCTATATCTTGAAACGGCTTTTGCGTACCGAGGTGGCAACCGACGGTATGGCTGGCGAGATGCTCGACGGATTTAGCGGAGGGCGCTCAATGCGGCTATCTTCGGCCTTCGGACAACGTCGATCAGCGGCAACCGTTTCGGCAACCGATCGCTATAAACTACTGACAATCAGATTGTATGACGCCCGAACGTTGGGTCGCAACGATCGGTGGAGCTATGCACTGTCGCTCTCGGGCGAAGGCGGACGCGATATGCACGTAGGCGGGGTATTCACTCAGCGGATCGAGGCGGCGGCGCTCCTCACACGCAAGTGGAGCGAGGGCGATCTGTCGATTGCGGCGATGGTAGCACCTTCGCAACGTGGCGTGCGATCGGCAACCTCGGCCGAGGCGTTCGAACTGACGGGCGACAATCTCTACAACCCTTCGTGGGGTATGCACAACGGCCGCGAACGCAATAGTCGCGTGCGACGAGAGGTGGTGCCGTCGGTGGCTGTTTCGTTACGTCATAGGCAGTGGTTTGCAACACTTTATGGGCGTACGGGACGGCAATCGATTAGTGGATTGAATTGGTACGACGCGCGGATTCCGACACCCGACAACTATCGCCAACTGCCCTCACATTACGACTCGGAGCAGGTACGCACAGAGGTCGAACGTGTATGGCGCGAGCGCGATCCCCGCTATACGCAGATCGATTGGGCGGAACTCTATGCACGCAACTCGATGACCGATGGGCGGTCGGTCTATATTGTCGAGGATCGGACCGAATCTCCGACTGAATTGCGCGCCACGGTTGGTGGCAAATTCGCCGTAGCACGCAATACGACGGTGCGTGTGGCGGCTACGGCCGAACACTCCTCGACCGAATACTACAAACGTCTGCGCGATCTGCTGGGCGGAGCGTATATCGTTGATATTGACCAATATCTGGTTGATGACGAGCGTTTCGGGACATCGTTGCAAAACGACCTGCGCAACCCTAATCGTCGCGTTGCATCGGGTGAAAAATTCGGCTACGATTACCGCCTGACCGAGGGTCGCTATGGAGCGCAGCTGGGTCTGCGTTATCACGACAATCGTTTCTCGATCGACGCCGGGGCGAGGATTGCCGCGGCTGTGGCTGGGCGCACGGGACTCTACGAAAAACAACTCTTTGCAGGCGCAGGCTCTCTCGGTCGTTCGGAGCGCGTGGCGGGTGTCGAGGTGACAGCTAAATTGGCTTTTCGATACTCATTGTCGGCTCGTCATAGGTTATCTGCGGCGGTGGCCGTCGATCGTTCGCAACAGGCAATAGATCAACTACTTCTACAACCCGCTTACAACAATGCTTTGGCCACGGTCGATCCTTCGCGCTCGATCTACGATGGCGAGGTGGCATACTCTTTTCGAGCCACTTCACTGGAACTGACGATCAAAGGTTTTGCCCGAATCGAGCGTGGCAGCGACGCCACGATGCGTCTTTTCGACGATGTGACCTACACCTATGCCGACGCCGTGGTGAGCAACATCGATCGCAACCGCTATGGGGCAGAGTTGAGTGCATCGGTGGTAATCTCGCCACGATTTACGGCCGAGGCGGCACTGACGGTGGGTAGCTATCGCTATGCGTCAAATCCCGACATATCGCTCTATGCCGACAGCGACAACAGCGTGATCGTCGAGCACGCCAAGAGCTATATGAGTGGTCTGCATACGGCCGAGACACCGACATTGGCAGCGGTGGCCAAGTTGCGCTACTCGACACCTTACGGCTGGCGTGTGGAGCTCGAAGCGGCCTACGCCGCGGGGCGATATGCAATGCCAACACCCCTGCGCAGAATGACTCGCGTGACCGACCTGGCGGCTTCGCCCGAAGAGTTCGAGGCGATGATTGGTCAGCAACGTCTTGACGATGGGCTGGTAGTCGGGCTATCGGCAATGCGATCGTGGACAATTCGGGGCGTACCGTCGCGCTTGACCGCTGTCGCTTCGGTGCGTAATCTGCTCTATGATAAGAATATCGTCTATTCGGCATACGAGCCTTCGCGTGTATTGCGATCGGGATCGGGAGTCAATATCCACTACCGCCCAATGCCCGAACGATACACCTATGCCTATCCGTTGTCGTTCAATGTATCACTGACCTATAAATTTCGATAGATGAGAGCGTTGAGTTACATATTGCTGTTGGCGACAATGCTTTTCGCGGGTTGCGATTACGATCGTTTCGATCCGATCGAAATACGCGATGAGGTCGAGTGGACGCCCAACGCCGAGCTGTCGGACGTGCGCCATTCGTTCGGCGCAGCAACCACAATTCGCGAAAATATGGTCGTTGCAGGGCGTGTGACGACAAGCGATGAGGGCGGCAACTTCTATCGTACGCTGGTGATCGAAGATGCGACAGGGACTCTCGAACTGATGATCGGAATGGACTATCTCTACCGCACCTATCCCGTTGGCAGTCAGCTATCTGTCCGCTTGCAGGGTTTGGCAATCGACCAATATAACGGAGTGTTGCGCGTGGGTCTGCAACCCGAAACGTGGGACTACCGCACCACCGCCTATATGTCTCACCAAGCTGTTGTCGACAGGTATGTTCGTCGCTCAAACTCAGTCGTTGCGCCCGTGCCCGAGCGAGTCGCGGCGGGCGAATTGACCAAACGGCTTTGCGGTCGATTGATCACTATCGGCGGGCTGCGTGCCGACGATGAGGCGACGACGTGGGCCGAAGGTCGCTACACCTCCTATCGCAAATTCCGCGATGCACTTGGCGACTCGATCTACGTTCAGACATCGCCCTACGCTGGTTTTGCGGCGCAGGTGCTACCGCGCGACGAGGTGGCGATAACGGGCGTGCTCTATTTTGGCGCGGTGGGTGGCCGCGAAACATTCATAATCAAGATGTGCGATGAGAAAAGCGTTACTCGTTAGTCTGATCGTGGCACTCAGCCTTGTGGCGTGCCGTGAGCCAAATCCACTCGAAGAGGAGCCAACGAAAACCTTCGAGCGGGTGTCGGTGGCATACCTCAAATCGCTCTATCGCACCGCACCGGTGAGGATCGACCGCGCGGTACATATCAAGGGACAGATCGTGGCCAATGACTTCAATGGCAACCTGCACAACGAGCTTTGTGTAGCCGATTCGACGGGCGGAATCATCGTGCGCCTCGACGCCAACAATCTCTTCTATCGTTTCTGGGAGGGTGCGCAGGTGACAGTTCGTTGCAATGGTCTGTGGCTCGGCTCGTCGGGCGGCACAATCGAGTTGGGCGCTGCACCGACGGGCGAATATGAGGTAGATCTGATAGCGGCAGACGACATCGGGCTCTACATCTCGACCGATTCGACCGACCAGATCAGGATCACACCGCATCGGCTGACTATCTCCGAATGTGCACCCGAATATGTATCGACCCTGGTGCGTATCGAGCCTGCACAATTCATCGAGGAGGAGCTGGCGTTGGAGTGGTGCGATATGGCAATCGACTCGCTGACGGGCAATGAGGTGCGAGTTGCCACCACGCGCCATATCGTTAGTCCACAAGGTGATACGCTCGACATTCACACCTCGCCATATGCCGACTTCGTACGTGCGCCCATTCCGTCGGGAAGCGGCTCGATCGACGGTCTGCTCGGCTATTTCAACCATCGCTACCAACTGCGCATTGTCAACTATGCGCGTATCAAAATGGGCAACCAGCGATTCTGACTGCACAAAAAAATGGTCACCCGCAAGCGCGAGTGACCACTAAATATATCTACTCTTCGTCGAGAGCTTTACTTGTGCAGTGCCTCCCAAAGCATATCTTTGAGTTGCTGAATATTCAAGCCCGTAACCGACGAAATCATCACCGTGGGCAGACCCTCGGGCAGGTGCGAACGCATCTCCGCCATCAACTCCTCGTCGAGCATATCGCACTTGGTAATCGCCAACAGACGCTCTTTGTCGAGCAGTTCGGGGTTGTATTGGGTCAGCTCGCCGAGCAGCACCTCATAGTCCTTCTGAATATCGTCGCTATCGGCCGGAATCATAAACAGCAACACCGAGTTACGCTCGATATGGCGCAGGAAACGAGTACCCAGACCTCGACCCTCGTGCGCACCCTCGATAATACCCGGAATATCGGCCATCACGAACGAGTGGTTGTCGCGGCAAGCAACGATACCCAAGTTGGGTTCGAGCGTGGTGAAGGCATAGTTTGCAATCTTGGGCTTTGCGGCCGAAACCACCGACAGCAAGGTCGATTTACCGGCATTGGGGAAGCCAACCAAACCAACATCTGCCAGCACCTTCAACTCCAAAATGAATGCGCCCTCGGCACCCTCCTCGCCCGGCTGAGCATAGCGCGGAGCCTGATTGGTTGCGGTCTTAAAGTGCCAGTTGCCCAGACCTCCGCGACCACCTTTGAGCAGAACCAACTGCTCGCCATCGTCGGTCACCTCGCCAACAATCTCGCCCGTCTCGGCATCACGCGCCACCGTACCCAGCGGAACACGCACGATGATGTCCTGCGCGTCCTTGCCCGATGAGCGAGCACCCGAACCGCACTGACCATCTTCGGCAAAGATATGTCGCTGATATTTAAGGTGAATGAGTGTCCAATACTGGCTATCGCCCTGCAAAATGATGCTACCACCCTTGCCGCCATCGCCACCATCGGGGCCACCAAAGGCAACGAATTTTTCACGACGGAAGTGAGCCGATCCCGCACCACCGTGACCCGAACGGGCAAATATCTTGACGTAATCCACAAAGTTCGACGAAGCCATAATCGCTGAGTATGTGTTTATTTAGTTAAACTGTGTAAATGATTTTCTGACCGCAAAGATACGCAAATTTATTTACACATAAAAATAGGACACTCTATTTGGATAAAAGAGTTCCAAAACGGCAATTATTTAATAGCATCATAATCGATAGAATTTAGAACTATTCGATGACGATTTGTATCGTATTGATCACTGATAAAACTACGGCTATAATCAAGCCACTCTGTTTTAATGTCAGCTAAGTCCAACAAAAAGTGTCCAATATCGTTGGTTGTAATAGGGTAATTAGTTGCCCGTTTGATTCTTGCTATTTTATCAGGATAATTTTGTTGATATTTATCCGATACCCATACCATAAACGGAACTTTAATCTGTAAATCTATGTTTGGAGAGCGAGCTGCATTGCCGTGCCCCATATAATCACGACACTCAAAAACCTCCTCGCCGTGATCCGAGAAGTAGATTAAAATACAATTTTTATCTTCGTGCTTCTTGATTATTTGATCAATAACATAATCGTTGTATAATGTAGCATTATCATAATGCGCTATAAATTCACGTTGTCGGTCAGTATATTTACTTTTATCATAATCATCTGCCGTAAAATGTAAGAACTCTTTTGGATAACGATCCTCATATCCATAATGTTGTCCCATTAAGTGGATAATGCATAGAGAATTGCTATCTACTGGATTCATCGCCGCAACAAGATTTCCATCAAATGTATAACCATTTGCGTTACGATCAGAAAACATAGCATTGGAAACATCAAGGTCTGAAAGAAAAAATCTTTCACCTTCACCAATGAAATATTGATTATTATACATTATTGTACGATAACCAGCATTTTTAAAGCAAGCAGGGAAAAGTGGAGTATTGCTAATTCCATTTCCTACGGAAAATATAGATCTCATTACAGCAGAAGTATGATCGCTTGGAGCAATAACATCATTGAATATAATCAGATCACCCTGTAATAATTCGTTTTGCAATAAGGGATTTGTTACTTTATCATAGCCATAAAGTGATGAATGAAAATAGCTATAAGATTCTCCTAAAATTACAATGATTGCAGGATCATTGTTAGACGATTTTATAGCCACTACATTTCTACAAATATCAGAAACCTGTAAATATGCTTTGTTGAGATTTATACTAACAACCATAGAATGAATTGTTCTGGTAACGCTTGAATAATGTTGAATTATTCGATTACCATAAAAAGTAAAACTTATGATAAAAACAATCACATAAATCAAACTTGCTAGTAAAATTGAGTAGATGTACTTTTCAAAGTACTTGATATTGGATACAACTTTGGCTACAAATAAAATAGCTACATTAATTGCGATTATAGCAATTACGATTGATATAACGTTAAAAAAAGTTAAATAAGTACCTAAAAAGCCTTTGGCCTCATTTAGATTTGTTTCTCTAAGAATATCAATAGTTTCAGGGCATATTAATGTCTGAAAATTAAAAACCAGAAACCAGTCAGTTATTAGTAGAATATTTTGGACTATAACGAGTAACCATAAATATATTGGTTTGAGAGATTTGGGAAAAATGCAAAATACTGCAATTTCAGCGTATGCTATAAATGCCGACAATAGAAAAGTTGCAATAATTGCCCCGATCTTAGAGTGCCAAATAATCGCCGAATAGTTTGAAATCAAGTTGAGGGCAAATATATACAAATATAATGTAGAATGTGCTGAAATTGGCGCATATAGGAGCTTAAAAATTCGCTCAACAAACTTATTAATCTTCATAATTAAGCCTTTGAGCGGTTAGATAAAATAACAAAACAACAGCGACAATGCGAATTGAGTGTAATCGCATTGTCGCTGTTGTTTATTTTATTTATTATTAAACTATATTGATAGGCGCAAATACCCCCCCCCTATCAGGCGCAAACAATTGATATTCATATATTTACAAGTTTAAGTTTTTATTTCTCTTAATGCAAAGGTACGTAAATTTATCAATAAATTTAGCGTTTTGGGATCGAAATACCGAAAGCAACGAGAATTTGAGGATAAATATTCGAAAAATTAGTATCTTTGCAGTCGATATGGCAACTAATGTGCATAACTGGATTTTTCGGGCGGTCTTTGCGTTCTGCGCAGTGGCCGTAATGCTCGGCGCGCTACCCCACCATCATCACAATGGTAGCCAGGCCGTATGTTTCAATCCTACGCACTGCTTCACTCACTCGGACAACCATTCGGATTGTTGCGACCACGACCACTGTTCATCGGAGCAAGACGCTACGGGTGAGCACTCGTCGTGTCATCTGAAAATCGACGTGGCGGAGGTCATCTCGCAGCTGTCGAAACAATCGTTACTGCCCCCCGTGCAGTTGCAAACACTTGTGGCTGAGCCATTCGAAGTGCTCGCATTGATCGAGTGCAAAGTTGAGCATCTGGATTATCAACAGTTATTGTTGCCCGACCCTGCCCAACGTATTGTGCGTTACATCGCGCGTGCCCTGCCGACACGCGCCACAACCTCGCGTGCCTAACGCAAATGCGGAGCGAAAAGCTCTTTCGCCCCTGCAACACACATTCATCAAGTGAATTAACCAGATTTAGACCCGTCACGAACACTGCGTTCGTGCGGCAAATATCACACATATAAATTACTATGAAACAAATATTTACAGCCGCTTTGGCTTTGGCCGTCACGCTCTCGCTGAGCAGTTGCGGCAACCGTAACGCCTCGCACGATGAGCACGCACACGACCACGCTGCACATACCCACGAAGCACACGATCACTCGCACGAGGGTCACGACCACTCGGCGCACACCCATTCACACGAAGATCACGATCATTCACACGAGGGTCACGACCACTCGACGCACAACCACGCTGAGCACGATCATTCGACACACAACCACGCTGCGCACGACCATTCGCACGATGGTCACGACCACGCACATGCCGAATCGGAGCATAAACATAACGAAAACGAGATTACGTTCCCTGCCGATCAGGCGGCTCGTACCGACTTCAAGGTGGAGGAGATTCAGCCTTCGACATTCCACAATGTGATCCCCTGCACGGCTCGCATCTTGGCGGCTCAGGGCGACGAGGCGACGATCGTAGCCCCCATTTCGGGTGTGGTGTCGTTCGGAGGCAAGCGTCTTTCGACCGGTGCGCAGGTTTCGCGCGGACAGTCGTTGTTTGCCATTTCGTCGCGCGATCTGGCGTCGGGCTCGCAGGTCGATAAGATCGCTGCTGAGTATCGTCGCGCCGAGGCCGAGTACAACCGTTTGAAGCAGTTGGTCGAGGATCAAATCGTTTCGCGTAGCGACTTCGAGGCTGCCGAGAGTGCATACCTCAAAGCTAAGGCGGAGTACGACGCCGTTGCAGCTCGCTCATCGGAGAAGGGCAGCAACGTGGGCGCTCCGATCGCAGGTTACATCACCTCGCTGGCAGTTGGTGAGGGCGATTTCGTTGAGATGGGTCAGCCGCTGGCTACCGTTTCGCAGAACCGCCGCTTGCAGCTGCGTGCCGACCTGCCCCAGCGCTACTACCGCGAGTTGCGCACCATTTCGACCGCAAACATCGTCGATCCGGCAACAGGCGAGAGCTATCGTCTGGCCGATTGTGGAGGTCGTCTGTTGTCGGTTGGTCGCATTGCCGACAGCGGATCGACGCTAATCCCCGTAACCTTCGAGTTCGACAACCGCAACGACCTGCCTCAGGGCGCAATTGTCGAGGCATACCTGGTGGGTGCTCCGATTGCTGAGGCGTTGGTTGTTCCCGTGACAGCCGTAACCGAGGCGCAGGGTCTGTACTATGTATATGTTCAGTTGGACGCTAATTGCTACGAGCGTCGTGAGGTGAAGTTGGGTGCTTCGGACGGCGAGCGCGTGCAGTTGCTTTCGGGTATCGAGGCGGGCGATCGCGTGGTTACGCGCGGTGCAGTTAATGTCAAAATGGCGGCTGCCTCGGGCGCAATTCCCCACTCGCACCAACACTAATAAATCAACACGACTATGCTTAATCGAATCATTGATTACTCGCTGCGTAACCGAATGTTGGTGGTTATCGCAGCACTGCTGTTGTCGGCCATTGGCGTCTATACGGCTACACGTATGGAGGTCGATGTGTTCCCCGACCTGACAGCACCCACGGTCGTTGTGATGACCGAGGCGCACGGTATGGCGGCCGAGGAGGTCGAGCGTACCGTTACGTTCGTGATCGAAACGGCTGTGAATGGCGCTACGGACGTACGTCGTGTGCGTTCGGCTTCATCGACAGGTTTCTCGGTCGTTTGGGTCGAATTTGACTGGGATACGGACATCTATCGTGCCCGCCAGATCGTAACCGAGAAACTCTCGACCATTTCGGACGCTCTGCCCGCAAATGTTGGTCAGCCCACGCTCGGCCCTCAGTCGTCGATTCTGGGCGAGATGATGATCATCGGTCTGACGGCCGAGCAGACCTCGCTCGAAGAGTTGCGTACGATTGCCGAGTGGACCATTCGTCCGCGACTGCTCTCGACGGGTGGCGTGGCTCAGGTAGCTGTAATCGGTGGCGACATCAAGGAGTATCAGGTGTTGCTGTCGCCCGAAAAGTTGCGACTGCTGGGTGTGTCGGTGCACGAGGTGCTGGCCGCTACCAAAGATATGACTCTCAACTCGTCAGGCGGTGTCCTGTACCAATATGGCAATGAGTTTATCGTGCGCGGTATGCTGGCCACCAAAGAGGCCGACCAGATTGCTCGCGGTGTGATCAAACTGACCGACGACGGTCATCCGATCACGTTGGCAGATGTTGGCGAGGTGCGTATTGGTGCCAAGACCCCGCGACTGGGTGTAGCCTCGGAGCGAACCAAACCCGCCGTACTGCTGACCGTAACCAAACAGAACCAGACAAGCACGATCGAACTGACCGAGGCATTGGAACACCAGATCTCGGACTTGCAGAAATCGCTGCCGAAGGATATCAACATCTCGACCGACATCTTCCGTCAGTCGCGCTTCATTACCTCGTCGATCGACAATATTCAGCGCGCGCTGATCGAGGGCGCTCTGTTCGTCGTAATCGTGTTGTTCTTCTTTATGATGAACACCCGCGTAACGACCATCTCACTCGTTGCGATTCCGTTGTCGCTGATCGTATCGATACTTGTACTGAAATTGATGAACCTCTCGATCAACACGATGAGTTTGGGAGGTATGGCTATCGCCATCGGATCGCTGGTCGATGACGCGATTATCGATGTCGAAAACGTATTCCGACGTCTGCGCGAGAATCATCAACGCCCCGCCGAGGAGCGTCGTGGCTGGTTCGAGGTGATCTACAACGCCTCGACCGAGATCCGTTCGTCGATCGTCAATGCAACCATTATCACAATCGTGGCATTCGTTCCGTTGTTCTTCCTCGACGGTATGGAGGGTCGTATGTTGAAGCCGCTCGGTATCTCGTTCATCGTATCGCTCTTTGCATCGATGATCGTGGCAATGACCTTGACCCCCGTATTGTGTAGCTATATGCTCACTTCGGAGCGTGCGCTGCGCCACACCGAGCGTGAGCCACTCGTTGCCCGCACGTTGAAACGTTGGTATCACGTAGCTTTGGAGTGGGCTCTCTGCCACAAACGCTCGATTTTGGGCAGTACGATAGCACTGATGGTAGGTGCGCTGGTGGTGTTCTTCACTTTGGGTAGCAGCTTCCTGCCCTCGTTTAACGAAGGTTCGATGACGATCAATATCGGCACAATGCCCGGCACCTCGCTCGAAGAGTCGGACAAGATGGGGCGCACAGTCGAGCAGATTCTGTTGGAGATTCCCGAGGTGCAGACCGTAGCCCGCAAGACGGGTCGTGCCGAGCTGGACGAGCACGCGCTGGGCGTTCACGCCTCGGAGTTGGAGGCTCCCTACATCTTGACCGACCGTTCGCGCGACGAGTTCCTGGCTGATGTACGTGCACGTTTGGGCGTACTGAAAGGTCTTGACATCGAGATCGGACAGCCCATTTCGCACCGTATCGACGCAATGCTGTCGGGTACGAAGGCTAACATCGCTATCAAACTCTTCGGCGAGGATCTGAACAAGATGTACTCGCTCGGCAAGCAGATCAAGGGCGCAATCGGCTCGATCGACGCACTTGCCGACATCACTGTCGAGCAGCAGGTCGAGCGTTCGGAGTTGCAGATCGTGCCGCGCCGCGATATGTTGGCTCGCCACGGCATCACGATGTCGGAGTTCAAGGAGTTTGTGGCCGTTGCGTTGCAGGGCGAGGCCGTTTCGCAGATCTACGAGGGTAACGCTACGTTCGACCTGACCGTGAAGGTCGATGATCGCTATCGCAACTCGATCGAGTCGATCGGCAACATTCTGGTCGATTGCAGCGACGGCACGAAGGTGCCTTTGGCACAGGTTGCCGAGATTCGCTCGACATCGGGTCCCAACGCTATCAACCGCGAGAACGTAAAGCGTAAGATCGTGGTTTCGGCAAATGTCGTAGGTGGTGACCTGGGTGGTGCCGTAAAGCAGATTCAGGATATTATCGACGAGCAGATCACTCTGCCCGAGGGTTACTACATCGAGTATGGTGGTCAGTTCGAGAGCCAGCAGGCCGCAACCCGCACGC
This sequence comes from Alistipes sp., assembly GCA_045655685.1. GTDB lineage: Bacteria > Bacteroidota > Bacteroidia > Bacteroidales > Rikenellaceae > Alistipes. The sequence continues at coordinate 70,729 of JAZOPR010000009.1, forward strand.
TGACCTTCGCCTCGCTCGTGGCACTGCTCGTAATCTTCCTGCTGCTCTATCAGGAGTTCCGCGACTTCGGTCTGTCGGGCCTGATTATGATCAACCTGCCGCTGGCACTGATCGGTGGCGTGGCAAGCATCTGGTTCACGTCGGGCATCGTTAGTATCCCCGCAATTATCGGTTTCATCTCGCTGCTGGGTATTGCCGTGCGTAACGGTATCCTGCTTGTGTCGCACTATCGTCAGTTGCATGGCGAGGGTCTGTCGCTCTATGACTCTGTGGTGCAGGGCTCGATCGACCGTCTGAACCCGATTCTGATGACCTCGCTCACCTCGGCACTTGCGTTGATTCCGTTGGCACTCAATGGCGATGCGTCGGGTAACGAGATCCAGAGCCCGATGGCGAAGGTTATTCTCGGTGGTCTGATCTCATCGACCCTCTTGAATGGCTTTATCATTCCGATTGTATATATCATTTACACCAAATATAAAATCCGTAAGAACAATGCGTAAGATTAGATATATCGTTGTTGCGACGGCTCTGGTTGCAACACTCAGCACACGCGCGCAAGGTATCGACGGTGTATTGCAGCAGATCGAGCAGAACAACCTCTCGTTGCAAGCTCACAGCTCGCTGACCGAGGCTCGCACGCTCGACGCCCGCACCGCAAACCAGCTGCCCAACCCCCAGGTGCAGTATGTTCACGCGTGGGGAACACCTGCCGAGGCAGGCCAAAATGGAGAGTTGGTTGCCACTCAGTCGTTCGACTTCCCGACGGCCTACGCGCGTCGCTCGCAGATGGCTAAAATGCAGCGCTCGCACTTCACGGCTGATCACGCGCTGGTGCGTCAGCAGACCCTGCTCGAAGCCAAACAACTCTGTATCGACCTCATCGCTCTGCGTCGCCAAAAGGCAGTTGCCGACGAGCGTGCTCTGAATGCCGAGCGTATAGCCGAGGTCTATGGCTCGCGTCTTGACGCCGGCAAGGGCAATATTCTCGAAAAGAATCGTGCCGATATGGAGCTGACGGCTGCTCGCAATGCGGTGAGTATGCTCCAAATTGAGATCGAGGCTGCGGAGAATCGTCTGCGCACACTCAACGGCGGTGCGGAGGTTACGTTTACCGACACGGAGTATGCACCTTTGACCGAATTGCTGCCGTTGGCTGAGATGGAGGCACTCTATTCGGCTGCCGACCCTGCGTTGATGGTCGCAGCATCGCAAGTCGAAATAGCCGCACAGAGCGTCAAGGTCGAGCGTGCCAAGACCCTCCCGCAGTTCACCGTAGGTTACAAACTCGCCCATTCGACCGGTCAGCACTTCAATGGCGTTGTGGTGGGAATGAGTGTGCCTATCTTCTCGGGCTACCGCAACACCCGCGCGGCTAAGGCTCAGGCTGCATACGCCGAGGCGGAGCACCTGAGTGCCGTGAATGATGTGCGCACATCGCTCGCAGCGATGTATGAGCGTGTCGAGGTGTTGGAGCGTTCGATCGAGGAGTATCGCCAGATCGAGAGCGAGATGAGCGACTACCGTTCGTATCTCTCGCGTGCGATTGAGGCGGGACAGATCTCGATTATCGACTACTACTCGTCGCTGGCCAACTACTACGATGTGGTTTCGGCTCGTATCGACTTCGAGCGTCAGTTACAGCAGGTTCACGCGCAGATCACCTCGGTGATGTTGTAGCGCGAAAGCAATATTATAATATAGAAAAAGGTCGTGCCCCGCGAAAGGAGCACGACCTTTTTTGTGGATTGAATCGGGTTACTCAACCTCGATCTCGCCAGCGAACAAGAAACCCTTGCCTCCACCGCCATTGTGCCACGGCGACACGGGATCGAGCGTAGCCGCCTGAACACGCAGGTAACGTGCCGCAGTAGGCTCGAAGGCTACATCAAACTTAAAGATACCATCGGGCTCACCCTTAGCCTGCGGCTCGATATCGATATGACCCACCTGGGTGAAGTTCTCGTTATCGTCCGAAGTCAGCACGGTCATCGACATCGGCAGGAACACCCACGGTGCCTTCTCGGCCAATGCAGTCAGGGTAACCTTCGAGTAGCTCTCCGAGCCCTCCATATCGATCGTCACGTCCATATCCTCGAACAGGTAACCGATCCACGGACCGCCACCGAAGTCGGGACCACCTACACGGCCATCAACTAGCGTCTTGGCACCCTCGAACAGATACTTTGCGTGAGGATTGCTATTCAAAGTTGCGGGGCGCGCCGTAGCCTTGTTGAAGAGGATAGGCACAACGCAGTTATCAACGTCGATACCCTCGCGGAACACAGCTGCCGTCAGCGTGCACTGCTCGGTGATCTCCAACGGCTCGGTATAGACTGCCGACTCGGTGGTAGGCTCGCTGCCATCGAGTGTATAGTAGATAGGAGTATTGCCCAGCGTGGTCAGCGTCGCAGTCACCGAACGCTTTGCGATGTCGGTATCGGTGTCGGCCGTGATGCCGAAGATGTGGGTTGCATAGTTGTAACCCATAACCTCGTAGATCTCGTGCATACGGAAGTTACCGATGAAACGATCCCAATCGCGTACGCCCTTAGCGCACCACTGCACCTCGCTCAGTGCCGACAGACGAGGCAGCAACATATAATAGAGGTGATCGCGGTCGGCAATATACTCAGTCCACATATTGGCCTGAACACCGAGAATATGCTTAGCGTCCTCCTCGGTCAACTCCTCGGGCAGTTCGTACGAATAGACACGATCAACGGGCAGGAAACCGCCAATACCAAACGGCTCAGCCTCCTTATCAGCCGACTGGCAATAGTCGAAGTAGAAATACGAGGTGGGAACCATCACAACATCGTGACCCAACTTAGCAGCCTCGATACCACCCTCGTTACCACGCCACGACATAACCGCAGCATTGGGACCAATCTGACCTTCGAGAATCTCGTCCCAACCAATCACGCGGCGACCCTTCTCGGCGAGGAACTCCTCAACGCGGGTCATCACGTAGCTCTGCAAGTAGTGCTCAGCCGAGTGCTTCTCATCGTCCTTCAAGCCCAGCTCCTTGATCTTGGCCTGGCAGGTGGGGCACTTGCTCCAACGTACCTTCGGGCACTCGTCGCCACCGATGTGGATCACCTCCGAGGGGAAGAGCTCAACGATCTCCTCGAATACACCCTCCAACAGGTCGAAAATCTTATCGTTACCTGCGCAGAGCACCTCGTCCGAGATACCCCAACGAGGCCATACCTCATACGGACCACCCGTGCAACCCAATTCGGGATAGGCTGCCAATGCCGCCATCATATGACCCGGCAGGTCGATCTCGGGAATAACCTCAATGGCATTTGCCGCAGCATACTCAACAACCTCGCGAATCTGATCCTGAGTATAGAAACCACCGTGAGGAATGCCATCGTAGTTACCCCACTCTTTACGGATTACGGTGTGCTTACGCATCGAGCCAACCTCGGTCAGCTTGGGGAAGCGCTTGATCTCAACGCGCCAGCCCTGATCGTCGGTAAGGTGCCAATGCAGGCGGTTGAGCTTATGAACAGCCATAATGTCTATGTAGGCCTTCACCTCCTCAACCGAGAAGAAGTGGCGCGAAACATCGAGGTGCATACCACGATAGCCGAAACGAGGTGCATCAGCTATTTCGAGGCAAGGCAACGACCAATCCTTATCGGCAGCCAGCTCCGAGCCGAAAACCTCGGCGGGCAGCAACTGCTTGATGGTCTGGATAGCGTAGTGGAAACCTGCGAACTCGCTGGCACGAACCTCCACGCCCTTGCGACCGATCGACAGACGGTAACCCTCAGGCTCAACCGTTGCATCGACCACAAAACGGAAGCCCTCCGAGGGCATTGCAGCCACCTTCGTAGCCTCGAACTCGCCGCCATTGGTCTTGGCCAACTGCTCGGCAAAAGTTGCAACCGACGCAAACGCGCGATCGTCCATCGCCTCGTCACACGCCATCGGTGCATTAACAATCGAATATCGACCCGAACCCGCCTCAACGTGGTTGGGATAGGGAACAAGCGACAGAGGCTCGTTCTTGGGTGCGCAAGCCACTGCTGCGACTGCCACCAATGCAATTAATAGTTTCTTCATCGTTTTATTGTGTGTTTGTTCTATTTCTTCGACTTCTTCTTGCCCATCATCAATCGCTCGATGATCTTGGGCAGTTCGGTGTTCTTCATAATCGCACCAAACTCCTCAGCACCTGCACCATACGCAAAGATGGGAACAACCGTACCCGTATGACCCTTAGTGCTGAACGAAAGAATAATAGGCTTCTCCTCGCCTACCTCGTGCGAGCGATACGATACGCCCGTGCCACCCGTTTCGTGGTCAGCCGTCACGACCAGCAGCGTCTCGGGGTGCGACTCAACATACTTGACCAGCATCTGCAACGTGCGGTCGAACTCCTGCATCTCCTCGATCATACCCTCCGAGTCGTTGTTGTGGCCATAGCCGTCGATAATCGCGCTCTCGATCATCAGGAAGTAACCATTGCGATCGGCCGTGCGCTCCAACGTGCCCAATGCCTTCTCGACCGCGCGAGTCAGGTACTCGGTCGGATCGGCCGAGGTAGGCTCCTCGCCATTATCGGCTGCCAGCTGTGCCGCCAAGCAAACCTCAGCACCATCGGCTGCACCTGCGGTCGTATTGCTCGACTTGTTGCGACGATGAACGTCCGACATCGGCAGAATCGACACGAAACGATCGGCAGTCGAGCGAGCCGTTGCGCCCCAATCCAGATATACGTCATAGCCACGGTGGATCAGTTCAGCCGTCAGATCGACCGAGTCGGGACGACCTACAAATACGCTCAGACCCGATCCGATCGCAACATCGACACCACTCTCGACAAATTGCTCGGCCAGGCGCAGGCTCTCCTTGCGGCTCTTCACACCGCCATAGAATGCTGCGGGCGTAGCCTCCGTGAGCACCGTATTGACCACGATACCCGTGCGCTTGCCCATCGTCTGAGCCTTGCGCAGAATACTATTCAGCTGATTACCGTCGGGATCGACACCCAGATAGCCATTGCGGGTACGTGTGCCCGTTGCCAGAGCCGTACCACCCGCAGGCGAGTCGGTAACAAAGTTATCGGCCGAGCAGGTCTCCGACAGACCAATCACGGGTGCATACTCGAAACCCGTCTTCTCGTTCTGCGACAGCAGCAACGACGACACAGCGCCAAAACCCATACCGTCGCCAATCAGATAGATCACATTCTTCACGCGCGGTTGAGCCGCCGAAACGCTCAATATCGCCAGCGCAAAAAGTGTAGTTAAAAACGTCTTTTTCATTGTTGTGTAGTTATTTGTTAGTTATTAATTTTTCCGATCAAGCCTCGCACGATACGCACCATCTCGCGCATACCCTCCAAACGCAGTAACCACGCGCCACCTGCATAGATCGCAACACCTGCCGCAACCTCCGCAATCAGTCGCAACGCTATCGGCCACATCTGCACCGCGCCACTCAGCGCATAGACCACCCCGCACATCACCGCCGCAACTGCCAGCGGAGCCAGCAGATCGCGCACGACGTGCCACACCGACACACTCGTGAAACGCAACGTAGCACCGAAATTGATCACCATCTCGATTGCCGACATCACCACCAGACCCCACACTACGGCCTCGACACTCATCGGTATGGTCACGACGAGGATAGCCGTCATTATCAGTTTCTTGACAATTTCGAGTCGGAAGATTATTCGGCCGTTGCTACGTACTTTCAGGATATTGTACGCCACCATTGCGATTGGCTGGGTGATACCCGTCAGGCACAACACGCGGAAATAGGGCACCGTCGGGCGCCACTTGTCGCCAATCAGCGCAAACATATCGTCAGCCACCGCCACCAAGCCCGCCATCATCGGGATCATCACAAATGCCATAACCATCAACACCTGTCGATAGCTCTCGGCAAATTTACGTTCGTCATCACGGATTGTCGATAGCGCAGGGAAGGTCACATTCTGCACCGCCTGCACGGTCGAGGTTACGGGCAGATCTTTCAATTTCTGCGCTTGCGAGAAGTAGCCGAGCTGTTGCAGCGTGTACATACTGCCGATGAACAGCGACGACACGTTGTTATAGATACCATTGAGCAGGTCGGTTGCCAGCAGACGCGAGCTATAAGGGAACATCTCGCGCAGAGGTTGCAGGCTCCAACCACCCTTCGGTCGCCAATCGCCCCACCACCACAACAGCACCGCCTTGACCACCAGGGTCAGCAATCGCTGGCTCACCAAAGCCCACAAGCCTCCGCCCAAAACCGCAATGGTGATCGACACCGCACCCGCCACGAGCGACGAGAGGAAGGTAATGGTCGAGAGTTTGCGGAAAGCGAACGTGCGAGTGAGGATCGTATTTTGGATCACGCACATCGCATTGACCGGCAGCAGCAAGAAGAGCACCGGCGCAATGCGCGTCATTTCGGGCTGATCATAGTAGGCCGCCAACGGAAACGACCCCGCAACCAGCAGTGCGTACAGCACCCACGACACCACAAGATTGAATCCGAAGACCGAGGTGTAGTCGGTCGGGGTCGGTTCGGGTTTGCGGATCAGCGCCTGCGAGAAACCGCTATCGACAATCAGCAACGACACCGTAGCAAAGACCACCAGCACGGCCATCGTGCCGTAATCGTCGGGTACGAGCAGTCCCGCCAGCACAAAGCTGACGACCATTTGCAGGAGCATCGAGCCGATCTTCTCGGCTGCGCTCCACGCCACACCACTCACCACCTTGTCTTTGAGTTGCATCGTGCTTTACGGTTTTTACATTTGCGAAGTTTGGCGCGCACCGAGGGCCAACATTCCGAGTCGGTACGAATCCAGTCCGAAGCCCATTATCGAGCCAATGGCACGCGGTGCGATGAGCGACACGTGGCGGAACTCCTCACGGGCCAGAATCGACGAGATATGCACCTCAACCACGGGCGTCGAAACCGCACCCACAGCGTCAGCCAACGCAACGGCCGTATGGGTATAGCCGCCCGCATTGAGCACCACGCCGTCGTAGCAGCCGATCGATTTGTGCAGTTGGTCGATCAGTTCGCCCTCGATATTCGATTGGAAATAATCAACCTCGCACTCCGAGAATGCCGCGCGCAGACGCTCGATAAACTCCTCGAAGGTTTCGGTGCCGTAGATGTCGGTATCGCGTCGGCCCTGCAAATTGAGATTGGGGCCATTGAGAATCAGGATTTTCATTTTACGTAGGTTTATATTTTTGCAAATATACGAAAAAAAATGATTCAAAATTCAAAAAGATAGGTTCAAGATCAAGTTTCGCGAAATCTTTGATTTCGTTATCATTGGCTGGTCGGCCGTTGGCCGAGCCCCCCACCCGCCAATGATAAGCCTGAATTGCAACAAATAAGAGCCGCGCTTGCCGTGCGCGACTCTATCCGTTTAGAACGAGAATCCGATTTTGAGATGAGGCAAGCCGAAATCACCCAAAACGCCCCACATACCGACCGAGAGGTCTAACGAGAGTCGTTTGTAAAGCCTAATTGCCATACCGACATCGCCATTGAGATAGAGCCCTTTGCTCTGCTCTACCACCTGAGTATCAAGATTATAGCTTTCCCAAAAACTCACACCCACATCGCCCGACACAAAGAAATTAACCTTCATCTTCTTGCTCGGGACAATATACTTGCCGCGCACATAACCCGTGTAAAATTGTGCGTTGGGATTAGCGTCGATAATATCGGGCGAATCGTAGTACAGATACTTAAATCCACCTCCGACAAAGAGATTCTTTCTGCTACAAAATGCTACGCCGTGTGTCGTTTCAACCGAATAGGTCAAGCCTACGAACGGAAATACAAATGCGCTCGCCGCAACATCGCCACGATACGAAGCACGTTGCGCGACCTTGACCGAATCGCTCTGCGCACTGGCCGAAAGGGTCAAAAGCGCAAAAATTAGAGCCAATAAAATCCGTTTCATCGTTGTTGAATGTTTGAGTTACTATCTATTAGACGCAAAATTAATCAATTTCGTTGCTCGCCCGAACGAAAATTTGTGAAAAATTTGTAAATTTGTCTTCAAAGAAACTAAAAAAACAACCCTAAAATGAAACGAATAATCTCTACTCTCGTGGCGATCTTCGCCATCAGTTCTCTCGCGGCGCAGCTGCCCGCAAGTCCGTTTACGGTCGTGGCTTGCCCCGATCAGGACACCCGCAACAGCATCAACATCAGCTGGGGCGTCGACACCCTCTCTGACGCAACCTCGGTGCGCTACACCCGCGCCAGCGACACCGCGTGGAAACGTGCCCGCGTGGTCGAGGCCGCAACCCACCTCTGCACCACCTACGACGGCATTTCGTCGAAAACCCCTCAGGGTAAGACATATAACGAAGATGCGCGATTCATCAAGTGCGAGGCTACACTCAGCGGTTTGCGCCCCAATACCGACTACATCTACTCAATCGGTTCGGGCGACAAGTGGAGCGAGCCACGCCACTTCCGCACCTCGGGCGCAAAGGAGTGGAGTGCGTGCCTGATCTCTGATTTTCACGCCTACACGCCACTGCCCCACCGCGTTGATGCAGGTATGGCGATGATCTCGACGGTCGAGAAATATGACCCCTCGATTGATTGGGTACTGCACCTCGGCGACATCACTGCGTGGGGCGGCAGCTACTCGTTCTGGTCGGATCTCTACTCGCGCAAACCCTTCCACGACTATATGTGGGCAGGTGTCAATGGCAACCACGACAATATGACCCGCGTCAATGGTCAGTCGAACGCATTTATCCGCGACGCAAACTTCTATCCGCGCAATGGCTACGGCGACGAGATGGGCGTTTGCTACTACTTCTATTATGGTGACGCTCTGTTCATTATGCTCAACAATGAGGTGATGCGCAAGGACGAAGGTCTGGCCGAGGCCCAGGCGTGGGTACGTAAGGTCGTTGAGCAGAACAAGGCTCGTTATGTGATCGTCTGCGAGCACTATCAGTGGTTCTTCGGTCACGATGGCAAGAGTTCGCAGTATGGTCGTTGGTGCGAGCTGTTCGATGAGCTGGGCGTTGATCTCGCGCTGGCGGGCAACAACCATATCTACGTGCGCACCGCACCCCTCTATGCGGGCGAGGCGACCGACGGCAAGCGCGGTACGGTCTATGTTCAGTTGCCTTCGTCGGACAACGAGCGCGGTCAGGCAATCAAAGATATGCCCAAGCAGAACGAGGATAAGATTCGAGCAACGTGGTACGAAGGTCCGCAGACCGTGGGTGCGATCCACCTGGCAGCCGACAAAAAACATCTGGTGCTGACGCTGCTCGACCGCAACGGCAATGAGATTGACAAGTGTGAGGTTTTGGCAAAGAAGAAGTAAGTTTGCAATTCTCTTTTCAGCAAAAAGCCGCGCTTTTCGGAGTGCGGCTTTTTCAATTTATCAAATTATCGTGGTGGATTATCGGCGTTGGATTGTCGGAGATTCGGTTTCGACCTTGCAGTTGCCACTATAATTGATTCGGGCATTCGGGCCGGTGGTGATCAAACGCAACTTACCCGTACTATAAACATTTGCCGTCGAGTAGTCGTTAGCGCCGACCGTGAAGTTGCGCATATCGAAGCCCGACGCATTGCACTCCGAGCGACCCGACAGTGATACATATCCCTCGCTTACGCGACCCGAACGAACGTTCAACTTCGAGTAATTTTCGAGTTTGGTCGTGAGTTTCTCGCCGCTGATCTTCTGCGCTGTGATCTGCGAGCGGTTAGCGATCTCGAAAACGGCTGTCAGATCGAAGGCTATCTGCGCCGAACGAACGTCCGAGTAGTTGTCGAGCTCCATACGCAACGTGCGGGCCGCAACATCGCCATTGAGTTTAGCTCGATTGGTGAGCACATAGCGCGCATTGTAGCTCTCGGCACCGACGTTCAGATCGGAATAGTTGTTTGCCTTGGCTACAAAAGTGCGGGTGACAACCGAGCCATTGATCGTAGCGCGATTGTTGGCATCGTAGAGCACCATACCATTGTCCAGCACTCGCAGGTCACGATTGGTCGTAAAGACGTTGGCGGTGAACTTGCTGTAATTGTTGGCATTGACCGTTACCTTCTGCGCATAGAGCTTGCCGGCCGAGAACGAACTGCGGTTGTTGACTTCGACGGTGAGCACATCGACTCGAAGCGAGCTTTTGAGCTGTACCGTAGCCGAGTTGTTGGCATAGATACGACTCAGTTGCGACGAGAGGGGCAGATAGACCTCGAAGTTCGGGTCGCCCGACCAAGCGGGGTATCTCTTGCGATCGACCGACAACGAGAGTTCGCCACTCTTCATCTCATATTTCACGCCATCGATAAATGCGCGGTCGCAACGAACTCTGAGCGTCGTAGCCGACGGGTCGATGAAGACCTTGATCGGGCCATCAACACTCAGGGTGTGGTAGCCGGCGATCTTGCCGAAGTTGCTCTCGATGGTCTGCCCCATAGGCGACACCAACGGCACGCGCTTGCCATTTTGGCGATAGTATTGTTGCTTGACCTTAGGCGCGGGTGTAGACTCGATGAGCTGCAACTGACCATCATCGCCAAGCACATAGACACGCGTGCGTTGATCTTTCATCGCATCGCTCACATAGTCAATCGTTTCGAGGTTGTTCGACAACTGCCAATAGAGCGCGCTGTCGAGATAGAACACATTGCCATTCATCGATACATTACCCTCGAAATCGACGCCTGCTTTCTGACGGATTGTCCAAGCCAATGCGCCCTCCGAGTTGTAGAGTTGGTTGATCTGAGCACTCGACAACACCTCAGCAAAGCGGTCGATATAGTCCAACTTGACCTGCGCCGTAGCCGCCACATTCATCAAATTGGCCTTCATACCGTTGAGCGGAGTAACCTCATCGAGCTGCTCGTTGGCCGTGCGAGTTGCCTTTGCCAAAGCGGCGCGATACTCATCATAGATCGGCTCGAACTTCTTGCGGACATCTTTCGAGAGGTTGAGCGACGAGATCACCTGCTCGCGCGCTGCCGCTCGGATCTCATCGGGCGTCTGCGGCTCCTCGGCAGCAGGCTCGGTGGCAAAGGCCACGCTGACCGTGCAAAATATTGCTATGAGTATAAGATAGATACGTTTCATTGTAGAGTTAGATTTGTTGGTTGAAAATAATATCATCGTAGTTTGTTGCCGCCACCTCGCGCAGGGTTTCGGGCGAGGCCGTTGCCAGCAGTTCGGCAAGGGTCGGCTGAGGTTCGGGGGTCAGCTCGATAAACGATAAGCCCATAACCACCGCAACAGCCACAACAGCCATCGCAATAGCCCACTGCAACCCTCTTCGGTGGGCAGGTCGCGCCGATTGCTCCACTCGCGCCGTCGTGCGCAGGCGAATTCGCTCGGCCATCACCTCGAACTCCGCGTCCGAAGTTCGATAGGGAAGTCGTCGGTCGATTTTGTTCAATGTATTCATAGTTGCCTATCGTTTAATTGTTCTTTCAATCGTTTCACCGCGTAATGGTAGCAGGTCTTTGCTGCTTGTTCGCTCTGCCCCGTTGCGGTGGCTATCTGGGCATAGCTCAATTCGTCGTAATAGCGTAGGTTGAAGACCACTCGTTGCTTGGTCGGCAGTTCCAACACCGCCCGTTGGAACTCGATCAATCGTTCATCGGCATCGGGAGGCGAGCAGTCGGCTACGCGATCCGAGAGCTCGCGACTGACCCGATCAATCGACGTGAAGATCGACCGTCGCCGCCGTCGCAAAGCACTGATCGACAAATTGGTGGCAATGCGGTAGACCCAAGCGCGCAACTCGCCATCACCCCCTCGGAATCGATCGAACTGCTCGAAGGCTCGTACGAACGTCTCCTGCGTGATCTCCTCGGCCTCGTCGTGCTCGACAACCAATCGTCGCACGTGCCAATAGATTGGTCGGAGCAGCACCCCGACCAGACGATCGAAGGCCTCGTTGCGAGTGGCCACGTCGCGCAGCTCGGAGCAGGCTGGGAGTGTTTGTTGGATCGTTGTCATCGGTTTGTTCAGCAGTGCTTTTGACTATATGACGCACGAAGATACGAAAAGTTAAATCGAGAGTGAGTTTTTTCTCGAAAAAATATTATATTTGTGCATTGGAACAAAACTAAAACTCACGATTATGAAACGACTTCTCGTAATTTTGCTCTGCCCGCTGATGATGAGTGCGTGCAGCTCGCTCAACACCTCGAAACTCCTCAGCGCAGGCGTCAATATGGCAACCTCGATGGCTATCACCGACGCTCAGGTTGCGCAGATGTGTAGCGAATATATGGTCTATCAGGATCAGCAGAACAAAATCGCACCCTCAACCTCGAAATATACTCAGCGACTGAACAAACTCGTCAAAAACCTCAAAGGCGTCGAGGGTATGACGCTCAATTTCAAAGTCTATGAGACCAACGAGGTCAATGCCTTCGCTTGTGGCGACGGCAGTATCCGTGTCTATTCGGGACTAATGGACGCAATGACCGACGAGGAGGTATTTGCCGTGATCGGACACGAGATCGGACACCTCAAACACGCCGACACCAAGAATATGATGAAGCAGGCTTATCGCACCGCAGCACTCAAAGACGCTATCGGCTCGATCAGCCCCACGCTCGAAAACCTGACCAACTCGCAGCTTGGCGCAATCGCTACGGCTTACGGCGAGGCACAATTCTCGCAGAAACAGGAGTTTGCAGCCGACGAGGAGGCATTCAATATGTGTATCGCCAACGGACACAGCCCCTATGCAATGTACAACGCACTGAACAAGTTGATCACGATGGCGGGCAGCAGCAACTCGCAGACTGCATCGAAGGTGGCGCAGATGTTCTCAACCCACCCCGACAGCGCAACCCGCGCCGCACGAATCAAAGAGAAGGCTGACGCTTACACCAAGAAGAAGTAACGAGGTTTTACGTCTTTAATTATTGAGCCACGCTTTTGGGCGTGGCTTTTTTGTTGCTATAAACACGCGCCCTGCGCGGCGCGTCATCATTGGCGGGTCGGCTTTCAGCCGAGCCCCCCACCCGCCAATGATGATCCTTAAATGAAAGCACAGTAAATAATTTTGAATTCTGAATCTTGAATTTTGAATTAATTTGCATAATTTTGCGGGCGATTTTTGACTCAATATAACACCAAATCGAAATGAAGGGATTGATGACTATCGGACTGCTCGTGATGTCCAACGTGTTTATGACAATGGCGTGGTACGGCCACTTGAAATTCAGCCAAATGAAGGGCTTCGACAAGCTCGGATTGGTCGCTATCGTGCTGATTAGCTGGGGTATCGCACTGTTCGAATACTTCTTCCAAGTGCCCGCAAACCGCATCGGTTTCCGCGAAAATGGCGGTCCGTTCTCGCTAGTCGAGTTGAAGGTGATTCAGGAGGTGGTTTCGCTCACGGTTTTCACCATTTTCACGCTGCTCGTTTTCCGCACCGAGGCCCTGCGCTGGAATCACGCCGTGGGTTTCTTCTGCCTGATTCTTGCAGTCTATTTCATATTCCGCAAATAGCTAACGCTCAATAAATAAAAGACGCCGCTACTGAAAAAGTAACGGCGTCTTTTCGTATTGTAAAGGCTGTTCTACTTCTGGTCGCGGGCACGCCACATCTGGTAACTATTGACCAGATTCTGCCACACGATGTAGGCCGTCGGAGCAATCGACGAAAGCGGATCGAGGAAGGTCTGCGAGATCCACACTACCAGAATCGTATTTTTCTGTCCGAGCGACTGACCTCCCGCCGCGGGATCGCCATAGTAGCGACCAAGACGGCGACCGAGCGTAAACTGCGTAATGCAGACCAGCAGAGCCATCACTGCAAGTGCAATTTCGATCATCACATCCGCATCGGTCAAATCAAGGATAAAGCAGGTTGTGCGAGCCATAATCACAGCCAGACCCACCAGCCACGCATAGAATGACAACGAGCCGTGGCGCGACACCCAATCGCTCACGCGAGGTGCGGCTATGCGACACGTCTGCGCCACTACAAACGGCAACACCAACATCGGAGCTACACGACCGAGGATCTCTGTGAATGAGCAGGTTCCGTCGCCCACCCACGACAGCACGGCAGGTGCCAAAAATGCAAACACAAAGTTACACAGAAGGCTGTAAGTGGTCATCGTGACAATGTTTGCGCCCAACATTCCGCCAATAACCACAGCCGCCATCGCCACGGGAGCCATCACGCAGATCAGTGCACCCTGCGCCACCGTCACATTCCACCACGCCAGCGCGGCATAGAGCGCCAATGCCACCACAAACTGAAAAGCAATCAACCAGAAATGGATCGGTTGCAGGCGCATCTGGCGCATATCGACGCGGCAAAATGTGATGAACAACATCGTGAAGATCACAACGGGCGTAATGCGGTGGTCGCACCACGTGTCGAGAGCCATAATCTGTCGGCAAAATATTGCGCCCGCGATCATCACCGTGGGCATCGAAATGGTTTTAATGGTCGGATTCATCGTCTTTGTGAAATGTTTCGTTTGCGGGTGCAAATTTAGACATTTTGGACGTTTTTTGCACTCTTCGTCGACAAATTTGGTTCGTCGCACGTGCGTACACATAGCACGAGAGCGGATGCGAGCGAAAAAAGTTGTGCAAAAATGAAAAAAATGGGGTGCGAAATGTTTGATGTCTACGGAGCATTTGTTATCTTTGTAGTCGATATTTTTAAAATTCATATTTTCTATTAGAACTCTACTTCTATGAGTGAGGCACTTAAACACGAATGTGGCATCGCCCTCGTTAGGTTGAGAAAACCTATCTCTTATTACACCGAAAAGTATGGTACGTCCCTCTACGGTATGAACAAACTCTATCTGTTGATGGAGAAACAACATAACCGTGGTCAGGAGGGTGCGGGTCTGGCTTGTATCAAACTCAATGCTCAGCCCGGTAACGAATATATATTCCGCGAACGAGCGCTCGGTAGCGGAGCTATCGGCGAATGTTTCGCCGCCGCTAACAAGGCTATCGCCGCAGGTCGCGTTGCGGGTCTGTCGGACGACGATATGCCCTACGTTGGCGAGTGCTATGTTGGTCACCTGCGTTACAGCACCGGCGGACGCAACGGTATGTCGTACGTTCACCCCTTCCTGCGCCGTAACAACTGGCGTTCGCGCAACATCGTGCTGGCAGGTAATTTCAGTCTGACCAATGCCGAGGAGCTGATGGCACACGTGGTTAAGCAGGGTCAGCACCCCCGTCAGGACGCCGATATGTTCCTGATGCTCGAACAGCTCGGTTATATGCTCGATGAGCAGGTCGAGGAGTTGCAGCACAAGTTTATGGGCGAAGGCTACGTCGGCTCGGAGCTGATCGACAAGATCGAGGACGAACTCAATATCCAGAAGATTATGCGCGAGGCATCGTCGCTGTGGGACGGTGGTTTCGTGATCGAAGGCGCAACGGGTACGGGCGACTGCTTCGTACTGCGCGATAAGTGGGGCATCCGCTCGGCGTTCTACTACATCGACGAAGAGGTGGTGATCGTTGCATCGGAGCGTCCCGTAATCCAGACCGCTATGAACCTCACCACCGATCAGGTGAAGGAGTTGAAGGCAGGTGAGGGTCTGTTCATCAAGCGCGATGGCGAGGTGAGCGTTGAGCAGGTGTTGGAGCCTGCCGAGAAGTTGGCACCCTGCTCATTCGAGCGCATCTATTTCTCGCGCGGTAGCGATGCGGATATCTATCGTGAGCGCAAGACGCTCGGTCGTCTGCTCTGCGACAAGATCCTCAAAGAGGTGGATTACGACATCGACCACTTGGTACTCTCGTTTATCCCCAACACCGCCGAGGTGGCTTACTACGGTATGGTCGAGGGTATGAACAACTATATGAATCGTCAGAAGGTGGAGCAGATCGAAGCTCTGGGCGCAAATCCGCAGGCCGAGCAGATCGAGGCAATTCTCGACCGCAGTGTTCGCACCGAGAAGCTGGCTATCAAGGATATCAAGTTGCGTACGTTCATCACCGAGGGTGCAAGCCGTAACGATCTGGCTGCACACGTTTACGATATCACCTACGACACGGTTACTCCGGGCGTTGACAGCATCGCCGTTATCGACGACTCGATCGTGCGCGGTACGACGCTCAAACAGAGTATCATCAAGATCCTCAGCCGTCTGAACCCGAAGAAGATCGTCATCGTATCGTCGTCGCCTCAGGTGCGCTACCCCGACTACTACGGTATCGATATGTCGCGTATGAGCGAGTTCATCGCCTTCCACGCTGCTGTTGCATTGTTGCGTGAGCGCGGTATGGAGCAGTTGCTGCACGACACCTACAACAAGTGTTTGGAGCAGGCTAAGTTGCCCGTTAATGAGATGGTCAACTGCGTGAAGGATATTTACGCACCCTTCACCGATGATGAGATTACGGAGCAGATTACCAAGATGCTGACTCCCGAGGATTGCACCGTACCCGTAAGCATCGTATATCAGTCGATCGAGGGTCTGCACGAGGCGTGCCCCAACAACAAGGGCGACTGGTACTTCTCGGGTGACTTCCCCACGGCGGGTGGCAACCGATTGGTCAATGCAGCTTACGTAGCTTACTACAATCAGTACGTTAAATAATTCAAATTCGAAACCAAACCTAACGACTTGACACAAATATTATGGGTAATTACAAGCTTAAAAAAGAGGGCGGTTTGATCCCAAATGCCGAGCCAATGGATATTATCCGTCGCTATGAGCGTATTAACACCAATGTTTTCGAGAGCGAGAACGAGGGTGCAAAATATGTCGCAAACAAAATCGTTGCTGCGATCAAAGCAAAAGAGGCAAAGGGCGAAAAATTTGTGTTGGGTCTTACGCCGGGTGGCTCACCCGTAGGTATCTACTCGGAGTTGGTGGAGATGTTCCGCGCCGGCGAGGCGAGTTTCCGCAATGTAGTGGTATTCTCGCTCGACGAATTCTACGGCATTTCGAAGGAGGCACAGCAGAGCCGTAACTTCCGTATCCACGAGGAGTTTTTGGAGTATGTCAATGTGCGTCCCGAGAATACATTTATCCCCGATCCGTCGGTGCCCGTGGAGAAGGTATCGCAATACTGCCGCGACTATGAGGCCAAAATCGCCGAGATGGGCGGTATGGACCTGATGTTGCTCGGTATGGGATCGAAGGGTCAGATCGGCTTCAACGAAGCGGGTTCGTACTCGAACAGCAAGACCCGTATGGTCGCGCTGAGCAATGCAAGCATCAAAGAGGAGGCTTCGGCATTCGCTGGCGCCGAGAACGTGCCCACGAAGGCCATCACGATGGGTATCGGCACGATCTTAGCCGCAAAGGAGATCGTATTGGTTGCCTGGGGCGAAGATAAAGCCTCGGTGGTTGGTCAGGTGATCGAGGGTGCTATCGACCCGATGTGTCCCGCAACCTACTTGCAGGGACATCAAAACATCGAGGTGGTAGTTGACGAAGAGGCTGCCGTGGAGTTGACCCGCGTCAAGGCTCCGTGGTTGGTCGGCACGTGTGACTGGTCGCCCAAGTTCATTCGCAAGGCGGTGATCTGGCTGGCGATGAAGACCCAAAAGCCGATTCTCAAACTGACCCACAATGACTATATCGACAACTCGCTCGGTCAGCTGCTCGAAGCCGAAGGTCCGTTCGACGCGATCAACATCAAAGTATTCAACGATTTACAGCATACCATTTCGGGCTGGCCGGGTGGCAAACCAAATGCCGACGACTCGACCCGTCCCGAACGCGCTACACCCTACCCCAAGCGTGTGATTATCTTCTCGCCCCACCCCGACGACGATGTGATCTCGATGGGCGGTACGTTTATGCGTCTGACCGATCAGGGTCACGACGTGCACGTCGCTTATCAGGTATCGGGTAACGTTGCCGTACACGACGACGTGATCAAGCAGTTTATTTCGACTGCACGCGAGATGGGATTGGGCGATTGGGTCGATGAGGTGAACCGCATTATCGGTCAGAAACGCAAGGGACAACCCGAGCCCCGCGCACTGCTCAATTTGAAGGGCGCAATGCGTCGTGGCGAGGCTATTGGTGCTTGCTCGGTATTCGGAGTTCAGGAGGAGAATATCCACTTCCTGAATCTGCCCTTCTACGAGTCGGGCGGCATCAAGAAGAACCCTATGGGACAGGCCGACATCGAGATTATCGCCAATCTGTTGCGCGAGGTTAAACCCCACCAGATATTTGCTGCGGGCGACCTGGCCGATCCGCACGGCACTCACCGCGTCTGCATCGAGGCCATTCTGGCTGCCGTCGAGCAGGTGAAAGAGGAGGAGTGGATGAAGGATTGCCGTATGTGGCTCTATCGCGGTGCGTGGATGGAGTGGAACCTGGATATGGTCGATATGGCTGTGCCCCTCTCGCCCGACGAGGTGATCAAGAAGCGTCACGCAATCTATCGCCACCTCTCGCAGAAGGATCTTGTGCCCTTCCCGGGTGAGGATCCGCGCGAGTTCTGGCAGAGAGCCGAGGAGCGCACCCAGAACACCGCAATGCTCTATGACAAACTCGGAATGGCCGAATATCAGGCTATGGAGGTGTTCGTGCGAATGTTCTAACATCGAACAATTATTAACTAACAAATAAAAACATTCAAAAGAGATGAGATTAATTATCGAAAACAACGCTGCCGAGGTTGCTAAGTGGGCAGCAAATCACATTGTTGAGCGAATCAATGCACACAAAGGTCCCAAGCCCTTCGTTCTGGGTCTTCCTACCGGTGGTACTCCCCTGGGTACTTACAAGGAGCTGATCGCAATGAACAAGGCTGGTAAGGTATCGTTCAAGAACGTGATCACGTTCAATATGGACGAGTACTGCAACCTGCCCGAGGAGCACCCCGAGAGCTACCACTCGTTTATGTGGAACAACTTCTTCAAGCACGTTGACATCAACCCCGAGAATGTAAACATTCTGAACGGTAACGCTGAGGATTTGGAGCGTGAGTGCGCTGAGTATGAGGCTAAGATCGAGGCAGCAGGCGGTATCGACCTGTTTATGGGTGGTGTAGGTAACGACGGCCACATCGCGTTCAACGAGCCTTTCTCGTCGCTCCACTCGCGTACCCGTATCAAGACCCTGACCGAGGATACCATCATCGCTAACGCTCGTTTCTTCGATGGCGACGTTAATCAGGTTCCCAAGACCGCTCTGACCGTTGGTGTTGGCACTATTCTGTCGAGCCGCGAGGTTATGATTTTGGCTACCGGTCACGCTAAGGCTCAGGCTGTTAAGCAGGGCGTAGAGGGCGCTTACAACCACTCGTGGACCATCACCGGTTTGCAGGTACACCCCAAGGGCGTGCTGGTTATCGACGATGCAGCTGCTCAGGAGTTGAAGGTTTCGACCTATCGTTACTTCAAGGATATCGAGAAGGACAACTTGTAATCCGAACAGATACCTTATTAATAAAAGCCGTGCTCCGTTTGGGGTGCGGCTTTTTTAATTCACGATTCACGATTAATCTGCCTGCGGCAGCTTTTCCTCCTTCGCGCCTCAGCCAAGTTCGAGCCCGCTCGACTCGGCCTTTGGCTTGGCGTCGGTTCACGATTATTTTCTTTGTCGCACTCTGGCTGAAAAAATAACAGCAAAACCCGCCCATATGGCGGGCTCATCATTGGCGGGTGGGGGGCCCGCCCCTCCGGCGACCCGCCAATGATGACACGCCTCGGCGAGGCGTGAACTCAGCCCCCGAACTTGGTTATTTTCGAGAAAATCGCACTAATTCGTTAATTTTTAGCGAAAAAAATTTGGAAATTCAAATATTTTTTGTTTTTTGCGAAAACGACATTTATTAACCTAAAACTACTTCGCTATGAAACGATTTTTATTAGTATTGGCAGTAGCATTTTTCTGCAATTCTGCAGTAGCTAACCCTCCTTATGATGTTTATTCAGTTGCGAGTTCAAACAATGTTAATCGTGAGGCTTTTGTGCAAAAATTAATCAGTGATCCTTTTGCGAGATCTAATTTTGATTCTAACAAAGGCTACAAAAGCTATGTAAATAGAATTACAGAGCAGAATCAAGCATATCTCGACGCAAAGACCTCTGCCGAGATTACCGTTGATGAGGCTACGGGCACTACTACGATAAAGTGGAATGACGGCGCAGCATATCAAGGCCAGACTTACTACGGCGAGATTAAGGGTATTGGCACGATGGTCTATCCCGATAATAGTAAGTATGTTGGCTCGTGGGAGCGCGACCTACCAAACGGCAATGGCACGTTCCAAACACCCGAAGGCATTACATTTACAACTACATTTGTGAATGGTGTTCCACACGGCAAGGGCGTAATTCAAGACCTCGACGGGCGTAAATACACTGCACGTTGGGTGCGCGGAGTACTGAAAGAGAAGTCAATCAAACCACTCGAAGAAAAATAGATCACACGTTTTGAAAACGTGTCAAGTTCTGAGGCTCGCCCTTCGGGCGTCCGCCCCAGCCACAGAACTTGGATAAAAACAAAAAGCCGCACCTCATTTTCGGGGTGCGACTTCATTTTTGTCTTTGAGGATTGCGCCTTACTCTTCGCTGGTTGCCTTCGGGTTGTAGGGTTTCAAGATACCGCGCTTCGACGAGCGGATGAAATCCAAAATCTCATCGCGCAACTCCGACTGCGGGAACTGCTCCTCAACCAACTCAACCGCCTTACCATAGCTATGACCGCTCTGGAACAGCACGCGGAAGATATTCTGGATCTCCTCGATCTGTGCCGACGTGAAACCGCGACGACGCAGACCCAAGAAGTTAGCTCCCACGAACGAAACGGGCAGATGCGCCGCCTTAACGTAGGGAGGAATATCCTTGCTAACCAACGAGCCGCCGCCCACCATAGCGTGAGCACCGATACGGCAGAACTGATGTACAGCCGAGTGGCCACCGATGATTGCCCAATCGCCAACCTCGACCTCGCCTGCCAGCGAAACGCCATTGACGATCACGCAGTGGCTACCAACCTCGCAGTCGTGTGCCACGTGAGCGTATGCCATAATCAGGTTGTGGCTACCAACTACCGTCTTGCCCTTAGCTGCCGTACCGCGATTGACCGTAGCGCACTCGCGAACTACGTTATAGTCGCCCAGCTCGGCAGTCGAGTACTCGCCCTTGAATTTCAAATCCTGAGGGATACCGGCAATGACCGCTCCCGTATGAATATCGCAGCCCTTACCCAAACGTGCACCGTCCTGCAACACCGCTCCCGTGCGGATATGGCAATCGTCGCCGATAACCACATCTGCCGCAACATAGGCGAAGGGATCAATCGTTACGTTAGCACCGATCTTTGCATCGGGGTGCACATAAGCCATAGGGCTGATCTGTGATGTTTCCATATTGTTCGTAATGTTTTGTTATCTTACTTCTTTTTAGCAATTTGCGCCATCAGCATAGCCTCGGTTGCCAGCTGACCACCAACGAATGCCTTAGCCTCCATCAGCACAATGCCGCGACGAATAGGCTCGGCCAAACGCAACTCAAACTGCAACGTATCACCCGGAACAACCTTGCGCTTGAAACGAACACCGTCGATCTTCATAAAGTAGGTCGAATAGTTCTCGGGATCGGGCACTGCACTCAACGCCAGAATACCGCCACACTGAGCCATAGCCTCGACAATCAACACGCCCGGCATAACAGGCTCCTCGGGGAAGTGACCCACAAAGAAGGGCTCGTTCATCGTCACGTTCTTGATACCCGCAACCGACTCCTCGTCGATATGGAAAACGCGATCGACCAGCAAGAACGGCGGACGGTGAGGCAACATCGAACGCAAAGCGTTGATATCATATACCGGAGCAACCGTGGGATCATACTTGAAGCGAGGCTTCTCGCCCTCCTTACGCATCGTGCGACGCATCTGCTTAACCGTCTCGGTATTAGCATAGTGGCCAGGACGAGTTGCCATAATACGACCCTTGATACGAACACCCAGCAGAGCGAAATCGCCCAGCAGGTCGAGCAATTTGTGACGTGCCAGCTCGTTGGTGTAGCGCAGTTCGAGATGGTTCAGGTAGCCGCCCGTGATCTTAATGTCCTGCTTGTTGAAGACCTTAGCCAGACGGCTCAACTCCTCGTCCGACACAGGGTTCTCGACAACCACAATCGCATTGTCCAGATCGCCACCCTTGATCAGATTGGCTTTGAGCAGCGGCTCCAACTCGTGCAGGAATACGAACGTGCGGCACGAAGCGATCTTATCCTGATAATCGTCCTCGGGCATAAACGTAGCGTACTGATTGCCAATAACCTTCGAGTTGTAATCGACGTGCACCGACACATTGAAATCATCGTCGGGATAGAGCAGGATAACCACGCCCTTCTCGGGAATCGTATAGACAATCTTATCGGTCACCTCGTAGTATTTGCGATCGGCAGCCTGCTCCTCCAAACCAACAGCAGCAATAGCGGCCGCATACTCGCGAGCCGAGCCGTCCATAATCGGCGTTTCGGGAGCATCAACCTCGATAATCGCATTATCGACGCCCATAGTCCACAGAGCCGAAACAATATGCTCGATAGTCGAAACCTTAGCCGCACCGCGCTCAATAGTCGTACCACGCGAAGTATCGACTACGAAATCGCCCAACGCCGGCACCTCGGGAGCGCCTTCCAGATCAACACGACGGAATATCAAACCCGTATCAGCCGCAGCGGGCAAAACGGTCATATTAACATTCAATCCTGTATGCAGACCACGACCTGAGAACGACAGCGGGGCTTTTAATGTTTGCTGTTTTGTTATCATTTGTTCCTATTTTTTCGTCATTTATTCCACAAAGATAGGAAATTTTTATGGAATATAGTATTTTTGTAGAAAATTAACACCATAAATGACAAATCAACCAATAGATACGCCCAAAAGACGCCAAAGAATCAAACTTCCGTTCGATAACCGCAAAACCGATGCGGGCGAATGGGCATTTGATCACCGAGCAGGATTGTGCATCACGCTCATCATCTATCTGCTCGTAGCAATCGCATTCGTCACCTCGAAGATCGTTGTCAATTCGCGCCCTCATATGCAGGGTATGGTGATCGACATCGAGACGCTCGAAGAGCTGGCAGCCGAGAAGGCCCGCCTCGAACGCGAAATCGAACGCAAGCAGCAGCTGGCCGACTACGGCTCGATCTCGAACCGAATCTCAAATGCCAACTCGAATCTGAGTGAGGCTGAGGCTCAACGCGCTGCCGCAGGATCCGATCTGAGCGACTACGGTAAGGAGGTTCAGGAGCGTATGCGTGCCAACCGCGAGACCTTCAATCAGGGTGTGAATGACGCCAACGCCATCAGCGAAAACCGCCCGCAGAACACCTCAGGCGACTCGTCCGAGGGTCGTGATGCGAAGGTGGCAGGCAACGTGACGGTCGAGTATTCGTTTGAGAATCCCGTGCGCCAATCGCGCAAGTTGCCCGTGCCCGCCTACACCTGCCAGAGTGGTGGTCGCGTGGTGGTCAACGTGACGCTCAATCGCAGCGGTAACGTCATCGCCGCCGAGGTCGATCGCTCGCAGTCGGACAACATCGCCGAGCTGCACGACGCCGCTCTGCGCAAAGCCCGCGAATCGCGATTCAACCTCGATCAGAACGCCCCCGAACGTCATCGTGGCACGATCACCTATCTGTTCCGCCCGCAGTAGGCAGTAGGCCGTTCACAATTATGCTTTTCGGAGCGGGATTGTGAGTTAAGGCAGAATATTTGAGATAAAGAAAGAACACTATGGTTATAACCTCCGAAAACTTTGTATTCATCAGCGCCATACTGCTATTTGCGGCTGTAATGGCGGGCAAAACGGCTTACCGATTCGGTGCGCCAGCCCTGCTGCTGTTCCTCGTGGTTGGTATGCTCTTCGGCTATCAACTTATATCGTTCAACTCGCCCGAACTGACCCAATTCATCGGTATGATCGCGTTGAGTATCATTCTGTTTTCGGGTGGTATGGATACAAAAGTCAAAGAGATACGCCCCGTGATGACAACGGGTGTGATACTCGCCACATTGGGTGTCGCCATCACTGCCCTACTGCTCGGCACGTTCGTCTATCTCATAATGCCGCTGTTCGGTTTCGAGTTCTCGTTTATGCAGTCGTTGCTGCTGGCGGCAATGATGTCATCGACCGACTCGGCCTCGGTGTTCTCGATCCTGCGAAGTAAAAAGACAGGCCTCAAAGAGAACCTGCGCCCATTGTTGGAGCTTGAAAGCGGTAGTAACGACCCGATGGCTTACATTCTCACCGTACTGCTTGTCGGAGTGCTCTCGCCATCGGGTGTGAGCGACATCAATGTTTGGAGCGCGGTGGTCGATTTCCTGATCAAGATGGCGGTCGGTGCGGTGATTGGTTTCGCGCTGGGACGTGTGGCGGTGTGGTCGATCAACCGCATCAATATCGACAACAAGGCATTCTATTCGATTCTGCTGCTGGCGTTTGTGTTCATCACATTCTCGATGTCCGAGATGTTGCACGGCAACGGTTACCTGGCGGTATATGTTGCGGGTCTGGTGGTCGGCAACAACAAAATCACCCACAAACGCACGCTCACAATCTTCTTCGATAGCTTCACTTGGTTGTTCCAAATCGTGATGTTCATCGCGCTCGGTCTGCTGGTCAATATCGACGAGTTGCGCGACCCGAACGTGCTGATTATCGGCGGTTTGGTCGGTGTGTTTATGATCTTCGTGGCACGCCCTGCGACGGTGCTGTTGTGTATGGCGCCATTCCGCAAGTTCACGACCAAGGCGCGCGCCTATGTGTCGTGGGTGGGACTGCGTGGCGCGGTGCCCATTATCTTCGCCACCTATCCGCTGGTGGCCGATGTTCCCGGCGCACGATTTATGTTCAACGTAGTCTATTTGGTGACTATTCTGTCGCTGATTATTCAAGGTACGACGGTCAGCTCGATGGCCAATGTGCTCGGTCTGGCTGAGGAGGAAGAGGAGGCAAGTTTCGAGGTCGAAATGCCCGACAAAATCAAGTCGGCAATGACCGAGATACGTATCAATGCGTCGATGATCGCTCGTGGCAACCAACTGAAACAGATCACCTTGCCCGACCATACGTTGGTGGTTATGGCTCGTCGTGGCGAGCGCTACTTCATTCCGAAGGGGCACACGACGCTCGAAGAGGGCGACCGTCTGCTGATTATCTCGGACAACGACGAGGAGCTGCAACGTGAGTTAGCTGCGTTGGGTATCACGAAGGTGGTCAAACTGCGATAATTCACTCTCTCAATTACAATATAATATTGCAATTTACCCCCCCCGAAAATTTTCATTTCGGAATTAGTCATTGTGTTATTGCACAAACGGTTATGCTATTTTGACAAAACAACGCCTTTCGGAGCATTTTTTGCGCTAAAAATTTGGTTTTGTCAAATCGATTCGCCATATTTGCAAAAACCATAAAAACCATACAACTATGAAAAAGATATTGTTTTTGCTTGTGACGGCGATTTTTTGCTTGCCCACAATAGTGAATGCGCAAAGAGGAATCAGATACGATACAGGACCTTATATTGCTGGTGAAGCGGCAGCAAAGCAAAGAATGGAGAGGCATCAAACTAAAAGTATTGCCAAAAGTAATAAAAGCGAAAAAGACTATGTCAATAGAATAGAGAATCAAGAGTATTTGCAGAATCAAGCATATCTTAATTCGAAACCCTCTGCTGAGATTACCGTTGACGAGGCTACGGGCACTACCACGATAAAGTGGAATGACGGCGCAGCATATCAGGGTCAGACCTATTATGGCGAGATTAATGGTGTCGGCACGATGGTTTACCCCGACGGCAGCAAGTATTGCGGCTCGTGGGAGCGTGACCTGCCAAATGGTCAAGGCACATTCCAAACACCCGAAGGCATTATGTACACCGTGAATTTTGAGAATGGCGTACCGCACGGCAAGGGCGTAATTCAAGACCTCGATGGGCGCAAATACTCAGCTCGTTGGGTGCGCGGAGTACTGAAAGAGAAGTCGATCAAACCCCTCAAAGAGAAGAAATAGATCACACGTTTGCAAAACGTGTCAAGTTCTGTGGCTCGCCCTTCGGGCGACCGCCCCAGCCACAGAACTTGGAGAAATACAAAAAACAACCAAAAAGCCACACTCTCGCGCGGGTGTGGCTTTAATTTTGAATCTCGAATCTTGAATTATGAATTAAACAAAACCACGCCCGAAAGCGTAGTCCTGTTTTTACTTGCTACAAATCGTGCGACAGCGGAGCAGGAACCGTTGCCGAAGTATCGAAGTCGCCCCAACGATCGGCAATCGAATCGAGCGTTGCCAACAGCTCGGGAATATCGAACAACGTCACCAACTTCAAGCGCGTCGATTTGAAATCGGGCAGACCTTTAAAGTAGTTCGACAGGTGGCGGCGCATCTCCAAAACGCCCACGTGCTCGCCCTTCACCTCAACCGATTTGAGCAAGTGGTGCTTGGCAATCTCAACACGCTCGATGACCGACGGCTGCGGCAGCTTCTCGCCCGTCGAGAGGTAGTGGCGCACCTCGCGGAAAATCCACGGGCGACCATACGTCGCGCGACCAATCATCACACCATCGACACCCCACTTATCGAACGCCTCGGCAGCCGACTCAGCCGAGTCGATATCGCCATTACCAATAATCGGAATCTTTATCAGCGGATTGTTCTTCACCTTGCCGATAAGCGACCAATCGGCACGACCCGTGTACATCTGTGCGCGGGTGCGACCGTGAATCGTAAGTGCCGCGATACCAACATCTTGCAGACGCTGAGCGATATCCTCGATATTGCGGTTATCGTCGTCCCAACCCAAGCGCGTCTTGACCGTCACGGGAGTCTTCACCGCCTGCACAATCTGGCGCGTCATCTCGACCATCAGTGGCACATCGCGCATCATACCGCTACCCGCACCACGCGAGGCGATCTTCTTCACGGGACAGCCAAAATTGATGTCGATGATGTCGGGTTTTGCCGCCTCGGCCATACGCGCCGCCTCGACCATAGGCTCGATCAGGTGGCCATAGATCTGAATACCAACGGGGCGCTCCTCCTCGGCAATGTTGAGTTTGGCAAGCGACTTGGCGGCATCGCGAATCAGTCCGTCCGACGAAATAAACTCGGTATAGACCACATCGGCACCAAAGCGCTTACACATATAGCGGAACGAAGGATCGGTGACGTCCTCCATAGGCGCGAGAAATAACGGCTTGTCGCCCAACTCGATATCGGCAATTTTCATCTTTTATGTGCGTTTTTCTGCGCGCAAAGATAGTGATAAAATGCGAGATAAAGTTAATATTTCTTCACATCGGTCAATTTGCCGTTCGCAAAGCGCAACCAAAGATAATCATATCCAACCTTATATCGGCAACTCTCATTCGTTCCTCCAAAATCAAAACCGTCAGGCGTGCCGAGTATCTGTAAAACCTCCGCTTTGGGCTGACCGACGTAGAGTTTCACCGCACCCTTCGGGCCGCGAACGTCGATCCACACGCGATTGTCGGCAGGTTTCGTGGTCGTTGTTTGCGGAGTTTCGGCAGGGACTTGGGTGATCACTTTGGTCGTGACCTTCATCTCCTTCTTGACCTTGGCAACCGCCTTAGATACAGCCGAATTGACCATCTCATCAATATCAACCTCGGGTTGCGTCGTCGGCACCTCGCCGCCTACCTGCGACAAACGCTCGGCTACCGCTGCCTCGACCTTTGCATCGACATACTCCTCGAACTTGCCCGATACAAAAAATACCAAACAAAAGGCCAATGCAAGACCTAAACCGACATTAATAATCGTTCTCATCGTTCCTTCCTGATTTAAGTTGTGCGAGCGCTAAATGCGGCAATATCTGCTGCGGCAAACAAAGTGAGGATTGTTCAGCTGTTCCTTGTTATAGGCGAGGTGCTTGCCGCTATCGATAGCGATAGTCGAGCCGCCGGCCTCCGCCAAAATCAACTCACCAGCCGCCGTATCCCACTCATAGGTGTTCGACGTGCGGACATAATAATCAACCGCACCCTCAGCCAGCATACAGAACTTATACGAACTGCCCTGCTCGACAACCTCGACATCGGGAACACACGTGCGAATGGCGTCGATATGGGCAAACGTTTCGGGGGTATTGTGCGAACGGCTGATTGCGATACGCATAGGCTCGTTGCCCTTCGTCGCTACGGGAAGCGACACCAGACCCTCGCCTATCGAAACAAAGTCAGCCTCGGAGTCAGCCGAAGCCACCACGTTCTCCTTGACGTAGGCTCCACCGCCCTTCACCGCCATAAACATTCGGCTGATATAGGGGACATAGACCACCGATGCAACAGCCTCGTTGTCGCTCATCAGGGCGATATTGACCGTAAATTCGTTATTGCCGTTGATGAACTCCTTGGTGCCATCGAGCGGATCGACCAACCAGAACAGTTCCCAATTCTTACGTTCGTCGTAGAGCATTTCGCGCCCCTCCTCCGACAAAATCGGAATACGGGTCGAGCCGAGGTACTCCTTAATCGTGTCGTGGGCACGACGATCGGCAATGGTCAATGGTGACGAGTCGTTTTTGAGGCTGACGTGATAGTCCTCGCGCTTATAGATTTCGAGAATCACTGCGCCGGCACGAACGGCAGCATTGTAGGCCTTAGCCAACAACTGTTGTTGGATATTTTCTGTCATAGTGCAGTTGTGCTTTATCTTTGTGATAAAGATACGAAAAATTTTTCAATTTTATTGCACTCCGAGCAAAAAAATCTCACTAAAAAATCCGAAAAGAACACCTCAGCAGCCGTCGCAAACTCTTGCGGAGATCTTCACCCGCCTCACCGCGCACCACCAAGCGTGTGCGAAGCGCAATGCTCGACGCCAACAATGCAGTCGCATAGGTCGCAACAATGAGTAGCAACGACCCTCGCGCCACCTCCCAATCCTGGCACACCAACGCCACAAACAACACCACCGTAGGCAGAGCACCAGTCGCGATCAACAGCCGTCGCAGAGGGTTCTCCGAACGATGGCGATAGGCCGTCGAATAGGCCAACGGCAGGGCGAGTTGCCGACCTCGCAGACGGCGAATCATCGCCACACGTGGGTGATCGCCCGCAAAACCGCCTGCGCCAATCACCGCCCAGCGTGCAAACATCGCCACACGACGGCGATCGAAAAAGTGCATCGGAGCGACTTGTGCCGCAAGAACCTCGTTGCGACCTTCGCCACATTCGTGCAACTCCATCACCCAGCGCGGCAGGGCGTCAGGCAGCAGGAATCGATCGGCTTCGAGGGGCACAATGCGGTCGAACGAGGCCACCACCACCCCACAATTCCAATCATCGGCGCGCGAGCGGTGCAGGCGATCGACGACCACCAATCGTCGATAACGGCGTTGGCGCGAACGATAGAGCAACGGAACGCCCTCGATAGGCAACTCCTCAACCATCGGAAAACTGACCCTAATCAGCGCATATTTCTGGCACAGCGCGTGCAGGAGAGCCGAGTCGAGCGTCGAATCGATCACAACGATCACCTCATAACGCCAATACTCCGACGAAAGGCGTTGCTCAATCTCGCGCACCGTGCGCACGCCACTCACCACAACACTGACGCCCGTCTGGCTCATTGCCTCGCTACCATAGCCGTGGCACGAGGCCAACATACGTCCCTTGCGTAACGCCGCCAATGCTCGCACGGCGGCCACCACGACCGACACTAAGATCATCACCAACACCGTGAGTATCAATATCGAAAACCACTTCATTCCCTTTTTCGGTTCAAGTCATCAAACAACGTTTATACGAGGCCACCGCCTGCTCGACATATTCGCGCATCTGCTGGCGGTCGCCCTCGGGCAGAATCTGCGCAATGGCACGAGCCGAGTAACCCTCCGACGCCAGATGGCGATACCACGACCGTCGTCGCCCCTCACTCATCGCACGTGCCGCCTCGCGCACCGGACCTCGATCCAAACGCAGATGTAAAGAACACAGCGTAAAGAGAGCCGCTTCGACCACTTCGTAGCTGTCGGTCGCAATGGCCGCCACGATCTCCTCCTCGGCCTCGGTAACTCCGAAATAGCGCACTATGCACAATCCAAGCAGTCGCACATTGGTCTGCTCGGCTCGCAACAAAGGTTGATATGCCACGGGGATCAAGCCTCGTTTGAGCATCATCAGCACCTCCGACAGTTCAAACGGCGACAGCGGACGCTCACAATCGGCAAGAATCGCAATACATCGCTCGGGTGCGTGATTGAGCGAGGCCAGAGTCAAGCAGAGCGAGATGTACGGATTGCGATGATGACCATAGCGAGCAACCATTCGTTCATAGATATGGTCGCGACACTCAATCTGCGCCAGCGTATGCAAGCACTGCGCCCGCCTCATTCCGCGACTACGCACCGACTCGTCAAGCAGAAGCCGATCCAACTCATAGCGACTCACCACCTCGGCCAAAATCTGACGATCGTAGCCATAGGTCATCGACCCGACACGCGCCACCACCGTTGCCAGCAGCAACCGCGAACTGCGACGCTCAATCAGCGGAAAGACACAGCGATCATCACCACCTTCGAGTAGCCGTCGATTGAGAATCGACACGTAGCAGCGTTCGAGCGTGCGTCGCACCACCATTTGGTGCTGTCGGATTCGGGCATAAAACATCGAAGCCGTTGACAATAAGAGCGCCGCCGCAGACGTCACCAGCGCATACATTCCAACCAGCTCACCCATTGCGCCATTCGTTGATTTGAGCCGTCACCTTTCCGCACAGGCGCGGAACATTTACGGGCAGTGTAAAATATTGATCGACACCGCTTTCGAGCAGACTCAGCACATTCTGCTCATCGTGCAGCCACGACAGCACATAGATTCGCGGCGAGCCTCCTGCAGCCCGCAAACGATGCGCCACATCGCTGCCATTGAGGAACGGATAGCTCTCCAATGTCAATATCAGATTGAAGTGCGACAAAGGCTCGATCAACTGCTCATTCCAGCGCTCATAGCAGGCAACCTCGGCCTCGACAAGCGACAGAGAATTGCACAACAACGCCCACAAAAAACGGTCGGGAGAGATGATTGCTATTCGGTACATCGGCTTAAAATTCACTCAAAATGCGGCTTTACGGATGTCAAAATTGTGCCAAAAACCGAAAAACAACTCCAAAACGAAAAAAAGAACCCGAAGAGTATTGCAGTTCGAAGAAAAGTTACTATATTTGCGACCGCGAAATTATGTTTAACACATAATCAACAAACAAATTAAATGTACGTAATAGTAGAAATTGCAGGTCAGCAGTTTAAGGCTGAAAAGGGTCGCAAGCTCTATGTTCACCGTCTTTCGGGCGAGGTTGACTCGTCGGTGAGCTTCGATAAAGTCCTGCTTACAGACAATGACGGTCAGGTTAAGGTAGGTGCACCTGTTGTAGAAGGCGCCTCGGTAAAAGCGAAGATTCTCAAGCACTTGAAGGACGACAAGGTCATCGTGTTTAAGAAACGCCGCAGAAAGGGTTACAGAGTGAAGAATGGTCACCGCCAGTGCTTGACTCAGATCCTTGTAGAAGACATTATTGCTTAACTCTTAAAACGAAAAAGAAATGGCACACAAGAAAGGTGTAGGTAGTTCGAAGAACGGTCGTGAGTCAGAGAGCAAACGACTGGGCGTTAAGCTGTTCGGTGGTCAATTCGCTAAGGCTGGTAACATCATCGTTCGCCAGCGCGGTACTGTACACAATGCCGGTGAGAACGTCGGTATGGGTAAGGACCACACTCTCTTTGCACTTGTTGACGGTACCGTTAGCTTCTGCAAGAAGAGCTCGGGTAAGTCGTACGTGAGCGTTACTCCTATCGCAGAGTAAGCCCCGACCGAAGTTTACCGCTTCAACAAAACGTAGCGCAATTCCCAATGGGAGTTGCGCTACATTTTTTATTAATATAGGTATCGAAAAGGCTATCGGTGCGGTTCGAGAACGGTGTGCGGAACGTGGCCGTGAGCGATGATCTGAATCGGGCAATTGTAGTTGTCGAGCTGCTCGGCCGTGATCACATTCGACTCGTGGCGATGAACGTGACCATTGACACAGACGATATTCTTCACCACGCTCGTAATCGTGCCCAGATCGTGCGACACCATCACAATAGCGATACGTTCGTTCAGTTGTTTCAGCAACTCATATAGCTCACCCTCGAAACGGTTGTCGACAAAATTGGCAGGCTCGTCCAAAATCAGCAGACGTGGCTCGGCTATCAACGCTCGGCACAACAACGTGCGCTGCATCTGTCCACCCGAAATCTCGCCAATCGGAGCGCGGGCAATCGACTGCAACCCCGTCTGTTCGAGCAGACGATCGGCCGCCGCATAGTCCTCGCGCGAATAACGTCCCGACATTCGACGCAGAGCCTGCAAACCCGACACAACAGTTTCGCGCACCGAAATCGGAAAGGCACGATCGAAGTTGCTCTGCTGTGGCATATAGCCAATCAGGCGGCGCGTACCGTCGTAGAGCGCAGGCGAAAATTCGATCGTTCCGGTATGGGGCACAGCGCCCAGGATTGCCTTCACGAGCGTGGTCTTGCCGCCTCCATTGGGACCGATAACGCCCAAGAAATCATCGTCATAGATATCCAAATCGACATCGTGCAGAACGCGATGTGAATCGTAATTGACCGAGAGGTTGCGTATTTTAATCAGTGTATTCATTCGAGTGCCATTGTCTGGGTTACGGAACGGATCATCGCATATATATCTTCGTCCAGCGGATCGATCTCAATCGCCTCTGCACCAATACTCTCAGCCACCGTTGCGACCACCGACGCAGGATAGGGACGTTGGTAGTAGATCGTACGCACGCTGTCGCGGCGGGCACGTTCGATCAGCGCAGTGAGGCTACGTGCCGACGGCTCGCGTCCCTCCTGCTCGATTGCCACCTGCACGATGCCGTATGCGCGGGCGTAGTAGGTCAGCGCGGGATGATAGATTATGAAGTAATCGCGTTCAGCCATTGCCCAGCACGACGCCACATAGAGGTCCAACTCGGCTAACGCACTATCCAGCTGCGCATAGCGTTCGTCGTAGAGGGTCGAGTCGGGGAAGATCGTGCGCAGGTGGCTGTGCAAGTTCGACGCCATCACACGCAACTCGCGCGGCGAGGTCCAGATGTGCGGGTCGGCACCGTGGTTATGACCGTTGTGATAGTGGCCACCGATGAGTTCGATACCCTCGCAGAGGGGCGTGGTAGCAATGCCCGTGCGTGAGGTCAGACTGCGCTCGAATTCGATCAGTCCGACCGTATAAACCGCTCGGCTATCGGCCATTGCGGTGATCTGGCGGGGCGTAGGCTCGAAGGTTTCGGGGCTCGCACCAGCTGGGATCAGCACCTCGACACGCACACCCTCGCCCACGATCGCCTCGGTGAGCGATTTGAGTGGCGCAATCGACACGGTGATTGTCGGGCGGTCGTCTTTGGGGATGCGGTTGCCACCGCACGCCACCACCAACAGAGCGCAAAGTATGATTAGAATTTTTCTCATTTGGTCAAAATTGAACTTACAAAGGTAATAATTTTTCGGCGAAATGAGTGCGACTGCGTGCGGTGGCGTGCGCCCTCCGAAAAAAATTGCAAAAAAGTGAAAAAATTTTTAACTTCGTTGCAACATTTTGCCACTCTCTAACGTCTATATAGAAAAGAGTGCAATCTAAACTTTTATTGCGAGCTATGAAGAAGATCATTACCAAATCGCTGTCGATTCTCGGTTTCACAATCCCAATGTTTGGGTGCGATGCGCCCGAAATGTACGGTACACCTTGGGCAGATTACGAAGTGAAGGGTAAAGTGCTCGACGCTGACGGCGATCCGATTAAGGGTATAAAGGTGTCGTTAATTGAGGATCAATACAATTCTCAATCGACCCAAAGCCTCGAAAATGGAACATTCAAAGTAAGCCTCGGAACGATTCCTTTCGATAAGCTAAAACTTACGGCCCAAGACATCGACGGCGTGGAGAATGGTGGCCAATTCGAGGAGAAGACCGTTGAACTCGATTTCAGCAAAATCAAATATACGGGCGAGAGCGACGGCTGGTATCACGGCAAAAAATCGCTCGAACAAGACATCGTGCTCGAAGAGAAGTAGCAGCAAAACATACTGAGTAATATGAAAAAGATTATTGTCAAATCGTTATCGATCCTCGGTTTCACACTCCCCGTAGCGAGTTGTGTCGTAATGTATGGTTCGCCTTCGGCTGATTACGAAGTGAAGGGCAAAGTACTTGACGCTGACGGCGATCCGATTAAGGACATCAAAGTCAGGTTGCAAGATGATAGGCACTATGCATATACTTCACAAGACAACGAGTGCCAAAGTCTTGATAATGGCGATTATGCAGTGCTATTAAATTCCTTACCGACAGATAAGCTATACCTCGTTGTGCAAGACATTGACGGTGCGGAGAATGGTGGCGAGTTTGAGGAGAAGACTGTTGAACTCGATTTCAGCAATATCAAATATACAGGTGACGATGATGCTTGGTATTCGGGCAAGAAATCGCTCGAACAAGACATCGTGCTCGAAGAGAAGACCAACAACGAACAAGAGTAATTTCTCGGAAGCAAAACGCTCGACTTTCGCACGAAAATGATTACCTTTGTATTGATATGGTTGGGATATACCCGACACAAACATCGCAACAATATGAAATACAAAGTTTTAGCTACGATGATGGCGGTACTCGGCTTCGGGGCGTCGTGCTCCTCGACCCGCCAGCAAAAGGCCCCCGAGCAGCCCGAAGAGCAACCCGCCGTACAGCAGGACTCGATCGAAATGCCGCAGATACGCCTGATGTATGGAGTGCCACCCGTTGCGTTCCGCCAGGAGGCCCTCAAGACCACCCCCGAACAACCCGAAAACGCACAACCCGAGCAGACCGAAAATCCGCTCAAAGTAATTGACAATCAATAATCAGCACACCAATGGCTAACGACCTGAACGGACGCCGACTCGGACTGCGCAAAAGGCTCGGTTTGGAACTCTTCGCACAGCTCTACAAACGCACCGTCGAGGAGCACCCCCTGCGTACGCTTTTCTGGGAGTGCACGTTGCGCTGCAACCTCAACTGCCGCCACTGCGGTAGCGACTGCCGCGCCGAGGCGACCGTGCCCGATATGCCGTTGGAGGATTTTCTGCGAGTGGTCGATGAGCAGATCACACCGCACGTCGATCCGCACAAAGTGATGGTCGTAATTTCGGGTGGCGAGGTGCTCGTACGCAAAGATTTGGAGCGTGCCGGATTGGAGCTCTATCGACGTGGTTACCCGTGGGGACTCGTCACTAATGCACTGGCACTCACGCCCGAACGATTCGACAGTCTGTTGCGGGCAGGTTTGCACTCGATCTCGGTCAGCTTCGATGGATTTGAGGATCAGCACAACTACATTCGTCGCAATCCGCACAGCTACGAGCGCGCGCTGGCGGCTCTGCGAATGATCGCTGCCGACGGCACGGTGGCCTACGACGCCGTGACCTGCGTGACGGGCACACTTGTGCCACGCCTCGAAGAGATGAAGGAGTTGCTGATCGCAAACGGCATCAAACATTGGCGAATCTTCACGATTTTTCCCGTTGGGCGCGCCGCCGACGACCCTACCCTACGCCTGACCGACGAACAATTCCGCGAGGTGATGGAGTTTATTCGTCGCACTCGTCACGAGGGTCGAATCGACCTCTCGTATGCTTGTGAAGGCTTTTTGGGCGGCTACGAAACCGAGGTGCGCGACTCGTTCTACTACTGCTCGGCCGGCGTTACGACCGCATCGATACGTGTCGATGGCGCGATGTCGGGTTGCACCTCAATCCGTTCGAATTTCGATCAAGGCAACATCTACCGCGACAACTTCTGGGAGGTATGGAGCAAGCGTTACGAACCCTTCCGCAACCGCGAGTGGGCACGACGCGATGAGTGCGGCGACTGCCGTATGTTCCGCTACTGCCAGGGCGGCGGAATGCACCTGCGCGACGACGAGGGCAAGCTACTGATGTGTCACTACAAACGACTGTAAATCAAGATGAAAAAAGTACGTACCGCCCCCAAGGGCGACCTGATATTCACCGTTGGCGAGAGTTGCCAACTGCACCAATTTCTGGCCGAGAAATTTGCGGGCAAGAGCCGCTCGGCACTCAAATCGCTCCTGGCACACCGCCGTGTGAGCGTCAATGGCAGCGTGACCACAGCCTACGACTGCGCACTGCGCGCGGGCGACAAAGTGGCTATCAATCGTGGCCGTGCCGCTGCCGAGTTGCACCACCCGATGTTGCGTATTGTATTTGAAGATCAGCACATTATCGTTGTCGATAAGCGCAACGGGCTGCTCTCGATGGGCACCGATCGCCAGCGCGACAAAACTGCATATTCGATCCTCAGCCACCACGTGAAGTTGGAGGATCCGTCGAATCGAATATTCATTGTCCACCGCCTCGACCGCGAAACGTCGGGCCTGATGATTTTTGCCAAAAGCGAGGAGGTGAAACATCGACTGCAAGCCGATTGGCACCGCATTGTGATCGATCGCAAGTATATCGCTGTGGCTGACGGCATTATGCCCGCCGAAGAGGGCGTGATTGATGCTCCATTGGCCGAGAATCGCAACCGCAAAATGTTCGTCAGCCGCACGCCCGACGAGGACAACGCGGTCGATGCCGTGACTCACTACCGCGTTCTGCGATCGCGCGGAGGTCGTTCATTGGTCGAGCTGTCGCTCGAAACAGGTCGCAAAAATCAGATTCGCGCCCACTTGGAGCACGTTGGTTGTCCCGTGGCGGGCGATAAGAAGTACTCTTCGCGCTCGACAGATGCCGGTCGCGTATGTTTGCACGCATACAAATTGGCTCTGTATCACCCCGTTACGGGCGAAGAGTTATTTTTTTCGACATCAATTCCAAAATTATTTGATAATTTAATATAATTTTTCGTATCTTTGCAGTCGCAATTTCGGGGTGTAGCGCAGTCCGGTTAGCGCGCCAGCTTCGGGAGTTGGAGGTCGCTGGTTCGAATCCAGTCTCCCCGACATATTGTTTGACAGTCCGCCTTATTAAAGGCGGACTTTTTTGTTTGGCAGAGTTTGATGATGCGCAAGCGCTGATACCGTACCCCGATAAATTGTTTGACAATGCGCCACACGCGAAGCCGACAGTTTTTATTTTGAAAGTCGGAGAATCTACATCATTATACTTTATTTTACCTATATAGAAAATAAAAAATCGTAGTTTTTCGTTATCTTTGCGGTGAGCAATTATGGCCCTTGACGGACAGCGAGCACAAATGCGCGGCCTGCAAATTGCTCAACATACACAATAAATGACTGATTATGAGTAAGAAAAATAGCGTATTAGACATCGAAGATCTGGCCGGAATCAACCTTTCGGACGGTCAGGCACAGGTCATTCCGATCATCACGGGCGACGACGGTCCCACCGAGCAGAGTGCGGTGCCCGACGTGTTGCCCATTCTGACGTTGCGCAGTTCGGTACTCTTCCCGGGCGCAATTACACCCATTACGGTCGGTCGCGAAAAGAGCATTAAACTTGTGCGCGAAGTGAACGCACAAGGCGGTATGCTCGGTGCAGTCTTGCAGCGCGAAACCGAGATCGAAACCCCGACCCCGAACGATATGTACAAGGTGGGTACGGCGGCTCGAATCCTCAAAATTCTCGAAATGCCCAATCAGACTCTGACCGTAATCCTGAACGGTTTGGAGAAGATTGAAGTAGGTGAATATCAGCAGACTGAGCCCTATTTCCGTGCAACGGTAACCCCCATTCGTGATTCGTCACCCGACGAGTCGAATGTCGAGTTCAACGCTTTGGTTGAGTCGATCCGTGACGTAGCACTGCACATTATCGACATCTCGCCCATAATGCCCAAAGAGGCCGCTTTTGCGATCAAAAATATCGATTCGAGCCGTGGGATTATCAACTTCATCTGCTCGAACATCGAGATGAGCGACGCCGATCGTCAGCACTTGCTCGAAGCTCCGGGTCTGCTGGCTCGTGCGCGCCGTCTGTTGGAGATTCTGGTGCGTGAGCAGCAGTTGATCGAGCTCAAAAACGAGATTCAATCGAAGGTCAAGCAGGATATGGATCGCCAGCAGCGTGACTACTACCTGCAACAGCAGATGCGCACCATTCAGGACGAGTTGGGCGAAGGCGAGGACGCCGAGATCGCACAAATGCGCGAGCAGGCCGAGAAGAAGAATTGGAGCAAGGAGGTTGGCGAGCTGTTCGAGAAGGAACTCTCGAAGTTGGAGCGATTGAATCCCGCCGTGGCAGAGTACTCGGTGCAAATGACCTACCTGCAACTGATGCTCGAACTGCCTTGGAACGAGATGACCGAGGATAACCTCGATTTGGAGTGCGCGCGCAAGCAACTCGACGACGACCACTACGGTTTGGAGGAGGTCAAAGATCGTATTTTGGAGCACTTGGCCGTTATTAAGTTGAAGGGCGACCTTA
The DNA here is from genome assembly GCA_045655685.1 of Alistipes sp. Lineage (GTDB taxonomy): Bacteria > Bacteroidota > Bacteroidia > Bacteroidales > Rikenellaceae > Alistipes. Next base: position 109,161 of record JAZOPR010000009.1, read on the forward strand.
AATCGCCGATTATCTGTCTGTATGGCCCTCCGGGTGTGGGTAAGACCTCGCTCGGCAAGTCGGTTGCAGCAGCTTTGCAGCGTAAGTTCGGTCGAATTTCGCTCGGTGGTCTGCACGATGAGGCCGAAATTCGCGGTCACCGTCGTACCTACATCGGTGCTATGCCCGGTCGTATAATCCAGACTATCAAGCGTTGTGGCTCGTCGAATCCCGTTATCATTCTCGACGAGGTGGATAAGGTGACCGTGAGCAACCACGGCGACCCGTCGAGTGCGCTGTTGGAGGTTCTCGACCCCGAGCAGAACACCACGTTCCACGACAACTACCTCGACACTGAGTACGACCTGTCGAAGGTGATGTTCATCGCAACGGCCAACAACGTGCAGAAGATTGCTCCCGCACTGCGCGACCGTATGGAGATGATCAACATTGCAGGCTACCTGCTCGAAGATAAGGTGCAGATTGCACTGAACCACCTCGTTCCGAAGGAGTGCGAGGCGCACGGTTTGAAGGCTGAGGATATGGTTTTCACGGCGGCTGTGGTCGAGAAGATTATCTCGGAATACACCCGCGAGATGGGCGTTCGCTCGCTCGATAAGCACATCGCAAAGATCGCTCGCTACCGCGCCAAGCAGATCGGTTTCGGCGAGCAGTTCGAGGCTGAGATCTCGGCTGCCGACGTCGAGAAGATCCTCGGTATGCCCAAATTCCGTCAGGATCAGTACGAGATCGGCGGTATGGTCGGCATCGTTACGGGTCTGGCGTGGACCGAGGTTGGTGGCGACATTCTCTACGTTGAGTCGATCCTCACCCCCGGTAAGGGCAAGTTGAACCTCACGGGTAACTTGGGTGACGTGATGAAGGAGTCGGCTACGATTGCTCACGAGTGGGTGATGGCTCACTACGAGGAGTTGGGTATCGACCGCGAGAAGTTCGAGAAGTTCGACCTCAATATCCACGTTCCCGAGGGTGCAATTCCGAAGGACGGACCGAGTGCGGGTATCACGATGGTCACCTCGATCGTTTCGACCTATACGGGTCGCAAGGTGAACGAGCGCATCGCAATGACGGGCGAAACCACACTGCGTGGTCGAGTAATGCCCGTAGGCGGCATCAAGGAGAAGATTCTGGCAGCGAAACGTGCAGGTATCAATACGATCATTCTGTGCGAGGACAACCGCAAGGACGTTGCCGAGATCAAGGCCGAGTATATCGACGGATTGACCTTCCACTACGTTCGTACGAACGACGAGGTGTTGGCTTTGGCATTGGAGAAATAGCCCGAAGTCGAGCCTTTACAATATCGAGCCGCGCTCCCAATCGAGGGGCGCGGTTCTCTTTTACTCCAAAATGCGGAGCAATGCCCCACTCTCTCGCAGACTCGTTCCGCAGTCAAAAAGAGCGCACCCTGATACGGGCACTTTATAAAAATATAACACAAATCACTTGCATTTAACTGTTTAGATTATTATATTTGCGTATGAAAGTGCTCAGAACGATAGTGTTATGCATTAGCGTGCTCGCCACTTTGGTAGGGTGCAATGGCTCGAAACGCAGTTCTGCGGTCGATTTCGAGGAGTTGAAGCAAGAGCTACGCGATGGCGACCTACTCTTCCGACGTGGTATGGGGGTGCTGGGACGCGCTGTTACAGCAACCGATAGCGACGGACAATTCTCGCACGTAGGTATTGCCGTCAAAATCGACGACTCGTGGCACGTTATCCACGCCGTGCCCAATGAGCACGATTTTGAGGGCGACATCGACAGAGTGAAGTGCGAGCCTGTCGAGTCGTTTTTCGACCAAATGCGAGCCGGGAATGGCGCAGTATATCGCATCAGCCTTGCGCCTGAGCAGATCGAGGTGGCAGTCAAAAACGCACTACGCCTGAGTGCCGAACAACGACCATTCGACCACGACTACAACCTCGGCGACACAACCGAACTCTACTGCACCGAGCTGGTCGAATATGTCTTCGGACTGAGTGGCGTGTCGATCAGCGAAGGGCGACGAACACACGTGAGCTTTCCGAGTATGACGGGCGACTACATTATGCCGTCGGACTTGACCAAAAATAGTAAACTAAATCCTATCTATTCATTCTAAAACCTAAATGATTATGAAGAAGTTATTAACCCTTTTCGCAGTTGCCGCAACGATGTTTATGGCAGCTTGCTCGACAGCACCCGCCACACCGAGCGATGCAGCGGTTGAGTATTATCAGTATGTTGCCAATGGCGACTATGAGGCTATTGCCGATGCTATTCACTACGCCACCACTGACCCTGAGGAGATTGCTGAGAGCAAAGCGATGATCACCTCGTTCTACAAGGAGAAGGCTGAACCTGAGATCAAGTCTAAGGGCGGTATTAAGAGCATCGAGGCTCTGAATGAAACAATCAGCGAAGATGGCAATACAGCCAATGTTGAGCTCAAAATCGTCTATGGCGACGGCTCGGAGAAGAGCGAGGACGTCAAGATGGTGAAGGTCGAGGATAAGTGGTTGTTGTCATTCGACAAATAGTCGCACACCCCCCTATAACACAAAAACGCAGGCCGATGAGGTCTGCGTTTTTGTGTTGAAGGCCGAGGCCTCACAACTCCAATTTTGAATGGTCAGTGGTGCAAGATTATTTCTTCTCGAAGAAATCCTTAACCTGATCGTTAGCGATAATGCCCTCTTTGAACATATATGCGCCGGTCTTCTCCGACTTAACCATCTTGATGCACTTGGTAAAGTTCTTACCAGTACCGGTTTTCAGGGTTGCAACTACTTTCTTTGCCATAATGCTTACTATTTAATTTCGCGGTGAACGGTTACCTTCTTCAGGTAGGGGTTGTACTTCTTACGCTCCAGACGATCGGGAGTGTTTTTCTTGTTCTTGGTGGTGATGTAGCGCGACATACCCGGAACGCCACTTGCCTTCTGCTCGGTGCATTCGAGGATCACCTGAACTCTGTTACCTTTCTTTGCCATTTGTTGTTACCTCGTTTAAATTAGTAAACCTTACGAGCTGCAACAGCCTCTTTCAGAGCGTTTGCAAGACCCTTTTTGTTAATAGTTTTCATACCAGCTGTCGACACCTTGAGAGTGATCCAGCGGTTCTCTTCTTCCGACCAGAAACGCTTGGTTTTCAGATTGGGGCTGAACTTGCGCTTGGTCTTACGGTTCGAGTGAGAAACATTGTTACCCACCATCGCAACCTTACCAGTAATTTCGCAGACTTTCATCGTTTAATTATTTGTTTAATTTGTACCCATATATTTTGGGCGTGCAAATATACGAACTTTTTACTTTTCTACAAACATTTCGCAACCACTTTTTCAACAATATCTGGCACGAAACGCAATTTATTCGCCTTTTTGCTCGATAATCGCGTCGCGGAGCAGTGTTGCAGCCACGCCCGAGGCACGTTCGATCACCTGCTGGCGGACCGTTCCGAGCACTCGACGCTCCGAACGAACGCCATTGGGCGTAGCAACCGCAAACCACACCGTGCCAACGGGCTTCTCCTCCGAACCACCCGTCGGGCCCGCTATGCCCGTGGTCGCAACGGCATAATCGGCACCGCTGATGCGACGTGCGCCCTCGGCCATCTGCTCGGCAACCGTCTGGCTCACTGCACCATAGCGTTCGATATCAGCCATATTGACACCCAGTACCTGCGCCTTCGCCTCGTTGCTATACGAAACCACACCGCACAAGAAATAGCTCGACGCTCCCGCCTGAGCCGTAAAACGCGAGGCGATCGTGCCACCCGTACAACTTTCGGCCGTTGCAAGAGTCAAACCCTTGTTTATAAGCAGATTATGAACGTATGTAAAGATTGATTCGTGCTCGTAGCCAACCACATATTGAGGAATCAGTTCCTCCAACTCGGCAAAAAGGCGGTCGATCTCATCACCCACCTCGACTCCATCGACCTCGTATGCCGACAGACGCAGACGCACCTGCGACGGCGCAGGCAGATATGCCAACTTAATGTACTGCGGCAGTGCATCTTCCCACTCTTCGATCCTCTTGGCAAGCATCGATTCGGCCAATCCCGAAGTGATCATCGTGCGATGAACGACCTGTTTCAGAGCGAATTGCGCACGCAGACGCGGCAGCACTTCGTCCTGCATCAGGTGCTCCATCTCGAACGGCACGCCAGGCAGCGAAATCACAACCTTGCCCTCGCGTTCGAGCCACATCGCAGGGGCAGTGCCGTGCGCATTGTGCAACACCGTACAGCGATCGGGAACGTCGGCCTGACTCTGATTCAACTCATTGAACTCGATTCCGCGCGCCGTCAGCATTTTGCGAACATGCTCATAGACAGACTCATCGCGCACTAACTTCATTCCAAAATAGTCGGCCAGCGTGCGTTTGGTGATATCATCTTTCGTGGGGCCAAGACCACCCGTCATAATAACCAGATCGCACTGCGCGAGCGATGTGTCGAGTGCCTCAATGATTCGCTCACGGTCGTCACCGATCGATCGGCGTTCGGTCACGACAACGCCTGCCGAGTTCAAGGCACGAGAGATGTAGGCGGCGTTGGTATCCACGATCTGACCGATCAGGATCTCATCGCCGATAGTGATGATTTGAGCTTGCATATATGATTGTTATTCAGCCTTTTGCTCGGTCGCAGCAGCAGCCTTCGCAGCCTCATAATCGGCGATCAACTGCTTGCAGATTTGACGAGCAAAAGCGGGACCATTGTAGATCATTCCCGAGTAGACCTGCACCAAACTTGCGCCGGCATCGAGCATAGCCTTGGCGTCGTCGACCGTCATCACGCCACCCACACCGATAATCGGATAGCGACCCTGGCAACGCTCGTGAACACGACGCACAACCTCGACTGCACGCTTGGTCAGCGGCGCACCACTCAGACCGCCATTGCCGATCGCATCGATCGTCTTCGGGTCGGTGGTCAGTCCCGCACGCGAGGTGGTAGTATTGGTTGCAACGATACCATCCAGCGGAGTTTCGATCATCACATCGGTCATATCGTCCACCGAAGCATCGTCCAGATCGGGCGAAATTTTCAACAGAATCGGGCGATATTGGCTCTGTCCGCGACGGAACTCAAACAGCGGTTCGAGGATTTCGGTTACGCTCTGTTTGTTCTGTAACGAGGTGACTTTCGCCACGTTAGGACAACTAACATTCACCACGAAGTAGTCGACATATTGATACAGATTGCGGAACAATTTCAGGTAATCCGACGGAGCCTCCTCGATTGGTGTGAGCGAGTTTTTGCCGATATTGGCACCGACAACCACACCTTTGTTGCGATGGTGGAGGTTCTCGATCGCGTTCTGCATACCGTGGTTATTGAAGCCCATACGGTTGATGATCGCCTTGTCTTTGGGCAGACGGAACAGACGCGGGCGTGGGTTGCCTGGCTGACCTTTGGGGGTCACCGTGCCCACCTCTACGAAGCCATAACCGAGTGCCGAAAGCTCGTTAAAGACCTCAGCATTTTTATCGAAACCGGCTGCGATACCGATCGGACTGTCGAATTTCACGCCGAAAACTTCGCGTTCGAGCGCGGGGTGTTTCACGGCGAACATCTTCTTCATCAGCCACTTCGAGCCAGGGATATAGCCAGCAAAACGCAACGCAGCGACGGTCAATTTGTGAACATTCTCGGGCGAGAGGCAGAACAACAACGGGCGAATAATCTGAGTGTACATAGTTTGATTGTTACTCCATTATGGCACAAAGGTAGAAATTTTAATTCACAATTCACAATTCACGATTCACAATTATTGTATCGGCGCAATAAAAAACACCTGCGCCACTACCTTTTGGCGGTGGCGCAGATGCGATTCGTGTGGTTGATTATTTCAACTCCTCAGCAAAGACCTCGAAGAAACCCTCATCGGGCTCTGCTTTTTGCATTACGATTTGATGATAGTAATAGTCTGTATCATCTTGGCGGTATTTGTCGGTATAGTCGATGTAGATTATTATCTCCTCTTCGGTCATCTTTGTAACTTTACCTTCGATAATCTCATCATCGTGCCAAATGAAATTACATCCTTTATATTTACCACGCTTCGAGAAATCGGCAGGAGATGTACTCATTATCAATTTTCGGTACGTATCCGTTTTGGGTTTGTAAAGATAGTAAAACTCTACAACCTCATTCTTCTTGATTTGAAAAAAGTTATAGACGATTTCCTCTTGGTAAAAGCCTCCATTCAAGTTAGAGGTTATCTTGTGATTGCCCTCTGCGTCATAAGTCGATACACCATTACGTACTGCGCATCTCCAAAATTCGGTCTGTTCTAAAGCTCTTAGATTTATATTGCCATCTTCAAAATCTATTTTGCCACACGCAGCAAGCAAAATTACACCTAATATAAGTAATCGTTTCATAGCTATTCGTGTTTTTGGGGTTAGGATTTCTCATTTTTTTACAAATTTAATAAAATAGAATTAAAAATGCAAGTAAAAACACCTAATAATCTTAGAAATACTCCTCGCGGTAGCGGTATTCGTTGCGCAGCTGTTCGAAACGGTCGGGGTGCTCACACAGTGCACGGCTCTCGCTCGCCAAATCGCAATAGCGATCGATCGTTGCGCACATCTGCGCCCACTCAATCAGCTGTGGCTCAACTCGCTCGACCTCAGCAGGGAAATAGTCCCCCAATGGCAACCCAAACTTGCGCGCCACAGCCTGCACCGACATAGCCGTTGCGTTCGCCTTGCCCTGTGCCGAGTAGCCCGCAACGTGGGGCGTAGCGGCAACCACCTGCGAGAGCAGTTCGCGGTTGAGTGTCGGCTCGTTCTCCCAAACGTCCAAATAGGCCGAACAGCGTCCCTCGGCAATCGCACGGCTGAGCAGCTCGTTATCGACCACCTCGCCACGCGACGCATTGATTACTACTGCATTAGGTTGCAACTGCGCAAAAAACAGTTCATCAGCCAAATGCACCGTGCAATCCTCTCCCTGGCGAATCAGCGGTACGTGAAAAGTGATAATATCGCAACTCTGAACAAGTTCATCGATCGATCGGAAATCACCGCCCTCGGCACGTGCGCGCGGAGGGTCGCAACACAGCACACGGAAGCCCCATCGACGACCATACTCCTCGACCAAACGCCCGATATTGCCCACACCGACAATGCCCAAACAGTGGTCGGCAGGACGACTGCCATCGCGCTCGCAAATGCTCTTCAACGCCGCCGCAACCCACTGCAACACGCCTCGCGAGTTGCACCCTGCGGCCGTCGCAACCTCGATGTCGTGCGCACGGCAATAATCGAGGTCTATGTGATCGTAACCGATTGTGGCTGTGGCGATCATACGCACTCGCGAGCCGTCGAGCAGCGCCGCATTGCACTTTGTTCGGGTGCGGATAATGAGCGCGTCGCTATCGCGCACAGAGTCGGCATTGAACCGCTCGCCCGCGAGATATTGCACCTCGGCATACGGCTCGAACACCCCCGCGATAAACGGAATCGCGTTATCAATGGTGATTTTCATACTTACAAAGGTAATCAAAATTTTGGTCGCAGGCAGTTTTGCGAGCACAAAAAGTCCTCCTCGATTTTGGCAGACCATATATTTTCACTACATTTGTATTGACATATTGCCTAATCGCCATCGAACTACCACAACTGATTTTGATAAGGCATAATTAACCCCATTAAGGCGAGTACCGCTATGCGTGTGCTTGCTTGTAGGGGTTGTAGGGTGTGGTAGCCCTCGATGGCGTGCAAGTTAAGTGCACGCTTTTTTTTGTTTAACTATTTAATAACTAACACAATTATGAAGAAAACATTTTCAACATTGGCAGCATTCTGCTTGGGTATCGTAATCAGTATTACCGTAGTGGCGTGCGCAGACGACATCAATGACGTAGTAACGGGCAAGTGCGATTGCAGCGAGAAGTGGGAGGAGTTGAAGGACAGACTTTCGCTTATGGATAATGATGTTGAGGGCTTAAATTCGAAATTGGAGAAGTTCGATATTGGCAAAATTACCCGCTATATGGACGGTGAGTATGACAGCAATGCTCAATTAGAATACGATGACAAAGGTCGTATTGTGAAATGCGTAACAAAAATTAATACGTACCCTGGTGAGGAAACAACAACATATACCTTTACTTATGAAACGGGCAAATGTACAGCCTATATAAACGGTGTGATATATTGGGTATTTGAGTTAAAAGATCCAAAGAGTGAAAATTTCGAATTTATTAAAATTTTCATCAGCAAAGTAATGGACGATATGTGTTAATAAAAATACAGCACAAAATAATAGCCGCGACCCTCATCGGATCGCGGCTATTATTTTGTGGTTATTTAAGGCTGTGGATTACTTGCGCTTAACCTCAACCTGCTCGTAACCCTCGACGATATCGCCTACGCGGATATCGTTGAAGCTCTCGATGTTAAGACCACACTCCATACCGTTGGTAACCTCCTTGACGTCGTCCTTGTAACGCTTCAACGAGCCCAGACGACCCGTGTAGATCACAATACCGTCGCGGATCACGCGGATCGACGTGTTACGGGTCAACTTACCCTCACGAACGATACAGCCCGCAATGGTGCCGACCTTCGAGATCTTGAAGGTTTCGAGCACCTCAACCGAGCATACGATCTCCTCCTTCATAACGGGCTCCAACATACCCTCGATTGCGTCCTTGATATCGTTGATCGCATCGTAGATGATCGAATACAGACGGATCTCGATCTCCTCCGACTCAGCCAGACGACGTGCGCCTGCCGAGGGACGAACCTGGAAACCAACGATAATCGCATTCGATGCAGCTGCCAGCAATACGTCCGACTCCGAAATCTGACCTACGGCCGAGTGGATTACGTTCACCTGAACCTCCTCCTTCGACAGCTTGATCAGCGAGCCCGTCATTGCCTCAACCGAGCCGTCCACGTCACCCTTAACGATGATATTCAACTCCTTGAACGAACCGATCGCAATACGACGACCAATCTCGTCAAGCGTTACGTGCTTCTGGGTCATAATGCCCTGCATACGCTGCAACTGCTCGCGCTTGTTAGCGATCTCGCGTGCCGAGCGGTCGTCCTCCATTACATTGAAGGTATCACCCGAAGCGGGAGCACCATTTAGACCCAACACCTGTACGGGAGTTGCAGGAGGTGCCTCATTGACCTTCTGGCCGCGCTCGTTGAACATAGCCTTCACACGGCCCGAGTGAACACCCGACAACATCACGTCACCAACACGCAGAGTACCATTCTGAACAAGCAACGTAGCTACGTAACCACGACCCTTATCCAGCGTCGACTCGATCACAGTACCCGTTGCGCGACGCTCGGGATTGGCCTTCAACTCCAACAGCTCGGCCTCCAACAGCACCTTTTCGAGCAACTTGTCGAGATTCAGACCCTTCTTGGCCGAAACCTCCTGGCACTGGTACTTACCACCCCAATCCTCAACGAGGTAGTTCATATTAGCCAGCTGCTCCTTGATATGATCGGGATTTGCTGCGGGTTTATCGATCTTATTGATTGCAAACACGATAGGTACACCTGCTGCCGAGGCGTGGTTGATAGCCTCGACCGTCTGCGGCATCACGTGGTCGTCAGCCGCAACGATGATAATCGCAACGTCCGTTACCTTCGCACCACGCGCACGCATCGCCGTAAATGCCTCGTGACCCGGAGTATCGAGGAAGGTGATCTTCTGACCATTCAGCTCAACGCTATATGCACCGATGTGCTGCGTGATACCGCCGGCCTCACCCTCGATAACGTTGGTCTTACGGATATTATCCAGCAACGAGGTCTTACCGTGGTCAACGTGACCCATCACAACCACGATCGGCGGACGCGAGATCAACTCCTCCTCGGCGTCGCCCTCGTCCTCAATAGCCTCCTGGATCTCAACCGACACGAACTCAACCGTGAAGCCAAACTCCTCGGCAACCACTACGAGCGCCTCAGCGTCCAGACGCTGGTTGATCGACACCATAAGGCCCAAGTTCATACAAGCCATAATGACCTCATTGACCGAAACGTTCATCATAGTAGCCAACTCGCTGACGGTCACGAACTCCGTAACCTTCAATACCGAGCGCTCCATCTCCTGACGCTCCATCTCCTCGTTCATCTTGGCCGAAACAGCCTCGCGCTTCTCCTTACGATACTTCGCACCCTTGCTCTTCGAGTTCTTAGCCGTCAGACGTGCCAGAGTATCCTTTACCTGCTTTGCTACCTCCTCGTCGCTAACCTCGGGGCGAACGACGGGCTTGGGTGCAGGCTTCTGCTTGTTCTTCTTCTTTTTGCCACCACCCTGCTGTGCTGCTGCCTGCTGTTGCTGCTGGGCATTCTGCTGCTTGGGCTGGTTGGGCTTGCCTCCATTTGCGGGCTTCTGCTGACCACCCTGCTGCGGCTTGGTCACATCGACCTTATCCTTGGTGATGCGCTTGCGCTTGGGGTGACGACCTCCCGGCTGGAACTGCGACACGTCGATCGTGCCAATCACATTCGGGCCCGACAACTGCGACGACTGAGGACGGAAGATATCATCCTTGCTCTCAGCCAAACGCTCATCGTAGGTCTTGTTCTGAATATCGTTCTGAGCGGGTTTGGGCTCCACCTTAGGCGCGGGTGCAGGAGCGGGCTTCTCTACCTTAGGCTGCACGAGTTTCTGCTCCGGCTTGGGTGCAGGTTTGGGCTCGGGCTTGGGAGCGGGTGCAGGCTGAGCGGGCTTCTTGCCTCCCAGATCAATCGTACCCAAAATCTTCGGGCCCATCGCCTTAACCTCGTCCTTAACCGAGATACTCTTGCTCTTGATTACGACCTCTTCCTTGAAATCGTCATCACCCTTTTTCTGACCGATCGTCACTGCCGACGGTTTCTGCGAGATACGCTCACGCACCTCACCGCGCGGATTGCCACCGCGGTTCGATCCGAACTCCTTTTCGAGAAGTGCATACATCTGTGTATCGATCAGCGTATTAGGCGTGCGGTCGATCTTGATGCCCTTCTTTTCGAGGAAATCGGCTATGCTGCTTACTCCAACTTTGAACTCTCTCGCAACTTGATTGAGTCTAAGTTTACGTTCGTTTGACATACTGTTCGTTCTAAAAGATTTACAAAATTAAAAATTGATAGTTGTGTGCAAAGATTTAGCTTTCGTAAATCTTTCATTTATTCAAATTCAGCACGGAGAATTGCAACAACCTCCTTAGCGGTATCCTCCTCCAAGTCGGCACGACGAGCCAACTCATCGATAGGCAGTGCTATAACGCTCTTTGCGGTATCGCAACCAATGCCCTTCAACGCGTCGATGATCCACGGCTCGATCTCGTCAGCAAACTCCTTCAAATCAACGTCTTCCTCCTCAACCTCGCGGTAAACATCAACATCGTAACCCGTCAACATCTTAGCCAGACGGATATTCAGACCGCCCTTACCGATAGCCAACGAAACCTGATCGGGCTTCAAATATACCGATGCAGTCTTGCTCTCCTCGTCGATGGTGATGGTCGAGATCTTAGCGGGGTTCAGCGCACGCTGGATCATCAACTGAGTGTTGGTCGTGAAGTTCACAACGTCGATATTCTCGTTGCGCAACTCCTTAACCACCGAGTAGATACGCGAGCCCTTGACACCAACGCAAGCACCTACGGGATCGATACGATCGTCATACGACTCAACAGCAACCTTAGCGCGCTCGCCGGGGATACGAACGATCTTCTTGATAGTGATCAGACCGTCGAAGATCTCGGGAACCTCCTGCTCGAACAGACGCTCCAAGAACTCGTTAGCCGTACGCGACAGAATGATTTTCGGGGTGCCGTTGATCATCTCAACACGCGAAACGATAGCGCGGATCGTGTCGCCCTTGCGGAAGAAGTCGCTGGGGATCTGCTCGCTCTTGGGCAACAACAACTCGTTGTCCTCGTCGTCGAGCACCAATACCTCCTTCTTCCAAACCTGATAAACCTCGCCGGTGATGATCTCGCCCACCTTCTCCGAGTACTTCTCGTAGAGGTTAGCCTTCTCCAAGTCGAGGATACGCGACGCCAGATTCTGACGCAGCGACAGCACGGTACGACGGCCGAACGAGTTGAGTTTAATCTCGTCAGCATACTCGTCGCCAACCTCATAGGTCGAGTCGATCTGCTTAGCCTCGCTAACCGAGATCTGCATATTGGGGTTCTCAACCTCATCGTCGGCAACCACCGTACGGTTGCGCCAGATCTCGAGGTCACCCTTCTCGGGGTTGATGATCACGTCGAAGTTCTCGTCCGTCTCGTACTGCTTCTGCAATGCGTGGCGGAAGACATCCTCCAACACACCAATCATCGTGCTCTTGTCGATGTTTTTCAGCTCTTTGAACTCTGCAAAGTTGCTGATAAGATTCAGATTGTCCATCTTGTTTTCGTATTTTATATTTTGTTACTATTTATAATCGAGATGTTCTTTGGTCCAGCGAACCTCCGTGAGAGGATAGCTATTCACGACCGTTACCAACTGCTTGCGCTTCTTGCCCTCAACCGCCTGCTTCTCCTCGTACGAGAGGGTGATCGACTCGGGCGTAGCCTCCGAGAGCGTTGCCAGAATCTTGGTGCCGCAAACCAGCAACACCTCAACAGGGCGACCAATGAGCTTCTGATATTGGCGATAGACCTTCAACGGCGAACCGATACCCGCCGAGGCTACCATCAACGAAAAATCCTCCACGTCGCGATCAAACTGCTCGTTGATGGCGTGGCTCAGTTTAACACACGCATCGATGGCTACCGACGTATCGCTATCGATAATCAGTTCCACCTCGTTGGCGTTGTTGCACGTACATTCTACCACGAACATATCGCTCTCTGCGAGCAACTGCTCGGCAATTTCTACTATTTTACTGCAATCAATCATTACTTCTTCAACTATATATTTACGAAACGAGGGGACTCTCGTCCCCTCATCGATCTCTTTTACTGCCGCAAATTTAGTACATATTTATATATATAGCAAATTTTTACGCAACTTTTTGACTTTTAGTCACATTTTTTGGCCGACTGCCACAACTCCTCCATCTCTTCGAGCGTCAAATCGCCCAGCTCGCGTCCCTGCTCGGCCGCACCCTTCTCGATGCAACCAAAGCGATGAATGAACTTGCGATTGGTGCGCTCCAATGCCTGCTCAGGGTCAATGCCATAGAGTCGCGAAGCGTTGATCAGCGCAAAGAACAGATCGCCAAACTCGCCCTCCAACGCATCGTGGTCCTTAGCGTCGATCTCCGACTGCACCTCGCCAATCTCCTCCTGTACCTTTGCCCAGACATCCTCGCGACGCTCCCAATCGAAACCGACCGAGGCAGCCTTCTCGCCCACGCGGAACGCCTTGACCATCGAGGGCAGACTGCGCGGCACGCCACTCAGCAAGCCGCCTTCGCGCTTCTTTTTGCGCAATTTGAGCAACTCCCAATTCTGTTTCACCTCCTCGGGTGTATCGGCATGAATGTCGCCAAAGACGTGCGGGTGGCGATAGATCAGTTTATCGCACAGCGCATCGGCCACCGTGCCGATATCGAACAGCCCCTGCTCGTCGCCCATCTTCGAGTAGAAGGCTACGTGCAACAGCAGGTCGCCAATCTCCTCCTTGACATTATCCATATTGCCATCGGTGATGGCATCAACCAACTCGTAGGCCTCCTCGATCGTATTGCTACGTAACGACTCGAAGGTCTGCCTGCGATCCCACGGACACTTTTCGCGCAACTCGTCGAGCACTTCCAACAGGCGACCGATCGATTCCAAACGTTTATCTTCCATATATCTCGTATGTTTTTTATTTCGCGGTTAAATCGAATACAAAGTTACGGTTTTCCGAACGCTCTTGGCACTCTGCCGTGAAAAAATTACAATATTTTCGCGAAAATACAATATTTCTCAGCCCGCTCGATAAATTTATCAGCCAAATGAGTCTATTCTTCGGCCAAATATTTCGCAACCAGAACAAAACTTGCTAATTTAGCACAACCAAACCTAAATAAAATGAAACACTATTCCGCTACAATCAACAGCCGCAACCGTACGGCATTCATCATTTTGCTCGACCGCTCGGGCTCGATGGCCGAGCCAATCACCTTCAACGGGCAACTCACAACAAAAGCCGAAGCGCTGGCCGAAGTCACAAATCGTCTGATTTTCGAACTGCTCTGTCGCGCACGACGTAGCGACGGGGTACGCAACTATTTTGATGTGGCGTTGATTGGTTATGCGGGCGACACCTTGCAGCCCATTGTGGGCGACACCAACCGCTTTATACCCATAACCGAATTCGAGAAGATGATAGACATCGCTCCTATGACCTGCGGATTCAACCTCCCGCATTGGGTTTCACCCGCTGCCGAGGGCTCGACTCCGATGTTCGAGGCTCTGCTCGAAGCGTGCGAAATGGTCGAGGAGTGGTGCGCCCGCCCCGAAAACATCAACAGCTATCCGCCTACGATCTTCAACATCACCGATGGCGAGGCCTCGGACGGTGATCACGCCGACATTGCCGAGATCAGCGACCGTCTGCGCAGCTACTCGACAGCCGACGGTAACGCACTGCTAATCAACATACATCTGGCCTCGACCGAGGGCGAACGCTCGGTCTTCTTCCCTGCGTCGGTCGATGAATTGGGGTGCAACTACTACGCACGACTGCTCTACGAATGTGCAAGCGAAATGCCCGCAAATTACACCTCGGCCATCGCCTCGTTACGTGGCGAAGTGGCGGGCTCGCACTATCGCGGAATGTGTTTCAACGCCTCTGCCGCCGAGGTCATCGCAATGATGAACATTGGATCAATCAGCATAAATGTAATGTGATGAAAATCTTCTCCGCAAACGACTATATTACGGCGGCTGCGAACACCCGCGCCTACACCAATCTGCACAACCTGTTCCTGATATTCGAGGCAGGCGGAGTGCCGTCGATGCGCTCATCGAGCCGCTTTCTCGAACTCGACGCCGTTTGGCAGGGCAAGCCTTGTCGCATTTGCTGTCCGTTCGATCAGACAGCACTCCGTCACGCCGAGCGACTCAACGTCGCATTGAAACACATCAGTTCGCCATTGCTGGCAGCATATCGATTGCTACCCAAAGAGTTACGAGTGAACGACGAGTTGTGTGACATCGTGATCGAAGTGCTCCCCAAAGGCACACCGCTCAACCAAATATTGGAGCAACGAATACACGCCAAGCAGGTGCGACAGCTGGCATCCGAGTGGCTCGCAACTGCTGAGGAGCTGGGCAAGATTCCGTTCTCGCACCGCGCACTTTCGACCTCGCGCATCATCGTGCGCACGGACGGCGGAATGACTCTCTGCGGGTTGCATCACGGTCGCGTCGAGGACTCGACAGATGACCTGCGTGCCATTGTCGAGATCACCTATACGATTCTTCGCAAGGCCTTCCCGAATGCGCTCTTTCCCGCTATTGATGAGATGATTACAGCCGCCGATCGCCACACACTCTGCGACAATCTGCGAGCTATCGTCGGCACAACAAAGGTAAGCAGCGCCAAACGTCCGAGCGAGGATATTCATCGTATTACGCGCCAACTACTCGACAGTATCGACTTCTCGAACCGCGAGTGGATCGGAATCGTTTCGGAGGATCGCATTGCCTTTCGCGAGGGCGACCGCTACGGATATCTCAATATGTTCAACGAAGTGGTCATAGAACCGCAATTCATTAGTGCTGAGCCATTTCACGAAGGTCGCGCCGTAGTCACCACCCACACAGGAGCAGGCCTGATCAACAAGAGTGGCGAGTGGGTTATCGCACCCGAGCACGACGAGATCAATTGGTCGGTCGACTACACCATTGCGTCAGTTCACAACCATAACGGCTGGGCTCTCTACGACCTGCTCGGCAATCGTCGCAGTCGTTACTTCGACTATCTGGGCGAATGTTCCGATCGACGCATTGCGGTCTCGTTAGGGGGCCGATGGGGCTACATCGACACGCACGGCTGCGAGGTGGTTGCACTGCGCTATGACGACGCCTTCGAATACAAAAACGGCCGCGCGCGAGTAGTACTCAACGGACGGCCGTTTGAAATCGACATTAATGGATTAAAGGTTCCTTAACGTATAGTCAACCATACGATTGCGCACGTGTATGCGACCCGCAGGCACCATTGAGTGGTTATCGTCGGGATAGATCGCCAGGTCGAACTGCTTGCCCGCACGATTCAGCGCGCGCACCATCTCGACCGTATTCTGGAAATGGACATTGTCGTCGCCCGTGCCGTGAATAATCAACAGCGAGGTGCGGGGCGACAAACCCTCGGCGAAATTGATCGGTGAGTTATCGTCATAACCCGCCGCATTTTGCTGAGGCAGACCATTATAGACCTCCGTATAGACCGAGTCGTAATAGCGCCACGAGGTCACGGGTGCAACTGCAATAGCCATCTTGAACAGATCGCCACCACGCAGTGCTGCGCCCAATGCCATAAAGCCGCCATAGCTCCAACCGTAGATACCGATTCGCTCCGAATCGACCCACGAGAGGGTTTGCAGATAACGAGCCGCCGAGATCTGATCCTCGACCTCCAAGCGACCCAACTGTCCGTAGGTCAGCTTCTTGAACTCCTCGCCTCGGAAGCCCGTACCGCGACCATCGACGCATACCACAACGTAACCATTCTGCACCATCGCATCCTCCCAACCGAGCGACCAGCTATCCGCAACGCTCTGCGAACCAGGACCCGAATACTGCGTCATCAGCACGGGATATTTCTTCGTCTTGTCGAAATCCGACGGGCGCACCATATATCCATTCAGGCGGTCGCCACGCTCGGTAGTGAACGTAAAGAACTCCTTACGAGGCAGGTCGATCGTCGCCTTCACATAATCGGCATTATCCTCCAAAACGCGCACCTGCTCGCCATTGGCGCGGTGCAGGGTTACCACCTGAGGATCGTCCACCGACGAGAAGTAGCTGATATAGTAGCGCATACCGCGGCTGGGCGCAATGCGATACATACCATCGCGATCGGTAATGCGACGCTTATCGCGACCATTGAGTTTGACCGAATAGAGATTGCGGCGCAAGGGCGAAGTTTCGGTCGAGAGGAAATATACACGTTCATTGGTAACCTCAACAACCTCAGTCACTTCCCACGCACCCTCGGTCAAAGCACGCAGGCGACCACGCGAGGCGCTGTAAAGGTAGAGGTGGTAGTATCCGCTCTCTGTTTCGTTGCGTACCACAAAGCGATCGCCGTCCGAAAGGAACGTCACCGTGCGATCATCAACACGCTCGACATAGCGCGGCGAGCGCTCGTCATAGATCACACGCGATGTACCCTCGGCCGATGCCAACAACACCTCGAAGTGGTTTTGCAGGCGATTCTCGCGGAAGAAATACAACTCACCACGTGGTGTCCAGCCGATTCGGGGGATATATTGATCGGTCTCGGCACCCACATCGACCTTCGTGCGTTTGCCCGTTGCGATGTCATAGACAAACAACTCGACCGTCGAGTTGCGCTCACCGGCCTTCGGATACTTGAATTTGTAGGGACGATTGTAGAGCTGGGCATCGTAGCGCATCATCTCGAACTCCTCGACCTCGCTCTCATCGAAGCGCAGGTAGGCCACCTTCTGGCCATCGGGCGAGAAGGCAAACGCGCGAGTGAAGGCAAACTCCTCCTCATAGACCCAATCGGTTGCGCCATTGATAATGTGGTTGCGCTTACCATCGGTCGTAATGCGCTGCACGGCACCACCACTCTGCATATCAGCGATATAGAGATCATTCTCGGCCACAAAACCAACCCAACGATTGTCGGGCGAGATCACAGCGTCGCGCTTACCCTCGATCTCGGGCGCAAGCACCTCGGCACGACCGCCAACCTTCGCCACGTAGTAATCGGCCGTGAACGAGTGGCGATAGATCGGCTTGTGGTTTGACGAAATGAGCAGCAGGCTCTCGTCCTGCGAAAACTCATAATCGCCCACACGTACCGCACCCTCAGCCTTCGCATCGTAGATCACGTCGGTCTGCGCACCCGTAGCATACGCAAAACGGCACACCGAGCCGCCGACCATTGCCGTATAGTGCTCGCCATCGGCCGTCGAACGCAGACCATAGACCGAGCGTTGCTTGGCGCCGAGGCGCACGATGTTGGTATAGGTATAAGGTTCAGCAGCATTGGCAATGCACGCCACCACCAATGCCACAATGAGCAATAAACGTTTCATAATCCGCAATTTAGCAAGCCTTCAAACTCATATCGAGGCTCTTGATCTGGTGAGTCAACGCACCCACCGAAACGAAGTCGACACCGCACTCGGCATAGTCGCGCAGCGTTTCGAGCGTGATACCGCCACTCGACTCGATCTCGCAACGACCTGCAATGCGCTTCACAGCCTCGCGAGTCATTTCGAGCGAGAAGTTATCGAGCATAATGCGATCGGCACCACCCGCAGCAAACACCTCGTCGATGTTCTCCAACGTGCGCACCTCGATCTCGATTTTCAAATCACGACCCGTACGAGCCAGATACTCACGACACTTGGTCAGCGCCTGAGCCACACCGCCCGCAAAGTCGATATGGTTGTCCTTCAACAAGATCATATCGAACAGACCGATACGGTGATTCTCGCCACCACCGATCTTCACTGCCATTTTGTCCAGCACGCGCATACCGGGCGTGGTCTTACGGGTATCCAACACTTTGGTTTTCAGACCCTCCAAACGATCGGCATAGACCGCCGTCTGAGTTGCTACGCCACTCATTCGCTGCATAATATTGAGCAGGATACGCTCAGCCTGCAACAACGATTGCAGACGACCCGACACGTAGAATGCCACATCGCCAACCTTCACGCGAGTGCCATCTTCGAGCAACTGCTCGAACTCCATCTCGGGATCCAGGCGGTTGAGCACCATCTGCGCAACCTCGATACCCGCAATGATACCCTCCTGCTTGCAAAGCAGACGCATACGGCCACGCTCCTCGGCAGGAATACAGCAGAGCGAGGTGTGATCACCATCGCCAATATCCTCTTTAATAGCAAGTTCGATCAACTCTTCAACGAAGGGAATGTATTCAGCTTTCATAGTCTTATATATATTTTTAATTGTTTCTAACGGACAAAGTTAGCGATTTTTCGCAAATATACCTTATATTATTAGCAAGTTTATTCGGTTTGGTCGATCGCACACTCCCGCCACTCGCCACCAACAAGCAGGCGCGCCCGACCTTCGCGAATGGGTTTGATCGCCTCGGCCTCCGCGCAGATCATCTTCGGGCGGGCGTGGCGGTCGATATATTGCCACACATCACCCAGTTGCACCGCCGCATAGTCCTCGCCAAATTCGAAGGCACTACGACAAACTGGTTGAATCGCCCAACGCCCCTCCGAATCGGTGTAGCCCCAATGTCCGCCTCTCGCCGCCAGCTCCAAGTGGTCGGTTTCGGGCGCACCCTCGACCGCCTGACGCACCGTGTCGCGCAGGTCCAAAATGCGGAGCAGAGGAGTGTGCAAATCGCTGATTATCTTATAGTGAGCCGCATCACCCGCGCGAGCAAACAGCCGTTTCATCTCCGCCACTGCCGCACTCGTGTCCGCCACCGCCTCGCTTGGGTCAATGAGCACGCCATCGCCCCGATCGAATCGACGATAGAGATCGTAATCGAGCGCCAAAGCCACCAGCGTCGCCGAGATCAACGCAATTGGATAGTCATCAAGATGACGGTCGAAATCGTGCTCCGTACGCGACGGGTGACGATACCCCTCCGTGCCAAGTTGTGAGGTCGCAAGTCCTGCAAGTTCGGGCGTATAGATCGAGTCGATGTCAATCAGGCGCATACCCTCGGGCGAGCAGATGATGTTTTCGGGTTTCAGATCACCGTGCGCCCACTCCTCATCAAGCAGTCGCAGCGCCAACCGATCGAACTCGGCCGACAGGTGCGCCAATCGCTCCGAATCACGCTCAACCACCGCGTCCAGAATCTCATCGGCCAACGTGCGTCCCTCGATCCACTCGCCCACCGTAACGCCAACCTCGACCGCACCGCCCGAATCGTCATCGATCATAAGTTCGCTATCGAGCCACCGACAATAGGCCGTCAAGGGCGTTAGTTGCGAGCAGGCGCAACGCTCCTCAATCGCTTGCGGCTCACGCAAATAGCATTTGAGCATCATCGTCCGACCCTCGCTCACAATACGAAAGACCACTGCGTCATTGCCCGTTCGGAAGCTCCCCGCAGGCACAACACGTGGCACGCCGAGCGTACGAAAACGCCCGACGGGATCGGTCAATGCCTTCAAATATTGATAAACCGAATAGATCATTCGCACCAAATGAAACGAGGTTGCCCGACACACTCTCGCGTGGGCAACCTCGTCTGTTTTATTTTTGAGAATTACTTATTCAATCTCTCGCGCACACGCTGAGCAGCCTTTTCGAGCAACTCGGCGGGGCAGCACAAAGTGATACGAACGTAACGCTTGCCCTCGCTACCGAAGATAGCACCCGGGGTTACGAACACGTCACACTTCTCCATCACCTCGTCCGAGAACTGGAACGAATCACCCTCATAGCTCTCAGGCAGCTCGGCCCAGATGAACAGACCAGCCTGACCCTTGCGATACGAGCAACCCAGAGCGTCGAGCAACTCATAGCCCTGCTTCTCGCGAGCGTAGTAGATGTCGTTCAACTCCTTGAACCACTCATCGCCCAAAGCCAGCGCGGTCTCGGCAGCTGCCTGCACGGGGTAGAACATACCCGAGTCCATATTGCTCTTGAAGCAGAGAATTGCGTCGATCCACTCCTTCTTTGCGAAGATCGCACCTACACGCCAACCTGCCATCGAGTGACCCTTCGACAACGAGTTGAGTTCCATAGCAACCTCCATCGCACCCTCAACCTGCAAAATGCTCATCGGCTGCGGGTTACGAACGAAGCTATAAGGATTGTCGTGGATAATCAGAATGTTATGCTTTGCACCGAACTCGACCAGTTTCTCGAACAGCTCAGGTGTCGGAGTCTGACCTGTCGGCATATTGGGATAGTTCACCAGCATCATCTTGACGCCCTCCAAACCTGCCGCCTCGATAGCCTCGAAATCGGGCATGAAACCGGTCTGCTTGTTGAGCGAATAGGGAACCATCACACCACCCGACAGCTTAACAGCTGCGCTATAAGTGGGATAACCGGGGTTGGGAACCAGCACCTTGTCGCCTACATTGAGGAATGTCTGGCAGATGTGCATCAAGCCCTCTTTCGAGCCAAGCAGAGGCAGCACCTCCGACTTGAAGTCTACATCGACATTGTAGTAGCGCTTGTACCAATCAGCAAACGCCTTACGCAGAATAGGCTCGCCCTGATACGACATATATTTGTGAACATCGGGACGCTGTGCCTCCTTTGCCAAACGGTCGATAACCGACTGATGGGGCGGCAGGTCGGGACTACCCATAGCCAAACGAATGATCTGACGACCCGTAGCCGCCTCAATTTCGCTGATTTCGCGCAACTTACGCGAGAAATAGTACTCGCCGATACCGTCCAAACGATGTGAACGCTCGATAGTAACTTTGTTCATAGTTGAGTTTGAATATTAATATTTTGTTGTTTTTAGCCCATTTTGACCTACAAAGGTAATCAATTTATTCGGTATTTGGTAGTCGCAAGCGCGATTTTTTCACCCGCAGAACTACTCCACCGGCTCACCCGACGAATCTTCGGCCGCATCGAGCAGATTCGAATTGAGCAACTTCTTGGGATTGATGCCATATTGACGCAGGCGTTCGCTGTTACGCACGAGGTTGTCGTTGCCCGACGTGAGTCGCTTATACGCCTCGTCATAGCTACGCTGAGCGTCACCCAGCCCCTTGCCGACACCCTCCAACGCACCTACGAAACGGACAAATTGGTCGTAGAGTTTGGTGCCCAACTGCGCGATTCGCTCGGTGCTGCGGTTGCGGTTGTCGCGCTGCCAAAGGTCATCAACCAGCTTCAACATCGCAAACAGGTTGGTCGGCGACGAGAGGATCACCTTACGGTTGTAGGCCTCCAACCACAAATCGTCGCGACACTCGCGCATAGCCTCCAAAAATGCCGACTCGATCGGAATGAACATCAGCACGAAATCGGGCGTGCAGTCCAGCAAACGGTGATACTCCTTGCGGCTCAACTCCTTGATATGCTGGCGAATCGACTCGATATGGCGAGCCATTGCCGCGCTTCGTTCCGCGTCGTTTTCGGCGCGTGTATAGTCCAGATATGCCGTCAGCGAAACCTTCGAGTCGATGATCACACGCTTGCCCTCGGGCAGGTTCAGGATCACATCGGGGCGCAGGTTGTTGCCCTCCTCATCTTTCAAGTTGGCCTGCACCACGTAGTGCTCGCCCTTAATGAGATTCGAGTGGTCGAGAATGGTCGTCAGGATCATCTCGCCCATATCGCCCTGCACCTTCGAATTGCCACGAATGGCCTCGGTCAGGTTGTTGGTTTCGTCGGTAATGCGACGGTTGAGATCCATCAAGTTCTTCAACTCGTTTTTCAGTGCGCCGTGGCGTTCGAGATCGTCGCGGTGGATCGACTCGACACGCAGACGGAAGTCGGTGATATTGTCGCGGAACGGTTTGAGCAACTGTTCGATAGACTCCGAATTGGTCTGGCGGAACACACGGCTCTTCTCCTCCAAAATGTCGTTCGCCAAGTTGCGGAACTGCTCCTGCATAGTCTTCTGCAACTGCTCCTGCTCGGCACGCTGCTGCTCGGCCGTGGCACGTTGCTGCTCACGCTCCTGCTCGCGCTCCTGTTCGAAGGCACGTTGCTGATCAGCCAAGCGGGTTTCGAGAGCCTCGATACGCACTGCGCGACGCTCCGATTCGGTCTGCGCCTCGCCCTTCTCGGCCGTCAGTTCAACGATACGGTTCTGCAACTCCTCGGCACGCGCTGCCTGCTCGTCAGCCTCACGACGTGCCACCTCGCGCTCGGCCGCAGTCTCGGCTCGCGACAGTCGCAACTCGCGACGCGAATAGATCAAAGCTACCAAGAGTAGCACTACGACAAGCGAAAATGATATGATTAGTGCAATATTCATACTCAGTGGGATTAACTTTCGGCAAATATAGCTATATTTTTCGAGAAATATGCGTACCTTTGTCCGTAAAGAATAATCAAAATTTTATGGAACGTATAATCTCTCCTTCGATGCTCTCGGCCGACTTCGGAAATCTCGACCGCGACACACGTATGATCGACCGCAGCGCAGCTCAATGGATCCATATCGATGTGATGGACGGCGTATTTGTGCCCAACATCTCGTTCGGTTTCCCCGTTATGAAACCCATTCGCAAGGCGTCGGACAAGGTGCTCGATGTGCACCTGATGATCGTCGATCCCGAAAAGTATGTCGCTCAGTTTGCTGAGGCGGGTGCCGACATCGTAACTTTCCACTACGAGGCAACCCAGACCCCGCGCGAGGCTATCCGCCTGATCCGCGAAAGCGGTGCCAAGGTGGGTATCTCGATCAAACCCAAGACCCCCGTCGAGGTTCTGCGTGAGTTGCTGCCCGAGGTGGATCTGGTGCTGGTGATGAGCGTCGAGCCGGGATTCGGTGGTCAGAGCTTCATCGAAGGTTCGACCGACAAGGTGCGCGAATTGCGTAAGATGATCGATGAGGCAGGCCTCGACGTAGTGATCGAAATCGATGGCGGTGTTTCGGCAGCCAATGCAGGCGAGCTCTATGAGGCCGGTTGCGATGCACTGGTTGCAGGCAGTGCCGTATTCAAGGCAGCTGATCCCGAGGCTGAGATTTTGAAGATTCTCAACGCATAGCAGATGATCTCGATTGACAACCTCACCGTCAGTTTCGGCGGTTGGACGCTCTTCGACGAGGTATCGTTTCTGGTCAATCCCAAGGACCGAATTGGTCTGGTGGGCAAGAACGGTGCGGGCAAGACTACCCTACTGCGAATCATCACGGGCGAACAACAGGCCACATCGGGTGCCGTAACTCGAAATAGCGATTGCACGATCGGCTATCTTCCGCAGCAGATGAAGGTGGCCGACACCACTACGCTTATCGACGAGACGGCCAAAGCCTTTGCCGAGGTGCTGGCCATCGAGGCTGAGATCGAACAGATTACAACCGCGCTGGCCGAGCGCGACGACTACGAATCGGCCGAATATGAGCAGTTGATGCACCGCCTCGACGAGTGCAACAACCGCTACCACATCTTGGGTGGCGACAGCCGCGAGGCCGACATCGAAAAAACTCTGCTCGGATTGGGTTTCCGACGCGAGGACTTCGATCGCCCGACAAGCCAATTCTCGGGCGGTTGGCGTATGCGTATCGAGCTGGCGAAGTTGTTGTTGCGTCGCCCGTCGCTGTTCCTGCTCGACGAGCCTACGAACCACCTCGACATCGAGTCGATACAGTGGCTCGAAGAGTATCTGCGAAATTACAACGGTGCGGTGCTGCTCATCTCGCACGACCGCGCCTTCCTCGATAACGTAACAAACCGCACGATCGAGATATCACTCGGCAAGATTTACGACTACAAAGTGCCTTATAGCAAGTACGTTGTGCTGCGTCGCGAGCGTCGCGAACAGCAGATGGCAGCATACGAGAATCAGCAACGTATGATCGAAAAGACCGAGGAGTTCATCGAGCGTTTCCGCTACAAACCGACCAAATCGAATCAGGTGCAGTCGCGAATCAAGCAACTCGAACGCTTGGAGCGCATCGAGGTCGATGAGGAGGATCTTTCGACCCTGAATATCAAGTTCCCGCCCGCACCTCGCTCGGGCCAGATCGTGGCCGAGGTGAAGGAGGTCGGCAAGAGTTTCGGTGCGAAGCACGTATTCAGCGGAGCCAATTTTGTGATCGAGCGCGGCGAGAAGATCGCACTCGTCGGTCGCAATGGCGAGGGCAAGACCACGCTGGCACGTATGCTGGTCGGTGAGCTGACGCCAAGCGAGGGTTCGATCCGTTTGGGTGCAAATGTTGATGTGGGCTACTACGCTCAGAATCAGGAGGATCTGATGGACGGCGACATTACGGTTTTCGATACGTTGGATCGCGTTGCAGTGGGCGATATCCGCACCCGACTGCGCGATATTTTGGGTGCATTCCTATTCCGTGGCGAGGACATCGACAAGAAGGTCAAGGTGCTTTCGGGTGGCGAGCGATCGCGTCTGGCAATGGCCCGACTGATGCTTTCGCCCCACAACCTGTTGATTATGGACGAGCCGACCAACCATATGGATATGCGTTCGAAAGATATTCTGAAAGAGGCACTTATGCGTTTCGACGGCACGGTGATTCTCGTGTCGCACGACCGTGAGTTCCTTGACGGAATGGTCGATAAGATTTACGAATTCCGCGACGGAGGCGTGAAGGAGTATCTGGGTGGCATCTACTACTTCCTCGAAAAACGCAAAGTGGAGTCGCTGGCCGAGATCGAACGCAAAGCCGCACCCACAACCACGACGAAAGAGAGCACGACCGCCTCGTCGGGCAAACTCTCCTACGAACAGAAGAAGGAGCAGGAAAAACAGATTCGCAAACTGCGCAAGGCGGTCGAGGCGATCGAGGCCGAGCTGGCCGAAATCGAGTCGCAAATTGCTGAGTATGATGCACGTTTCGCATCGGCAACCGAATATAACGAGGCCGATTACCGCGCCTACGACGAGCTCAAAAATCGCTACGACCGCCAGATGCACGAGTGGGAGAAGGCGTCGTACGAGCTCGAATTGATTGAAGAAAATTAGAAAAAAATTCACAGATATGGCAGATAACCTGATATTTGGTATTCGCCCCGTGGCTGAGGCCATCGAGGCTCGCAAGCAGATCGAAAAACTCTACATTCGCAAGGGCGCAGAGGGTCAGTTGATGACCGAGTTGCGCGACCTCTGCTTCCGTCATCACATTCACATTCAGGAGGTTCCCGTGGAGAAACTCAACCGATTGACTCGCGGCAACCACCAAGGTGTCGTGGCGCAGATCGCAGCTATCGAATACGCCTCGATTGAGGATATTTTCGAGCGTGTGCCCGACGACGAAACACCCCTTGTAGTGGTATTCGATGGCGTGACCGACGTGCGAAATTTCGGTGCGATTGCCCGCTCGGCCGAGTGTGCAGGTGCGCACGGATTGATCGTTCCGCTCAAAAATGCAGCACCCGTCAATGCCGAGGCTATCCGTTCGTCGGCTGGTGCGCTGACGACGATTCCCGTATGTCGCGTTGGCTCGATCCGCAACACTATCAAGATGTTGCAAAATGAAGGTTATCAGATCGTTGCAGCCACCGAAAAGAGCCGCAAACTGCTCTACGATGCCGACTTTACGCGCCCCACGGCTATCGTAATGGGCAACGAGGAGCGCGGTATCTCGAAGGAGGTGATGAAGTTGTGCGACGAGCAGTTGGCGATCCCGATGATTGGCCACATCGAGTCGCTCAACGTGTCGGCTGCGGCTGCCGTTATGCTCTTCGAGGTCGTGCGTCAGCGAATCGGCTAAATCAATGAAACAGAACTATGACCACCCCGTGCTCGGTCCGATCGAGATCGAGCGAGTGGCGCGTGCCCGCAACATTCGTATCACGGTGCGAAGAGGGCGAGTGCGAGTGGCATACCCGTGGTTTACGTCGCGCGAGCGAGCTCTGCAATTCCTTGATACTAAATTAGATTGGGTACGCGCAACGCTCGAAAAGCAACAGCAGACCCAGACCTCGCGCATCGTCCGTCCGCCATTCCGCACCCGTCAGCACGAGTTGCAGGTTGTGACCGATGAGAGTATCGAGCGGGCGAAGGTTCGTGTAACGAGCGACGCTATCACATTGCGGCTGCCCGCATCGGCTGACATCGCCGATGCAGAGAGTCAAGAACTTATAAATAAAGGAGTTACCGAGGCTTTACGTCGTGAAGCGCGTGAGATACTGCCCTCGATGGTCGAGGCGGCGAGCCGACGTACGGGACTCAGCTACCGTTCGGTCGCAATACGCGCCACGCACAGCAAATGGGGCAGTTGCTCGTCACGTAATGATCTGTCGCTCAGCGTTTATCTAATGTTATTGCCCGACCACCTGATCGAATACATCATCATTCACGAGCTCTGCCACACGGTTCATCGCAACCACTCAGCAGCGTTCCACGCACTAGTTGATCACCACCTCAGCGGGCGCGAGAAAGAATTAAACCGCGAATTGAAACAGTATCACCCGCTCCAATTCTCGGCATATAAATAATTGTATTCCGGACTAATATCCCTCAGCTACCGCCAAAAGTCCAGCGAGCACAACGAATACGATGTACAGCAGATAGACACCAATACCGATAAACAGACCTATCTTGCTCCATTTCAGAGCCTCGCGCGAGAGGCGTTCGGCCTCCATTTCGTCGCCCGAGTAGAAAGCATTTTCGACACGTGCAGCGTTGATAATGCCGACAATTCCGAACGGCAAGCAGCAAAACAGCGTTACCAATATTGCCTCAACCAGATGATTCTTAGGAGGATAGCGACGAGGCTGATTTGTCTGGGGATTATTGTTGATCACTTCCATAGGACTGAATTATTGAAATTAGTTTTACAAATGTAGCAAATCTGCTCGAAAAAAGCTATATTTGTCGAAACAAAATTCTCACACAATGAAACAAAATTGGAAACCCGGAACAATGGTCTACCCGCTACCGGCCGTATTGGTCAGTTGCGGAGCTTCACCCGACGAATATAACCTCATCACGATCGCCTGGACAGGCACCGTATGTTCCGAACCACCAATGTGTTACATCTCTGTACGCCGCGAACGCCACTCCTACGACATCATACGTCGTACGGGCGAATTTGTCATCAATCTAACCACCGAAGCGCTTGCCGAAGCGACCGATTGGTGCGGTGTGCGCTCGGGACGCGAGTACAACAAATTTGAGGTCTGCGGCTTGACCCCAGCACCTGCCACCGTGGTCAATGCCCCGATCATCGAGGAGGCACCGATTGCTATCGAGTGCCGCGTGCGCGAGGTGATTGAGCTCGGTTCGCACGATATGTTCCTGGCCGAAGTGGTCAATGTGCAGGCCGACGACGCCTATATCAACCCCGAAACGGGACGTTTCGAGTTGGAGCGCGCCCGTCCGATCACCTATATGCACGGCCATTACTACTCGCTTGGCAAGCAGATCGGCCGTTTCGGTTGGACGGTGCAACGCAAGCGCAAGAAGAAATAAGCTATACCTTTATATATATAACAAAACCGCGCCCCTCGCAATGAAGGACGCGGTTTTTGTTTTTGGCGTCGAACGCTACTACTTGGCAAAGGTCATTCCAAGGCTCATTCCGTCGTACTGCTCGGCAATCTTCGAGATTGCATCAACCGACGAATTGTTCGAAACCACCGACA
Organism: Alistipes sp.; assembly: GCA_045655685.1. Classification (GTDB taxonomy): domain Bacteria; phylum Bacteroidota; class Bacteroidia; order Bacteroidales; family Rikenellaceae; genus Alistipes. Next base: position 137,517 of record JAZOPR010000009.1, read on the forward strand.
AACCCTTGATGATCTTCAACATCTTGTCTGCCGGAAAGAGCAGTTTCAGATCGCCACCCGACAACTGCGCCTCGCCTCGAATCGCACCAATCTTAACCGAAGTTTTGGTCGTGAAGTTGAGCGTCAATGCATTGGTTGCGCTATCGAACTCGTAGGTTCCCTGCAACGTGCGCTTGCCCATAGTGAGCGTAAACTGCTGATCCTCAGTGAGCGTAATTGCCGCTGTACCAGCCTTCAAGCCCACTTTCTCGTAGTAGGTCGCCATCTTCTTCTCGATCGTACCGACCATAAGCGAGCTTCCCGCCTGAGCCAACAAATTGTCACTGCGGAGCGCAAGTGCAGGTTTAGTGTAACCCCACTCGCCCACGATGGTCTGCTCGGTGGTCGTATTCTCCTTGACCGCACCAATCAGACCGCCCAAAATATCTTTCAAGCTCTGAGCCTGCACGCCGACACTCAACACGAGCATCGCCGCAAGAATCACTATGCGTTTCATCTACTTGTTAGTTAATCGTTTAAGCCACTCAGCCGACACCGCATCACTCGGCATCTGCCAATCACCGCGCGGCGACAAACCCACCGAGCCAACCTTCGGACCATCGGGCAGTGCCGAACGCTTGAATTGCTGATTGAAGAATCGACGTACGAAGGTCGCAAGCCAACGGTTAATGGTCTGCTCGTCGTATTCGCCCGCAAAGGCCTTACGAGCCAAGAACTCGATCTTCTCGGGCGAATAGCCGCAACGCACCAGTCCGTGCAGGAAGAAATCGTGCAACTCGTACGGACCAACCAGATCCTCGGTCTTCTGAGCAATATTGCCCTGTTCGTCGGCAGGCAACAGTTCGGGGCTGATCGGGGTTGCCATCACATCGCGCAACGTAGCCGCAACCGACTCATTCTCAGGTTGCGACGCAAACCAACCCACCAGGTGACGCACTAGCGTCTTCGGCACACCACCATTGACGCCATACATCGACATATGGTCGCCATTGTAGGTTGCCCAGCCCAATGCCAGCTCGCTCACATCGCCCGTGCCAACCACCAGCGCATTCTCCATATTCGACAGATCCATAAGCAATTGCGTACGCTCACGTGCCTGCGAATTTTCGTACGTAACACTACGATCGGTCTCGGGCAGACCCAAATCCTCGAAATGCTGACGACACGCCTTCACGATCGAAATCTCGCGCACCGTAACACCCAGCGCCTCCATCATTCGCAGTGCGTTGTTATAGGTGCGACCCGTCGTGCCAAAGCCCGGCATCGTAACACCGATCACACCCTTGCGATCCAATCCGAGCAAGTCGAACGTCGCAACCGTAACCAACAGTGCCAGAGTCGAATCCAAACCACCCGAGATGCCGATTACGGCCTTCGACGAGTGGATATGACGCAGACGTTTGGCCAAGCCCAGCGTCTGGATCTTGAAGATCTCGGCACAGCGCTCCGCACGCTTTTGCTCATCACTCGGCACAAAAGGCGACTGCTCAACCTCACGATCGAATCGCGCCTCGACATCGCCCACAGGCAGGTCGATCGCAACCGTCATCTCCGCAGGCTCGAACATTCGTTCGCTACGGAACGTGGTCGAACGACGTCGCTCCGAACGCAACAGATCGACATCAATATCACGTATAATCAGCTGTTCGTCAATCGAAAAGCGCTCGCTCTCAGCCAGCACCTTGCCATTCTCGGCAATGATCGCCTCGCCCGCAAATACCAGATCGGTGGTCGATTCGCCAAAACCTGCCGAAGCATAAACGTATGCCGTCATCGTGCGTGCCGACTGCTGTGCCACCAACGCACGTGTGTATTGATACTTTTCGGCCAGCGCAGGCATCGCCGCAGGGCACAATATCAGTTCCGCGCCATCGGTGGCCATACGCGACGAAGGGGGCACTGCCGCCCACAGATCCTCGCCAATCTCCACACCGAAGCGCACACTCTCGGCCGTAAAGGTCAGTCCGCGCCCGAATGGCACGCTCTGTCCGCACACTTCGACACGGTCGCACATCAGGCCAAAGCTCTCGGCAAACCAGCGTTTCTGGTTCGATGCGCCGTGATCCGACAGATACGATTTAGGCACAATGCCCACAATCGCACCTCGCGAAATGACTGCTGCACAATTATATACATCGCCGCGCACATCGATCGGCAATCCCACAACGAACGCACCTCGCAACTCGGCCGACACGTCGACCAAGCGCTGCAAAGCCGCCTCGGCCGCCTCCAACAGCGACCCCTGCATCAACAGATCACCACACGTTGCACCCGTCAGCGACAGCTCGGGAAAGAGCGTCACTGCCACGCCCGCCGCTTCCGCACTGAGCATCAAAGCCTCGATATGTGCGGCGTTGGTCGAGCAATCGGCAACTGCGGTCGTCGGAACGGCCGCAGCTACCTTTACGAAACCTAAGTTCTTCATTGCCTTACTATTCGGCCCACAGACGAGCCAGATTCAGAATAACCTGCATTGCGCGACCCATAGTCGTCAGCGAGCAGTATTCAAACTTGCCGTGGAAGTTCATACCTCCCGTGAAGAGGTTGGGACACGGCAGACCCATATACGACAGACGCGAACCGTCCGTACCGCCACGAATCGGGCGCACCAGAGGCTCAACACCTGCCTCGCGCATAGCTGCCAGCGCACGCTCGATCACCTCGGGATGCGGCTCAACCATCTCGCGCATATTGTAGTACTGGTCGGTCAATTTCAGCTCGATCACACCCTCGCCATACTTCTTCGTGAGCAATGCAACGACACCCTCCAAGTATGCCTTCTTCTGCTCGAACTTCTCTCGATCGTGATCACGAACGATGTAGCTCATATTGGCCTCCTCGACCGCACCATTGATACCAATCAGATGATAGAAGCCCTCGTACCCTTCGGTGTGCTCGGGACGCTGCACGGCGGGCAACATCGAGTTGATCTCGCAAGCTACCTGCAAAGCGTTGATCATCTTATCCTTAGCATAACCGGGGTGAACATTGCGACCCTGGATATGGATCTTGGCACCAGCCGCGTTGAAGTTCTCGTACTCCAACTCGCCCTCCATACCGCCATCGACCGTATAGGCAAACTGAGCACCAAAAGCCTCGACGTTGAAGTAATCGACACCGCGACCAATCTCCTCATCGGGCGTGAAACCGATACGGATCTTGCCGTGCTCCACCTCGGGGTGGGTCAGCAGATACTCCGCTGCGGTCATAATCTCGGCAACACCCGCCTTGTCGTCAGCACCGAGCAACGTCGTGCCGTCGGTGTGAATCAGCGTGTGACCCTTGAAGAAATTGAGCTCGGGAAAGTCCGCTACGCGCATCGTGAGCTGCTCGTTGAGCTTGATGTCACCACCCTCGTAGCACTCGATCACCTGCGGCTTAACATCCTTACCGCTCATATCGGGAGCCGTATCGACGTGCGAGATGAAGCCAATCACGGGAGCCGACTCCTTGCCCTTCGACGCGGGAATCGTACCCATCACGTAGCCATACTCGTCCATCGTCACCTCGGTCATACCCAACTCGCGCATCTCGTCAGCCAGCGCCTGCAACAGCACCTTCTGTTTGTCGGTCGAGGGGAAGGTCGTACTATCCTCGCTGCTCTGCGTATCGTACGACACATATTTCAAAAAACGTTCTTTCAGTTCCATAGTTTTCATTCGGTTTTTTACGGTTTATTACTCCTCCTTCTTAGCGCGGCACGAATCCCAGATCATATAACCGATGATCAGTACATACATCGCAACCGACAGCCACTCAGCACCCTTCGATGCATTCCACTCAGCAGCAAACCAATCGATCTCGCAGAAGCGCAACACTGCACTTACAACGCCCATCAGCGCACCACCAGCGATGAAACCCGACGCAATCAGCGTACCACGATCGGCACGAGCCTTGTTCAGCGCCTTATCCTTCGAGCGGCTCGATACGAACCAAGCGATCAGACCACCAACCAACAGCGGAGTGTTGAGCGACAGAGGAATGAACATACCCAGTGCAAATGCCAGCGCGGGAACACCGATCATAGTCAGCGTCAGCGCCAAAGCTGCACCTGCGAAGTAGAGAATCCACGGAGTCTCGCCACCCGACATCAACGGACGGATAACCTCAGCCATTGCGTTTGCCTGAGGAGCTACCAGCGGGCTATCGGGACCAAAACCGTAGGTCTTGTTCAGAATGATCATCACACCTGCAACCGTAGCAGCCGAGATCGCCGTACCGAGGAACTTCCAACCCTCCTGCTTCGAGGGGGTAGTACCCAACCAATAACCGATCTTCAAGTCGGTGATAAAGCCACCAGCCATCGACAGCGCGGTACAAACCACACCACCGATGATCATCGCTGCGGTCATACCTGCCGTGCCATTCAAACCGATGCTTACCAGCACCAACGACGAGAGAATCAGCGTCATCAGCGTCATACCCGAAACGGGGTTCGAACCAACGATAGCGATTGCGTTAGCAGCAACGGTGGTGAACAAGAATGCGATAACGAATACGATCAGAATTGCCACGATCGAGTACAACCAATTGTTCAGCACGCCAAACTGGAAGAAGATGAACGTAGTCAAGAGAGCTGCGATCAACACGGTCAGAACCAGCTTCATCGACAGATCGCGCTGAGTACGCTCGGGGGCCTCAACTGCACCACTCTTCTTACCACCAAGCTCCTTAGCCGCCAGACCTACTGCCGACTTGATGATACCTGCCTGGCGAACGATACCGATGATACCAGCCATTGCGATACCGCCGATACCTATCGGCTTAGCGTATGCCGCGAAGATCGACTCAGCGGTCATTGCTGCCGTTACGTCGCCACCCGCCATACCAATCACTGGAACAATCACAAACCATACGAGGAACGAACCTGCGCAGATGAATGCAGCATATTTCAAACCGATGATATAGCCCAGACCGAGCACCGCAGCACCCGTATTGACGCTCATTACGGTCTTGAACTTATCAGCAACCTCGACACCCCAATCGCAGATGCGAGTGGTTACCTGCTCGTGCCACCAGCCGAAGGTGCTGATCACGAAGTCGTAAAGACCACCGATCAAACCACTCACTGCCAGCAGTTTTGCCTGATTACCACCCTTCTCGCCCGAAACGAGCACCTCGGTGGTTGCCGTAGCCTCGGGGAAGGGATACTTGCCGTGCATATCCTTGACGAAGTACTTGCGGAAGGGGATCAGCAGCACGATACCCAGCACGCCACCCAGCAGCGACGAGAGGAATACCTGATAGAACTGAGCCTCCAAGCCCAAGATGTAGAGTGCGGGCAGGGTGAAGATTGCACCCGCCACGATCACACCCGACGATGCGCCAATCGACTGAATCAGTACGTTCTGACCCAGCGTATTGCGCTTGCCGAGCATATTACCGACACCCACAGCAATGATAGCGATGGGGATTGCGGCCTCGAATACCTGACCGATTTTCAAGCCCAGATAGGCAGCCGCTGCCGAGAACAGAACGGCCATCAAAATACCCATCGAAACCGAGTAGGGAGTAACCTCTGCGGGAGTCGACGCGGGCGACATCATAGGTTCATACTTCTCGCCCTCGGCCAACTCGCGGTAGGCATTTTCGGGCAGCGAAGTGAGCTGTTTTTGTTGATCTTGTGTCATAATTTATTTAAGTTTTTGAGATTAATTTCGTATTCGGTGCGCGGACTTCGGCACAATACATTACGCAAATATACATAAAAATTCCATACGCGCGCATACCCGACACGCGCGCGAGGAGTTTTTTTCGCAACCGATTGACGATATTGGATAAAAAAAGTCGCGTCCAGAGTTGGAGCGCGACTTTGTAAATTCAAAATTCAAGATTAAATTACGCTTACTTTTTGAGGGGTTTGATTGATTTCTCTTTGAGCTTGCCACGCACCCAACGGGCTGAGTACATACGTCCGTCGAGGTCTTGGATTACGCCCTTGCCGTGAGGAACGCCGTTTTCGAAATTAACCGTAAAAGTAATGCCCTCAGGGGTTTGGAATGTGCCGTTGCCATTGGGGAGGTCGCGCTCCCACGATCCAACATACTTGCTCTTGTCGGGATAAACCATCGTACCCACACCCTTAATCTCGCCGTAGTAGGTTTGACCGCGATACATTGCACCATCACCCCACGTAATTATGGTAATACCCGTAGCCTCGTCAACGGTAATTTCGGCAGAGGTCTTTGCGTCGAGATAGGCTTTCTGCTGCTCTCTATTTTTTGCCCAAACAATATAATCACCAATTGCAAAATCTCCATAATGCGAACGCACACGATAAAGATCTTTATTGTAGCTTTGAGGCAATGTTTGGGCGTCTGCGATACTCGGCAAACAGAAAATCGCCAAAATGAGTAGAAGTAAAAAGCGTTTCATAGTTGTATGATTTTCGGGTTTTTGCAAATATAACAAATTAAATCTACAAATCCAATTCTATCCTTGCTGAAAATCTACTTTTTATGCAAATTTTGGCAAAATCTGCGATTTTGACACACCTTCGCGGGCTCGCCCTTCGGGCGACCGCCCCAGCCCGCGAAGGTGCGCATTTATTGAAAGCAAAGTAAAAAAGTAAAACCCGCCCATATGGCGGGTGAATTTTGAATTAAAAAAAAGAGCCACCCTCGGGTGACTCTTAATTCTCAATCGATTAGGCCTCGATTGCGGCAGCAACACTCATTTAGAGTGTCTGCTCGCAATATTTGTCATAGTGCGACTTCACGTTGCGCACATAGGCCAAGGTCTGCTTGATGCCCGTGAATCGACCGCAACGCACGACCGAATCCTCATAATACTCGGGCTGACCTTTCAGTTCGAGATAGCGCGATACGACCTCCCACTTCTCGGGGTTCTCGCTATACTTGGCAGCCAATCGCTGCGCATCGCGCACGTGACCGATACCACCTACATAGCTGGCCAACATCAGGCACAGACGATCCTCCTCGGTGGCCTCCGCCGACAAACGCAGCGAACGGTCGATCTTATTCAACAATTTCGACGCCAAACGGATATTGGTTTCGGGGTCGAAAGCCTCCTCTTGCGGCACATTGAACTGCTCCGCCACGCGAGGCATAATCTGCATCAGGCCGAATGCTCCCACCTTCGACACCGCATCGGGGTTGAATCGCGACTCGTGGAACGCAATCGCGCTCAACAATCGCCAATCGTGTCCCGACTCGGCTGCTGCACGACGCATCATATCGTCGTAGGTCGAGATCGATCGTCTGCCCGTAGGTTTAACCACCTTTTTGGGTTCGGGCTGCGGGATTTCGGCAAGTACAAAGCCGCAATAGGCCTCCTCGGCGGTAGGCAACAGCGGCGAAACAATCTGGTCGCTATCCTGCTGTGCAAGCTCTCGCGAGGGGCTCAGCAATCGACCAGACGAAATGAAAATTGTAAGAACGGTTAAAAACGATACTGTTAAAAGTGTCTTTTTAAACATAAGTTTTGATTTTGCGGGCAGCTTCCGAAGCTGTCGAGCACGCTAATCATAGAAACCCCACGAGAATCCCAGCTTCAATACTCGCGCATTAAGCGGATAGTGAAGCGCAGAGAAGTAGGTACGCTGGCCGAATAGATCATAGTTGGCGTGTTGCAACTTTAAGAATATTCGCATACGCTTCCACTTCGCCGAAACAAATGCGTCGATCATCGGATAGTTACCGACTTTCGCCTCGCGCTGATTGTAGAACGCTGCCAGAGCAGGGTTATAGCCGAAGGCATAATACTTCGTATTGTATCGTCCCTCCAATCCTGCCTGCATACGCAGTACATCTTTCACGACATCGAACTCGTAGTAATACGACAGCACGACGCTTGCTTTGGGCACTGGGATTACCTTTTGATCCGTACTCCACTGCAACAATACCCTATTGTCCAGATGGAGTCCGCCAATGCGGAAATCCTTGCGAGCATACAGACCCGTGACGCTGACCGACGAGGTACTTTGGCTGATGCGGCACAACGAGTCGATAATGATCTTATCGGTCGCCAAGCCATACCAAGCACCAACTTCCAGAGCATAATCCGGAGCCGTGAGGGCAGCCTCAAAACGGACCTCATTCTCCTTTTTCAAAGGAGTAAACCACGCATAGTGGTTTGAGAAATAGTTCTCCTCGAAGTACGAGGGAGAACGGAGCACATTCGAAAATCGACCCGAAAGCGTAATCGGGCGATTCTTGATATAGGCACTCAGAGCAATGTCTGCGCCAATTTCCAAATCTCCGCCGCGATAACCCGACGGATAGAACTTCACATCGCCACCCCAATCGAAATACTTCTTGTAGCGACCTTTGATCGAGCCATAGGCGTAGTAGCTGGTCTTGCTGACCGCCTTACGTTCGCCCGTCAGGTAGTCGCCCAACGCAAATTGGTAGTAACGATGGTTGTCCATACCTACACCTGCATCGACCACACCCACAACGCCCTCGCGGTTCCACGGCTGGATCTGCACAAAGACGCGATTCGAGATCCTCGACTCGAAGGTCGAATCGGAGGTCTGCGTGGGATCGATAAACCAATTCTCGTAGTATTCGTGCTGGGTCATACCGCCCGAACCATCTCGTTCGTCGGTATAGCGCGTTCCCGAGCGAGTGTCGGTATATTTGCGATAGATACGGTTATACTCAAATGCGTGACCGATGAATACCGCAGGGCGGTCGCCCATCGTAAAGTCCTCTTCGGTCAATCCGATCAGCGGAATACCGATCGACTGCACCACATAGAACGAGTTGCTACGGATCTTATTCTTGGCGTCCTGCAACTTGACGGGCACGTTGGTCGTCAGCTCGAACATCGTATCGACAATGGCCCAATCGCCCACGATACCACCATTCTCGCGCGTATCGACCGCATTGTAGATATATCCGGCGTGCACCGAATAGCGGCGTCCGGTATGGGCAAAAGCCAACGAGAGATCCTTCACACGGGCACGCTGCCACGTATAGATTCCTCGCGTACCGCTACTCTTGTAATCGACATTGACGCTTGTCGAAGGGTTGATATTCTGCGAGTGGGTCACTCGGAAATTATCCTCCTGACGACTCTTCTGTCCCGCCGTAGTGTAGAAGAGCTGAGTGTAGGGGTGCTTGGCGTTGAAAAAATCGACATTATCGATCTTCATCAGATAGCCATCGTAGGCGTCGGCCATTTTGAAGTTGAAATTGCGCGGACGCTCGAAGTAGTTGAGCGGCGTGGTTGCACCTCCCAGATTACCCAGATAGAGGTCACCTACACCCTTCTGCTGGAACGAATAATCGATTCGCCAATCGCGCAAAATCGTATCCAGCGGCTGGATATAGACTCGGTTGGCGTAGGGGTCGATATTCCATTTGAAGTTGTTGAGCGCACGAATCGAATCGCTGAAAAAGTAGGATTCGAGCGGTTTGCGGGGGCGCTCCTTCTTTTGGGTCGAGTCCTCAGGCTGACCCTCACCCTCGATCGGGTCGCCATTCTCGTCATACTGAGTCTGGTCGAAGGGATTTGCACCCGCCTGGCCCATACCCGTTGTACGACCTTCGCGCTGCGCACGCATCAGCTCGGCAGCTGCGTTTGCATTGTTCTGCGCCAATACGACCGAAGGCCACAGCAACGCCGCAGCCACCACAATCACTATGTTGATCAATTTCGATCGCATTGTCGAACTCAGATTTATACGTTTGATTTTGACCTCTTTGCGAGCATATGGCGCACCAGCGAAACCAAAATGTATGCCACAATCACCGTGGGCACCACCTTCACCTGCCATATCGCAACAGCCACAGCCGAGAGTATAACGAACACAAAGCGCAATTCATTGCCTCGCCAGCCGAAACTTTTGAACTTGAACGAGAACATCTTCACGGGTACGATCAGCAACGTCGCCATCACAACAGCGTCCAACGCATACCAAATGGCATCGATATTCGACAGCAGACCCTTATCGAACATCCAGCCCGTAGCCACAAAATAGATCGAGCAGGCGGGCGTCGGCAGACCGAGGAACTCCTCGTGTTGCTCCTCGTCGATATTGAATCGAGCCAAGCGCAGAGCCGAGAAGAGCACAATGATGAATGCCACGTAGCTACACACACCACATTCGCCACCAAACTCCAACGTGCGCAGGATCGAGAAGGTCACCATCGAGGGCACCAGACCGAAGCTGACCATATCGGCCAGTGAATCGAGCTGCACACCCAGCGCCGAGTATTGGTTGAGCAGGCGCGCTGCGAAACCGTCCAGGAAATCGCACAGAGCCGACAGCATTACCAACCAGAACACACGCACCAGATCTCCCTCCAAAGCCGACACAACGGCCAACGAGCCGCAAAGCAGATTGGAAAGCGTAAGCAAATTAGGTATTGTGAAGTAACGTACTTTCATCATTTAGCAGAGTAAAAAATATTTAACTTTCGGGCGGCAAAGTTACGGAAAATTTTTTATCTTTGTACTATGCTACACAATATATAACGCGCAGGCGTGCGATTTTCGCTCCCAAATCGACCATTTCGGAGCACATTTCGAGATACTACCACACGTCAAACGGGCGTTTATAGAGCAAATGCAAACTTTTTTACGAACATCAAAACGACAGAAAATATGAGCAAAAACATCTATTGCATCATTATGGCGGGCGGAGCAGGAACCCGTTTCTGGCCCCTCAGCCGCCAGTCGATGCCTAAGCAATTCCTTGATATTTTGGGCACAGGGCGCTCGTTCATCCGCCACACCTATGAGCGATTTGCCCGCTTGGTGCCGCCCGAACACTTTCTCGTGATGACCAACAGCGCATACAAAGATCTTGTGCTCGAACATATTCCCGAACTGCGCCCCGACCAGGTGATGTGCGAACCGATCGGTCGCAACACCGCACCCTGTATCGCCTACGCCGCCGAGCGTCTGGCTAAGGAGGACCCCGAGGCAATGATGATCGTGACACCGTCGGATCACCTGATTTTGGACGAGGTAGAGTTTATCAACGTGGCTCGCGAGTGCGTCGAGTATGCCGCCGAGAACGACGCCCTGATGACAATCGGTCTGCGCCCCACTCGCCCCGAAACAGGCTACGGATATATTCAGGTCAATTCGCGCGAGGCAATCACCAAGGTTAAGACCTTCACCGAGAAACCCAATCTCGAAATGGCTCAAACGTTCCTTGCGAGTGGCGAATTTCTGTGGAATTCGGGCATCTTCGTGTGGAGCGTCGAGCAGATTCGCGCGGCTTTGCAGCGTTTCCTGCCCGAGTTGTCGGCTCTCTTTGCACAAGCGGCCGAACACATTGGCACTGAGGGCGAAAAGGCCGCTATCGAGCGTGTATTCTCGGAGTGTCGCGCAATCTCGATCGACTACGGCGTGATGGAGAAGGCCGAAAATGTCTATGTACATATGGGCGACTTCGGTTGGAGCGATATGGGCACGTGGGGCTCGCTCTACCAATACTACCCCAAAGATGACGAGGGCAACGCAAGCTCGTCGGAGTGCGTGATGTTCGATGCGACGGGCTGTCTGGTTTCGACCCCCAAAGACAAGCTCTCGGTAATCAACGGTTTGAAGGATTACATCGTGGTCGATACGCCCGATGTACTGATGATCTGCCCGCGTTCGAACGAGCCGATTATCAAGACTTTCATTAACGAAATTCGCTTCCGCAAGGGCGACAAACACATCTAATGCGTATGTCGGCTCTGTATGATATTTTCCGCGCGTCGACGGGCGTAACCACCGACTCGCGCGCGATCAGCGAGGGTGCACTCTTTTTTGCCCTGCGTGGCGCAAGTTTCGACGGCAACCGATTTGCAATCGACGCACTTCGAAAAGGGGCGTCGGCAGCCGTGATTGATGACGCTACGGTACGCGAAAATGCGCCTGAGGAGCTGGCCGAAAGGCTCTTCGTGGTCGAGGATACGCTCCGTGCATTGCAGGATCTGGCACGCGAGCACCGCGAGGTGCTGGGTATTCCGATTCTCTCGGTGGCGGGCAGCAACGGCAAAACCACAACCAAGGAGTTGGTTTCGCGTGTGTTGGCCGAAAAGTATGAGGTCTATGCTACGCGTGGCAACCTGAACAACCACATCGGTGTGCCGCTGACGCTGCTGGCGATGGATCACACGACCGAATTTGGCGTGGTCGAGATGGGTGCAAGTGCCTGTGGCGAGATCGCTCTGCTGGCGTCGATTGCACAACCCAACTATGGCATTCTGACCAACATAGGTCGCTCACACTTAGAGGGTTTCGGCGGCGTCGAGGGTATTCGTCGCGGTAAGGGTGAGTTGTTCGATTTCCTCAACGCTACGGGCGGTCGAGCATTTGTTCCTGCCGATGATGAGGTGCTGTCGGAGATGGCTGCCGAGCGCAAGAATATGGCGGTCGAGTACTTCGCATTTGCCACCTCGAATGGCGTAGAGCACCAACTCGAAGGCGACTACAACCTCAAAAACATAGCCGCCGCGATGTCGATCGGACGCTATTTCGACGTAGATGAGAGCCGTATCCGCCACGCAATTGCAACCTACACCCCGACAAACAACCGCTCACAACGCACCGTGACCGACCGCAATACGCTGATTGTCGATTGCTACAATGCCAATCCGTCGAGTATGCGTGCATCGCTCGAAAGTTTCCTCTCGGAGCGTAGCGAGCAACCCCGTGTATGTATCCTCGGCGATATGCTCGAATTGGGCGAATGGTCGGCCGAAGAACATCGCACGATCGTGGAGTTGATTGCGGCGGCCGATTTCGAACGTATATGGCTGGTCGGCAAACACTTCACCGAGGCCGCTACGGCTATCGCAAACGATCCGCGCGTGAGCTGTTTTGCCTCGCGTGAGCAGGTTGCCGAACGACTCGAAACGGAGCCGATCGAGGGGGCTTTGGTGCTGGTCAAGGGCTCGCACAGCATTGGATTGGAGAAGCTGATTCCGTTACTCTAAACTACGAAAACGATGAAAAAACTCGTTGTCTTTACCGGAGCAGGCGTGAGTGCCGACAGCGGCATTGCGACATTCCGCGACTCGGACGGTCTGTGGGCCAACTACCGAATCGAGGAGGTCTGCACTCCCGAGGCTTTGGCACGCGACCGCGCCAAGGTGGTCGAATTCTACAATCTGCGCCGCCGCGAGACGCTCTCGAAAGAGCCTAACGCCGCCCACCGCGCCATTGCCGAGTTGGAAAAATGGTTTGACGTCGAGGTGGTTACGCAGAATGTAGATAATCTGCACGAACGTGCCGGCTCGACCCGCGTGACACACCTGCACGGCGAATTGACGAAGTTGCGCAGTACGGCCAATCCCGACCTGATCTACCCGATCGAGGGTTGGGAGCAGAAGCTCGATGCGAGAGCCGAAGATGGATCGTATCTGCGTCCGCACATCGTCTTTTTCGGTGAGGCAGTGCCGATGTTCGACCGCGCAACGAGAATTGTCGAGAAGGCTGACGTGCTAGTGGTTGTGGGCACGTCGTTGGCAGTATATCCTGCCGCGTCGCTGGTCCATTACGCCCGACGAGGAGTGCCGATCTACCTGGTAGATCCCGGTCAGCCCGACATCGCAATGATACGCAACCCGCTGACTCACATACGCGAACGAGCCGCTGTCGGAATGCCCAAGTTGCTCGAAACGCTCACCAAGGAGTTGTAGAAAAAACAGTCGGTGCCACCCCGCAATGGAGTGGCACCGATTTTATTTTAACTCAAATTATGACTACTTCTGCTCCGCAAGGAATCCGACCACGGTTTCGATCAGCGTGGGAGCGAGCGCGATCGAAGGGTTGATGTAGGTCAGCATCTGCGTCTGCTGGTCGAGCGAGGCGCAGGGTTTCAGTACGTGGTTCATACCATCGACAATCGCCAGCCTGGTGCGCAGATTGCCCATCGAAAGTTTCATCGCGTCGTTCAGGTTGATCTGAATATCGGTCGTGCCCTGCACAACCAGCAACGGAACACTCAACGCACGTGCCTCAGCCGCAGGGTCGTAACGCATCTGCGAAATGAGATACGGCTGCACACTCTCACGGAACAGAGCCGCCAAAGCGGGCATCGGATCGCTAACCATACGACCCGCCTTCAACTCGCCGATAATGCGCATACACTCCGAGCGATAGGGTTCGGGCTGGGTGCTGAGCTGACGTCGCAACGTAGCGTCGATAGGCTCGCCTACGCCCGCCAGAGTGATCACCGCCGCCACCTTGTCGGTGCGTCGTGCCGCCACGAGAGCAATCAATCCGCCCTCGCTATGACCTGCAAGCACCACACGGTCGAAACGCTCGTCGGCCACCAAAAACTCGACCCACGCCACCGCATCGTCAATATAGTTTTCGAATATCAGCTTCGACTCGTCGGTTGCTGCCGTCGCACTCGCTGCAATGCCACGCTTATCGTAGCGCAACGAGGCATAGCCGTGTGAGGCAAGCGAATCAGCCAACATCTTGTAACTATCAGTAGCAATGCCCGTTACGTTACTGTTTCCATTGCGATCGGTCGGACCAGAGCCAGCAATGATCAGCACCGCCGTGCGCGAAGCATTGTCGGGCACAGTCAACGTGCCATAGATCTCACCCGTAGTGGTCGTGAGCGTCACGGGGACTTCGGCCGACGCCACAACAGCCATCAAGGTCATAACACTTGCAATTAAGATTCGTTTCATACCGTAGTGTTTACACATTCACGCAACATTCTGTACATATGGGTATCAACTGACGAGATGACATACTTCGTCTTTGTGGTTTCGATGAGCAACAGCTCGCGCAGATCGGTGGCATAGAGCTGATAGTTACCGACCGAACTATGGTAGTAGCGACCCGTATAAGCCCACAAACCACCATTGCCCACCTTGCGCATTGCACGACGAACGACCTTCGACTCGACACGCTCGACACGAACGATATCGCCCAGCGAGATTGTTACGGGCTTCATACGACGACCAATCGTCAACGTGTTGCGGTCGATCATCAGCGTCTGAGGCGCTTGCAGCCACGTCACCACCATCAAGGGCACAAAGATCAACGACAGCACCACAAGTGGCAACCAACCCGCATCTTCGAAGAAGTAGAGAAACACGCCAACAAACAGTATTGTCAGCATTGTTGCTATCGTCGATAACCAAACACCCGCCGAGCGTTTCATCGGCACAATATACATATTTGCAGCCATAATTTACAGATTTTTCATTTTGTTACGACGCACCTGAGCGCGATAGTTCTGGATCTCATACGCCGAGCGATTACGCACCCTGCGCCACAAGTAGTGGAAGAAGAACATCAACGCAAATGATATACCCGCAAAGGTCAGCAGCTGGTACTGCGCCGTCGGATCATCGGTGCCGATTATCAGTTTGGCGACAGGAAAGATCACCCAAACCACACCTAATGTAAAGCACGCTCCGACAGCCACCTCGTAGCGACGACGCGGAGCACGACGCCACCAACGCCACGCGGTACGACCGATAATGAGAATGATAACCGTCCAATTCCAGATAGATTCAAATCGCTCTGATCGCACATAAAATTCGGGTGCAAAATGCTCAACAACGTATGGCGCGAAAAGCAATATCAATGCGCAAAACTCTACCCACGGGAAGGGCGTGCGGCTCTTCCAGATATTTTTGGGATTCATATCCGCTCCCAAATCTCGACGAACATCAGCTGCCGCGCGACTCTTGCGATAAGAGCGCATACAACTTCTCAACGACAGGCTCTCGTCATTCGTAGCGCGCGGAGTTTTCTTCTTGTTATTCATAATGCACTGCGGATTAGTCGTTTGACTCTTCGTTTTCGACAGAGGTCCTCTTGCGCTTTGCGGGACGCGGTTTGCGGCCGCTGCGACGCAATGCCTCAGCTATGATCCATTGCAACTGGCCGTTTGTGCTACGGAACTCGTCCGCCGCCCAACGCTCGATGGCATCCATCGTCTCGGCGTCGATACGTAGCACAAAACTGCGAGTTGATGACTCTTTAACCGCCATAATCCCTTGTCGATTAATGATTCAAAGTACCGGCATTCAGTACGGGCTGTGCCGACTCGTCCGAGCAGAGAACTACCAACAGATTGGTAACCATAGCCGCCTTGCGCTCCTCGTCGAGCTCGACAACGCTCTCGTCGTCCAAACGATCCAACGCCATCTTGACCATCGAAACAGCACCCTCGACAATCTTCTCACGAGCCGCGATGATCGCATCAGCCTGCTGGCGACGCAACATAACTGCCGCAATCTCGGGAGCATACGCCAAGTAGTTCAAGCGAGCCTCGACAACCTCGATACCGGCCATTGCCAGACGCTCGGTCAACTGCTCGGTCAGCTGGTCGTTGATCTCCTCGCCACCCGAACGGAGCGTAATCTCACCATTGGTAGTGGTATTCTCATCGTAAGCATACAGACCTGCCACGTGGCGCAGTGCCGCATCGCTCTGAACAGCTACGAAGTTCTCCAATACGTTCATACGTGCCGACGACTGCACACCTGCAACTGTGGGCGAGTCGATCTCGAACACGGCCTTGTAGATACCCTCGCGCTTGATTCGCCATACGAGCACCAGACCGATCAGGATCGGGTTACCAGCCTTGTCGTTCACCTTGATGGGATCGACATTGAGGTTGCGAGCACGCATCGAGATGCTCTTCTTCGACATAAAGGGATTGACCCACCAGAAACCCGTCTCGTAGAACGTACCACGATACTTACCAAAGAACAGCAGCACGCGAGCCTCGTTAGGCTCAAGCATCATAAAGCCGCACGTCAGAACGATCGACGCGAAGAACAGCAGCACGCCCACCACTGCCGCGATAGTCGAGGGTACGGCATTACCTTCAAGATTGACCGACCAAGCGATCGACGCAACAGCAGCGACGATCATCGCCAAGATCATAAACAACGCTGCAAAACCATTCATTTTCCAGCCCGAGTAAGTGTAGTTTTCGTTTGTCATAACTTTTTAGTTTTAGAGTTAGTAAAGTAATATCATTTTGATATCACAAAGATACAACCAAAAATTCCGTATTTCCAAATTTTTAGATCAATTTTTTTGAATATTTTTTCATTTTTCGGGCGAAACTTCGTCGTTACGAAATCAAAGATTTCGTAAAAAAATTCGCAGGACAACCGATCGAAAAAAGCCGCACCCGAATGTCGAGTGCGGCAAGTCCGAAAACGGATAACCAAACAAAAGCAAATCGGGGGAGCGATTATTTCTTCTGTTTTTCGTTCGTTTCGGGCCTCTTTGCGCAGTTGTCGCCCTTGGTCTTCTCGCTCTTCGAGCCACAGCCGCAACCGTTCTTGTTGTTCTTGTCCATAACTGTTAATTGAATTTATCGTAACGCGCTGCCGCAACCTACTCTACCCGATTGCGACCACGCAGCCGAGCAACGACCCGACCAACCACAACTCTCTCCACAAAATATGCCAAGTAGAATGGACTAAATGTCGAAAGAGTTGGAACACCTTAATATATTTAGGAAAATTTACGTACCTTTGTCGACTGATTGCATCTATGCAGCAAAAAAGCAGACAAACTACACTCGAAACTATGATTGATCTGGCAACATACAACACGTTTCTCTGGATAATGGCCGCAACGGCTGCCATCGTATTCGTGGCTCTCTACTTCGTCGAGGCCGGATACGGAATGTTATTCGACCGTCGTTTCGGCCCGCCCGTGCCTAACCGCATCGGCTGGGTGCTGATGGAGGCCCCCGTTTTTGTGGCAATGACCGCACTGTGGTGGGCGTCGGAGCGCACGTGGGAGGCGGCTCCGCTGGCACTCTTCGCGCTGTTCCAGACGCACTACTTCCAGCGTTCGTTCATCTTCCCGTTCCTGATTCGCGGCAAGTCGAAAATGCCCCTCGGAATTATGCTGATGGGCGCAACTTTCAACACCCTCAACGCACTGATGCAGGGTTGCTGGATCTTCTACCTCGCACCCGCCGACCGCTACACCGTAGAGTGGCTCTGGTCGCCCCAATTCATCATCGGTACGATCATCTTCATCGCGGGTATGGCAATCAACCTCCACTCGGATTACATCATTCGCCACCTGCGCAAAGAGGGCGACACACGACACTATATCCCGATGGGCGGTATGTTCCGCTACGTCTCGTCGGCAAACTACTTCGGTGAATTCTTGGAGTGGGTCGGCTTTGCCATCGCCTCGTGGTCGTGGGCAGGCGCAATATTCGCGTGGTGGACATTCGCGAACCTCGGTCCGCGCTCGGCTTCGCTCTATCGTCGCTACGAGAAGGAGTTTGGCGAGGAGTTCACCCGATTGAAACGTAAAAAGATTATCCCATTCATATATTAGCCGTATGGAAGATAACAAACTCAAAGAGTCAAAGCTCTTTACGCCTTATAAGTTAGGAAACATCACATTGCGTAACCGCACCATTCGCTCGGCAGCTTTCGAGTCGATGGGCGACAAGTTCGGTCCTACGCAGCAGTTGAAGGATTACCACGTGAGTGTGGCCAAGGGCGGTATCGGTATGACCACGCTGGCATACGCTGCGGTGTGCCGTAGCGGTCTGTCGTTCGACAAGCAGTTGTGGTTGCGACCCGAGATTGTGCCCGGGCTGAAAGATATTACCGACGCTGTGCACGAGGCGGGTGCTGCGGCCTCGATACAGATTGGCCACTGCGGCAATATGACCCACTACTCGACCGCCGGTCAGATTCCGATCGGACCTTCGACGGGTATCAATATGTATGCCTACACCCCCGTACGTCGTATGCGCAAGAGCGAGATCGCGGAAGTTGCCAAGGACTTCGGTCGTGCCATTCACACGGCTCACGAGGCGGGCTTCGACTGCGTCGAGGTGCACGCAGGTCACGGCTACCTGATCTCGCAGTTCCTCTCGCCATATACCAACCACCGCCACGATGAGTTTGGCGGCTCGCTCGACAACCGTATGCGCTTTATGTGTATGTGTATGGACGAGGTGATGGAGGCTGCCGCAAAGACGGGCACCTCGATTCTCGTGAAGCACAATATGGAGGACGGATTCAAGAGCGGTATTCAGATTCCCGAATCGATCGAAATCGCAAAGGTGATCGAGAGCTACGGCGTCGATGGCATCGTGCTGTCGAGCGGATTCGTGAGCAAGGCGCCGATGGCCGTAATGCGCGGTCTGATTCCGATCTACACGATGAGCTACTATATGCCGTTGTGGTTACGCTATTTTGTGCGCTGGTTCGGCCCGATGATGATCCAGCAGTTCCCCTTCGAGGAGACCTTCTTCTACGAGAATGCAATGAAGTTCCGCAAGGAGTTGAAGTGCCCGCTGGTCTATGTCGGTGGTCTGGTCAGCCGCGAGGGTATCGACAAGGTGCTCGACTCAGGTTTCGAGATGGTACAGATGGGTCGTGCGCTGGTCAGCGAGCCCGATTTCGTCAACCGTCTGGCGGCCGAGGGCGCAGGTTGCCGTAGCCGTTGCGACCACAAGAATTACTGTATCGCCCGTATGTACTCGGTCGATATGAAGTGCCACAAGGATTGCCCCAACCTGCCGCGTAAAATTACCGACGAGTTGGCTAAACTGCCCTAAACACAATGCGTGGAGTGATCGAAAAGGGCTCGGCGTGGGCCTTAGTTACGGGAGCAAGCAGCGGTATCGGCTTCGAGTATGCCCGACAGATGGCTGCGCGAGGTTACAACCTCGTGGTGGTGTCGAACGATGAGGCAGGACTCGCCGAGGCGGCACGAAAAGTTGCCGAGGAGTTTGGTGTCGAGGTGCGCACGAAGGTGCTCGATCTGATTCCGAGCGAGGCGGCACACGAGCTCTTTGCGTGGACCGAGAGCGAGGGCTTGCAGATCGAGGTGCTGATCAATAATGCGGGTGCGTTCTCGTATCTCGATGTTTTGAAGAGCGACTTTGCCCGTATCGATGAGCTTGTGGGTCTGCACATTACAACGCCCACGATCACCTGCCGTCTGTATGGCGAGCAGATGGCCGAACGCGGACACGGATACATTCTCAATATGTCGTCCTACTCGATTTGGATGCCTCTGCCCGGACTAACTATTTACAGCGCAAGCAAGGACTACTTGAAGAGTTTCTCGCGCGCCTTCGCCAAAGAGGTACGCGAACGTGGCGTGACGGTTACGGCAGTTTGTCCCGCAGGCGTTGCGACCGATCTCTACGGACTGCCACGCGATTGGCAACGCTTCGGCTGTCGCATCGGAGTGTTGATCACTGCCGAGAAATGCGCCCGACAGGCTCTGCGCGCGATGTATCGGCGCAAGAAGGTCTACGTTCCTGCGGCGTGGTTCAGGATCTTTGTGCCGATCCTCACTTGCCTACCTAAGCCAATCACCGACTTTGCCCGCAAGCACACAATGCGATTCCAGAAATAGAAAACCAAAACGCCCCGAAACTCATTGCAGTTTCGGGGCATTTTTGGTTATAGACGAGGCGCAAACAGCCGTGTCAGCCGATCGTTCAAAGCCTCAGCGCGATTGCGAATAAATGTATTGTCGAGATTGCCTCGCTTATTGAAGAGACAACCATAGAGTGTATAGCTCTCAGTATCAACATCGTCACTCAACTCTCTCACGCCATTCCAGACTGCCTCGCACAGCTCCACCCGATACTCGTCATCGAAGACCTCGACCGTGAAATAGAACGTTGCCGCCCAAGTCATAAATATGGGCAGAGGTGGGATAGGGTCGCTAATACGCAACAACCGCACATCGCACATACGGCAGATCAGACGCCCCTCGAACTCGCGCTCGATGATAATCTGCGGATTCATCATCAACGTACGAATGGCTGTCGCGCTGTCGCAGTGGTAGGTCTTGACCCATATCGGTCGCTCCTGATAGAGGTCGCTGACAATCTGAAAATTATTCTCGGCAAGTATCTCCTCGACGTTCGGTCGTGCCGCCGTTGCCGAAAGGCTCACAAACAGAGCCACAAAAAGTAATAGTCGGTTCATAGTTTTATGATTTTTTGTTTGAAACAAAGATAGTGGCAAATGGCGCCAGACGCACCTCTCGCAGGGGTTTAAATGGCTGTTTTGACTTTTGAAACGGCAAAAAGCGGGATTCGAATGGCGAGTGCTTGCTCTAAAACCGAACACATCCAAACAAAAAAACGGCAGAACTTCGTAAAGTTCTGCCGTCGTTCGGATCGTGTCGGGGTAGCGGGATTCGAACCCACGACCCCCTGCTCCCAAAGCAGGTGCGCTAACCGGACTGCGCTACACCCCGTAGATTTTCGGGCACAAAGGTAATACTTTTGCGCTTACAAACGAAATATTCCGTAAAAAACTTTCACACCACCCTACTCCGTCGGCTCGGTGCGCGGTCCATTCCAATTCATAAAGCCCTTGTTGAGCTCATAGACGCGGTAGCCCATCGCAGCCAAAGCGTGTGCCGCCGTCTTGCTGCGTGCGCCACTACGGCAATAGACCGCCACGGGGCGCTCCTTATCGAGCGCGGACTGAGCCTGGCTCTCGAAATTCTCACCTCGCACGTCGATATTGACAGCCTCGGGGATATGTCCTGCGGCAAACTCGGCAGGAGTACGCACATCGACCAGCTGAACGGTGGTATCGGCTATGACCGCCGCAAACTTGCCATTATTCATCGACTCGAAACGCACTGACGAGCGTCGCTGCGAATAGACATACGCACCAACAAACACCAGCACCGCCAACAACAGATTCTTCTTCATAAGTTTTTTCTTGTAATGTTTCGACTGCAAATATACAAAAAAATGGAGCACGCCTTGCCAGCGTGCCCCAACAAATAGGTCAATTTTGATTATGTGTGTGCGGTTGATGTTCTCAACTTATCGGCCACGGCTGCTGGTGCCATTGTCGTTCGACTTCTTCGAATCATTCGAATTCGAGCTACGGGTCGAGCCACCATTGCGAGTTGCGTTGCCCTTGTTCGAGCTGCCCGACGAGCGGTACGAACCCTTGTTGTTCGAAGGACGGTTGTTACCATTGCCTACATTGCCCTTGTTGTTCGAGGGGCGGTTGTTGTTGCCACCTACATTACCCTTGTGGCTATGGGGAGCCGTGTGGGGCGCCACGTGGGGCTTAGTGTGCGGATCCTTGTGGGGCGCTACGTGCGGACGGGTGTGGGGATCCTTGTGAGGATTCTTGTGGCCGCCGATATGCACGTGGGGACCTGCACCAATGTTGATCGACACCGAGGTGTGGGGGCGATGATAATCTCCGAAACGACGGCCGTAGCGGTTGCGCCACTGACGCATCTGACGGTTGTTCAGGATCACGTCCAGATCGCGAGTGTACTCGTGATACCAACGATCGACAATGAGATCCAAATCAACGCGGTTGGTATAGCGATCGCAGCGGTCTGCCCACTCCAAGTTCAAGTAGTAGAGTTTCGACTCCTGACGTGCGGTAAGATCAAACACCATTGTCATATAGCGGGTCATACGCTCTGCCTCAACAGCTACTCGCTCGCCACGACGACCGATGGTTACTTTGATTGCAGCTGCGCTGTTTGCGGTTGCTGCCGATGCTGCATCGACGGTAAAAAGTGCCGCCATTGCTACTGCTAATACTCTCAATAACGTCTTCATAGTCGTAAGTTTTTAATTGGTTAATATTCGTTTTCAACTTTTGTCGAGTTGTTTTCTTGGAACAAAGATAGACATTCGATCCGCAAAAAGACGCTAACATCTCGTCGAAACGTCCGTTTCAACCGCCGAATCGACCACCAAGCGAGGTGAACCGACGCCACAAAAGCCCCATTTCGACACAAAAATGAGTATCCAACCTGCGTTGAATACCCATATCTTTATATTTTTGGCGAGCCTATTCTCGGGTCAGTTCCTCGATATGTGCCAGCACCTCGCGCGCACGGCGCTGCGTGCGATAGCGCACCTTGCCACCCACTATCAGGCCAAGCACAACACCAATGGCACCGCCCGTAACAAAACCGTTGAAGAGTGGCGTGCCGCCAATCAGTTGATAGGCCTCCCAAAAGAGCCAACCCAGCCAGAGAATCAACATCGGAATGGCATACCACAACCAGCGATCGTTCATCTGCTTCAATCGCAGCACCTTCTTACCTACCGACACCACATCGCCATCGAGCAGTTCGTCGGCGTGCAGACCGCGCTGTCCCCACCACGTTGCCACGACGCACACGCCGAGAAGCAGTGCCGTTGCAATGCGAAACCATAACGATATGCCCAAATAACCGAATGCAAAAAATGTGTAGGGAATAGACAGCGTGCCGAGGATAATCATTGCACGGTTGTCGCGCGTAATGCCGCGCACCTTGTCGTGCATTGCTCGGCGCAACAGGCGCTCGTTGATGATCGTTTCCTTGTCGAGTTTGCGGCGCAAGAGTGCGATCTGATCACGCATCTGCTCCAATTCGTTTGTCATAATATTGTACTCCATAGTGCTCATAGTTTAATCGTTAGACATCTGTTTCAACTCCTCCTTGATTCGATACAAACGCACCGAAACATTCTTGACCGTAATGCCGACAATCGCGGCGATCTCCTCGTAGCTCATATTTTCGAGCCACAGCAACACGATGGCACGGTCGAATGGTTTGAGGCGGCGGATACGGTCGTAGAGCATTTTGATCTGGCGCGAGTCATCGTCCTTGTCCTCGAACAGATTGATGTTCATCGATAGCGGAATCGTGTTCGTGCGACGGCGTTTGCGGTCGATCGAGATGCAGGTGTTGAAGGCTACACGCCACACCCACGTTGCGACGTTACTCTCGCCACGGAACGAGCTGTAACCGCGCCACAGATTGCAGAGCACATCTTGAAAGAGGTCATCGACCTCCTCCTTACGGTTCGAGAACATAAAGCAGACGGTGTAGATCGTGCTTTTGTGCTGCGAAACCATTTGCGCAAATTGGTTTTCCAGAGTGTTCATTTTCGTTTTGTTCAGATCTTTTTCGGATCGTTTATTCGGGTTTTAGTGAATGAGTTTTGTCTATTAGACGCACCCCACCCCCGAAAAACTACAAAAATATGCTATTTTTTCGCAAAAAAATGAATACTATATATAAAAAAAGCAGCACCCTCCTCTAAGAGTGCTGTTTTTTACGTTTCGACTGATTGAGCCAACCTACTAATACTCTTCCTCGTTAAAGAAGAAATCGTCCTTCGAGGGATAGTCGGGCCAGATATCTTCGATAGACTCGTAGATGTCGCCTTCGTCCTCAATCTCCTGCAAATTCTCCAAAACTTCGAGCGGCGCACCCGAACGAACTGCATAGTCAATAAGCTCCTCCTTGGTTGCGGGCCAAGGTGCATCTTCAAGTTTCGATGCCAATTCAAGAGTCCAATACATAGTATTAAAGTTTTTAAGTTTCAAAAATATAAACACAACTCACAGCCCATCAGCGCTTTACATCACAATCACAAGCCCCTGTGTGTCTTTATTGGACTGCAAAAATAGTAAAAATTTCGATATACAAACTTTTTCGTCGAAAAATCTACATCGATTACCCATTCAGCACACTACGGCACCCACAAAATCTCCTCAACATCAAAGTGTTCGTTCAGCGCACGACCCAATATATAGAGGTAGTCCGACAGACGGTTCAAGTAGATCAGCGCCTGCGGTGACACTCCGTGCTCGGCATTGGCTCGCAGGGCAGCGCGCTCGGCACGACGGCACACCGTGCGGCAGACGTGGCACATCGATACGATCTTATTGCCACCCGCAATGGTGAACTTGGTAATCGGCTTAACGCGCGCCGACAACTCGTCGATGCGTCGTTCGAGAGCCGCAACCACCTCCTCCGATGGCTCGGCAACCTTACCCTCGCCACCGCAACCGACAGCGAGCAGTGCCGCCACGGTCATCAGGTGCGAGCCTACACGATCGAGGTCGGCAACATACTCCTCGGTGTCCTTCTCGTCGCGCAACATATCGCCTAACAAAGCCACATTGGCCGACAGTTCATCGACCGTGCCGTATGCCTCGACACGCACGTCGCACTTCGATACGCGCTCGCCTCCGATCAGCGTAGTCTGACCGCAATCACCCGTCTTGGTATAAAGTTTCATTGTTCGATTCTCAGTTTTATAGTGAAAAATGTTGTTTGGGCAATCCCTCGACATTGAACAGCAACAGATAGCCTCGATTATCGACACTCGTGCCGCTATGTTCGCTCACCAAACGACGACATTGGCGGTTGCGAGCTCGCTCATCTCGCGGCGCAAGAATACACAACGTAGTCTGTGTGCGGCCGGCCTCCGCGGTCAGTTGGTGCAGTTGCTCGATCGAATATTCGCGTGGCACGATGCAGAGTTCCACCCCGTCGAGCGCAGCGGTCTGCGCATCGGCAAAGAGAAAATTCTCGTAACCACAATGCGTATAGAGGTTCTGTAACTGCGTAGCCCTTCGACGCGACACGTGGCGCAGCACCAGATCGGCATAGAGTGCCGTATTCGCACCCTCGACACGTCGGCACATAAACACCTTACGCACAAGCGAATAGACAAACGGCGAATGGACTCCGTGACCACGATAGTGGCGCACGTTGGCAGCACGCACCGACCCCGCAGCAACGCGATACAGACGCTTGGTTATGGGTTTGAAGACGCTCATCGATTACTTTTTGAGCATACCCGCCAAACGACCTGTCGAGAAGGCGATCTGCAAATTGTAGCCACCCGTCGCAGCGTCCAGATCGAGCACCTCGCCCGCAAAATAGAGGCCACGAATATGTTTCGACTCCATCGTATATTGGTTCACATCGTCGCAATTGACACCACCCGCCGTCACGATCGCCTCGGTGAAGGGGCGGTAGTCGCTGATCGGGAAGACGTAGTGTTTGAGCACCGTAGCCAGACGAGCCAACTCCTTCTCGCTCACCTTCGAGATATACATCTTCGAATGAACGTCCAACTCCTTGGCCAGCGCCAGCACCATCGGGCGCGGAACGAGCTTACGCAACAACTCCGAGAAGAGTTCGGTCGGAGCCAACTGCTCCACCTCGCGGCGGATTCGGTCGGTAAGCTGTTCGGGCGTAAGGGCAGGTTTCAGATTGAGCACGAGTTTCACCTTGCGCTCGTCGATCAGAGCATCGACCGCATCGCGGCTCAGGCGCAACACCGCCGCACCCTCGATGCCTCGATCCGAGAACGACACCTCGCCAAACTCCTCGCCAGCGAGCTCGTTATCGACCAACATCTGCACATTGACATTGCGCAGCGTCAATCCCTTCAATTCGTGCATATTGGCATAGGTCGTTTCGAGCGGAACGAGCGACGGACGCACCGGCTCGATCGAGTGACCCGTAGCCGCTGCAAAATCGTAACCATCACCCGTTGAGCCTGTTGCGGGATACGACACACCGCCCGTAGCGATGATCACCGCCTCGGCCTCCTCCTTGCGTTCGAAGCCACGCTTGTTCTCATACTTGACGCCCAGCACGCGGTTGCCGACCGTCATAATCTCCTTGACGCGCGAGTCGCACTGAACCGTAACGCCCTCCTCGCGGCACCAATCAACCAATGCCTGAGCCACGTCCCACGCCTTGCCACTCTTGGGGAAGACACGATCACCACGCTCGACATCGAGCTTCACGCCCAGGCGCTCGAAGAAACGCACCGTCGCGCGGTTGTTGAACTCGGCAAATGCCTGCGCAAAGAAATCGGCATTCGTTCGCACCTTCTCGGCAAATTCCTCGGGAGGACGCATATTCGTAAGGTTGCAACGACCCTTACCCGTAATGCGGACCTTACGGCCGGTCTTCTCCATCTTTTCGAGCAACAGCACGTTGCGACCTCGCGATGCGGCTGTTCCTGCGGCCATCAGACCCGCAGCACCACCGCCTATAACTATCAAATCGTACATTTCGTTGTTTTTATTTTGCACAAAGATACTCTTTTCGCGAAAAAATAGTTACTTTTGCAGTCGAAAAATCGTTCAAATATATGTTGTCACGTAGATTACTTAGGCTCAAAGCAGTCAAAAACCTCTATTCGCACCTCAAATCGAACGCTACCGATCTGGCCGCGTCGGAGAAAACTCTCCAACACAGCATCGATAAAGCGTACGATCTCTATTATCAGATGATGTTGCTCATCGTCGATGTCGCCGACTATGCCGAAAGCCGTATCGAGCTGGCTAAGCAGAAACATCTGGCAACATACGAAGACCTCAACCCCAATACACGATTCATCGACAACCGCCTCATCGCTCAGTGGCGTGCGAGCAGCCGTATCAACGACTTTGCAGCTAAGCGCGGTTTGGGTTGGGCGCAATATCCCGAATTGATCAAAACACTCTATAACAACCTCGTGGCGTCGGACTACTATAAGGCATATATGACCGCCGAGAAGGCTACCTTCCGCGACGATGTGCGCCTCGTGGAGCAGTTCTACACCCGCGAGATCGAGAACCTCGAAATGGTCGAAGAGGTGCTCGACGAGCAGTCGATTCTCTGGAATGACGACCTCGGTTTTGCTCTGGTTATGGTCATTCGCACGCTGAGCAACTGCCGTGCATCGCAGACCGAAGTGCCTGTTCTGCCCAAGTTCAAGAACGATGACGACCGCGAATTTATCGAGGAGCTGTTCCGTCGTACGCTGGTCAATTACGATAGCTATATGAAGATTGTCGAGCGTTTCACCCGCAATTGGGACGTGGAGCGTATCGCATTTATGGACAACCTGATTATGGTTACGGCTATCTCGGAGATGATCAACTTCGAGTCGATTCCCGTCAAGGTAACCCTCGATGAGTATATCGAGATCGCAAAGCACTACTCGTCGATGGGTAGCGGCACGTTCATCAACGGTATTCTGGACAAGTGCGCCGAGGCTCTCGCGGTTGAGGGTGTGATTGTCAAGAGTGGTCGCGGTTTGATCTAAGAGCCGCACAGCCGACAATGATTTATGGAGCGACTTTTGCGGGTCGCTCCTTTTTGTAAACAACCGAAAACAACCTATGCGCACACTACTCATTCTACTCGCTTTGATCACGCTGGCAGGTTGCGGCGGTCGAGGCAACGCGCCCGCCACCGCACCCGAAAAGGCGATCAACACGCCCCTGCAAACCGTTATCAACGTGACCGATACGCTTGCGGGCGACACGTTACGTTTGGGTCGTATGCACTCGGGCGAGGTGGTTGCAATGGGTATCGGAGTGCACAACAACACCGATAAGCCCATAGTCATCACACATACCGAAACGACCTGCGGCTGTACCGACATCGACTACCCCTCGCAACCCATCGGCGTGGGCGACACGGCACACATCGAGGTGCGTTTCGATTCGCAGGGTTTCTTCGGCTGGCAGTTCAAGCGCGTGAGGCTCTACACGTCGGCCGATGTGTCCCCTTTGACCATTTATGTAGAGGCCGAGGTCGAATAAATCGGCCGAAGGTTTGCAATCCCGCGAAAAAAGCGTATATTTGCCAAATAGTTCGAAACAGAAAATTAAACTAAAAAACACTTTACACTATGTTTACATTCTTACAGGCTGTTGAAGGTGCAGCACCTCAGGCTCCCGGTCAGGGCGGTTTCTGGATTATGATCGTTGCGATGGTTTTGGTTATGTGGCTCTTCATCTGGCGTCCCGAATCGAAGCGTCGTAAGGAGATGGCTAAGTTCCGTGACTCGATGGTCAAGGGCACCAAGGTGATCACCGCAGGCGGTATCCACGGCAAGGTGCGCGAGGTGAAGGAGTCGTATGTTGTAATCGAGGTTTGCGACAACGTTACTCTGCGTGTCGACAAGAATATGATTATGGCATCGCCCGAGGCTCAGCCTCAGCAGAACAACAAGTAACAGACAGTGCGCCGCAACGCGCCAACACTTTTCAAACGGGTGCGTAACTCCCTGCTATCAAAGGAGAAACGTGCCCGTTCGTTTTTTCGTGACTATCCAATGAGATCAATTCGCACACTCCTCACGCTGCTTTGCGTAGCGCTGGCAATGCCCCTATCGGCACAGCAACTGCTGTGGTCGGCCGACTTCGACTTTAACTTCGACAACCGCGAATATGCCAAGCTGAGTATCCCCTCGCAGACACTCTTCGAAGCACGTCTGACACCGCAAATCGGCCTAGGCTGGGGCAAGGGCGAGCACGCACTGATGATCGGTACGGATATCACCAAGACCTTCGGTCGCGACACACGCTTCTGCGAGGACCCCGAATTGACGCTCTACTACGCCTATCGAGGTCGCCAATTCAATGCTACGGCAGGTGCTTTTCCGCGCAAAATGTTGCTGGGCGACTACTCAGGAGCGATGGCGAGCGACTCGGTGCGTTTCTACGACAAAAACCTCGACGGACTGCTGCTGCAATATCGCGACACGGGCGGTTTTGTCGAGTTGGGCGTAGATTGGGACGGAGTCTATTCGGTCGAGGAGCGCGAGAAGTTCCGAATCTTCTCGGCAGGCGAATATACACGACAGGTCTTCACGTGCGGATACACCCTCTCGGTCTATCACTATGCGGGTCGCGTGGGATTGGCTGGCGTGGTTGATAACATCGCCGTTCAACCCTACATCGGAGCCAAACTCGAACACCTCTTACCGCTTGATCGTCTGACGCTTACGGCAGGTTGGATACAGACCTATCAGTGGGATCGCCGTTCGGACGACAAGTGCATTTTCCCCCACGGTGGCGAGCTGCGTCTGCGAGTGGAGAAGTGGCACTTCGGAATCGATAGCCGCCTCTACGTCGGCAACAATCTGATGCCCTATTTTGCCAAATATGGTGGCGAGTTGTATGCCGGCGAGCGCTTCTATGCTATGGAGGGCGGTGCGAGCAAATGCTACAACCGCACCGAACTCTACTACGACCACACGTGGTGGAGCGATGCCGTGCCCGTGAGCCTGCACGCAGGTTTTTCGTTGCACTTCATTGCGGGCAAGGTTGTGAACTCGCAGTTGATTCGATTGAGCGTTTCGCTCGACAACCGACGTCTGAAACTTAATCGCAAAAACAAAGATAACTAACTCAAAATGCGAAAGATAACTAACGAGGAGTTGAATCGCCTCACCCCCGACGAATTTGCTGTGGCAGAGAAGCTGCCCGTCGAGATTGTGCTCGACAATATCCGTTCGTTGAACAACGTAGGCTCGTTTTTCCGCACGGCCGACGCCTTTGCTTGCGCGCGTGTGCACCTGTGTGGTATCACCGCCACACCACCCAACCGCGAGATCCACAAGACGGCTCTCGGTGCTGAACTGACCGTCGAATGGCGTCAGTGGCCATCAACGGTCGAGTGCGTCAAGGCTCTCAAAGAGGAGGGCGTGCGTGTGTTGGCTATCGAGCAGGTCGAAGGTGCCGAGATGGCTGGCGAGTGGCGTGCCGAGCGCGGAGTGCGCTATGGTTTGGTCTTTGGCAATGAGGTTTTTGGCGTCGATCAGGCTGCGGTTGATCTGTGCGACGGTGCGATCGAGATCCCCCAGGCAGGCACCAAACATTCGCTCAACGTGGCTGTTTCGGGCGGAGTGATCCTTTGGGAAGCGTTCCGACAGTTGAGATAAACGCTCGATTACCAAACGAATATGCGGTTGCTCTTCCACGAGGGCAACCGTTTTTCGTAAAAAATCTCTCGGCACATTAAGTCTTTTTCGGAGTTTGTGCATTGTATATCTGGATGCGTGGTTCGTCTGGCGAGATCCTTGGGTGGGAGTGGCCACGCGATAGCCTTCCAGAGTAAAAATAAAGTTAGATGAGGATTGTTCTTTCCGCGGGGAGCAATCCTTTTTTCGATAAATTTGCAAGTGCGTTAAGTCTTTTTCGGACTTTGAGCGTTATATATTCGGAAGCGCGTTTCCAACAAACGGAAAACAAATTATGAAACTATCAACCGAAAACAAACAACTCACCCGCCTCGCCGAGCTAATGCAGTCCGAGCGCAACGATCTGTTTCGATACGCCTGCTATCGGTTGGGGTCTGCCACCGAAGCTGATGACGTGGTGCAAGACCTCTACCTGCGACTCTCGAAACAGGGCGCACGGCTTGCCGAGATTGAAGACCTGAAAGGCTACGTTTAACGCTCATTGACAAATAGTTGCACATCAGTCTTACGCTCTCGACGACAGTTTGCCTCGACCGAAACGCTCGACAATCTGAGTAGCGACGACCTCGCTCCGAAGGATTTCGAACAAGAGTTTCGATTGATCGAACGACTGATGGCGCTCCTACCCGATGAGCAGAGCGAAGTGATCCGATTGCGAATCTATGGCGGTCGTCAATTCGATGAGATTGCCACGATCTGCGACATTCCGCTCACGACCGCCAAATCGCGTTTTCGCTATGGCATTGACAAGTTGCGCGAAGCCCTCGAAAAGCGCGGGCTGATTTAACCACACACAAAAAACTGAAAGCATTATGAAAACCAACAACAACTTAGACAATTCGTCGGACAATCGCGTTGAAAATCTTCTTTCGCCGCGTTTCACCCCCACCACCTCACTCTCGTTCAAAGCGCCCGCACCGCGCCGCCGCCCGCTCTGGCAGGCAGTACGCATTAGTGCCGTTGCTGCTATGGTTACCGTGGCCATCGTCATCGGTTTCAGCGGAGTGCAGACCAGCACCGCCCGCGAGGTGGTCGAGCGAGCGATGACTCAACTGCTCGAATCGGATAGCTATTTGGTGCACTTCACCGCAAATGTTGCCGAGAGCAAGCGCACGCAAGATGAACTCTACAACGTTGAATTTGAAGGTACTCCAATGCAGGGCACCGTCGAGATTCGCAAAGAGGGCTCGAAGGTCAAAATGGCTATCAAGTGGCAGGACGAGGCTCGTTCTATGGAACTCTATGACGGCGAGAGCTATCGACGTTACCAAAACGGGCAATTGGTACTCGAACGCCCCGACAAAGGTATCGACCTCACGCCGTTCGCTACGATCGATAAATTGAAGGAGTACGCTTTGCTAACGGGTATACTGCTAAAATTCCGCGAGGAGGGCGACACGATCATCGTCAGCGATAGGAGCGACAAGGTGGAGATCGTTGCCCGATTCTCGAAGAGCGAGGGTCGCCTGCTCGGTGCCGAGTGCTCAGGGCTAAACAACGGGCAGCAGGTTAAGGTACTCACCGTTGATCAGATCGACTTCGATGTGCCGCCTACCGAGTAACACCTATTTTATACAATATCTACACACGTTTCTAAACAAGAGCCGCACCCCTGCAAGGAGTGCGGCTCTAATCGTTCGTAGCGGTACGCTCTTACTTAGTCATTGCGTCGAGCTCCTTGGCGCGCTTTTCGACACGACGGCACAGATCCATCTCATCGACACCCAGCACATCGCCGCCATCGACCAGAACCTCGCCATTAACCACAACCATATCGACGTCCGACGCCTTGGCTGCGTATGCCAAGTTCGCCACCACGTCGTAGCGCGGATAGAGGTGTGGTTTCTCCATATCGATCACGATCACGTCAGCCAGCATACCCTCCTTGATCTGACCCAACTCGTCGCCACGACCGATAGCCTTTGCGCCACCGACCGTAGCCATTCGCAACAATTCGTACGCCGAAATCACGCACGGATCGCCCGCACTCAACTTCTGCAAGAACGATGCACTGCGCATCTCCTCCCACATATCCAAATCGTTGTTCGAGCAGGAGCCATCGGTGGCAATCGTTACGTTCACGCCCTCGCCGAGGAGCGTTGCAACGGGCGAAATTCCACTCGAAATCTTCATATTGCTCTGCGGATTGTGAGCCACCGAAACGCCTCGTTCGAGCAACGTACGGCGGTCGCTATCGCTCAGATGAACGCAGTGAGCCGCAATCGTGCCCTCTTTCAAAAGTCCGTATCTATCAATCAGTTCGACGGGCGAACAACCGAATCGTTCGCGAATCTGGCGCTCCTCGTCGTGAGTTTCGGCCAAATGAATCGTAATGGGCAGACCATACTCCTCGCTCAGCACTGCCGCACGGCGCATATTCTCTTCCGAGCAGCTATATGGTGCGTGGGGAGCAATCATCACCGACAAGCGATCACACTTCTCGGCCTTGGCCACCGTTGCGGGCAGGTCCTCTTCGAAGGCCGCCATACGGTCATCGACAAAGCAGGGCGAAAGCACCGCACGGATACCCAATTTCTCAGCCGCATCAGCTACCGCCTCCTCGTACCAATACATATCGACAAAGGTCGTCACGCCACCGCGCAACATCTCGACAATACCCAACTCGGCACCCAACTGCACATCGTTGCGATCGATCAGCGCCTCGTAGGGCCAGATGTAGTCGTTCAACCACTCCATCAGCTGAATATCGTCGGCATAGCCTCGCATCAGTGTCATCGCCACGTGGCAATGGGTGTTGATCAGGCCCGGCATCAGCAATTTGCCACGACCGTCCACCTCGCGCAGATCGCCACAGCACGCCTCACGAAAGCGTGCAACATCAGCCTCATCACGCGTGACCATCGCAATACGATTGCCACGCACACCGACCGACGCCTCGAAATACTTCTCCGAATCGGCAGGTGACGCCGTCATCGGCAGAACGGTTATATTATTGAATAACAAGTTCATAGCGCGATTATTTTTTCTTATCAATCGAATTACCCTTGACCGTTACGATCTTGCGTTTGTCGGCCGTATTGGTGAAAATCTGGATCACCTTGTGGAACACACCAGGCTCCTTCTTGTGAGGCTCGTAGATGATCTTGATAGTCGAAGTTGCGCCCGCGGGGATCGGTTTCTTCGAATACTCGGCCTTGGTGCACGAGCACGACGTAACCACGCGTGTGATCACCAACGGAGTGTCGCCATCGTTGACAAACTCGAAGGTGCACTCCACGTCGCCACCCTTGCGAGCGATGTCGCCAAAGTCGTAGCTATTGGTCTTGAAGGTCATCTGTGCACCCGTTTTGGGCGTTGCGCTCTCTTGGCTCTGGGGCTCGGTAGTCTGCGCCAATGCGGGCATTGCCACAACTGCAAACAACGCCACAACCATCATCAATATCGATCTCTTCATCATCTTGTTCGTTTAGTTAAGCTATTAAGTTTACTTCAACTTAAATACGTATGTAATCGTACCCTGCTGAATATCTTGCGTTTCGCTCGGGGTGAATTGCGCTTTGTAGGCAGCCTTGATTGCGGCATTGACCAGCACACCAACATTGGTCGTCGATCCGACAGGCTGATGCTTGGCATTGGTAACCTTACCGTTGCGATCGACCCAAATCATCACAACCACCTTGCCCGAATAGTTCGACGGATAGTCAGCCTGAGGCCAATCGCCAATCATACCTCGACCCGCCAAGTCGAAGCTGCCACTGCTACCTTGACCCATACCCTCGTGGCTACCCTCGGGCGAACCACCGGTTTCGCCTTGATTGCCGGCGCCTTCGGAAGTACCCTCCGAGGGCGAGGTACTACCCTGCGTGCGTCCCGTGAAGAGCGCTCGCTTATTCACCTGACGCTGTGGTGCCGGTTCGCTCTGCTCCGCAGGCTTTTGGGTCTGCTGCTGAGTTTGCGACTGCTGCACCTTGGTCGGTTTCTGCTGCTGCGCAATCTCGGGGGCCTCCTCATCGTCCGAAGTCAACTGAGGCTCAGTCGGTTGCGGAGTAGATGAAGGTTGCGACGCCGACTGCTGATCGACCTCGCTCACCGACGGATCACTCGCACCGCCCGCCTCGGCCACCGTACCGAAATCGATCAGCATACCATTGCCCATCTCCGGCTCCTCGGGCAGCGTGAAGCGAACAAGCACAAACAGCACTGCCAAAGTCAGAAAATAGAGCAACGTAGCGATCGAGGCCGCCACTCGTCCCGTGCGTTTATCTGGGTTGTAATAGTACATTCTTAATCAGTTCGTTAGGCCACCGCCACATTAGTTGGGCGAGGTAGCCAAAATCAGTTTATAGCCGTTGTCGCGGGCAATGTTCATCATCTGCACCGCCTCGTCGATCGCCACCGTCTTGTCGCAATGCAACGACACCACGGGAGCCTCCTGACCCGCCAGGCGTGCCTGCAATGCTCGCTCGACGCCCTCGATGCCATCGACCTGCTCCAACTCAACGTAGTAGCGATAGCGTCCACCACCAAGATCCTCGACCGAAACCGTCGTATATGCCTTGTCTTTGAGCTGGTTAGCGCTCTTAGGCAGGGTCAGTTTCAGAGCATTGGGGTTGATCAACGTCGTCGCAATGAGCAAGAACAACAGCAGCAGGAACATCAAGTCGGTCATCGATGATGCCGAATACGACGATTCTACTTTTGATCCTCGTTTGATTGCCATAACCTACTATTTCTGAACGGGTTGATTCAAAATATCCATAAATGCGATCGAGTTAGCCTCCATCTGGAAAACCAGCTTCTCGATACGTGCCACCAGATAGTTGTAGCCGAAATATGCGGGAATACCCACAATCAGACCTGCTACCGTCGTAACCATCGCCACGTACATACCCGACGCCAAGACCGACATATCGACCATACCACCTGTTTCCGACATATCCATAAAGGTCTTAACCATACCGAGTACCGTACCCAAGAAACCGATCATCGGCGCACCACCCGAAATCATTGCCAAATAGGGCAGACCATTTTCGAGCTTCGAAACCTCCAAGTTAGCCACATTCTCGATAGCATTCTGCACATCGCTCATCGGGCGGCCGATACGCTCGATACCCTTCTCAACCATACGTGCGATGGGGGTGTCGGTGCTCTTGCAGAGGTCGATAGCCGCTGCGATCTTGCCATCAACGATGAAGTCGCGGATACGATTCATAAAGTTCATATCCAGACCCGACGCCTTGCGAATTGCCAACCAGCGCTCAACGAAGATAAATACCGTAACGCCACCCAGCGCCAACAGCGGCCACATCAGCCAACCACCCTTGGTGAACAACTCCCAAAGACCCATACGAACACTCTCTTCGGCAACAACATCTTGTACTGCCTGTGCTGCCTCGGCAGCCTGCAAAAATAGATTCATAGTTTTTTACGTTTTTTTAGTTTCTTATTTATTCTTTTTTCGTCTTTTTCTCTACATAACGATCCGCGCGTGCGATTTATTGCCCTGCGTTATCGCTCTCGGTATCAGCCGATTCAGCCTCCCGAGCCGCTTTTTTAGCCCGTTTTCGCTTGCCAAAATTAGCAAAACGTTCCTTAAAATTACGCACAATATCGCGGAAAGTGCTAAAATCCTCCTTATAGTAGATACCGATACCGCTCTCTTGCAGACCCTGGTTCTCGTCGAAGCGGTCGATTGTCTGCGTGAAACCCTTCAATTTGAGATTACCCGCGCGGTCGATCAACCACGTGATGTAGGCCTCGCCCATCAGGTTGCTGTTCTGACCACTCATCGTATTGCGATCCGACACGTAGTTACCCTCAACCTCGACCAGCAGTCGGTCGCTGATCAGGCTCTTCGAGAATCCCAAATCGAACTCGTCGCCACTCATCTCGGTCGAAGGACGATAGCGCACAATGAAGCTCAAATCGTCGGTCGAAAGCCAATTGCTCAGCTGATTCGACAGCAACTCGAATCCTGTCGTCGCCGTACCTACCGCACCGAAGTTGGCCGCACCGCCAATGCCCGACTCATTCATAAAGCTATTGAACACCAGCAGATAGATGAATTGGTTGGCAATCTCCTCCTGCGTATTGAGCATATTGCTCACCACGTTCTGCACCTCGGTGTCGGCATTGGGAACCTCGATACCGAAGGTCACGGTCGGATTCGACAGACGGTCGGTCAGATTGATGATGCAATCCACCGGCGAGCGGGCACCACCCGATCCCGACGCCGAAGTCGAGCCGATCAGCGGCTGCAACGAGGTCTTGATCTGGTAGATTGCGCGTATATTCAACATTGCATCGAGCGGGTCGCCACTCCATTGGATCGTACTGCCCGCATCGATAGTAAATTTCTTATTGACAACGTTTTGCAGCGTAAACAGATAGCTACCCTCCGTAATCTCGCAGTCGCCATACATATCGAACACGCCACTACGTGGGTTGATGTGCATATTGAGCGTACCCTCGCCTCGACCACGAATAATGTCGCCCACCGTGGGGTCGATCACCAGCTGGAACTCGGCATTGGGGCGCACATTGACCGCCATCGAGATATCCATATCGCTACCCGAGCTGGTGCGCTGACGCTGGCGACGCTCGTACATCAACTTCTTGCGAGCCAGGTAGGTCATCGTCGTATCGGTTCGCATTCGGGGCGAACGGAAGACCACGAAATCGGCCTGCGAGATATTCGACGAGCCACTCAACGGCAGGAAGAACTGTGAATTATCGTCGGTCGTAGCCGCAATATCCATCTTGACACCCATCTTATCGCCCCTGATTCGTGCCGAGCCGGTGCCATAGATCGTACCATAGAACAGGTCGCTCATCTTCTCGTCGGTATCCATCACCAACATTTGATTCGGGCGCGCCACGATATCGAACGAGATATTCGACAAATGGTTCAGGTCGAGTTTCATCTCGGCCGTACCGCTATTGCCCTCGCGGTCGTAGAAGCGTGTTGCGGGCAACGTGAAGCGATTCTTTGCCACCTCGATCTTGGCCGACGGGATCGAATATTCGACACCCGTAAAGTCGATACGCGAACGCAGACTATCGACCTCGATCGTGCCACTCAATTCGGCCTCACGACCCTTGCCCATAAATTGCAACTTGGCGTCGGCCGTACCCTTCGTACCCGAGATCACACCCGTCAGGAAGGGCTCGATCAATCGCATCGGGATCTTGTCGAGACCCGCCTCGATGAAGTATCGTTTCGTATCGGGAGCATAGTATCCGCGAATTACGGTATCCTGCTTTTGGCGATCGGCCAACAGCAATCGGGCGCGGTTGCGTTGCATATCCCAACGAGCCAACACCTGCACCGGTGGTACCGCAACATCGTTCACCTCGACTCCGTCGAGCGACACGTTACCGTCGATTCGGCCGCCCTTCAACGCCGAGTGCATCACTGCTCGACCGTCGCTCGTTCCCTTAATGCTGTAACCACCAATAGTTTGGAGCAACTTGCTGAATGGCGAGAGGTCGAAATTGCGCAGAGTCAGCACCACCGAGTCGGCCATCTGCTGCGACGCCACGCCATCGAGCAACAGCGACTGCTCATCGTTGCGCACCAAGAAATGATCAACCGAGATATTGCGGGGATTGTAGATAATCTTATTGGCACCGATATGCCACGTCTGGCTGCCCTGACGGATATTCGAGGGTTTCAGGTCGATCGAGATTCGGCGCGACCCGTCGTCATTGCGCGACAATACCGCATCGACACCCAGCAGAGCCGACACCGACTGAGCCGCATTGTTGAAACCGGCCGACAGCGACACACGGTTGTTCTTCGCGCCTGCCTGCACCGACAGGTCGGGCATATGCAACTGCTTCAAATAGAGATCTTCCGAGCGCAAGTACATCGCCAGCGAGTCGTAGCTGTTGTTGGCATTCAGGTTGATCTTGGTGGCCATCATATTGTTGCGCTCGATGTAGTCCGAGAGCAGTTTGAGCGTAAAGCGGTCGTTGTCAGGATTGAACATAAACGAGAGGCTCGTGCCATCGGCAATCTGCAAACCCGACAAAATCGCCTCGGTCAGTTTCTCCGTATTCTTGAAATTGACCGACAACAGCGAGTAACGATCGACGCTACCCACCTCGTCCGTGGCGTGGCGGTGCACGTGACCTTCGCCGTGCGTCAACGAGGGCAGGTAGGCCAACAATCCATCCTTGACATACTCGAAAATAGTCTTGTAGCTCAGTCGACTGCGGAACGTTGCATCAGCAAAATCGGAGTTCAACGCAACATATTTGCTACCCACGCCGTTCTCACCACGCAAAAGAATCGACTGCGTACGGATCGTATCCTTCAATCCAATATACTCGGCGTCACTGATTCGCACCGTACCATTCAGATTATCAATCGAGTTACCCGAGCCATTGGCTGTCAGTCGCGCCCCAACCACCGACACCGTGTCGCGGCGATTGAAGTTCAGAGCGTGCAGATCGGCACGATCCAGATTGAGTGCAAAATCGTAACGCGGCACTGCGCCATTGAAATCGACCGCACCATTGAAATCGAAATCGAGGTTATGGTCGTCACTGCCGACAACACCCTCGAAACGGCGATTGTCGATTCGTCCGCGCAGAGCTATCGAATCGTAGCTATAATCATTGAATTCGAGCAGAGGCACTTCGCCGTCGATATTTGCCACAAATTGACCACCACCCAACACGCCATCGAGATCGGCATCGAGGCTCACGCGACCCAATTTGCCCATAGCCAGCAGTCCGCCCAGATCAAAATTCGAGGTCGCAACATCGCCCACGAAACGACTCTGACGACTCTTCGGCTCTTCGTTCATCTTCATTCGACCCTCGATCGCGCCCAACGCTGTGGTCAACGCCGCTTCGGCATCGAAAGCCTTCAAACGACCATCGAACTCACCCGCAAGATTGATCCGCTCGGCTCGCGCCAACATCGTCTGCACGTTTGCCGGCAGGGTGCGCCCCGTCAGGTCGTTCATCACGGCCGACACATCTTTAATGTTAGTCGCAAGTTTCTCAATATCAAACGTAAATCGAGTTCGTTCCACCTCGGGCAGACCCTGCATACGGAAATCTACCACCGCCGTAGTGCCATCGCCCAGCTCTACGTGCTCCACTCGACCGCCCAGATCGGCCACCGTACCGCGACCATTCAGCGTAACGTTCGAGAGTTGCGTGCGCCAATGGGCAATCTGAGGCGCAAAATAGCCTATCGTCGCAAAATCGATATGCGAATTCTCGGCCGTGATATCCATCACCACCTTGTTGATGTAGTCCGAATAGTCGTCCCAGCCATTCTCGCCAATGATTGTCAACATCGGGATATTGATATCGGTCAAGCCCGACTGCAAATGCAGATCGGCAAAGCGCATACGACCCGACGCAATCGACAGCCAATCGGCCGACACATCGTCAAGGCGTATTCCACTGCGCTCGCTAAGCGATATTTTGTCCAATCGCAACGCAATCGAGTCGCCATCGAGCAGGAAGTCACGACCCACGACATCGGCATCGTAGAGCTGCATAGCCGCCCAATCAATTCCGCCACGATAGCGATGAGTAGTGTCGTTACGGAAAAGGTCGAATCGGAAATTGGTGACCTCGGCACGATTGATCGCCATCGAGAAATTGCTACCCTTGCCCGAGCGCAGGCGATCGACTACCTGCTTGATATTGATCTCGCCATCGGGCATTTCGGCCAGGCGCAACAGCGCGCTATCGACCTTCGCCACACCAAACGTCAAAGGCTTGAAGGCGGTGATACCCGTTTCGACCTGATGTGCATAGAGCAACGTATCGCCCTGATAATCCGCAACATAAAAGTCCTCAACCTGCAAGCGGTTGAACAATCCGAGATCGACGTGACCAATGCTCACCTCCGTACCCAACTTGTTCGAAGCAAAGCGCGCAGCAACATCGACTGCCCAGTTCTGCACCGCCCCGATATTGATCAGAACCGACAGCGTCAAAGGAAGAATTATCGTCACCAAAATCAGTGTCGATACGATATAACCCAATATTTTTATACCTTTGCGCATTAAATGTCGATTATTAACTTACAAAGTTAAGCATTTTTAGCTAATTTTGCAATATGAATATTACAATCTTAGGCATAGAATCTTCGTGCGACGACACTTCGGCTGCCGTTGTACGTGACCGCGTGCTGCTCTCGAACGTCATCGCCTCGCAAGCCGTACACCAACAGTATGGCGGTGTGATCCCCGAATTGGCCTCGCGAGCACACCAACAGAACATTATTCCCGTCGTCGATACCGCTCTGCGTCAGGCAGGTGTGACACTCGACGAGGTCGACGCCATCGCCTTCACTCGCGGTCCGGGTCTGCTCGGCTCGCTGCTGGTGGGCGTGTCGTTCGCTAAGGGTCTGTCGATTGCAAACAACATACCGCTCGTGGAGGTCAACCACCTGCAAGGTCATATCCTTTCGCACTTTATCGACCTGCCCGACGCCGAAGTGCCCCACCCCGAGTTCCCGTTCTTATGTCTGCTCGTCAGTGGCGGTCACACTCAGATCGTTAAGGTCAATTCGCCACTCGAAATGGAGATCGTCGGCACCACGATCGACGACGCAGCGGGCGAGGCATTCGACAAGTGCGCCAAGGTGATGGGACTGCCCTACCCCGGTGGTCCCGTGATCGACCGTCTGGCAGCCGAGGGCGACCCCGATTCGATCAAATTCGCAAAGCCCCGAATGGAGGGTTTCGACTACTCGTTCAGCGGTTTGAAGACCTCGTTCCTCTACACCCTGCGTGACGAGATGGCTCTCGATCCGACCTTTATCGAGCGTCGCAAAGCCGATCTCTGCGCATCGTTGCAGAAGACCATTATCGACATACTACTCAACAAGTTAGTTAAGGCTGCAAAGCACTATCGCATCAAAGACATCGCCATTGCGGGCGGTGTTTCGGCCAACTCGGGTCTGCGCAATGCCGTAGCCGAGGAGGGTCGTCGTCGCGGCTGGCGCACCTTCATTCCCGAGCGTAAATTCACGACCGACAACGCTGCGATGATTGCCATTTCGGGCTACTATCGCTACCAGACCGGTCGCTTCGCATCGCTCGACACGACGCCCGTGGCTCGACTCGAAGAGTTGTTGCAGATTCACAACGAACAGAACACCCCCAAAGAGGAGGAATAGAGATGATCACACGCGCTGATATTCAACTCGTTCGCTCGCTCGCCGACAAACGCGCCCGCACCGAAACGGGGCTGTTCGTTGCCGAGGGAGCTAAGCTCGTTGGTGAGATTGCGGCCTCGTCGCTCCGCGTGCGCCGCATCTACTCGTCGCGCGAGTTTGCCCACCCCGCTTTTGAGCACGCAACAGCCAAAGAGTTGGAGCGACTGTCGTTGCTCAAAACTCCGTCGGACACGGTGGCCGTGGTCGAGATTCCTCACCACCGATTCGACCTCGCTGAGGCCGAGCGCGGGCTGGTGCTGGCACTTGACGAGGTGCAGAACCCAGGCAATATGGGCACAATCATTCGTCTGGCGGACTGGTTCGGCATCAGCGACATCATCTGCACCCCCAATTCGGCCGACTGCTTCAACCCCAAAGTGGTGCAAGCGACGATGGGTGCCATACTGCGTGTAAGAGTTCATTACCTTGATTTGGCAGCGACTCTCCGCGAGGCCCGCAAGCGTGGCGTGGAGGTCTATGGCACATTCCTCGAAGGCGAAAACATCTATCATAGTTCGTTGAAACAGAGTGGAATAATCGTAATGGGCAACGAAGGTCGCGGTGTAAGTGCCGAGGTCGGAGCGACGGTGTCGCACAAGTTGCTAATACCGCCCTATCCGGTCGATCGTCACGGATCGGAATCGCTCAATGTAGCCATCGCCACCTCGATAGTCTGCTCGGAATTCCGCAGACGAGGTTAACACAAAAAAGGAGCACAACGATGTTGCGCTCCTTTTTTTGTGTGCATATATCTCTTTTAGATCATCTGCAAAAGTTGGTAAATCAAATATCCGAGATAGTTACCAACGGCATAACCCGCCAATCCATTCGTAATACCCACAACCACCACATCACGATTCTTCATCGTAGCGGCAATCATCGGCACACATACGGGCGAGTTGATCAGCGTATTCGAAGTGATAACAGCCGTATCGGCATCAATGCGCAGAGGTCGCGCAAGGAAAATGGTCACAAACAGCGAACCAAAGATGATAACAGCCTGCAACAGCAACACAAAGAGGCTCTGCTCCCAATTGATCGACGAGAGGTCGGCCATTGTTGCCATCACCAGACAGAAGACATAGATCAGATACATACCTGCGTCGTAGCTCTTGTCCCAGCTGCGCACCTGCTTCGATGCGGTCATCAGCAACGACAACGTAGTGATAGTCAGAATCAATGCCACCATCGATATGCCCGACTCGCCACCTGCTATCGTTCCGACAGCCACCGAAATACCCATAATTACAACCGACGCTGCAAGCACTTTGAGCAATTGAACGACAACCGGTCGGGTTGCAAAATCACGATAGGGATTCTCCTCGCAATTATCGACCTCGACCACCTGCTCGATATGACGTTTGCCACCGACAATGCGACGCGCCAGCGCCACACCGCCACCCATCAGGAACATCAGGTAGAAGAACGAAACGATCAGATTACACGTCGATAACATCACGAAATTTTCGGTACTCAGCCCCACCATCTGCTTCACAGCAGCGAGGTTTGCGGCACCACCCGTATACTGACCCGCCAACGAAGCGGCCATCTTGGGAGCCTCAGCGCCCAGCTTCTCGGCAAACATCAAGTAGCTCGCCACAACGATCGCCGCAACGGCCACAACGCCCACAATCAGCGCTCGAAGGCTCTTGCCGACCGAGAAACGCTTGAAGTTGCAGCCGAACAACATCATCGGCAACGCCAACGGCACAAGCACCTCCGACACACTCTCCTGAAAACCGAGGAACGATCGTTGCGCCTCAGAATCCGAAGGGAAGATTCCGATATTGGCAACTATAACACCGAGGACATATAACGTCAGCACAGGACCG
This sequence comes from Alistipes sp., assembly GCA_045655685.1. Lineage (GTDB taxonomy): Bacteria > Bacteroidota > Bacteroidia > Bacteroidales > Rikenellaceae > Alistipes. The sequence goes on from JAZOPR010000009.1 coordinate 180,949, forward strand.
ATTCGACGAAGAATACTAAACTTTCGAGTCGCCCACAACACACCTGCGGGGGCAAATAGATAGAATACAACGAGTAGTAGTTTTGCAATCATAGGCTTTATGAATAAGCTTTACAAGCTACAAAGATAACCAAAATATCTCAAATCCACCAAGAAATAGGACAAAATGGCAACATAAACGCAAAACTATCCACCCGCCGGCACAATAAAAATAGGCGCCGATTGCTCGACACCTATTTCGTTTCGCTCGTTTGCAGCAGAGAGCCTACCCCTCAGCCACAAGGCTCGCCGACTAAATATGTTCGCCTAACGAGGCGTCCTCCAAGCAGGTAAGTTTCTCGACCAGCTGACCGCACTGGACCGTGTAGCTACCCTTCTCCAAGTACCACTTCGCGTCGTTCTTCGCAAAGGCAAGTTCCTCAGCAGCAACCTCGAAGCTTACGGTCTTAGTCTCACCGGGTTGCAACTCGATCTTCTCGAAATCACGCAAGCGACGAGCGTCGGGGATAATCGACGCAACATCGTCATTGATGAAGAGCAGCACGCTCTCCTTACCCGCTCTGTCGCCCGTGTTGGTCACATCGACACAAATCTTTATCGTATCGCCCGCCTTGAACTCCTTGCATTCGGCAACGGTCAGATTGGAGTACTCGAAGCTGGTATACGACAGTCCGTAACCAAACGCCCATTGCAGATCGACAACAGCATTGTAGTCATAGGCACCCTGCATCGTACCCACTCGCTCCGACACCTTATGATCGTAGGTATTCATCGCATTGGAATATTTCGGATATGAGTAGGGCAACTTACCCGAGGGATTGACATCGCCATAGAGTATCGAAGCCAGCGCGCGACCACCCTCACTACCAGGGATATAGGCGTGAAGCACCGCATCCATATCGTCTACAAAACTGCGGATAATGCGACCTCGACCCTCGTTGAGCACCAGAATAATCGGCTTGCCCGTAGCAGCCAGCGCCTTAGCCAGAGCCTGTTGATTCTCCGAGATAGCCATCTCTTTCAGATTACCCGGAGTCTCACAATAGGAGTTCTCGCCGAGGCAGAGCACGACATAATCCACCCCGCGCGCAGCCCTGACAGCCGCTGCAATATCAATATTAACCTCCTCGTCGTAGTTGCCTTTTTCCTTATACTCCACTCCGGCAACATACTTCACATTGTTGCCACCGATGGCCTTGATCGCATCGAGGATAGTCACTCCATCGGGCATCATCTCATCGACTATATCGCCCTGCCACGAGAAGCTCCAACCACCACACAACGGACGCATCTTGTCGGCATTGGGACCCGCAACAAGCACCTTGGCGTCGCGTTTGAGCGGAAGGATATTATCGTTGTTTTTCAACAGCGTAATCGACTCACAAGCACTCTCATAGCAGGCATCCTTGATAGCCTCGCCATGGAAGTCGGGATAATCTTTCAGATAGGTATTCGGAGTATGATCCAGCCCCAAACGCACCTTCAAACGAAGGATTCGACGAGCAGCATCGTCGATACGCTCGCGGCTCACAAGCCCCTCATCAACCGCCTCCATAAGCAACTTGCAGAAATTGACATCGTAGGGGATCATTGCCATATCGACACCCGCATTGACCGCAGCTACAATGGCCGCCTTGAAATCCTCGCTCACCATCTCTCGCTGGTAGAGATTGGAGATGTCGGCCCAATCCGATATGATCATACCGTCCCAGCCAAGACCCTCTTTGAGCCAATCGGTCAGCAACACCTTGTCGGCGTGGGTGGGAATGCCATTGATCGAGGCTGAGTTGGCCATCAGCGACAGCGCACCCGCCTCCACAGCCGCCTTGAAGGGGGCAAAGTGCTTCTCTTTAAGCTCGGCAATCGACACATAGGCAGGCGTACGATCCTGACCCGAATTGGTCATACCATAAGCCATATAGTGTTTAGGGCACGCCGCAATATGCTGTGCGTCAATATGGTTGGGATCAGCACCCTGATAGCCCAAAATCATCTCGCGAGCCAGCTCCGAACTCAGATAGGCATCTTCGCTGAACGACTCCCAGCAACGTGGCCACGCGTGACGACGACCCAAATCGAGCGTAGGCGAATAGGTCCACGCCATATTGCTCGCCCTGACCTCGTAGGCAGTCATCTCGGCCATACGACGCGTCAGAGCACGATTGAACGACGCAGCAGCATTGACCTCCTGCGGGAAAAGCGACGCACCGGCAGTATAGGTCGTGCCGTGGATTGCGTCAATGCCATATATGGTGGCGATACCGGTATGACGCACCGAGATTTCGTTGATCTTCTCGATCACGGAGTTCCACTTCTCGGCGGGAAGCGCACGACCGGGAGCATTGAGGACAGAACCTACATAGTAGTTGCTCATATACTCTTCGACTCTCTGCTCATTGAGATTCCAATCGAACTTGTCGCCCTCGATTGTGGGGCTACCGAGCACATCGATGTTGATCTCGGCCATCTGACCCACCTTCTGTTCGAGGGTCATCTGCGAGAGGAGTTCTTCCACCTTTTTCTCGACATCTTTGTCAGAGACGATGGCAGTTCGCTCGGCTTTGCAGCCAAAGAGGAGCGTAGCAAGTGCTAATGTGATAAATAGATTGAATGATTTCATTGCGGTGATGGCATTCATTTTTGATTATAGTTTGAGATGTTGCAACGAAGATAGTCATTTTCGCATTAAACAGAAAATAAACTCTGCTCAAAATTGATTGCAAGGCACAAAAAAGCGACAGCGAGTAGTTTTGTTTGTGGTTGGATCGGCAAGCTTGCTTGGCAGATTACACCCACAAACAAAAAAGCGACAGATCAAACTCTGTCGCTTCAACTCTGCGGAAAGAGAGGGATTCGAATGGCGTAGCCATCATCGAGGGAGCACCGCTATCAAACGCAGTTTGGTGCGGATTATGCGACCGAGATAACCCCAAAGGCGAGAACTGCCATCACGACGAATGAGTTGGGCGAGCGACAGCGAGTAGTTTTGTTTGTGGTTGGATCGGCAAGCTTGCTTGGCAGATTACACCCACAAACAAAAAAAGCGACAGATTAAACTCTGTCGCTCAAACTCTGCGGAAAGAGAGGGATTCGAACCCCCGGAACCTCTCAGTTCAACGGTTTTCAAGACCGCCGCAATCGACCACTCTGCCATCTTTCCGCCGCAAAAGTAGAAACTATTTTCCGTTTTGCCAAATTTTTAGACACTTTGGGGCAAATTTTATTGCCTTTGCGTGCGCACTCTTTGGCGGATTCACCTTGCAATTTCGCAAAGTTTTTTGTAACTTTGGCAAGAGATTATCTGTAACCAACCAAATAAAATGAAATTAATTAACCGAATAATCCTTTTCACTATGGCAGCACTTACAACTTCTGCTTGCTCTACTGCCCCGCAGTCGGCATATCCCGAAGATCACCTCACCACACAAAATGGCAAAGAGCTGATCCTGCGATTCTATGCTCACTCGTCGCTGGCGATCTGCTACGACGGTCGCTGGATCTACATCGATCCCGTCAGCTCGAATGCCGATTACGAATCGCAACCCAAAGCCGATTACATTCTGGTGTCGCACGACCACTACGATCACCTCGACACTGCGACGGTCGATCTGCTCTCGACAGCCAAGACCCACATCTATGCCAACGCTTCATCAATCGCAGCCATCGGTCGCGGTCACGTGCTGCGCAACGGAGAGAGCGTTTTCCCCGAGGAGGGCATTGATATTGAGGCTATTCCCGCATATAATTTCACCGAGGGCCACGAGAACTTCCACCCCGCAGGCGGTCGCGACAACGGCTATCTGCTCTCGCTGGGCGGCACCCGAATCTACATTGCGGGCGACACCGAGAATACCCCCGAAATGATGCAGTTGCAGGATATCGACATCGCTTTTCTGCCCGTCAACCAGCCCTACACGATGACCGTTGATCAGGCCGCTGAGGCGGTTCACGCGATCCGTCCCGCGATCTTCTATCCCTACCACTACGGTCAGGTCGAGGAGAAGACCGACATCAACCGTTTGGTGGAGTTGGTGAAGGAGATTACCGACATTCGTATTCGTCCGATGGAGTAACCTCGACGCATACCGGCAAAACAAACGGCCGCCCCTTTCGAGGGACGGCCGTTATTCGTTAGCGGTGGAGAGGATTACTCCTGACCCAACATCTTCTCAGCATCGCGAGCCTCTACGCTTGCTGCGTACTCGTTAGCGATACGCTTGTAGGTCTTCAAAGCAGCAGCCTTGTCGCCGGCAGCCTCGTAAGCCAGAGCAGCCTTCTTCAAGTAGAGAGGAGTAGTGAAGTTGTTGTCAGCAACAGCAGCAGCCTGCTCGAACAATGCAGCAGCCTTCTTGTAGTCACCCTTCTGTACCTTCACGTCGCCCTGCAAGCCGAGGTTCTCAGCGTTTACAACTGCGTTGGGCACGCCCTTGGTAGCCTTGTACTGAGCCAAGTACTTCTCAGCGTTGTCCCAATCACCGAGCTTAATATAGCAGATACCTGCATACTGAGCTGCCAGGTTGCCAGCGGGAGTCGAGCCATACTGCTCGATTACATCGAGGAAACCTGCACCCTCCTCGTCGCCGTTCAGAGCCAGCTCATAGTCAGCATTCTCGCCCTCGAAACGGAACTGAGCCATATACATAGCCGCAGCAGCCTTCTCAGCGCGGGGCCCCTTCACGAACTTCTGATAACCGAAGATAGCTGCAACAACTGCAACGACAGCGATCAGCACGTAAGTGATGGTCTTGCCATTTTTGTCAAAAAAGTCCTGAGTCTTGTCAACCGCAGCCTCGATCTCCTGATCGATCTGCGCCTCAACGGTAACATTCTTCTTGTTTGCCATAATTTGATTTTAATTATTATTTTTATTCAACATTTTTTCAATCAACCCACAAAAGTAATCTTTTTAAACGAATTTCCGATCAAGCCGAGCAATAATTTTCTCATTTTAGGGATTTTTCTTACCTTTGGAGTGAAAAAACACGCGGATATGTATCTTCACACCCTTTCGCTTATCAATTTCAAGAACATAGAGCAGGAAAACCTCTCGCTCTCACCCGACATCAACTGCCTGGTGGGCGACAATGGCGCGGGTAAAACCAACGTCATCGACGCGGTCTATTACCTCTCGATGTGCAAGTCGGCCCTCGGAATGACCGACGGGCAGAGTATTCGCCACGGCGAAGAGTTCTTTATGATCGAGGGCGGATACACCACCGACAGCGAACGTAACGAGCAGATTGTCTGCTCGTTCGCGCGACGTGGAGGTAAGTGCGTCAAGCGCGCGGGAAAGGAGTACGACCGTCTGTCGGATCACGTCGGGTTGATCCCCGTTGTGATCATTTCGCCGGCCGACTCGGTGCTGATCAGCGACGCCGCCGAGGAGCGCCGCCGCTTCCTCAACGCCTTTCTGTCGCAACTCGATCGAGGCTATCTCGGGGCAGTTATGCGCTACAATTCGATACTCACCGAGCGCAACCGCCTGCTCAAACAGATGGGGAGTGCAGTGCAGGACGAGATTCTCGATATACTTGACCAACAATTAATTGCATACGGCACAACGGTTCACGCCAAGCGAGCCGAACTCATCGAGCGCATTGGTCCGATTGTGGCCGACTACTATCGACAGCTGTCGGGCGACCGCGAGCAGGTTGAGATTGGTTATCGCTCGGAGCTGAACGAGGCTTCGTTCGAGGAGCTTCTGCGTGCACATCGACAGAAGGATCTGATCAACCAATACTCGGGTTGCGGCGTTCACCGCGACGATCTGACGCTCAAAATTGGCGGTTATCCGCTGCGAAAATATGGCTCGCAGGGTCAGCAGAAATCGTTCCTCATCGCACTGAAATTGGCTCAATATAAGGTTGTTGCCGAGCATAAGGGCGAGCGCCCCATCTTGCTCCTCGATGACCTGTTCGACAAACTCGACGCGGGACGTGTGGAGCAGTTGATCAAGGTGGTTTCGGGTGCAGAGTTCGGCCAGATTTTCATTACCGATTGCAATAAATCGCGCCTACAAACAATCCTCGACGCGGCAGCCGAGAGCTACCGTCTGTTCGCGGTTGGCGAGGGGCACATCACTCAACAATAGAGGCTATGCGACGCACACAATCGATGTTGATGGGCGAGTTGCTCGATGAGTTTTTCTCGCGTCCGTGGGTAGCTGCGAAGGTGGCCGAGGGGCGTCTGCCTGAGGTGTGGCGCGAGTGCGTGGGCGATCTGGCGGCCGACCAAACCACTCACTTCGAACTGCGCGGGCGAATTCTGAACGTGCGTATCGCGTCGAGCGTACTGCGCAACGAACTATTCCTGCGCCGAGCAGAACTGTGCGACGAGCTCAACCGCCGTTCGAAAGTTCCTCTCGTTGAGCAGATTATCGTGAAATAAAATAACGCACATACCATCGCGCTTTTCGCTTGATACTCCTACAACAAGATGCGGCGAGGAAAATTCCTCGCCGCATCTTGTTTATTAGGTTGTCGCAGATTAAAAAATGTAACCTGGCTTAGAGTCATCACGAGTATATGAGATTTCAATCTTCAAGTTATACACGGTCATACGGTGCAGTACAGTAAGGTCGTCCATCCAATCCGTAATAAGATTATCGAGCTGATAAGCAAAGCCGATACGTTCACCGTCAGCAATAGTCATCGTTACCGACTGACCAGATACAGCCTTGTCATTAAGTGAAATTCCAAAAAGATCCTTGGTCACCGCAATTGTCTTATCTGCGCTTCCCTTTACCGCCGAATAAACCGTTCCATCATCATTTTGAGTATCCCCTGCAATATTTGCAACATATACATACGACTTACCCGTATCCATAGCGTCCCACATCAAATCAAACGTTACCTTTGCAGTAGCAGACTCTACGCCCTCAGGCAGATAAATCGGAGCAGTACAGAATGCCGCAGCATTGCTATTATCCATCTCGCGCACCATACGAATACGGTCGTATGCCAATACTGCACTATTCTCATTACCCCAAGGATTAACGGTATTATCACCATTTGCCAACTCGCAGCAGTCGAAATACCAACCATCGAGCGAAGTGGTGGGAGAGGTGAATAGATAATTTGTCCAGCTACCATAAGTACGGAAACCATACTTAGCCTGATCCAACGAAGTGAGTTCGCCATTCAGATCAAAATGATTGTACGATACAGGAACATTAGCCTCAATGGGAGCAACCTTAAAGTTCTTGATAGTCAATTTGATATCGTGAATAGCGCCGTTCTTGAATTCAAAACTCATATTCTCACGCTTATAACCCTCAACGCGGATCGTCTCGCCGTCTTTCGTAATAATAGAGCCATAAATGGTCAAATCAAATTCCATCGCCTTGCCCGAAGCGGGGAAGAATGCCCAGAACTCACTATCATCACCCGAGGTCAAACCCGAGGTGTAAACACCAAGCGAACTCTTGGTTGCCTGACTCTCGCCCGTTGCTGCATTCAGAGTCATCGGACCACATACCTTATCATTCACGAAATCGAGCTGAATATAGTCGATCTGCAACTTAGCATTCGAACTCAATACATTATTTTCGAGCAACAAGTTCGAGCCAGCCTCATAAACATTTGCGCCATCGGTATAAGTATTGTTTTTGATGTACCAATTATCAGCATTAATCGCAAAACGAACACCAGTAAATGCGTGGCGGAAGAACATTGCATCTGCACCATCAAAGTTTTCAATCTGACCATACAGCACATCATAATGCGAAAGACTCTTGCTCGAATAACCATCAATATCCTCTGCCGTTACGCTCTTGGTATACTGGATATATGTATCCGATGCACTAGCCTTAGTACCCAGCGTAAATCCAATGGTAGAATTCGATATCGATGTGATATTCTGAACGAAAGTTGAATCGATCTTATTTCCAGTTTGGCTATCATAGGTGTACGACCACGATCCATTAAACGGATAGAAACCGTATAATTTCTGATCCAAAATAGCCTCCTCAGTGCTGGTTGCAATATTCTCAAATACTTCTGCCTCAAACATTGCTCGGCGATGACCACCATTCTTAGTCGTATAGATCACCGACTTCGAAGCATCAGAAGTCCATACTGCAATACGATCACCAGCCAACCAGTTGATCGATTTACCATCTTCGTTAAGTGCCGTACGGCTAATCTCGGCACTCGCAGCATCAATTGCATTGAGCGAAACAGTAACCTTACCTGCAACAGGCAAGTTAGGGGTAATATCTCCGTAAGGATCTTCGGTGCAAGCAACCATTGTTGTTGCAGCCATCAACATCATAATATATTTTTTCATTGTTCTGCTTTTTTCTGTTTCACACTCTACTACCATTCTGCATCATCTCCATCGGTCCAATCATCGGTGTACTCTCCACTCTCTTCATCAAAATCACCATCCACTCGGCCAGACACATTAAACCCTCGCTCCACAATGGCGGACACAACATTCATTCTCGGAACCGCATACGGTTCCAATTCAAGTTCACACTTTCTCATACTCAATTGTTTATTACCTAACTAAATTTGATTTTATGGCGTTTCGTTCTATTCTTTCTCCCTTTAAACAGAATTTAGCCACTCAAAATTATAATTTTTATTGTTAATCAGCAAGAACAAACGGCACTTTTTCATATATTTCTGGTAAAATTAACCACAAAAAAGCCCTGCCGAATTGGCAGGGCTAAATTTTCGCAAACAAACTCTCGTTTAGTTATTCATAATTCGGTTCTGGTGCTCGATCGACTCAACGTGGATAGCCTCCAACACCGTGCGAACAAACTCCTCGCTCAGGTGCAGCTTGGCAGCCTGCGCCATCACGCGATCGACAATGCTCGCCCAACGGCCACTCTGCAAAATCACAACATCGTTCTCGCGCTTCACTCGACCGATATTATCCGCAATCGCCATACGACGGCTCAGCAGTTCAAACAGCTCAGCGTCAATCTGGTCGATCTGCTCGCGATAGCGCGACAAAGCCTTCAAATAATCGGGGTCGTCGCTAATGGTCGAACGCCAATTGAGCGAGCGGATCATCTCGCCCAATGCCTTCGGTTCGAGCTGCTGCGAGGCGTCGCTCCACGCCTCCGCAGGGCAGATGTGGCTCTCGACCATCAGACCGTCATAGTTCAGGTCGGCCGACTTCTGCGAAATCTCGTGCAGATACTCGCGGTTGCCGCAGATGTGCGACGGATCGCACAACATCATCATATTGGGGCAGAGGCTCTGCATCTCCAACGCAAGGTGCCACATCGGGTTGTTACGCAGGTGGTTAGCGCCACCAACCGAGAAGCCGCGATGCAACAGACCGATGTTCTCCTCGGGCGTACCGGCCTTGACGAAACGTGCCACGGCACCCGCCCACAGAGCCACCTCGGGGTGCATCGGATTCTTGATTAGCACCTGCACATCGTTACCCGCACACGCCTCGGCAATCTCCTGCACAAGGAAGGGGTTCACGGTCGTGCGTGCACCGATCCACAACAGATCGACACCAAATTCCAACGCGCTCTCGACGTGCTTGGCCGACGCTACCTCGGTTGCTATCGGCAGTCCCGTCTCGCGTTTGGCCTCGGCCAGCCACGCCAAGCCCTTCAAACCGACACCCTCGAAGGTACCGGGGCGGGTACGAGGCTTCCAAATGCCTGCGCGCAGTACATCTACAACGCCCTCGGCAGCCAGCTGACGGCAAGTTTGCAAGGTCTGTTCCTCGGTCTCGGCACTACACGGACCCGAGATAATTAGCGGACGCTTTGCGCCCAATTTGAATTTTCCCATAGTCGTATTTCGTTTTTTATTCTTATTCCAAAATCTTCTGTATCGAGTTGGCACGGCACATCGACTCGCGCAGTCCCTCGACATCGTCACGCTCGATCATCACGCGCATAATCTGCAACTGGTGAATATGCTCGCGCAACACGTCCAGCACGTTATATTTGTTCTGCATCAGGATCGGAATCCAGGTCGAGGCCGACGATTTAGCCAATCGCACGGTGCTCTCGAAACCACCTCCCGCCAGATCGAATATGTGTTGCGACTCGCGCTCCTTCTCCAACACCGTCAGTGCCAACGCAAACGAGGTGATATGCGAGATGTGCGACACGTATGCCGTATGCAGATCGTGCTCCTCGGGCGACATATAGACGATGGGCATACCGATCGTCGTGTAGATCTTCTCGACCATCTCCACTGCGTCTCGGTCGCTATGTTCCACATCGCACAGCACCACTTTGCGACCCTTGAATGCGCCCTCGACAGCCGCCTGCGGACCGCTGTACTCGGTACCCCACATCGGGTGCGTCGCAACCAAACGACCACGACGGCGGTGCATCGACACCACCTCGCACAGTTCGCTCTTGGTCGAGCCCATATCCATAACCACCTGAGAGTCGGTCACTTTGTTCAATATCTTCGTTGTCAGCAGAGGTATCTTATCGACGGGAGCGGCCAGCACCACCAAATCGGCCACAGCCAAACCCTCGTCCATCTCCACTGCACGGTCGATCAATCCGCGGCGCACGGCCTCAGCCGCATTCTCAGCCGACGCATCGCAACCCAAAACCTCGTCACACAGACCGTGCTCGCGCAAGCTCAGTGCAAACGAGCCACCGATCAGACCGACACCTATAATTAACGCTTTCATTGTTGCAGTTCGTTTAGTTAGAAATTCTTTTCGATTGCCTCGATCGCCTCGGCCAGCTGTTCTCGCTTGGCGCACAGACTGATACGAATATATCGGTTACCCTCGCTGCCGAATATTCCGCCCGGAGTCACAAACACTCCGCAACGTTCCAAAACACGATCGCTGAACGCATAGCAGTCGCCCTCGAACGCCTTCGGCAGTTCGGCCCAAATGAACAGACCTGCCTGGCCCTTGCGGTAGGTACAACCCAGCGCATCGAGCAGTCGATAGCCATACTCCTCGCGTGCATAGTATTCGTCATTCAGTTCGGCATACCACTCGTCACCCAGCGCAAGCGCCTCAGCCGCAGCCTCCTGCATAGGCAGAAACTGTCCCGAGTCCATATTGCTCTTGAAACGCATAATCTGGTCGATCCACTCCTTGCGACCGCCAATCATACCGATACGCCAACCCGCCATATTGTGGCTCTTGCTCAATGAGTTAAGCTCGATAGCGCACTCCTTCGCACCCTCCACCGACAGCAGGCTCAACGGCTCGGCATTGCGCACAAAGCTATACGGATTGTCGTGAACGAGCAGAATCGAGTGACGATGAGCAAACTCCACCACGCGGGCAAACATCTCGCGCGTAGGCACTGCTCCCGTAGGCATCTGCGGATAGTTCAGAATCATCATCTTGACACCCTCCAAGCCCTCACTCTCAATCTGTTCGAGATTGGGAAACCAATCGCCCTCGGCATTGAGTCGGTACTCCTTGGGCTCACCACCCGACAGCGTAACCGCCGAACGATAGGTCGGATAACCCGGATTGGGAATCAACACACGATCGCCCTTGCGAAGATAGGTCATACAGATATGCATCAGACCCTCTTTCGAACCGATCAGCGGTAGAATCTCGCACTCGGGATCGAGCGCAACGCCATAACGATCCGAGTACCACTTGGCAAATGCTCGGCGCAACACCGCCGCACCCTTATACGACTGATAGGCGTGGGTATCGGGGCGCGACGCAACCTCGTGCAGACGATCGACAACCGACGCGTGAGGCGGACGGTCGGGCGAGCCGATACCAAGCGAGATGATTCGTCGACCTGCGGCACGCATCTGGTCGATTTCGCGCAACTTACGCGAGAAATAGTATTCGCCGACACCCTCCAAGCGGTCCGACAACTCTATATTAATTGGTTCTTTCATAGCGGTTTAGTATTTATTTTCGGCCTTGCGATAGACGCCATAAACGTGAATTTCGCTGGTCACCTCCTGCAAATCGTCGAGCGTGCGAATGTAATCATCGAAACAATCGAACTCCATATCGACGTGGAACATATATCGCCACGGCTCGCTGGCTATTGGGTACGACTGCAACTTCGACATATTGACACGCTCCATTGTCTGCAACGCGCGGAGCAACGATCCCTGGCGGTGGTCGGTCTTGAAGTACAACGACGCCTTATTAGCGTCGGCCGAGTAGCGGTGATCGTAGCGTTTGAGGATCATAAAGCGGGTGTAGTTGTTCTTCACCGTATTGATCGCGGGCGCAATGATCTTCAAGCCAAACATCTCGGCTGCCAAGCGGCTCGCAACCGCTGCCGTGTGGCGCAGACCCTTCTCGGCAACGTGGCGGGCACTGAGAGCCGTATCCTCCGATTCGACGAGTCGCCACGGGCGAGCGTCCAGATACTCAGTGCATTGCAACAATGCCATCGGATGCGACTCAACCTCGGTGATATCCTCCAACTCGACATCGGGCAACACCATCAGATTCTGCTCGATGGGCAGATAGTACTCGCCCGCAACCTGCAAATTGGCGTCCTGCAAGATGCTGTAATTGGCGATGATCGATCCCGCAATCGAGTTCTCAATGGCCATCACGCCATAGTCCGCCTCGCCCGAGCGCACCCTCTGCGCCACCTGTCGAAACGTGTCGCAGGGCAGTGTCTGCACATCGCGACCGAAATATTCGTAAGCCACGATCTGGTGGAAACAGCCGTCATAACCCTGTATAGCAATCTTCTTCATTCGTTCCGTGTTACATTGAAAAGCCCCGCTCACATTCGGGCGGGGCTCATTTTTCACAATTCTGTTTTATTGCATAACCGCAATAGAGTTCCGCCCACTTTTGCCGAAGTAGTAATAAAAAAAGTATGCAAAAAACGGCGAATAAGTTCTCATTTTGCAGTTGGTTAGTTCGTTTATAGATTACAAATATAACTCTTTTTGCGATAGATTGTTATCGACAAGCGCACTTTTTTATCAAAAAAATTTCGATCCGAACACACAACACCCTGTCTATCATTACATTGCACCCCGTTTCGGATTGTTAGAAATTTTCGTTCGGCTAAAATTTTGCAAACTTTGCGTTCTCCTCAGCCACAGCCGCCACGCACTCCATCTCGATCAACCACGTAGGACGACAAACGGGCGCCAGCGTAATAGTGTAAGGCAATTCGGGCAGACGCTCCGCAAGCAACTGCGCAACCTGCTCATAATCACCCATATCGCGCAAATATACGATAGCCATCTGAACATCGCTCATCTTGGCACCCCCCTCGTCAAGCAGTGCTTCAATATTGCGAATCATACGCTCCGTCTGACGACGCACATCGCCCACGTGTACCACCTCGCCCTTCGAATCGATACTTGCCGTACCCGAGATGAAGAGATGCTTGCGGTCGCCATAATGCACCGCCGTACCGCGCTCGAACGTAACTCCGTAATCGGCCGTAGGGCTCAGATAATCACGCGCATAGAGGAACTGAATCTGCTCCGGGCACAGACCGCGCACCGCATAGGCGTCCATCGTCACAAACGAGCCGACCGCACCATTGCGACCCTCGATACCCGTGCTGGCAATGTAGTGAGTATCACGGCGCAGACCGCACTCCTCAAAGTACTCGCGGCGTGCACGCACCAAACCCGCATAATTGTTATCGACATCCTGCACATAGAACCACGTACGCACGCAATCATCAGCCAGCGTACAGCCCTCACGAGCAAGCCCTTCGGCATAGCGCACCAGAATATCGCGGCTCTGCTCCTCGCTCGTAGCACCTGCACCGCGCTCATCAGCAGTCCAAAGGTGCAGATAGTCGCCGTGACGCAGACCGCTCGGCACAATCTCGCCACCCTCGACGAGCCACAACCACAGCACCACCTTCGATCCATCGAGCGCAGGTTGCTCCACCACCGACAGACGGCGGCCACCAATCTCCTCGGGCAGGATCGCGGCCTGATTCGCCGCATCGCTAACCAGCCAGCGACCAAACATCACTGCCACCTCGCCCAGCTGTTCGCGTACCTCCTCGTACGAACGAATCAACGAATCGACCTGTTCGGCAAAACCACCTCGCAAGCGTGTGCTAATCATCAAGTTATACTCCTTCGCGCCCGCCTCGGGTGCAAACTCCGCAAGACGTACCGTAGCGCGATCGGAATCGGTTATGACTGTTTTGAAATTCATCGTTTTTTACTTTTTCATCACTGACTGCCACATCGCCTCATTGAGCGAGAGCTTTGCATCATCTTGGTCATACTCCCACGACATCATACCCTTCAAGCCCGAGCCGCGAGCAAAATCTCCCTTCATACCGATACTCTTCGGATTATCGTAGGCACACAGACGCTCGCCCGTAGCGATCTCGGTCACATAGGGCACACTTGATGCCGAATCCCAATTATCGAACTTATATTTGGTCTTATCAAGACCAATAATCTTCTTGTAGGTCCACGTCACCTCGCCCCAACCAAAGAACGGAACGCCCAGCACCAGCTTCGAGGGCGCAACACCCTTCTCGGTGTAGTGCTTGACGGCACGCTTGCAGTCGACCCACAGCTTGGGGTTGTTGAGTGCCGAGTGCGCCTGCGAGGTCATATTGTAGGTCATAATATTGACCCAATTGACATAGGGATCAACCGCCTTGACGTCGATATAACGGCGACCGCCACTGCTCGTGCTCTGAGCGTCAAAGACATAGCCCGCATAGGTAAGCAGATATTTGTCGCCCAGCGTCTCGCGCAACTGCTTCATCAGCAGCGTATAGTTCTCCACATCGCACGACGCGTCATAGGCCACATCGCTACTCCACGACATACCGGGGAACTCCCAATCGATATCGATGCCGTCGATGCCCCACTTCTTGCAAAATGCCAAGCAGTCCTGCGCAAACTTCTTGCGGTCGGTGTCCGACTTGGCCATTGCCGAGAAACCGCCAAAGGGTTTCTCAGCGGTATAGTCCTTCGACGAGCCGTGAGTGAACGAGATCAGGATTTTGAGGCTCGGCTTCTTCTTTTTCAGATCGACAATCGACTTGAATCGCGACTCCTTGCCCTGCAACTTGAACGACTGATAGACACCATTGTCATCAACCACCAACTCAGCGAATGCATAGTTGATATGGGTCATATATCGCACATCGGGAATCTTTGAGCCATAGTAAGTTACGTACGAAACAACAACTCGGCCCTCAACTTCGGGATAGAGTCCACTCTCCTGCTCGGTATCAGGCTGAGGATTGGGTGTGGGTTCGGGAATCGGATCATCGCCACCGCAGGCTACAAAGGTCATAGCCACCACCGCGAACAGCACATTCAATAATTTACGCATAAATTTTCTGCTTGGGTTGTTTAAACGTGTAAAGATAGTACATTTCGGCTATTTACCAAAATTTAGCACGAAAAAAGAGTGGTCAAACCTCTCGGTTCGGCCACTCTCGTTCGGTTATTCGAAGCTACACTCTTCGTGCGACTACTTCATCACTGCCTGCCACACGGCCTTGCACAACGTCTGTTTGTTGTCGTCGGCGTTGTAGTCCCAATACATCATACCCTTCATACCCAAGCCGCGAATCCAATCGCCCTTGATTGCAATACTCTTCTCGTTGTCGTAACCGCAGTAATACTTGCCATTCTCGGTAACGTAGGGAACCTGTGCGTCAGCGTCCCAATTGTCGATCTTATAGATACTCTTGTCGAGCAGAATGATCTTATTGTAGTCGATTGCCGAAGGCGAGCCATCGAACGAATGACGACCATAGAACGGGATACCCAACACCATCTTCGACGGAGCAACGCCCGCATTGATATAGGCCTTGATAGCGCGGTCGCAATCGAGGTAAGCACTCTTATCTTTCAATGCCGACTGGTGGTTAGGTGCTGCGTCCAAATCGTAGGTCATAATATTCACCCAATCAACGTAGGGATCCACTCCTGCAATGTCAATATAACGGCGACCACCGTCCGAGGTCGTTTTAGCATCCATACCATAACCTGCATAGGTCAGCAAATAGCGCGAGCCAAGCGTCTCGCGCAACTGTTTCATCAACAGCACGTGGTTCTCGACATCAACCGCAGGGTCACACGCGTGACCACTCCACGACAAACCGGGAAACTCCCAATCGATATCGATACCGTCGATACCCCACTTCGAGCAGAAATCGCGGCAATCCTTTGCAAATGCCTTGCGGTACTCGTCCGACTTTGCCAAAGCCGAGAATCCGCCACCCTGCCAATTATCCGAGTTGTCTACCGTATGCGAGAACGACAACGAGATCTTCAACTTCGGATTCTTCTTTTTCAGTGCAACGACCTGACGGAAACGATCCTCGTTACCCTGCAATTTGAAGCCCTCATATACGCCATCTCTCACGTAAAGCTCTGCAAATGCATAGCAGATGTGGGTCATCACCGTGGGATCGGGAATCGCTTTACCATACCAAGTTACGTAAGCAATCGCCACGCGACCATCCTTTGCGGGGAGCAACTCCTCGCTCTCATCGGGAATGCTGCCACTCGATTGACCCGTCTGGTAATCATCACCGTCGTCGCAGCTCACAAATGCCAATGCCGCTGCCACCGCCAGAATAGTAAATAGTTTTTTCATAGAAACTTGTGTGTTAGTGTTTAATAGTTGTGTGTATTGTTTGTTGTGTTTTATCGTGCATTAAGTGTAACCGATCCCGACTCGGCCTGCAAAATATCCGAGGGCGAAACATCGATCGGTGCCGAGATAAACTCGGGAATATTATACGACTGCATCAGTCCATCGTACCACTTGCGAGGACGCGGGTTGGGCAGCAGGAAGGGCTTCGAGAAGCGACCCTCATCGTCCACGTGCGCAATGAACGGACGGGTGTGCAGGCCATCGATACGACGCGACGAGAAGACCACCCAGCGCGACGAGGAACTCCACGAGTGGTAGCTCTCCGTATTGTCGCTATTGAGTTCGTCCAGAGCGCGATGTTCGCCCGTTGCCAGATCGATCAGCCACAGGTCAGCGTCCTTGTGCCAGATGGGGAATGTGCCGTATGCCGAGCGTGTAACCATCACATAGCGACCATCATACGATGCGCGCGGGAACAGCAGACTTCCGCCACCGCCGTCCCAGAGCGTGGTAATCTCATCGCCCACCTCGCCCGTTGCGGGGTCGAACGCCACGCTACACAATTCGTAGCGCACCTCGGGCAGAATTGCCGCCTGCTTGGGGTCTGCCGAGCAGAAATAGAGTGTGCGACCATCGGCCGAGAACGAGGGGAAGGTCTCGAAACGAGCCGTATCCGACAGAATCGGATAGGTATTCAACTCGCCCGTCTCGGTATCGTAGATCACCACATCACTCCAATGGTCATAGACATCGAGAATCAGCGACGGATCGTTATGGAATGTCTGTTTGATATCGTTGATCGAATAGGCGATATAACGACCGTCGGGGTGCCACGAGGGATAGACACACGACACCTTCGTAGCGTCGGTTTTGGTATTGAGCAACTTATTATCGCCATTGAGGTGCAACAACGTACCGCCATTCTTGCCTCGGATATGGAACATCATCTTCTTGGGACTGGTCTTGGCAAACGAGTGGCAATTGACACACGAGCTGCCCATCAGCATATTCTCAACCAACGTATGCTCCTCGTTCTTGCTCAGATCGTAGTAGTAGATACCCATACGCGAGTAGTATTCGTAGCCCGGATCGACACGGCGGTAGCAAATGCCATAGTCGATACTATCGCGACTCACCTCGATCTCGAACGGAGCATACTCCGTACGCACATCATCAGCCGTCACGGCCACCGTAACCGTCAGTCGCTCAGCCTCAGCGAGCAGCGTACGCCACTTGCGAGCAGGGATACGCACTCCCTCACGACCCTTCACCGTGATCTGGTCCGAGCCGTTGCTGATCGTCGCCTCGACACGTTCAGCCTCGACCGACGAATCGAAATTCAATGGGGCAATATTGACAGGCACCGTCACACCCGCATAGTCGGGGAAGATCGGCGGCAGCTGGTCGCTTGTACGCTTCTCGGCACTCGTGCAGGCCGCAAGCGCAACCGCCAAAGCAATTATAGTAAGTAGTTTACGCATAGTAGTTTAGAACCGAATAAAGTTAGTATAGAACCAATACGAGCGACCCCAATCCTTGTACATCACCTCGGGATTGTTGCCCGACATATTATAGGCGTGGATATAACGCTCCAAGCGATCGAACGTCGCACGATTCAGATTCGCAGGCAACGTTGCGGGATTGACGTGATTGATGCGGCACACCATTGCGAAGGCCTCCTCGTAGGCACGTGGCAGACCCGCCGTCGGAATAATCAAACGATCGGCAAATGCATCGACATTCTTATAGAGCAGATAGAACGCCATCAGATATTCGTACGCCTCGCGGTTATTGGGGCGCTGATCGACCATCTCTTCGAGCATTTTGTCGAACTTCTCCGAGAAGAAGGCGAAGTTCTCAACGGGCTGGTTGCGGCGCAACTTGCCATACAGACGGTGCTCGTCGATTGCCTTAGGTGTGGCCATCAATTCTAGCAGATTCTCCGCCCACGAACGGTAGAAAAGCGTATGTTTCAGTGCATTGAGGTATTTGCGCGCCACCTCCGAGCGTCCTGCGATCATATTGGTTTCGGCCAAGCGCGTCACCGTGAATGCCGAACGTTGCAGGTACGAATAGGTCACCATCATCTCGTAGGCATAGCGCTGAGCCTCATTGACAAAGCCCAAGTTGAACAGCACCTCGCCACAGAAAATCAGATCCTCATCGTAGGTCATAAACAGACCCGCAGGGCCATATTGCGGGAAATCGAACATTCGCTCGCCCGACTGACCTGTCATTACCAACGACAGATTGAGGCAGATCATCGCGGGGCGAGTCTGCGGATCGTGCTTGCGGGCACGCTCGATCACCTCGTTCCACTTGCCATTGCGGGTCAGGCAGTAGTATGCCATCGTATCCTCGCCATTGGCGTCGTAGTGCTTCGGCAGTACCGCCACCGCAGTAATCACTACCACCACCGCAACCGCAACATTAATCCACTTACGTACATAGCGAGCCACAACGAGCGGCACGATAATCACCGCCGCCGTCGCACCCCACAACTTGCAGAAGACATCGATCTTAACGTCCAAATGACGGAAGTACGTTCCGCCCGTAACCATCAATGCATTGCTCAGGTGCCACGGGTGAATCCACCACACCACAGCGACCGCCGCCGCTGCAACCACAGCACCTGCCAGCACTCGCCAATCGCGCTTCGTGCCCAACTCGATCACCACAACCGCAACCCACGCGATCACTGCCGCACCTCCGACAGCCAACCACAGCGCAAGCAGAGCAGCAACCACCGCAAACGAACGCAACCAACTATTTTTCAAGCTCATAACGCCGACTGCCGTCCACGCCGCAGCCGCCAAAGCCAACAATCCCACGGGAGTAAAGTCCTCGTCGCAGAGCAGTGCCCAATAGTAGATCGCGGGCAGATAGCTCAACGCCCACAGTGCATTACCGCCCGTCGCACGCTTGATCACACGTTGCACACCCTGCTGCAAAGCCACCAACAGCCCCGCCACAATCACACCACCCAGCAACGGCAAGTGATAGAACTGCACCAAGAAGCGGGTTACATACTCGCCCAGGCCACCCAATCGGCATATCGTTTCGCGCGCATAGTCCGCCGTCCAAAGAAAGAGTTGATTGCCCTCGAAATAGAGCAGGTGCCAGCGATAGAAGACTCCGAAAAAGAGCCACGCCGCCAACATCAACACCATCGGCAAGACCAATCTTGCATACTTATCGATTCTCTTCATATTTAGTTATTTTCTTTATATTCAAACGTTTCCGCCTCCTTATCGAAGTAGACTCTTCGCACCGCACGTGCATCGTAGCTCTCCGCTTGGGGATAGAGCTCGGGGATATTCATCGACTTCAACGTAGTGCGATACCACGCAGGATCGCGCTGCGGCAATACAAACGGCGTGCTCACTCTTCCCAGCGAATCGACGTGTGCGATATAGGGACGACCATAGACTCGATCATCGCGTTTCGAGGCGAACACCACCCAACGCGAGGTCGAACTCCACGAGTGATACGAATCCGAGTAGCGTCCATTGACCGCCGCCAGCGTATCGACCGCACCACTCTGCAAATCGACCAGCCACAGATCGGTTTCGCTATGCCAGATCGGGAATGTTCCGTAGTTCGACACCGTCACCATCAACCAGCGACCATCGGGCGAACACTTCGGGAAACTGAACGAGCGACCTACACTCTCGGCGTCGATCACCGTGCGTACCTCATCGCCCAAGCGACCCGTCTGCGGATCGAAATCGATGGCACACAAGTTATACATCATCTGCGTTATACTATCGGGCTGGGGACGGCTCACGGCACGACAGAAGTAAACCGTGCGACCATCGGCTGCAAATGCGGGGAATGTCTCTTGATACTCCGTGCCACTGATCGCCTTGTTGTCGCTCACCGTACCCGCCTCAAAATCAATCACTATCAAATCGCTCGAACGGTCATAGACCTCCATACGTTCGCTCGCATCGAGGTGAAGAATCGGCACGATGTCGGCAGTCGTGAAGATGCCATAACGACCTCCGCGCTCGATCTCGCCATAGACCGCACTACCCGACGTGTGCGGAGTCGAGGTGTTGATCTTGCGCACCTTGCCATCGTGAGAGTAGATTGTGCCGCCACGCTTACCACGTACGTGCATAAAATTCGCAGGCTTCTCGGCACGGTTCGACGTGTGGCAATTCATACACGAACGGTCGGTCGAGATATTATCGCCCAACAATCGCTCGTCGAAGTTCTCCACATTACGCTCCACAATCTGCAACTCGTTCCAAACCTCGTATGCCGGCTCGATCAATCGATAGCTCAGATAGTTATCGATCTTGTCCTCCGATACTGCCCACGTAAAGCTGCGCCAACCGCAATGTTCGTTATCGCGCAGCGTCGTAAGGTGGATCAACAGTTCGTTACCACGCTCGGCGTCAAGCATTTCGCGCCACTTGCGCTCGTTGAAACGCATTGTCGTACCGCGACTCTCGAACGTCCAATCCTGCTCGCCCTTGATGAGCAACTCGATACGCTCCACCGAGTCGATCTCGAAATTGAGCGGTGCGATATTGTACGGGATCGTTATGTCCGCATAGTTGGGGTACATTGGCGGCAGTTCGGGACACTGACGATAGCTCGTCTGCACCTCGCCACAAGCGGCTAGCACAACCAACATCAATATGTAGATTAATCTTCTCATCATTCGTTCATTTGCGCATAATTGCAATAAAACCAATAAGTTCGGCCAAATCGCTCCTGCAACGACTCGCCACGACCGCGCTCCGCAACATAGATACGCGAATACTCGACACACTCGCGCTGCACCTCGGGCGAGATGTGATATCGCTCGATAGCCGCCATCAATTCACGCTCATTGTCGAAAGCCATCATCAGCGCCTGCTGGTAGATCTTCGGCGGTGCGGCACCCCATTGCGGATAGAAGTAACGCTCGTAATCGGTCACAAATCGCTCTCGATCCTTACGCAGAAGGTGCATCGACAGCAGGTAATCCACCGCCATACGGTTCTCGCCATTGGCCTCGACCAATGCATACAGCGCAGGATACCAATTATTTGCACCAACGAAACCATCTTCCTTCACCAACTTCGAGCGCTCCGCATCGATCTGCTCGCTACCCGTTGCCAACATCGCGCGACGCTTCGACGCCCACAATCGGTGCAACGCCGTGCGCTCTAACTGCCACAAAAACTTCTCAGCCAGCTCGCGATCACCCACAATCATTGCAATCTCAACCATCTTCTTTGCCACACGCGACGAACGCTGGTGCGGAGTGAAGGTCATAGCTAACAGCGTAGCTCGCTGAGCCTCAGCCATATCGCCAATGGCGGCCGTTGCGTCTGCCGACGCCATTGCATAGCAGTAGCCCGTACCCTCATCGACATCAAGCAACAATCCATAAGTCGAGGGTTGGTAATATTCGGTCAGGCGTTCGCCCAACTCACCACGATAAGCCAACGCGAGGCTGGTATAACTTGACGCTACGTAGCTCTGGTGCTCCCAATTTGCATCGGCACGCTCCAAAACTCGATCGTAGCGATTGAAATAGGCCTCGCACGACATACCGAGCCAATACTCCTCGGTGCGGTCGTAGATCGTTGCCGTTGCGATCGTTGCGGTCAATACCACCACCAACGCGCCCGCCCACGCTCGGCTACGGGCACCAACTATTGCCAAGACCATCGCAGCCTCGGTTATGAGGAATATCGAGCAGTTTCGCAACAAATAGTTCTCAATCAGCGGATAGCAGAAAGCCTGACTCAGCGGCAGATAGAGCAACTGACCGAGTGCCACCACCGCGACTCCCGCCACTGACAACAGCACCACGCTCCACAAACGTCTGCCCTCGCGCCACGCCCACAATGCGCTACCCAGCGCAAAGATCGCCGCGTGAGCGCCCAATGCCCAATATGCCGCCGCAACCAACACCGCCGCCACGACATATTTCAGCGCACCCTCGCGCACGTTCGACCACGCCACCAGCGCCCACACAGCCATCACGACCGCAATGGTCATCGACAGCGGATACTCGATGTAGCCGTTCAACGCCACCTCGGTCGCAACAGGCAACAGTGCCCACACGGTAGTGTTCAGCGGCTGCACACCGAATCGGCGCAACACCGTTCGCGTAGCCCACCAAAGCAACAACATCGACACGGTCAGAATCGTTGCCGCGCCACCAATCAGCAGATAGAATTGAGTCAAGTAATCGCCCACGATCGCAGCGACAACTGCCGGGCGAGTGAAATATTCCAGGATAGCCGCCCCGTCAGCCACAAACAGCACCAATTGCTCCTTGGTGTAGAGCGTATAGGGCACGCCAAAAGCAAACCAACACCAGCCGGCAACCATCGCCGCCGCCACAATCATCACCTGCAACCATCGTTGCACTTTTGTCGGGTTGGTTTTCATCGGTTTCGTTATTTTTCTCGTTTGGGTTTCCACGCCTCGATGCCGAGGTCAATCAAGCGCTGGCGTGTCACACTATCGAGCGAACGCTCGGTTGTCATATAGAGGAATCCGCCTAAGGGATTGATATTGCGCTCAATGATCTCGATCGCGCGCTGTCCTGCCGCATCGTAGCCACGTTTCATCTCTGCACGTAGCGAGTCGATCACCGCCTGGTCGCTCTGCTCGGAGATCTGCGCTCGCAACTCGTCGGCACGATTGCCTGCGGCACTCATCACTCGCTTCCATTCGGCCAGTTCGTCGTTCAGCGGCGTACCGCTACTCGTGCTCACCTCGTCAATCACAACCTCCAACTCACCCTGCTCGACAGCGACCAACAAACGCTGAAACGGCACCTTGCTCTTGCGCGAGATCGTGATATCGCAGACTCTTACCTCAGCTGCATCGACAACGAACTCGAAACGGCCGTTACGTATCACGGTCGAATCGACCTCTTCGGCCTTCGGGAATGGCTGGGGCACCAGATAGACGTTCAGCCCTTCGCACTCCGTCGGAGCCGTGCCACGGATTATCATCGAGGTCGATGGCTTACATCCGACCATACAAAGCGCCACAAGCGCCATATAAACGATTCGCTGTATCATTTTGAAAGCCCTTTAACACACAAAATTAGACAAAAAAAGCGTAAATGCCAAATCTTCGCCGCGACGAAAATTGGACATTCACGCATAATCAAAAAAAATGGGGAGCACAAACCCTAAATTGTACTCCCCACTCTCTGAAAAGGACTATTGAATTGCCAGAGAGGACAATTTTTTCAAGTCTTACTTAGCCTCGTAAACAACTCGCCACGAGCAATCGCCCCAGTCTGAACCAGGATTAGCCGATTCCCACTGATAGAGAGTCATATACTTCTCGGTCAAGGTCAGGATGTAGAATCTATTGTTGTCGCCCTGACCATTGTCGTCAAACTCGCTACCGATAATGGGGCAAGTTGTCGTCAACAGACCCTGAACCAAATCCTCAGGCTGCTCGTGCGAGAACGCGAAAGTACCCTCGTTCATCTGAGTACCAGCTGCGTCGAACGTAGTGAGCTTGTTGCCATCAACAGCAAAAACCATACGCTGATCACCAGCAGCATCGAAAGTGATATTGTTCCACCAGGTAACACCCGAGAACGACTCAGGAGTATAACCTGCCGAGGTAGCCTTCCACCAACCGTGAGCACACATATCGCAGACTGCCGACAGATCGGTACGGAAGCCCCACTCCTTAGTTGCTGTCATATCAGCCTTGCTCTCAGCGCCGGTAAAGAGGCCCATCCAAGGATCGAATACGTTGGTTACGGTAACCTGAACGGGGGTCGAGTTAACGATCTTACCATTCGATACTGCCGAATACCATACATCATATACACCATTTGCCTCTGCAACGATAATCTTGTCATCGGTCAAATAGTTCTTGTTACCCACGTGCCAAGTACCACCGATCTCGGGGCGCTTGTTCTTCAAGTGGATATACTGGTCGCCCTGCTCAACGCCCTCCTGATTAGGATAGGGCTGCGATACTTCGAGCGCCTTGTCCAACTCAGCTACCGTGATCGGGTCGCCTGCGTTGGTCACGTACTTGTCGCGCAATTCCTGATCCTCGATGGGAGTACAAGCCCAACCAAGCAGAGCAACTGCACACAATACAAATCCGAATTTTATTGTTCGTTTCATAATAGTTTTCGTTTTAACAGTTCGACTTGTTACATTTTCTCCCAGTCAACGTACATTGCAGTCGGCTCCCAACCGGGATTCTGCTCCAATACACCATTCGACAGGTCGATCTCAGTCTGAGGAATAGGCCAGTAACCCTGAGTTGCCTGCAAACGAGCCTTGTAGTCAAACTTAACCATCGGAACAACAACTGCTGCATTGATCAGCTCGAAATTAGTCTGCTTGTTCAGAGCATTACCTGCATCCTCAAGCGACGGACCCGACCAGCGGAGCATATCCCACCAACGGATCGACTCGAATGCCAACTCAAAGCGACGCTCGTTCTTGATTGCGTCAAGCGAGTAAGCCACAGGTGCCAAACCCGAACGTGCGCGAACGCGGTTCAGACCAGTTGCATCTGCCTTCAACTCCGACTGCATCAACAGAACGTCAGCGAAACGGATGTGAATCAGATCCTGAATCTGAATCAACTGCTGCGAAGTCTGAGTCGAGATACCGGGATATGCCTGCAAACCGAATGCATACACACCACCCTTCTCAGCGTTGTAGCTATTGATGTTGATATACTTCTTCTGGAAGTAACCGGTCTGCTCGTAGTAACGATACGATACAGTGTAGTCGGGCTCGTTCTCGTCGAGCTTGCGCTCCAACAACATCTTCGAAGGATCGTTGGGATCGTAAGCGTTGTACGACCATACCGAACCTACCAGACGCGGGTCAGTGTCGTAACCTTCCATGTACTCCTGAGTCGAAGCCCAATCCTGCCAATCCTTAACGAATGCGGGCGAAACGGGACCTGCACCCCAACCAGTACCGAAGGGATAGCTCTGAGCCTTATCGTAGTTGTCAGCCGAAGGCGAGCAGAACTGTGCGTGGGTGTTCGACCACCAAGTGTAAGTCCAGTTCGACTTCAAGTTGTGCTTGTTAGCAAAGACGGTCTCGATCGAGCTATTACCTACCCAATTCAACTCGTTGTTAACAACGTAGTTGTAACGCAGATCCTGATCGTTGTCGTTGGTGTAGCTGTTCGAGTAAGCCCACAGATTACGCTGGTCAGCAACCAGGTCGTGACCCGAGTTCATAACGCAATCATCGATCCAATCGATAACCTCAGCCTTAGTTACACCGGGGATAGTCTCCTGAGCATAACGACCGGTATAGAACAACCATACGCGTGCCATCAAAGCCTCAGCTGCATACTTGGTAGCGTGGCCGGCCATAGGCGAACCGTAGGTGTAGATTTCGTCGGGCATCAAGTTGATAGCCTCACGCAAATCTGCTGCAATCTGAGTGTAAACCTCCTCAACCGAAGCACGAGGAATGTTGGTATTCTCAGTAGTGGTACGCAGGGGCACGGGACCAAAGATCTGTGCCAACTCATAGTAAGCCATAGCACGCAGGAAGTAAGCCTCGCCAAAGTGACGATCGCGCGACTCCTGAGTCCACTCGGTTACCTTATCCATAGTAGCCAATGCCTGATTTGCACGGTTGATCAGAGTGTAGCAACGCTCCCAAAGACCCGACAGACCATTCAGGTTGTCCTTGTACATCAAGAAGTTGGTTGCGCAGTTACCCGAGTACGACAGGTTACCACCCAGACACTCATCACCAGCCAACTGTGCGAAGTAGAACATCGACGAAGTCTCAGGCGACTCGAAGAGCAGGTGGGCATAGATACCCGTCAAAACTTCATCGGCCTCCTCCTCAGTCAGAGGGAAGTTCTCGCTGGTCTTCTCGGTCAGGATACGAGTATTCAAGAAATCCTCGCAACCAACCATCAGCAATGCGGCCGACAAGATAAGAAATATCTTTTTCATAATATTCAGTCGATTTTAAGCTTAGTTAAACTTGATGTTCAAGCCGACCATATAGGTGCGTGCGCTCGGATAGTAACCGAGGTCGATACCCGATGCCCAGCCATAGTCGCTACCGTAACCGATCTCAGGATCCATACCCGAGTAATTGGTGAAGGTGAACAAGTTCTGTGCAGTAACGTAAACGCGCAACTGACCGAACGGCATCTTCGGGAAGAACTTCTTGAAGTCGCAACCCAAGGTTACGTTCTTAATCTTCAAGTAGTCACCATCCTCCATATAGAGAGTCGAGATACGGTTCCAGTTGGTGTTCGAAGCACTCGACAGACGCGGGAACTCATACGAAGTACCCTCACCATTCCAACGGTTGTAGATGTCGGTGGTGTAGTTGTTCAGAGGCGACGACGAGAAGTCACGATAGCACTTCAAGATCTGGTGGCCAAATGCACCGTAGGTAGTAACACCCAGGTCAAGACCCTTCCAACCGAGGTTGAACGACAGACCCATAGTGAAGTCGGGATTCGGGTTACCGATCTTGGTACGGTCACCAGCATCGATAGTACCGTTGCCGTCAACATCACGCCAGATAACATCACCCGGAGCGGTCTTTGCACCATTCAGCAACGCACCCTTATACTCGTCGATCTGCTTCTGGTTCTGGAAGATACCGTCGCTAATGTAACCGTAGAAGAAACCGATAGGCTCACCAACAGCTGCGCGGAAGCACTCGTCCGAACCCTCCCAGAATACGCTGCTGGGACCGTGGATAATACCCTCCGAGTTCTCGATCGAGGTTACCTTATTGTTGTTATATGCGAGGTTGAAATCAACGCCATAGTAGAAGTCGTTGTTCACATTGTCATTCCAATGCAGACCCAACTCAACACCGGTATTGCGAACTGCACCACCATTGATCGAAGGAGCATTTGCACCCCACGACATCAATACGGGAGCGGTTACCAACCAGTCCTTAGTTACCTTGCGGTACCAATCCAACTCAACCTTGAAGCGGCTGTCGAAGAATGCAGCGTCCATACCGATGTTCAACTGCTCCGAAGTCTCCCACTTCAAATCATAGTTCAGCACCTTGTATGCATACGAACCGGTCGAAACAGCGTCCATAACATCACCGAACGAGTAACCACCATAACCCTGATTCGAGGTAATGGTTGCGATGTGCTGGTTGCCCGATACGTTGCAGTTACCGTTCTGACCCCACGATGCGCGGAGCTTCAACATATCTACATTCTCATTATCCTTCAAGAAAGGCTCGTTCGAGATAACCCAACCTGCCGATACCGACGGGAAGAAACCCCAACGGTTGCCCGGTGCGAATACTGACGAACCATCACCACGCATAATCACAGTCAGCATATACTTCTCAGCGTAGTCGTAGTTGATACGACCGAAGAACGATGCGATAGCACCCTCGCTTGCGGGAGTACCGGTAGGCTGGCTGGTTACGGGGTTACGAGTAGCGTTCGACAGATAAGCGTGCTCCAAGTCGCCGAAGCTCAGCTCGTGGTTGGTAGCCGACATCGACTCACCATAACCCCAACGCTCAACCGACTGACCCAGCATTACGTCGAATGCGTGATCCTGACATACCTTAAACTTATAGCCAATAGTGTTGTCCCAGCTCCAACGGTTGGTCAGCGACATCGACTGAGTCACCGAGTTGATCTCACCACCGTCAGTCTCAGTCAGCTTATCGTGAGTCGGCGAGAACGAGCGATAGCTCGAGCCACTCATCATATAACCAACCTGAGTACGCCAAGTCAAGTTCTTGATAGGCTGCAAAATTGCATAGAAGCTAGTCTGCAAATAGTGCGACTTGCTACGGTTCTGGTTAACCGACCAATCCAAGTCAGCCAACGGGTTGCGGTTCGAACCGTTCGAGATATCCCAGTTATAGCCATCAGCCTTCTGGTCGTCGAAATCGTAGTACTCACCGGTAGGACCGTAAACGTGCATCAACGGGCTCTTTACGATTGCGGTGTGGAGGTGATTCCAATAGATACCGCTGGTCGAGAACGAACCCTTCTGGTACGAATAACGATAATTCAAAGTCTCACCCACCTTCAACAGATCCAGATCACCACGCTTCAAAACAACGTGATCCGAGTTGATACGCAGGTTATATCGAGTCAGCGAAGGCATTGCACCCGGAACACCCAAAGTTGCCTGCTGCTGATTCCAACCCAAACCAATCGAATAGGTCGAACGATCGGTACCGCCCGAGATATTGATAGTGTGGCTCTGGATAGGAGCGTCGCTGTTCTGCATCTCTTTGAGCCAGTTGGTACCCTTCCAACTGCCATTGCGGATTGCAGCCAGGTCCTTAGCAGGAATGTAAGTCTCCCAATTCCAAGGAGTCAGACCGTCCATTACGCGAGCTTCGTCCATAATGTCCATATACTCCTGAGCAGACAGAATTGTCGGGATCTTATAAAGGTTCTGCACACCATAGTAACCATCGTATGCTACCTCGCCTGTACCCGCCTTACCTTTCTTTGTTGTAATCAGAATAACACCATTGGCAGCGCGCGCACCATAGATAGCTGCCGATGCTGCGTCTTTCAGAACGTCGATCGACTCGATATCCGACGCATTCAGTGACGAGAGACTACCATTGGGCACACCGTCCACAACATACAACGGCGCGTAGGTACCGGTAGTACCCATACCACGAATATTCACTTTAAAACCTTGATCGAGGAAACCACCGTTCGAGGTAATGTTCACACCAGGGGTTTTGCTCTGCAAAGCGCCCAGGGGATTGACGGTGTTCATCTTAGCGATGTCCTCACCTTTGACCTGCACAGTTGCACCGGTGAAGAGCTTTTTCTTCTGAACACCGTAACCTACAACTACGACATCTTCAATAACATCGCTGTCTTCTACCATCACCACGCGGATATTACCTGCGCCGGTAACAGTCACGTCCTTAGGGATATAGCCAATGTAGGTAAACTCCAACACTGCACCAACAGGAACGTTCAAGGTAAAAGCACCATTAGCGTCCGCAGCAGCTGCGTTGGTTGTACCCTTCTCGATTACGTGTACGCCTGGCAGAGGATTGTCATTACCATCCACTACTGTACCGTTAATCGCTACTTTCTGACCGAAAGCACATAAACTCAGCCCTAAAAACAAAATAGTAAGCAATTTTTTCATAAGACCATTTGTTTTTAATAATTAGTAGTTAAAATTTGTTGTGTGTGCGCCTTTACAACAAAAAAGGCTTGCGGGTAAAACCGTTTTGTCATAAAGTCGAGTGTAAAATTAAATATTTTTCCAGCATTTTCAAAGTTTTGCAAGCATTTTTTTACATTTTTCGCATATTATTTCTAAAATAAGCCTAAAATTACAAAATAAGATTAGGGAGCACTCCTCGCGGAATGCTCCCTGAATTGTTGAATTATACCTATATATATTATTATAGCATTTCGAGCAGACCTATTCTCGCCGCTTCGCTCTCGAAGTTCGGGGTGAAGACTCCGCGACCCAGATTAGCTTCAATCTCCGAGCGCGACCAGAAACGACCTCCGTCCAGCTCCTCCGACGGCTTGACCTCGCCATCGTAGCGACAGACATAGACATTGATCAGCTCGCACTCACACGCCGAACGGAACTCGTAGCTACACACGTGTTGCGGCTCAAACTCGCACATACCAAGCTCCTCGCGAGCCTCACGCCACAATGCCTGCTCGCACTCTTCGCCCCAATCGACGTGACCACCAACGGCCGTATCCCAGCGATCGGGTTGAATCTGCTTCCACGCGGGGCGGTGTTGCAGATATAGTTCGCCACGGCCATTGATCACGTGCAGATGCACCACGGGGTGGCGCAACATCGATCCATTGTGGCACTCGGCACGCGTTGCCGACCCCACAACTCGCCCTTCGGCATCGACAATGGGCAGTCGCTCGGCTCCGTTATCGTGTTTTAGAACTTCCATTTTTTGAGGAACTTATAGATTCCGTCCGACCACAACTCGCGCGGGCTTGCACCCTCAGCCTCGACGTAAGCCACTCGCTGATAGACGATTTCGCGACTCGTGCGATCGAAAACCACCATACGCAGACGCACCTGAGCCGTCGTGCCGTTGATCTCCTCGCCCAAAATCAGCGCTCCATAGCCATTACCTTCGGGGTAGGCTGCCACGATCTCGGCCACCTTCTCGGGCGCAAGAGCCTCAGCCACCTCGACCGTTGCAAGCTGGGCATAGGGAATTGCCACATTACGTTCGCGAGCCGTAACCAGCTGCATTCGCTCGACCATCACCTTCAACGCCTTAGCTACATTGAATCGATTCGGCTCGTTCATAAAAGCCTGATTTGCCTGTCCGAACGCACGAATCATATCCGTCGGGCGATACTCCGCACCGACAACCTTTGCCGCCGTGAAATCGACGCCATAGAAGGTCACCGCGCGCACCTCTTTCATTGTAGTTTGCGCCGCCACTGTGCCCGCCAGAAGCACCGACGCAAGAATCATCAACAACTTTTTCATCTCTTTCTGTCTATTTTGCTCGCAAAAGTAATCATTCTCAATCAATAAAACGTAACGGCCACCGCAGAAATTGTGCAGTGGCCGTTATTTTCAAATGCGCAACGCGCGACGTTTACTCCTCATAGAGCAGGTAGGGACGACGCTGCTCCTTGAACTTGGCAACATCATCAGCCCACATAGCCTTGATCTCGTCAGCCGTAGCACCCTTCTTGATCATCTTGCGAACGTAGTCGCGACCAATCAGCAACTCGAAGAACGAACGGAAGAAGTGATCGTCGAGGTTCAGGTTCTGATATGCGTCGATCACATATTCGAGGTTCAGACCCTTCTCCCAGATCTCCTCATTGGGAATCTGCGACAGATCGACACCATAGCACTTGCGATCGAGCTGCGGGGGGAACTTCGCGCCATCGACACTGCGAGGAGTGAACGAGAAGTCGTAACCCAGCATATTGGGGTGACCATAAACCAAGAAGGGCTTATCGGTACCACGACCCAAACTTACGGGAGTAGCCTCGAAGTAGCAGGTCGAAGGATAGAGATAGATAGCCTTCATATCGCGCAGGTTGGGCGACGGAGCGATCGGCAACTCGTACTTGGTCTGGTGAGTATAGTTCTTGCAACGAACAACGGTCAGCTCGCACTTGCGGCCATCGGTCAGCCAGCCCTCGCCGTTAGCCATCATTGCGATCTCGCCCAGAGTCATACCGTGTACAACCGGAATCGGAGCCCAGCCCACACCCGACTTGTAACGTTTCATATCGAGAATCGGGCCATCAACGTAGAAACCGTTGGGGTTCGGACGATCCAGCACGATCATATGCTTACCCTCCTCAGCGCAAGCCTCCATCAGGCGGAGCATCGTTACGTAGTAGGTGTAGAAACGCAGACCTACGTCCTGAATATCGATGATCAGCACATCGAACGACGCCATATCCTCATCGCTCGGACGAGCCTTCTTGCCGTCGTAGAGCGAGCGAATGGGAATACCCGTACGCTCATCAACCGAGCTCGATACGTGCTCACCTGCGTCAGCCGAGCCGCGGAAACCGTGCTCAGGAGCGAAGATACCGGTGATCGTGAAGCCCTTATCGTGCATAATATCAACAATATGGCGATTGCCCACAACGCCCGTATGGTTCGACATTACAGCCACACGCTTACCCTTGATCAGCGGGTAGTACTCGTCGGTCTGCTCAGCACCGACCTTCACGCGCTTGCCGGCAAAAAGCATCGTCGGCAACATCAATGCCGCCACGAAAATAAGTGTAAATCTCAAATGTTTCATAAAAGTATGATTGGTTATTAGTTTCTGTATTTGGTTACAAATATGCGAAAAAAAAGTTAAATCGACAACTTCCCATAATTTTTTTTATTATTTTTGTATGTTAATCGTCATTTTTAGAGCCGATAACAACACCGCTAATAACATTAAAAAACGATAAACTCTTATGAAAAAACTTTTATTAACGCTGACTCTCGCGCTCGCTTTCGCAACGGCACAGAGCCAGAACGACCAGATCCCCACCTTCTGTCCCGACAAAGAGTCGATCGAAATCGCATTCTTTGCCGACATTCACGTCAACAAAGGCAACGCTATGGAGCGTGCAATGCGCGAGGCGGTCGAGGAGGTCAATTCACTCCCCTACGACTTCGTTGTCATCGCCGGCGACCTCTGCAACATGGGTAGCGACGCCGAGTTGGAGCTGGTGCACGAGATCGTTTCGAAGTTCAACAAACCGCTGATGGTTACCGCCGGCAACCACGAAACAACGTGGTCCGAAAGCGCATTTATGACCTACGGCCGCCTGTTCCACGAACAGGGACGTGTGGCAATGCGCGCAGGCAACTATCTCTTCGTTGGTTATCAGGTTGGTCCCTATATGAAGATGGCCGAGGGTACGATCCGCCCCGAGGATATCCTCTGGATCGAGCAGACGATGCGCAACGCTCGACCCACCGACAAGATCATCAGCGTATGCCACTACCCCCTGATCAACGACATCTCGAACCGCAAGGAGATCACCGACCTGCTGCGTAAATACGACACCAAGATGACCCTCTGCGGTCACTACCACCAGCTCAAACTCTCGAACTACGACTCGATCCCCGGCGTGATGGGTCGCGCTTTGCAGATGGGTAGCGGCAAGAAGACCACCTATGGTTACAACGTGTTGCGATTGGCTAACGACTCGCTCTATATGTATGAGAAGGTGCTGGGTCAGGAGCCCGTTGAGCGCTTCCGCGCAAAGCAGGGCTACTCAGAGGAGCTGGGTAAGCTGCCCGTTCAGCCCTATATGCCCGAACCCGATTTCGAGAAGGTGGGCGCGAAGTTGATCAAGGCCGACACCGCATCGATCTTTACGGGCGTGGCTGTCAATGGCGACATGCTCTACTACGGCAACTCGGTTGGCTGGCTGCACGCAATGAATGCCAAGACGGGCAAGGTGAAGTGGAGCAAGCGCTTCGCAAACTCGATCTACTCGACCCCGATCTATTCGGACGGCATCGTAGTTGTGGGTGGCGCGGACTGCTCGGTGCGTGCATTCAAGGCCAGCAACGGTCGTGAGCTGTGGTCGTTGAAGACCGAGACTCCCGTGATCGGTGATGGTATTGTCGAGAATGGCGTGTTCTACTCGGGTATCGGCAGCGGTCGTTTTGCGGCTATCGAGTTGCGCACGGGTAAGATTCTGTGGGAGGCTTCGTTTGGCGACGGTCAGGCGCAGGGTCGCCCCACAATCGTTGGCAACAAGATTCTGTTCGGTGCCTGGGACTGCTATCTCTACTGCCTCGACAAGACGACGGGCGCTGAGCTCTGGAAGTGGTACAACGGCGGCCACAACAAACTCTTCTCGCCCGGTCACGTCGTTCCGCGCGTAGCAAATGGCAAGGTCTATATCGTTGCTCCCGACCGCTATGCAACGGTGATTGACCTCGAAACGGGTCGTCAGATCTGGCGCAAAACGGGCTATCGTGTTCGCGAATCGACAGGTATCTCGGCTGACGGACAGATGTTCCTCGGCAAGACGATGGACGGCCAGTTGGTTGCCGTTGAGAGTGGCGCTACGACCTACATCGAGCGTTGGGTTTCGGACGCAGGCTGGGGCTACGACCACAATCCCTGCCCGATCACCGTTTCGCAGGGTGTGATCTATATGGCCAACAAGCAGGGCGAGATTGCAGCCTTCGAGGAGAAGGGTGGCAAGTTGATATGGCGCGCTAAGTTTGGCGACTCGGCAACCAACAAGATCGTTGCTGACGACGAGGGCAACGTCTATATCACGCTGATCGAGGGACGTATCTACAAGATTAAGTAGGCGGCTGCGATCTACATTTTCGCACAACACCCCGAACCTTTTACGGTTCGGGGTGTTTTAGTTTATCAACATTTGATAAACTTTTCGGGCGCGCTCACTTATCCGCTAATTATTAGGCAATTACGCCATTTTTATCGCTCTTCGCATTTTGAGTATCAACATTTCGCCACGCACTTATCAACAAAGTTATTAACATTTTTGTTGATAACTTTGAGGAAAGAGGAGTTTCTTCAATAAATTTCATCATTGGCTGGTGCGGGCTAGGCCAAAGGCCGACCCGCCAATGATGACACGCTTTGATAAAGCGTGCTATTTTGCAGTTTTTGGTGCTTGCTAACAAAATCAGCGGACGCAAAGCCAATTCTAAATTTTGGATCTTGAATTTTGAATAAAAAAATCCGCACTCACCCCAGCGGGCGAGTGCGGAAATCGACATTCGACAAATGAAGTTTAGTTCAATGCAGGCAACTTGCGCACCTTCTTCTCGGTCTTCTTCACGATCTTAACTTTTTTCACGGGTTTCGGGGCTTTGACCCTCTCACAATTTACTGGAACGACAAGCGAAACATTGACCTTCTTGCCATTCTGAACGGCAGCACTCCACATTCCCGCCGAGCTTGCAACCACACGTCGCACCTCGGCAAAGAGCTCGGGATCGGCTTGCGAATTCATCGCAGGCTTGTCGCTGACCTCGATCGAGCCGTCAGCCATCACCTTGAACGCCACGATCACACGCCCCTCGCACTTGGTCGCAACGGTACGCTTGGCCATCTCAGCCTCAACCCACACCTTAAAATCGTTCAAATTGCCACCTTGGAACGCAGCCATCTGGGGTTGCTCAATCTGCCCCGAAACTGCCACCTCGGCGCTCTCAGCTCGCACCTCGACCGCTGCGCACATAGCCACAACGGCCAACAAAATCATTACAATTCGTTTCATACACTTTTGGTTTTAAGTGGTTTATCTTCGACCATTGCGACCACGCTTCGAGCGTTTCTCGTCGCGCGGATCCTTGCGATAGATACGATCGTCGAGCGCAACCAACTTCGGGCGGGCCATATCGGTACGACGACCACTCTTCAAGTCGATTGCATACAACAATTCGAAGTCGATCTGTTTCTTCGACAGGTCGGCACGCAGCACCTTGATACGCACCTTGTCGCCCAACGTGAACTTGCGACCCGACTGACCTACAACGGCATAGAGAGCCTCGTCGAAACGATAGATAGCGTCGTGCATATCCTTCAACGCAACCATACCCTCAACCTGAGTATCGTCCAGCTCGACATAGATACCCCACTCCGTGAGGCTCGAAATATGACCATCGAACTCCATTCCGACCTTATCGACCATAAACTCGGTCATCTTATACTTGATCGACGAACGCTCGGCTGCTGCTGCAACCTCCTCACGCTCCGATGCCGACTCGCAAAGGCTCTCAATCGAGCGCTTGTCGGGCGACTTTGCACCCGCCAGATACCCCGCCAACAGACGGTGCACCATCATATCGGGATAGCGACGAATGGGCGAGGTAAAGTGAGTGTAATATGGGAATGCCAAGCCGTAGTGACCAATATTATCGGTGGTATAGAACGCCTTCGACATCGTACGCACGGCCAGCGTCGCAATGGCATTCTCCTCGACCTTGCCGCGAATCTTATCCATCAGTCGGTTCATCGCCTTGGCCACAGCCTTGCCCTTATCGGCGCGGAAATAGTAACCAAAGCGCAGAATGAAGCTCTGGAAGCGGATCAACTTATCGCTATTAGGCTCATCGTGAACACGATAGACCATCGTACGCTGACGACCGCGCTGACGACCAATGAACTCCGCCACGCGACGGTTAGCCAACAGCATAAACTCCTCGATCAACTGATTAGCCTCCTTCTGCACCTTGAAATAGACACCCGTCGGGCGACCCTTCTCGTCGAGGTGGAACTTAGCCTCCTTACGCGAAAAACCGATAGCACCCGCACGGAAACGCTCAGCACGCATCTTTTGCGCCAAACGATTGAGCGTGAGGATCTCCTCCTTCAAATCGCCATCGGCGCCCTCGATAATCTCCTGCGCCTCCTCGTATGCGAATCGACGATCCGAGTAGATCACCGTGCGACCAAACCACTCGTTGTGGATCGTCAGCTCCTCGTCAAGTTCAAACACCGCCGAGAAACACAACTTCTCCTCGTGGGGACGCAACGAGCAGAGCTCATTCGAGAGGCGCTCGGGCAACATCGGCACCGTACGATCGACCAGATAGACCGACGTACCACGCTCAACAGCCTCGTTATCAACCACATCGTTCGGGCGAACATAGTGCGTTACGTCGGCAATATGCACACCGATCTCCCAGCGACCCTCGGCCAATTTGCGAATCGACAACGCATCGTCGAAGTCCTTAGCATCGGCGGGGTCGATCGTGAAGGTCGTCACATCGCGGAAATCGCGACGCTCGGCATAGTCCTGCGCCGTAATCTCGCCCTTGATCTCCTCGGCCGCTTGAATCACGCGCGGATCGAACTTATAGGGCAGATCGTACTCCGCCAAAATTGCGTGCATCTCGGTATCGTTGTCGCCACTCATACCCAGCACATCGCTGATGCGACCCTGCGGGCACTTGCTGCCATCGGCCCAATCGATGATATGGACCACAACCTTCTCGCCATCGCGCAGATCGGGATACTCGCGCTTCGAGCAGTAGATATCCATCGGCACCTTACGCGAATCGACCTTGATAAATATCTGATGATCCATCACTTGCGCCGTACCGACATAACCCTTCGGATTGCGCTCGATGATCTCCGTAATCTCGCCCTCGGGCACACCTGCGCGGTTTTTGCGCGTCACCGCAACACGCACGCGATCGCCGTCCAGCGCATTGCACGTATTGCGACGATGAACGTAGATATCCTCCTCCATACCCTCGACCGTGACATAGACCGCACCCGACGAAACCAGATCGGCCACACCCTCATACGTGGGCATTGCGCCTCCTGCCAAACGGAACTTCTGACCCGTGCAGGCCTCAACAACCCCCTCAGCAACAAGCCTTTCGAGTGCATCGCGCGTAGCATAACGGCCATCACGATCGGCACCGCCCGAAACAGCCGCCAACTCCTTCAACGAGAATTTGTGCCCGGGCATAGCCGTGAGCACGTGCATAATGATTGACGAGCGATCGCGCTCGGCGATCGACGAACCCTGACGGTTCTTTTTTTCTCTCTTTGCCATAGCTTTATGGGGTTTTAGAATACATTTTTCACAATCTGAGCAACATTATCCGTGCGGCTCATCGTATAGAAGTGGATCACGGGCAGACCTGCCGCCTTCAACTCGCGTGCCTGCATCGTTGCCCACTCGATACCCACCTGCTTCACCGCGCGGTTATCTTCGCAAGCCGAAACCGCCTTGACCAGTTCCTCGGGCAGATCGACGTGGAAGGTCTGCGGCAGTACCGTCAGCTGCGACTTGGTGGTAAAGGGCTTCAAACCCGGCACAATCGGAACGGTGATTCCCGCCGCGCGGCAACGCTCGATGAACTCGAAAATACGCTGATTATCAAAGCACATCTGCGTTACGATATACTCGGCACCCGCATCAATCTTGCGACGCAGATTGTCGATATCGGTTGCAAGATTCGGAGCCTCCGAATGTTTCTCGGGGTAACCCGCCACGCCCACACAGAAGTGGGTCTTCTGGCAATTCTCCACCTCGCCATCGACAAACTCGCCACGATTCATCGCCGCAATCTGGCGCACCAGCCCCTCGGCGTATGCGTGGCCATCGGGGTGAGGTGCAAAACGACGCTCCGTACGACGGCTGTCGCCACGCAGAGCCAACACATTCTCAATCCCCAAAAAATCCATATCAATCAAGGCGTCCTCGATATCGTAGCGCGACAAACCGCCACAAATCAGATGCGGAACTACTTCAATCCCATAGCGTTGCTTGATCGCAGCCGAGATTCCGACCGTACCCGGACGGCGGCGCGTTATGCGACGTTCCCACAGTCCGTCCTCGCGCTCGACCAGCTTCTCGTCCTCGCGCTGGAACGTAACATTAATATAGGCCGGTCCATACTCGACCAGCGTGTCAATCGCCGAGAAAACACCCTGCGTGCCGTCGCCCTTCAACGGCGGCAACAGTTCGATCGTAAATCGAGGCGCGTGATTGGCCTCGGCCTGACGGATTATATCGATTACTTTCATCGTTTATATGTTCTTTGGTAGAATTTTTCTCATCTGTTCTTTGGCGAGGTTGCGACGTTTCGCATAGTCCTTCAACTGCTCCTCGTCGATCGTGCCGACCGCAAAGTATCGCGCCGCCTCGTCGGCCACCATCATTCCGCACAGAGCCTCACCGGGGTTGATCATAAAGTTCTCGGTCAGTCGCATCTCGGTCATCAACTGCGCATTAAGCAGATCGAACGCCTCGCGCTTCAACGAGTGGTCGGGCGTTGCGGGATAGCCAAACGCCATACGCAGACCCTGATACTTGCCCGCGATGATCGCCTTCGGGTCGGGTTGCTCCGAGCACGACTCGTAGCCCCACATCTCGCGACGAACAAACAGGTGCACCACCTCGGCCATTGCCTCGGTCAGTCGGTCGGCCAACAACTTAGCCAGCATTGCGTTATAATCATCGCCCTCCGAGCGATACTTCTCGGTCAGCTCCGCCAAACCAGCACCTGCCGACAGCGCAAACAGCGCGATGTGATCCTTCGCGCCCGTCTTGGCCGAGATCACATAGTCGGCCAGCGACTGGCACTCGCCCTGCTCGTCGGGTGTCTGGCTACGCAGCTGCGCCATACGCACTCGACGACCCTTCGGATCGGTTATGACTATATCGTCACCCTCGCTCACCGCCTCGAACAGACCCACAACACCCTGCAAGCGTAACGAGTTGTCCTCCTTGATCTTCGCCAACAGTTTTTGTGCATCATCGAACACCTTGCGAGCCTCCTCGCCATAGCGCGGGTGATCGAAAATCTCGGGATAGCGACCCTTCAAGCCCCACGCGGGGAAGAAGAAGTTCCAATCGATCATCTCCTCGACCTGATCGATCTTCATATCGTGGAAAACCAGACGTCCCTTATGTGCTACGGGCACAATCTCCTCGACACCCTTGCGGTGCGCCTTGCGTCGTGCCTCCTTCAACTGAACGAGGTTACGCAGGCTCTGTTCGCGCTCGAACTCCTCGCGCAGACGCTGCTGCTCGGCGGCAACCTCCGCCAGATACTCCTCGCGACCCTCGCCCATCAATCGGTTGAGAATACGTGCGTTATCCGACGCATCGCGCGAGTGGATCACCACGCCCGAATACTCCGCAGCCATCTTCACTGCCGTATGTACTGCCGAAGTCGTTGCGCCACCCACGATGACGGGGATCTGCTCACCGCGCGCCTCCAACTCGCGCAGAACGCGAATCATCTCGTCGAGCGAGGGGGTAATCAGACCGCTCAAACCGATCGCATCTGCGCCCCAAGCCACTGCCTCATCGACAATCTTCGAGGCCTCGACCATCACGCCCAAGTCCTTAACTTCGAATCCGTTACAAGCCACCACGACCGAAACGATATTCTTACCGATGTCGTGCACATCGCCCTTGACCGTTGCCATCACGAAACGACCTGCCGTCTTTGCGCCCTCCATTGCGCCCTGCTCGATGAACGGCGTCAGAACGCCCACCGCACGCTTCATCACGCGGGCACTCTTGACCACCTGTGGCAGGAACATCTTGCCCTCGCCAAACAGACGGCCCACACGCTCCATTGCGGGCATCAACAGCCTATCAATCACCGCCAACGGCGAGCCCAGCTCGTTATAACCCTCCATTGCGTCAGCCTCGATATACTCGGTTACGCCCTTCAACATCGCCCACTCGATACGCTCCGAAAGCGACCCCTCGCGCCACTGCTCCGTAGCCGCAGTCGAGGTTGTAGTCTGCTGTTTGAGGTCGGTTGCCAACTCGGTCAGTCGCTCGGCCGCGTCCTCACGGCGTGCCAGAACCACATCCTCGACACACTCCAACAACTCGGGCTCGATCGACTCATAGATCTGCAACATCGCCGGATTGACAATGCCCATATCCATACCCGCCTGGCGAGCGTGGTACAAGAACGCCGAGTGCATAGCCTCACGCACCGCATTGTTGCCACGGAAAGCAAACGAGAGATTCGACACTCCGCCACTCACCTTGGCGTGGGGCAGATTCTGCTTGATCCAGCGCGTAGCCTCGATGAAATCGACGCCATAGCGATCGTGCTCCTCGATACCCGTAGCCACGGCCAGAATGTTGGGATCGAAAATTATGTCTTCGGGCGGGAAACCCTCCTCGGTCAATATCTTATATGCACGCTCGGCGACCTCGATCTTACGCTCGAAGGTGTCGGCCTGACCGCGTTCGTCGAACAGCATCACAACCGCCGCCGCACCATAACGACGCAGTTCGCGCGCCTGCTCGCGCAACTTCGCCTCACCCTCTTTGAGCGAGATCGAATTGACCACGCACTTGCCCTGCGTACAACGCAGACCCGCAGTCAGCACCTCCCATTTCGACGAGTCGATCATCACCGGCACACGCGCAATCTCGGGCTCGGCGGCCGCCAGATTCAGGAACTGGCACATCGCCTTCTCAGCATCGATCATTCCGTCGTCCATACATACGTCGATCACCTGCGCTCCGGCCTCAACCTGCGCACGCGCCACCGACATCGCCTCCTCGTAGTTACCCTCGCGCACCAGACGTGCAAACTTAGCCGAGCCGGCCACATTCGTGCGCTCGCCCACATTGATAAAGTTCGCCTCGGGCACCACACGCAGCTCCTCCAAGCCACTCAGCGTGCAGACGTGAGCCTTCGCGCGCGCAGGGCGCGGTGCATAGCGGCTAACTATCTTCGAAAGTTCGAATATATGTTCGGGCGTCGTGCCGCAGCAACCGCCCACAATATTGATCAATCCGCGACGCAGATACTCCTCCACATCACGCGCAAACATCTCGGGTGTTTCGTCATAGCCACCCATAACATTGGGCAGACCCGCATTGGGGTGAGCCGACATTCCGCACTCGCTCACTGCCGACAAACGCTCCAAATAGGGCAACATCTGGCGCGCACCATAGGCACAATTCAGGCCCATAGTCAGCGGTTCGGCGTGAGCCACCGAGGCATAGAACGCCTCGACGGTCTGCCCCGTCAGCGTGCGACCGCTTGCGTCAGCCAGCGTGCACGAGATCATCAACGGAATCTCCGCGCCCAACTCCTCGCCAAGTTGTTTAATGGCGTAGATCGCCGCCTTGGCATTGAGCGTATCGAACACCGTTTCGAGCAGCAGCAGATCCGCGCCACCCTCGATCAGCGAACGTGCCTGAACACTATAAGTTGCCGCCAGCTCTTCGAATGTTACCTCGCGTGCCGCCGGATTGTTCACATCGGCCGAAACCGACGCCGTGCGATTCGTGGGACCCATCGAGCCTGCCACCAAACGCGGTTTCGAGGGATTGGCTGCCGTATAACGATCAGCCACCTCGCGTGCCACCTGCGCCGCCGCACGATTCAGCTCGGCAACATAATCCTGCAACCCATAGTC
The DNA here is from genome assembly GCA_045655685.1 of Alistipes sp. GTDB lineage: Bacteria > Bacteroidota > Bacteroidia > Bacteroidales > Rikenellaceae > Alistipes. The sequence goes on from JAZOPR010000009.1 coordinate 222,800, forward strand.
GGCCATCGACACCGCATTGGCATTGAAACTGCACGTCGAAACGATGTCGGCGCCCGCCTTATAATATGCATCGTGAATCTCGGCAATCACCTCGGGGCGCGTCAGTACCAACAGGTCGTTGCAACCCTTGACCGCCGTCGCCCACTCGGCAAAACGCTCACCACGATAATCCTCCTCCGAAAGTCCATATCGCTGCACCATCGTGCCCATACCGCCGTCCAACAGCAATATGCGCTCCGAAAGCAACGACTCGATATATGCTTTACTTTTCATCTATTCTTTTTTACTTAATAACTTCAATTTCAAACAATTTAGGCCAATTCTTGCCCGTAATGAATATGCGACCCGTAGCCTCATCGTAGGCAATGCCGTTCAGCACATCGGTCGTCGGTTCCATCTCCGATTCCGCGAGCAATCCTGCAAAATCCAACACTCCCTCGACCTGACCCGTCGCGGGGTCGATCACAACAATCTTCTCGGTCAGATATACATTTGCCCACAACCTACCGTCGATCCACTCCATCTCGTTGATAAGATTCAGCGGCTGGCCGTTGTAGGTCACGGGAATGGTCATCTTGCGTTTGAATGTGGCGGGATCGAGCTTATAGATCTTATCCGAGCCGTCACTCATATAGAGCCACTCGCCATCGGTCGCAATGCCCCAGCCCTCGCCCGTGTATTTGATCGTCGCACGCTCTTTGAGGCTCGGCACATCATAGAGGTGAGCTACGCCCTCGCGCCACGTAATCTGATAGATCACACTATCCATCAGCACCGCACCCTCGCCAAACTCGCGCTTGGGAAGGCTGACCGATGCCAGCGTGCGGCCACTCTCCAAATCGACGCGCGTCATCTTCGAGCGACCATACTCGCCCGTGCTCTCCCACAGCGTGCCGTCGTACCAGAACAGACCCTGAGTATATGATGTACGCTGGTGGGGATAGCTGTTACGGATTATATAGTTGTAGCTTTTGGGCGTTATGATTGCGGGTCGCGCAACCTCGTTTGACGCCACCGCCGAGCTGCTCGCGCGCCCTCCACACGAAAAGAGCACCGCAAGCGGCAAAAGCAATATTGCAAATCTCATCATCGACCTGAATTTATATTTATGTATAATTAAGCAAAGATACAAAATCTTCCGAAAGTATCTATTACAATTCGATGAAAAATCACCTTCACGCACAATATCGTCCATTTGGGGCGGCGGCGGGCTCCGACGGTGCGATTTTTTCGCAAAGATTTTCAGATTTTGTTTTGCGGGGCTATTTGGCTGGCTACGATATATTTACGCCCGCCACGAAGGTTCGCCCCGAAAAAATATCGTAAAAAAAGCGTAAAATTCTTTGCAAAAAGTTTGGTAGATTCGAAATTCCTGCCTACTTTTGCGCACCTAAACGGAGTTAATGCTGTTGTAGCTCAGTGGTAGAGCACTTCCTTGGTAAGGAAGAGGTCACGAGTTCAAGCCTCGTCAACAGCTCTGAGGAGTCGCCCAAAAGCGACTCTTTTTTTTGTTTATAATCACATCGTTACGAGCATTTACAACTATCCTATTTCGACGAATCCGCCCCAACTGACAATCCCATTTGTCGCAGTTTCCCATCGTGCGGTGAGCAAAACCGAGTAAAATTAGAGTAAATCTACAACGTTTTGGTTGCGATTTTGCTGACAAAATCATATCTTTGTAGTTAGAGCATTCGCGAAACAAACAAAATAACATAAAGCTATGAACAATCAATTAGAGCTCAACCCCAATAAGGTGGTTGCTTATTTGGGCAAGCCCGCAAAGGAGTTTACCAAAGCCGACATCATTCGCTATATCCGTGAAAATGGCGTACGTATGGTCAATTTTATGTACCCCGCAGGCGACGGCCGACTCAAAACACTCAACTTCGTGATTAACAACGCCGCATACCTCGACGCGATCCTCACTTGTGGCGAGCGCGTTGATGGTTCGAGTCTGTTCCCGTTCATCGAGGCGGGCAGCAGCGACCTCTACGTCCTGCCCCGTTTTAGCACGGCGTTCCTCGATCCGTTTGCCGAGATCCCTACCCTCTCGATGCTCTGCTCATACTTCAACAAAGATGGTGAGCCCCTCGAAAGTTCGCCCGAGCACACCCTGCGCAAGGCGTGTCGCGCCTTCAACGAGGTGACCGGTATGCAGTTCGAGGCAATGGGCGAGTTGGAGTACTACGTCATTGCTCCCGACGAGGGTATGTTTCCCGCAACCGACCAGAAGGGTTACCACGAATCGGCTCCATACGCCAAGTTCAACGAGTTCCGCACAACCTGTATGGCCTACATCGCACAGGCGGGCGGACAGATCAAATATGGCCACTCGGAGGTAGGTAACTTCACAATCAACGGCTTGATTTACGAGCAGAACGAGATCGAATTCCTGCCCGTTGCTGCCGAGGACGCAGCCGATCAGCTGATGATTGCAAAGTGGATTATCCGCAACCTGGCTTACCAGATGGGCTACGACATTACGTTCGCTCCGAAGATCACCGCAGGCAAGGCAGGCTCGGGTCTGCATATCCATATGCGTATCGTGAAAGATGGGCAGAATCAGATGCTTGACGGTGGTGTACTGTCGGCTACGGCACGTCGCGCCATTGCGGGTATGATGGAGCTTGCACCGTCGATCACCGCCTTTGGCAACACCAATCCCACGTCGTATTTCCGCCTTGTTCCGCATCAGGAGGCACCGACCAACATCTGCTGGGGCGACCGCAACCGTTCGGTACTCGTTCGTGTTCCGCTCGGCTGGGCTGCCAAGAGCGATATGTGCCAGATTGCCAATCCGTTGGAGCCGCTGAGCAACTACGACACAACACAGAAGCAGACCGTCGAGATGCGTTCGCCCGATGGTTCGGCCGATCTCTATCAGCTGATCGCAGGTCTGGCCGTAGCGTGCCGCCACGGATTCGAGATGGAGAATGCGTTGGAGGTTGCCGAGAAGACCTACGTAAATGTCAATATCCACCAGAAGGAGAACGCCGATCGTTTGAAGGATCTGGCTCAGTTGCCCGATAGCTGCGAGGCTTCGGCCGATTGTTTGGAGCGTCAGCGTGCCGTATTCGAGGAGCACCACGTATTCTCGCCCGCAATGATCGACGGCATTATCAAGAAGTTGCGCGCGTATGGCGACAAGACCCTGCGCAGCGACATCGCCGACAATCAGGAGGCTATGCTCAAGCTCGTCGAGCGTTACTTCCACTGCGGATAGGCAATGCAGATAGATAGAGAAAGCCGCACCTCTCGTCGGGGTGCGGCTTTTTTTTGTTTGTAATCCTATCAGTGTTGTTTTATCATCGGGGTACTCTTTATGAGGTGGTCATAGACCCTCTCGCCCCAAAATTCATAACCTTTACCCCACTCTTTGGTGCCCGAAAGACAGCTATCGATAAATCCATTCTTCTCGACCAGCACGGTGTGATAGATCTTGCCCGTAGGATTCTTCACAAGAGTGATAGTTATCTGACCCTCATTGGCATAGAAGTTAAGATAGGTATCATCTTCCACCTTCTCGAATTTATACCTCTCGGCCAAATCGCGCTGCATCTTTTGGCTACGCCACCAGGTGCCGCCCGTGGGGCTAACCAAAGGTTTGCCATTGTAGATAACGGTGCTATCCTGATATGAGGTGACATTCAGATAGTGTCGCTTATCTTTGAGCCACTCAGTGAGTTTCTCCTTATAGTCCTCCTCTTCATAGCCATAGGAGCTATCCAGGAATGCGATACGCTCGATCAGAGGATTGACCTTATCCGCCACACGCAGGTATTCAAATATGAAATAGCCGCCACCCGAATGTGAACTCAGCGTAATCGAAGGATTGTAAGGTTTGTAGAGGTCTGCCATATCCTGAATTATGGCGGGCAGGATTTTTGCCGAGATGCCGTTATCGCGGTGCAGACGTCGCCACGTGCCCCACGAGCGCATCGAGGCTTGCAGATAGACCGTGACATAGTTATATTGGGGCTTATTCTCTCTCAACCAGCGTGTTTGAGCCGCTATGTGCTGCACGCCGTAACGGAAATCTTCGTCTTCGCTCGCACGCGCCTTGCCCGCCGTGTATTCGATGTCATTGCCATTGGGCAGGGCGTAAAGAATCATCTTGGTCTTCTTCTTTGCGTCCATCTCCAACGGAGCATTGACTACGATAAGCACATCTTTGTATTTGTCGAAGATGGTATAGACACGTTCCTGATTCTCCGAAGGCTTGATCGGGTTTTCTGCCGTCGCAGGCGAAAAATCCACCTGAGCCCACATACACACGGGCACCAAAAGCCCCAAAAGAGATAATAACAGCTTTTTCATAATGTGTTGAGTCTATGGTTTTACTGAATTACAAATATACAAAAACATCTGCAGATTAACAATAGATTTAATCCACAGATGTTTCTTAATATAAATATCGACCCGACACAACAACGTGCGGTTCCGATCTATCTTCTAGGCTCGCTACTCCACGACCTGCGCGATCTCGATACCCACACGGCGGAGCAGTGCCAAGCCCTCATCCGAACGATAGGCATCGGCATAGACCACACGACGAATACCCGCCTGAATGATCAGTTTCGAGCACTCGATGCAGGGCGCAGCGGTGATGTAAAGTGTCGCGCCGTCGCAATTGTTTGCACTCTTCGCCACTTTGGTAATCGCATTTGCCTCGGCGTGCAGCACGTAGGGCTTAGTCAAACCAGCCTCGTCCTCGCAAATGTTCTCGAAACCCGACGGAGTGCCATTGTAACCATCCGAAATGATCATCTTGTCCTTCACAATCAGCGCACCCACCTTGCGGCGCACACAGTATGAATTTTCGGCCCAAATGCGCGCCATACGCATATAACGCGAGTCGAGCTGACGCTGTTTCTCCTCCTGATATCCCATAGCGTTTAAAAGAGTTTTTTCTTCGATGTGGTTACAACAAAATTCTTCAAATAGAAGGGTTCGAAATAGGCTATGTCCTCAGTGCGACCAGCCTCCAAAGCCTCCTGCGCCAAGCGAGCCAAACCGCGTGCCGAGGGCGCAATATCGATCAGTTTCACCTTCTCCGAGAGCGTTCCTGCGCACTTCGCCGCGCCATTGCCGAAGATCACAAGCTCCTCAGCCGCAGCAATCTCCTCGGCAAAGCTCTGCTCGTCGATCACCTTTGCCTCGACCTCGCCCTGCGCCTCACCGCATCCATTGAAGAGCTGGGTATAGACCTCCATACGACGCGCATCGACCATCGGACAGAGCGTTGCTCGCTCGAAATCGTCCACATCGACAATGCCCGCCTCAGCGTCCTCGCGCGCCACCTCAACCAGCGCATCGAGCGACCCGATGGCAATCAGCGGCTTACCCAAACCATAGCACAGACCCTTGGCAAACGACACACCGATACGCAGACCGGTGTACGATCCCGGACCCTTGCCAACCGCAATAGCGTCGATCTCGTCAGCATCGATATCGCGCTCGCGCAACAGTTCATCGACATAGACCGCCACATTGCGTGCGTGGTCGCGACCACAACTCTCGCGCAAAGCAACCAACTGACCATTCTCGGCCAAACCTACCGAACATACGTCCGTACCCGTTTCGATGCAAAGTATCAAACTCATAATGCTCTCTCTATCGTTTCATCGCTCGATCCATCTCGCGGCGAGCGTCCTTGTCCTTAATATACTCGCGTTTGTCGTAGTTCTTGCGACCACGCGCCAAACCGATCACAACCTTAGCATAGCCCTTGTCGCTGATGAACATACGCAGACCTACGACCGTCAAACCCTTGTCCTGCAATGCCTTTTCGAGTTTGTTCAACTCACGGCGATTGAGCAACAACTTGCGGTCGCGCTTGGGGATATGATTATTGTACGTACCCCACTTGTATTCGTTGATATTGACACCACGAATATACAACTCGCCACGATCGAAATAGCAGTAGCAATCGGTCAGCGAGGCCTTGCCCAGACGGATCGACTTGATCTCGGTTCCGACCAACACAATGCCCGCCGTGAACTGCTCGATGATCTCGTAGTCGAACGTAGCGCGTTTGTTACGAATATTTATGTTTTTATAATCGCTCATAACTCTTTCCAACGGACAAAGATACTACTTTTTTACGAAATTCGCACTCTTCGCCCCACTATCAACGTCGCTCCTCGACTCGCAGACGCATTGTGCGGGTATTAATCACCACGCGCGAGAATGTCGCAAGGCAGTCCATACCGATATTTCCCGCTCCCGAAATAATATCTGGTTCGGTCGAGCACATCATTTTATCCCACGTGTGGGTCGCCCCACCAAAAGCGATTCGGACATTCGGCAGAGCGTATGCCTGTTCTATTTTGATTCCTCCCGCACCTGCCGAACGCAACGTATCGAGCACACCTTCGCGTTCGATCTGCTCGCGGTGAGTAGCAAAATATTGCGCCGATAGATTCGACTCACTCGCTCCCGTATCAATATTAACCACCTGACGCTCACCATTTATTTCACACTCGACCTCAAACAATGCGGGCGACGAATAGATGTTGGGTTGTTCGTCGTAGTCGAGCGTCTGCACGCTTGGAGAGAAGAGTTCGGAGTGTTCGAAATCGATATGCACCTCACCCATTGCACGAATCATCTCGACACCCATAACCACGTCCAATTGCGACATATAGCGTCGATCCAACGAATCGACACCCGTGCGCATCGAAATGACATAAAACGGCACATTGTGCAGCGTTGCATTACCCAACTCGACACGCTCGGCCACAGCATAGCGACCCTGTTGCGTACCTCCGATACCGTGCGCCTCACTCTCAGCCTCCAACATCTTCAAGCCCAATCGCTCGGCAGCCTCGACGCTGGCAACATTGACACTCGCACCCGTATCGAAGACCACCTCCTGAGCCTCGCCATTGAACTTTGCTTCGAAACGTATCTGCTGTGCATCGCCCTTATCGGGACGCATACTCACCAATCGGAACGGCACGTGCACATCACCCTCCGCAGGACGTTCCAAACAATTCACACGATCGAACTGCGAAAGCTCGCGCCACTGCTCCACCACATCGCGCAGCGGTTCGATTGTCGCCTCGGCCGCCTTACCCTCTGCCTTCGCCAACTCGCGTGCAAGACCCTCAGCCGCAACCGCATATTCGCCCATTCTGGTCTGATTGACACCCCAATAGAACCACATTCCCAAAGCTCCGTCGCCCAACCATTCGCCATAAGTTCCGACCAATCGTTCGATCGCCATCGTTGCCTCAGCAGGTCGCCCGAAGAAGGTTGCCAAAAGGCTCTCGGCATAGGTTCGCAAGAAAGGGTCAATATTCTCTTTCTCTGCACTATATATTCGCGCCAGCTCGAACCAATCACTCGCATTCATCGCCTGACCGACACGCTCGTTCACATCTTGTGGAGTGGTCGCAACAGTCTGAGCCATAGCCCCCACCGACCACACGCTCAAAGCCAAAATCAGCAATATCCGTTTCATCTTGTTTGTGGATTTTCTACTAATAACGTACAAATATACGAAATTATTTCCTTAGATGTAAAATGCCACATTTCGGCACGATAGTTGCCCCTATGGTTAGCGTTCGAGGGTGGGTAAAGGTAACTAATTCTTTTATCTTTGATATGTTTTACATACACTCTTTTTGTTATATTTTCTGTTTGCACAATCCGGTAGTTGTAGTGATACACCTACGCCCCCACCCTCGGACATCTTTTGAGCACCACGCACCTATTTCTATATATAAAGAACGAGCCACCCCGTTTCGGGGCGGCTCGAACTCTATCGGTTGCTCTCGCGGCGGACTAAACCAGACCCGAGAAACCCATAAATGCCATTGCCAGAATACCTGCGGTAATCAGCGCAATCGGAGTGCCACGGAATGCCTCGGGCATCTCGTCCAGCTCCAAGCGCTCGCGGATACCTGCGAACAGCACCAACGCCAAACCAAAGCCCAGCGCAATCGACACCGAATATACTACCGACTGCAACAGGTTGTACTGCTCCTGAACCAGCAGGATAGCCACACCCAGCACTGCACAGTTGGTCGTGATCAGCGGCAGGAAGATACCCAGAGCCTGATACAACGCGGGGCTGATCTTCTTCAATACGATCTCGACCATCTGCACCAACGCAGCGATCACCAGAATGAAGACAATGGTCTGCATATACTCGATATTGAGCGGCGACAACACATACTTTTGCAGCGACCAAGCCACAACAGCCGTGATAGCCATTACGAACGTAACAGCCGCACCCATACCCAACGAGGTCTCAACCTTGCTCGATACACCGAGGAAGGGGCAGATTCCGAGGAACTGCGACAGCACGATATTATTGACGAATATCGCACCGATGATAATTGCGAAATATGATACTTCCATTGTTACTTCTTTTTAGCGGTTAATTTATTGAAAAGAACCATCAGGTAACCCAGCACAAGGAAACCACCCGGAGCCAATACGAAGATCAGCATACCATCGCCCGAGATGAGCGACTGGCCGAAGATCGCACCACTACCCAACAGCTCACGAACGGCGCCAATCAGCGTCAGCGAGCAGGTGAAACCAAGACCGATACCCAGACCGTCGAGAGCCGAGTCAAATGCGCCATTCTTCGACGCGAACGCCTCGGCACGACCCAGAATGATACAGTTCACAACGATCAGCGGAATGAAGATACCCAGCGACTTGTAGAGCGAAGGCAGGTAAGCCTGCATCAACAGCTGAATAACCGTCACGAACGAAGCGATCACAACGATAAATGCGGGGATACGAACCTTATCGGGGATAAGATTCTTGATGAGCGAAATCACGATATTAGACATAATCAGAACGGCCATAGTTGCCGCGCCCATACCCATACCGTTGATAGCCGAAGTGGTTGTTGCCAGCGTGGGGCACATACCCAAAATCAGCACAAACGTCGGGTTCTCCTTCAAGATACCCTTCGTGATAAGTTGCAATTTATTCATTGTCCTCTCCTTTCTGAGTCTCCTCATTTACGGTTTCGGTAGCCTCTGCGGCGGGCTGCTCACCCTCGGTCCACTCGGTCGAGTTCGAGGTTGCACCCGTAGCTACGTTGGCACCACCCTTGATCTGCTGAACAGCGTTATAAGCACGTACAACAGCATCAACGTATGCGCGCGACGAGATGGTCGCTGCGGTCAGTGCCTGAACATCGCCACCATCCTTAACAACAGCCAGCGGCTGCTTCATATTTGCGGGATTCTTGTCCTTGAAGCTGGTGAGCAGCGAGTTACCCTCGTCACCCATCTTGCTACCCAGACCCGGGGTCTCGCTATGCTCCAAAACATTGATGTTGTAAACCTCGCCCGATGCGCGGAAACCAACCATCAAACGGAACACACCGCTAAAACCCTTCGTCGTCATCGTCTCAACAGCGTAACCCACAACCTGCTCGCCCACCTTTGCGGTGTGAACGATCACGGGCAGCTCATCAACAGTCAGTGCCTCCGACTCGCTTGCCTCGAACTCGGGCAGTACATTCTTCAATGCCGCCTGAATATTCTCTGCCTTAGCCTTCTCGATAGGTTCGAAGGTGATCTTGTTTACAAGACCAACGCAGAGCGATGCAATCAGCGTAATGCTAAACAGCACTACAACCATATTTTTCAATGAACTCTTCATCTCTCTGCCTCCTTACTTCTTAGCGCCAAAGCGGCGGGGTTTGATATACTTATTGAGCAGGCAAGCCACCGCATTCATAATCAGAATTGCGAACGACATACCCTCGGGATATGCACCCCAAGTACGGATCAGCATAGTAATGATACCGATACCTGCACCATAGATCAGCATACCCTTCGTAGTCATAGGCGAAGTAGCGTAGTCGGTAGCCATATAGACAGCACCCAGAATTGCACCACCGGTCAGCAGGTGGAACAGGGGCGACATATAAGCCTCGGGATTGATGAGGAACAGAATACCGCTAAACACTGCCATCGAACCCAATACTGCAACGGGAATATGCCAGGTGATTACCTTGCGGATCAACAGGTAAGCGAAGCCAACGAGCAGCAACAGAGCTGCAACCTCACCAAACGAACCTGCCTTGAAGCCGAGCAGCAGATCGCCATAGTTGATCTGAGCCATCAGCTCGCTTGCGGGAGTACCGCCCTTCAAGCCCTCCTTAACGAATGCCAGCGGGGTTGCACCCGAGCAAACGTCAGCCAACTTCTCGGTAGCGAATGCCGTCGAGGTCATCTGAACGGGGAACGAGATCAGCAGGAACACACGACCAACCAACGCAGGGTTGAAGGGGTTCTTACCGATACCACCAAAGGTCATCTTACCAATACCAATAGCAACCAGCGCGCCAATCACTACGATCCATACGGGAATCGACGCCGGAAGGTTGAATGCCAAAAGCACACCCGTAACCACTGCCGACAGATTGCCGATGGTCGAGGGGCCTTTGATCAGATATTTCTGGATCAGGTACTCGAACAGCACGCAGCTGAGCACCGACACGGCCGTTACGAGCAGAGTCGTCCAGCCGTAAACGATCACCGATACCACCAACGCAGGTGCCAACGCAATCAACACATCACGCATAATGCGCTTGGTCGACTCGTTACCGTGAACGTGGGGCGACGGTGCAACGATTAATTTCTTATCCATAGTTTTTAATTCGGTTTCTAAGTTCACTCAATTATTTCTTCTGTGCTGCGGCTGCACGTGCACGCATAATGCCCATAACCTTCGCCTTACCCAAGCGGATATAGTCCAACAGAGGCAGGTTTGCGGGGCAGGTAAACATACAGCAACCACACTCGATACAATCGGCTACGTGCTCCGTTTCGAGCTGCTCCCACATCTGACGACGCGACATCTTGCTGATCAGATAGGGCTCCAAGCCCATCGGGCAAGCCGAAACGCACTTAGCGCACTTGATACACTGCGATGCGGGCTGACGCTCAGCCTCCTCTCCACTCATTACGAGCACACCCGAAGTACCCTTTGTCACGGGAGCATCGAGGTTGACCATCGCGCGACCCATCATCGGACCACCATTGATCACCTTACGTGCGTCCTCGGGCAGACCACCCGCAGCCTCCAACAAGGTCGAGATGGGAGTACCAACACGTGCGAGCAGGTTCTTGGGCGACTTGACGCTCTTACCCGTAACCGTCACAACGCGCTCGATCAGAGGCTTATTCTTCTGCACAGCCTCATAAACTGCCACAGCAGTCGAAGCATTCTGCACCACTGCACCTACGTCGATAGGCAGCGCACCCGACGGTACCTCACGGCCCGTAACGGCAGCGATCAACTGCTTCTCACCACCCTGCGGATACTGCACCTTCAAAGGCACGATCTCGATCGACGAGAACGATGCAGCCAGCTTCTGCAAGTGAGCGATTGCATCGGGTTTGTTATTCTCGATACCTACGTACGATTTCTCAACACCCAGAGCCTTAGCCAGAATCGAAACACCGACCAGCAACTCCTCGCCGCGCTCCAACATCACGCGGTGGTCCGAAGTCAGGTAGGGCTCGCACTCAACGCCATTGATGATCAGGAACTCAGCCTTCTTGCCCGGAGGAACGCTCAACTTAACGTGTGCGGGGAACGTAGCACCACCCATACCGACAATACCTGCCGCCTGGATCTTTGCAACGATCTCCTTGGGCTCCAACTTGCACTCGCGTACAACATCTTTCGAGAGGTCGATACCCTCAGCCCACTCGTCGCCTTCGCGCTTGATGGTGATTGCGGGCTGGCGCAGACCTGCACCATTGACCGTCAGATCGACAGCCGTAACCGTACCCGAAATGGGCGAGTGAATGTTGCTCGACACGAAACCACCAGCCTCGGCGATCAACTGACCCGTAAGCACCTTGTCGCCCTTGGCAACCTTAGCTACGGCGGGAGCACCGATATGCTGCGACAGGAGCACCGTTACGGTATCGGGCAACGCCAAGACCTCGATGGCCTGCTCGCGGCTCAATTTATTCTCTGACGGATGAACACCGCCAATAGGAAAACTCTTCATATCTTACAGCTTTTCTTCGTTATTCTTTGGTTTCGGTTGCAGCCTTCGGAGCCTCCTCCTTCTTCACCTCGACCTTAACAGCCTCAGCCTTGGGAGCTACCGCCTTAGGCTCAGCGGGCTTAACAGGTGCGGGAGGGAAGTTCACCGCTACGATTGCACCCGTAGGACACTCGGCTACACACTTACGACACAATTTACACTTTGCGGGGTCGATATAGGCCAGATTGCCCTCAACCTTGATTGCCTCGAACGGACAAGCCTTAACGCACTTCGAGCAGCCGATGCAACCAGCCTTACAAGCCTTCATCACTGCTGCACCCTTGTCGTGGCTCACGCACGATACGTAAACGCCGCGATTCTTCGGCCACTTCTTACGCAGTTCGATCACGCCCTTAGGACAAGCCTTGACGCAGGCGCCACAAGCAGTACACTTGTCGGCATCGACCTCAACCAGTCCCGTCTCGGGATTCTTCTTGATCGCGCCGAACGTACAAGCCGCAACGCAATCACCCAGACCCAAACAGCCATACGAGCAAGCCGTCTCACCAACGTACAACGACGCTACAACAGCACACGACTGTGCACCATCGAACTTGTTGGTACGGGGGCGTTTCTCGCACGTACCACCGCAACGAACCACAGCTACCTGAGGTTCCTTCTCGGGGGCAACCTTACCTAAGTAAGTGGCGATTTTCTTCATCGTCTCAGCGCCTGCTGCCGAGCAGTAGAGAGCCGAGATGTCATCGTTTTGCACAAGTGCGGTAGCCAAACCACGACAACCGGCGAAGCCGCAACCACCACAGTTTGCACCCGGCAGCATCTTCTCCACCTCGTCGATACGCGGATCCTCCTCAACCTTGAACTTCTGTGCCACAAAGTACAGAATCAATGCTGCGAGGGCACCCAACGCACTCAGCGTTACTACGGTCCATACAAGAACCATTACCCAATCTTCCATTACTGTTTTTTGATTTTAAATATGATATTAGTTTCAATTTTATCTCTCAGCAGGCGCACCGCAAAATAGTAAACGGCTACGACGCCCAAAGCCGTCACAGCCGCCACTCCATCGCTCAACCCTGCGGCCGAGCACGCTACAAGTGCCACCAGCAGCACCACCAAAGGCATAGCGTAAGCCAACACCACAGCTTTCAGTCCCGCTGCACGTTCGACCGACACCACACATCGCTCGCCCACAACGTATGCCGACGCCTCGCTCGTATGAACCTCGACCTGCTTCTGGCTCGATTCGCTCATACCGCACGCCGCGCGCGACGCACACGACGCACACGCGCTCTGGGCTACGATCTCGACGAGGACCTTATCGCCCTCGACCGCCTTGACCACGCCTACGTGTTCTATTGGTTTCTGCTTTGCCATTCTCTTACTGCTGATTTGATGCACCTTCTACGCCATCTCTGCGCCCCTTAGTCGCCATACTTATTGGTCAGCGGCAGCACTCGGTCGCAACCAAGCGTGCAGCTCGACAGACGCAACGTCGGGCAGAATTGGAAACGTTTCTTCTCGTTACGCATCACCATCTTGTGGATCTTATGCACCACCTCTGCGTCGAAACCTGCATTGATGATCTCCTCACGGTGCTGACCGCGCTCGATCATTCGATACAAAATCGCATCGACAACCTCGTACGGCGGCAACAGATCCGAGTCCTTCTGACCTGCATACAACTCCGACGACGGCTCCTTGTTCAGGATATTCTCGGGAATGATCTCACCGTCGCGGTTGATATAACGAGCCAGGTCGTAGATCTCACTCTTATAGACGTCGCCCGTGATACTGATCGCACCGGCCGTGTCGCCATAGAGCGTACACCAGCCCAGCGAGTTCTCGCTCTTGTTCGACGAGTTGAGCATCAGATAGTTCTGCTTGTTCTGCAACGCCATCAGCATAATGGTACGGATACGAGCCTGGATATTCTCCTCGGTAGCGTCGAAGGGCGTACCACCCACAACGGGCATCAGCGACTCGACGATGCTCTTATAAGCCTCGGTGATGGGTACCACGTTGTACTCAACGCCCAGATTCTCAGCCAACTTAACCGCATCCTCAACCGAGTGATCCGACGAGAACTGCGACGGCATCATCATTGCGCGTACGTTCTCAACGCCCAGCGCATCGACCGCAATCGACAGCACTACCGACGAGTCGATACCGCCCGACAGACCCACGCAGGCCTTCTTGTAGCCATTCTTATCGAAGTAATCCTTCAAGCCACACTTGATGGCGTTGTAGAGGTTGCGAGTACGGTTCTGGTAGTATGAGAAGGGGGTTGCGATCGGCTCATTTGCAGCGTTCATATCGCACACCTTGAAATCCTCGTTGAAGGTTTCGAGCAGCATAACCAGCTCGCCCTTCGAGTCATAAACCGACGAGGTGCCATCGTAAACCATATCGGTCGAGCCACCAACGTGGTTGACAAAGACCAGATTCTTACCCTCGGCAAATGCCAGGTTGTGGAACTTCTCGTAGCGAGCCTCCAACACGCGCTTACGGAAACGACGAGCGTTGATATTGATGATCGTAGTCACCGACTGATCGCAATCGCGCACGCGCACCAGGTCGTTACCCACCACAACGGCCACCTGCTCACCTGCAACGGTGATCACCTCGGCACCCGTCGAAGGGTGAACAAATCCCATCTCATCACGATAATCGACATACTGCTTTGCAACACGACGGGTGATCTGACCACGCTCGATGACCACTGCGGCGCTCACCGTACCCTCGTCACCCGCTACAGGCGAGCCGACGATAGCGGTCAGCGAGTCGCAATGCTCGGCAATACGCTCCAACTCCTCTTCACACAATTCGACAAAGGTCGCCTTATTCAGCAGGTCGTATGCGGGTGTACCGCTCAGTGCCTGCTCGGCAAAGACTACCAAGTCTGCATTTTTCTGTTTAGCCTTTTCGATCGCCTCGATAATCTTCGAAGCGTTGCCCTCAACATCACCTACGGTATAGTTAAGCTGAGCAAGTGCAATTTTCATATTTTCGAAATAGTTATGATTCTACCCCGCAAAGATAGTTTTTTTATCCCGAAATTCAGCGTATATCTATATTAAAAAAGGGATTTTCGTGCATAAAAAAGCATTCCTTTCACTTTCGGCGGGCGGAATCGTGCGAAATTCGGTTTTTATTGCTATATTTGCCTAATACAAACTCGAAAAACTTAGAAACGCTATGTTACAATTTATGGCTATCGGCACTACCGAAATCGTTCTCATCGTAGTGGTTGTTGTGCTGCTCTTCGGCGGCAAGAAAATTCCCGAACTGATGAAGGGCGTAGGTCAGGGCGTGCGCTCCTTCAAAGACGGTATGAAGGACGTTGAGAAAGAGATCAACGCAACCGACGACAAAAAGAACGACGAGAATAAATAATCGTTTAATAATTAGCGCATTACGCCGCTAATACACGACACCGATGAACAACGATCAACTGCCCGAAAATGCAGTTGGAGGCAACGTGTCCACCAACCCCGAAGAGGCGCAATCGGAGATGAGTTTCTGGGACCATCTCGACGAATTGCGCCGCGTTTTGATGCGCATAATCGTGGCGGTTGTCGTGATCGGATTGGCCGTGTTCGCATTCAAAGATGAGGTCTTCGAGGCCGTACTCGCACCCTCGCGTGGCGACTTCCTGACCTATCGCTGGATCAACCACCTCTTGGAGCTGCTCGGCTGGGATTCGATGCACATTCCCGACACCGATATCACGCTGATCAACACGCAGCTGGCGGCGCAATTTATGACCCACATCACCGTGTCAATGACCATCGGTCTGCTGGCCGCCGCACCTTACGTAGTCTATGAGTTGTTCGGCTTCGTCAAACCCGCATTGTACGAAAACGAGCGTCGCTACTCGAACCGAATTATGGTTGCCGTTGTTGCGCTGTTCTTCTTGGGTGTGGCGATGAACTACTTCGTCATCTTCCCCGTATCGGTCAAGTTCTTAGGCACTTACCAAGTCAATGAGGGTGTCGTGAACACCATTGCGCTCAGTTCCTACATCTCGACCTTCACCACCCTTTCGCTAATGATGGGACTCGTTTTCGAGATCCCCGTTCTGGCCTATTTCCTCGCACGCACGGGAATGATCTCGGGCTCGCTATTGGCCAAATATCGTCGTCACGCATTCGTTATTATTATGATCGTTTCGGCCTTCATCACTCCGCCCGACGCCTTCACTCTGGCACTGATGACCGTACCCCTCTATGGTCTTTATGAGGTGAGCATTATGATTGCCCGCCGCTTCGAGCCGAAAGCGGAATAAGCACCCCCACACCTAAATAAAAAGAGCCGCTCCACCAAAGGCGAGCGACGTGCAACATCCAAAAAAATAAGGCGTACCCTTCGCGGATACGCCTTTGTTTGTCAGCCTAAGGCTAAAACCTTACTCCTGCTCAGCAACAACCGAGAACGAGATGGTAGCCTTAACCTCGCGGTGCAGCTTAGCGGTTGCGATGTACTCGCCCAGCTCCTTAACAGCATCAACTGCGATGAGCTTGCGATCAACCTCAACACCCTTAGCAGCCAGAGCCTCAGCCAAGTCAGCAGCGGTTACGCTACCGAAGATCTTGTTCTCCTCAGCCTTAGCGGTGATAACGAGGGGCAGGTTAGCGATCTTCTCAGCCAAAGCCTGAGCGTCAGCCAGAATCTTCGCGTCCTTGTGAGCGCGCTGCTCCAAGGTCTCAGCCAGAACCTTCTTAGCCGATGCAGTAGCAGCCTTAGCAAAACCCTGAGGAATCAGGTAGTTATTTGCATAACCGGGCTTTACCTCTACGATGTCGTTAGCGTAACCCAGCTTCTCAACGTCTTTAATCAGAATTACTTCCATTGTACTCTCCTCCCATTAATTATTTCATACAATCGGTTACGAAGGGCAGGATAGCCAAGTGACGAGCACGCTTAACAGCCTGAGCCACCTTCTTCTGGAACTTCTGCGAAGTACCGGTCAGACGACGGGGCAGCAACTTACCCTGCTCGTTGAGGAACTTCTTGAGGAACTCACCGTCCTTGTAGTCTACGTACTTGATGCCGAGCTTCTTGAAGCGGCAGTACTTCTTCTTCTTCACGTCAACCGAAACGGGGTTGAGGTAACGGATCTCGCCGTTCTGAGTCTTATTCTCCTGTGCCATAGTTTACTCCTCCTGCGATTTGTTAGCGAGTTTAGCGCGACGCTTCTCCGAGTACTCAACAGCGTACTTGTCCTGCTTGAAGGTAAGGAAACGGATAACGCGCTCGTCGCGACGATACTGAGTTTCGAGAGTGTTGATCAGCGAGCCCTCGCCCGTGAACTCGATAAAGTAATAGAAGCCGGTGGTCTTCTTCTGAATAGGATAAGCGAGTTTCTTCAAACCCCACTCCTCGACATTCACGATCTGACCGCCGTTCTCGGTGATAACACCTTGGAATTTGTCCAGCACCTCTTTCACCTGTACGTCCGAAAGAACCGGTGTGGCAATGAAAACGGTTTCGTAATTGTTCATAACTGTTTGTTAATTAAATTATTTGCAAAAAGCGGTGCAAAGGTACGCATTTATTTCCGAAAAACAAAACCCGCGCACTCTTTTTTTCTTCTCGTTGAGCGATTTAGCTTTGATTTGGCGGGCGCAATCAACCAAAAAACCGCATCACGACCCTTCATCGGGCGGTGATGCAGTTCAAAATGCTTATATTTGATTAGCTTTTTTGGCCGTCAATGATTGTGAAACGATACCACATAAAATCTTCCAAAATCGCACTAACCATTGACGATTGCAAATCTACGAAATAAAAATTACTTTTCCAACTCTTTGCGCCAAAAAATTACATTTTTATTCGTGCTTAATCGGCAACAAACATAAATGTTGCGACGACACAATCATTAGGATAATTATCTTTAACTACCAAATAGTTTTCAGTAATACCCGAAATGTACAAAATTTTACCAAAATCCAACTCAATTGTACGCAAAGCCCAATCAATTTCAAAACCATAGCACCGATCAGCACTCGTTTCTGAAATAGGGCTTGTATATATAAACGCATCTTCTCCAAAGCGAAATGAGCCATAATTCAACCCAGAGGCTGGCTCATCACCCCACTTGTGAACGTCAGTGCTACCATCAGCGTTATAGGTATAAACAACCGTTTTATTTGCCACCCATTTCCATTCACCAGCTTTTGCCACAATCGCATTAGCTCGATCTGCATCGATCGACTTCATCTCGTTTACAATGTATTGATCGAGCTTGCCATCGTCAAACTTGTCGCATCCAACAAGCGCAAGTAGAGTAAAGATATAAACAAATATTCTCATATTTATAAAGTTATATAAAAGTGATAAAAATCATATAAAGCCAACTTTCCTGTTGGTTGTATTAATGAAGAAATACAATATTCAGGCGCTGTTTCCCCAAATCCCCAATTACAATGTGCATAAATTCTGTATGAATAAGTATTGTAGTAATAATAATCTTGAAGATTCATATCATAATCGATATACGTGGTCGATTGCCTCTCTCTAATAAAACCATCCGCCACGAAAGTATGACTTTCGCCATTGGAGTTAGTTCCTGTTACACAAAACAATTTGAACGCATTAATATCTTGCGGATAAAAAGTTGCTTGAGATACAGGTGAAGCATAAAACCCGAACTCTTCTGCTGCTATTTTTATATCACTAGGATACGCCCAACTTCGTCCCTCCTCAATAGTAGAATAACGAACACCTATCGTAGCTCCAATATCAGCAATCACCTCTCCAATATGATTTATATAGTCTTCTGTCATTGTAACAAAGGGATTTGTTTGCAACAATAATCCCCATCTGTAATCAATGTCATTGTGGGATTCAGGATATTGATAATAACTCATAATATGAGCCAAGGCAATAGCTGTACACCCTGCTGGCGCAGGTTGACCATCCACGGTAAAACAACGACTATTATATGGATAATATTGATTCCAAGACATTTCTACAAAAGGCCCAGCAGACCCATTTTCTTCCCAATTACCAACACTCACAACCTTTGGATAATCAAGATAATCATTAGGCACAATTGGCACAATCGAATCTCTGACATCATCGGGATCAACCTCGTCCAAATAGTGATCTCCTGCAAGTGTCATAATCATATCCATCGCACTTCCATCTTCTATTGAATCTGGATTAATATTACCCGAACGTGAAAATGCAATAACATCACCAGCACGACGATCTGTTGAAACAATTGCATAGCCACCATTATTCTCAAAATTCACAAAATAGAACATCGAATCAACTGATTCGCCAGATCGAGTTTGCTCCGTTCCATAAACTGAAACGGTTGCTCGTGGTGCATTATATCCGCGCGTAGCGTCATCATACACTGCGTCAATAGCAAAATCAATAGCCTCATAAGGAGTGATTCGATTGGACAATGCTCGCGCCCCTAAATTAGGTTTTTCTACATCTTCTCTTTGGCAACTTAATGCACATACGCAGATTGCCAACAAAATTAAAAATCTTTTCATAACTATAAAAAATTAGGTTTGTGCAAATTTACGAAGATATTCCCAAATTCGTAAATCAAATTTCAAAAAACGCCTACAATCTTATCCCCTGCGCTTGCAGAGCGATTGTATTGCCGTCGGGGGTTACCAGTGCCGCGCCCGTATCGGCCGCCGTAATATGACCGATCACATCGATTCCGCCCAAGCGCATAATCTGCTCCTGCAACTCCAACGGAACAGTGAACAACAACTCGTAATCGTCACCGCCATTCAGCGCCGCAACAACCGGATCAGCATTCAACTCCTCTGCCATCTTATTGGTTTGCTGCGAGATAGGAATACGCTCCAAATAGATACGCACACCGCAACCCGATGCCTTGCAGATCTGCATCACGTCCGACGCCAGACCGTCCGAGAGGTCGATCATCGACGTGGGAACAATCTGCGCCTCGGCCAGCGAATCGACGATATCGACTCTCGCCTCGGGTTTCAACTGACGCTGCAACAGATACTCATACCCCTCAAATTTAGGCTGAGGATCGGGCACTCCCGCCAGCGCACGTTTCTCGCGTTCGAGCAGGTGCAGACCCATATATGCCGCACCCAGATTACCCGTAATGCACACCAGATCATTGAGTTTCGCACCACGACGATAAGCCACCTTCGATGCCTCGGCTGTACCCATTGCCGTAACACTAATGGCAAAGCCCGTCAGCGAAGTGGTCGTATCGCCACCCACCAGATCGACATTATAGTCGGCACACGCGCGATTAACGCCCTCGTAGA
This sequence comes from Alistipes sp., assembly GCA_045655685.1. Classification (GTDB taxonomy): domain Bacteria; phylum Bacteroidota; class Bacteroidia; order Bacteroidales; family Rikenellaceae; genus Alistipes. The sequence continues at coordinate 243,083 of JAZOPR010000009.1, forward strand.
ACTCGTCGAGAGCCTCGACCGACATCTTGCTCGACACCGCAATCGAGATCATCACCTGCTCGGGGCGGGCATTCATCGCCAGAATATCACTCACACCCACCACCACAGCTTTATAGCCGAGGTGTTTGAGCGGGAAGTAGGTCAAATCGAAGTTGATACCCTCCATCAGCATATCGGTCGAGGTCAGCTGCACGCGCCCGCCGCCGATATCCGTCACCGCAGCGTCATCGCCAACACCGCAAAGGGTCGAAGGACGACGGCATTCGAAGTTCGAGGTCAGATGATCGATCAATCCAAATTCGCCAAGCGTGGCGATCTCGGTCAGTTTTTTGTTGCTCATAGCGATACTGTGTATAGATTTTGCCCACTAAAATTGCCGAAATCGGCACATAGTTGGCCATTATATTAAAATTTTTTACAAATATAGCAAAATATCGTTGTTTTGCAAAGAAATAAAAAGTAAATTTGCACCACGAAAAAACTTTAAACTCTCAAAAGATATGTTGAATATCGTATTGTTCGGCGCACCCGGGTGCGGTAAAGGAACTCAGGCCGAGAAATTGGTCGAAAAATATAACGTAAATCACATCTCGACAGGTGCGGTTATTCGTGGCGAAATCAACGCCCAGACCGAACTTGGCAAGAGTATGGAGGCATACATCTCGCGTGGCGAGTTGGCTCCCGATCAGCTCGTGATCGACATCGTGACCGATTACATCGATCGTCATCGCGACGCTAACGGCAACATCTTCGACGGCTTCCCCCGCACCACGTTGCAGGCTGAGGCTTTCGACAAGATTCTCGCTGAGCGCGACCTGAAAGTCGATGTGATGATCTTTATGGAGGTTCCCACCGAAGAGTTGGTACAGCGCATCCTGCTCCGCGGCAAGAGCAGCGGTCGTGCCGACGACGCAAACGAAGAGGTGATCCGCAACCGAATCCAGATCTACAACGAGCAGACTGCCGTTGTGGCCGACTACTACTCGGCTCAGGGTAAGTATGAGGCGGTGAATGGTGTCGGCACGCTCGACGAGGTATTCGATCGCATCTGCACAGTTATCGAAAAGTATCTCTAACAGGATTAGAGTACCTATATTTGTATTAGCGCTCGGCCCGCTGCTCCCTTCGGAGTAGCGGGCTTTTTCGTGGAAGTAGGAGTACAACCGCACGCCCCGTGGGGCGTGTCATCATCGGCGGGTCGCCCTTTGGCCCCACCCGCCGATGATGAATACAAATGCAGGCAACAAAAAAGCCGCACCCTAAACGAGTGCGGCTTTGAATACTCTTCGAACCCGAAAGTCCTATCGTTCGAACTTAGCCTTGAACGCAGCGAACTCCTCGCGCAGTGACGAGATCAGCTCGCGCACACTCTGGATCTTCTCCGTGCGCCACGCATTCGAGCCACAGAAGGCATAGCCGTGCTCCAAGCGACCCTTGAAGGCGTTGTAGAGCGCCAGCATAATGCAGTAGGGCGAGTGGGTCACATCGCAGGTCTTGATGCAGTTGAACGGGCAAGACTTGGGCTGTTTCAGACCCTCACGCACCTTATCGAGAAAGGTGCTGCGAATGGCTCGACCAGGCATTCCGACCGGACTCTGAATGATCTCGATATCCTCCTCCTGGGCGTCCACATAGCTCTGCTTGAAAGCAGGCGCGGCATCGCACTCCTCAGTGGCAACGAAGCGTGTTCCCATCTGAACGCCATCGGCTCCCAACTGCATTGTGCGATAGATATCTTCTCCCGTGTAAATTCCTCCGGCTGCAATGACCGGAATATAGACATTGTGCTGCTCGCCAAACTCGCGTACCTCCTTCACAACCTCGGGCAGCACCTCTTCGAGAGCATACTGCGGATTGCTGATCTGATCGCGCTTGAAGCCTAAATGGCCGCCGGCCTTGGGACCCTCAACCACGATAGCATCGGGAATGTAGTTGTAGTTAGCCAGCCACTTCTCGCACAGCAACTTGGCTGCACGTGCCGACGATACGATAGGGGCAAGTTTGGTCTTTGCTCCCTCGGTCAGGAACGAGGGCAGGTTCAAGGGCAGTCCTGCTCCCGAAAAGATGATGTCCGCCTTCTCGGCGATTGCGGTCTTGACCATATCCGCAAAATTGGACATAGCGACCATCACATTGACGCCGATAATTCCGCGCGTTGCCTCACGAGCCTTACGCAACTCCTCTTTAAGACCCCAAATGCTGGCCTCATTGTAGTCGCTCGAATGCTCCTTGTAGATCACGCCCAGACCGGCCGACGAGATAACGCCGACACCACCTTCGTTGGCCACTGCCGAGGCCAAACCCGAAAGCGAAACGCCGACGCCCATACCGCCCTGAACGATGGGTATGCGGGCAAGCAGGTCTCCGATTTTGAGTGATTTCATTCTGTAAAGTTTTGTTTATAAAAATTTGGTTTGCACTGCGCCACCGAGCCTTTTTGGTTCTCGTGCGCAAATGAACGCCAAAGATAAAAACAATCCTCACAAAATGTTCTAAATTTCTTAATTATTTTTCTATTTTGCCGACATATCAACCAAAAAGCGCACATAATCACCACTCGGAGTCATACAAAACGGGCAGTAACAATCCTCGTGTTCGCAATCGCTCGTATTGCCGCACACGGGACACACGGCATATCCCGACGGCGCACGGCACCGTCCCTCGCTCGCCAAAGCGCACTGTTCGAGCAACAGGATATGCTTCACATCGCTACCCGACGCCCACGCCACAACACGTGCCGCATAGTTCGATTTGTCGTCGAGCGCATACTCGATCGACTGCTCGTGTCGATCATCGACCAGATAACGTTCGAGGGCGATACTGCGCCTCAGCCCCTCATCGTGCGAAGTTGCCACCTCGGGCGCCAGCGCGCGACGCACATAACGGCTACCCAACTTATTGAGCGCACGCATATAGTTGCGCACGTGAATCTGCTCCGAGTGCGACAGAGCATTATAGAGCTGCATTTGAAGTTGGTTTTGCGTCTGCTCGGCTGCCGCGGCCTCACGGTCGTACTGAGCCGCCGTAGCGAGTTTCAAACCGCAGATCTGCTTCAAATCCTCGATTGTCGTGGCCCACATCGGACGATCGGGCGCTCCGAGATCGCGACGAACATAGCCGTAGGTTGCGCTCAGCGCCGCCAGCGACACCAGAATCGACACATAAAGCATTGTTGTGAATTTCATAGCTGACAGAGTATTGCGAAAAGTGGCTTCATTGCCCCATTTTGCAACCTTCTGTTGCATAAACTGTGCCCAGCTTGGCCCTTCGCCGTCAAAAACCGACAAGGTCTACACTGCACAAAAAAGCCGCACCCCTCGGGGTACGGCTTTAACTGAAAGCGGCGTGGGCTGACGATTACTTAATGCCCAGCTCAGCCTTAACAGCGGGCAGAAGGTCAGTTACCTGAGCCTCATCGATGTAGATCATACTACCTGCTGCCAGGTCGATAACTACTGCGTAGCCACCAGCCTTTGAAACCTTCTCGATAGCTGCCATAGCCTTCTCCTGAATGGGAGCGAAGAGCTCCTGCTGCTTCTTAGCGAAATCCTCGCTTGCAACCTGACGGAACTGCTCCAAACGAGCACCCAGCTCATTCATCTCCTTCTCAGCCACCTGACGCTCCAAATCCTTCATCGTTGCCTGCTTCTTCTGGAAGTCAGCAAACTTATTGTTCAGTTCAACCTGAACCTCCTCGATCTGTGCGTTCAACTCATTTGCATAGGTCTGCAAGTCGGTCTGCATCTGAGTGGTTTCGGGCATCAGCGAGATCAACTCCTGCGAGTTGATGCGGCCCATTTTCTGAGCAAAAAGCGAAGTCGAGCTGAGAACCAGCGCAACTACAAGGGTTAGCTTGATAAGTTTTTTCATAATTGTTTATTAAAAGTTTTTTGATTGTTATTTCACCAATTTGATCACCTCCTCGGTGCGATTGACCGACGTCGAGTAGTAGAGCATCGTAGCGTTCGAGGCAATGTCCAGCACCAGATCAAAGTTGTTCGACTTGGCGTACGACTCGATAGCCTTGAACACGCGCTCCTGAATCGGCTGAATAAGTTCGATACGTTTCTTCATCAGCGTGCCCTCGTTGCCGAAGAGCGACTCCTGGAACTTCACCGCCTCGGCCTCCTTTTCGAGGATTTCGTTCTCGCGAAGTGCGCGGCTGGCTGCCGAGAGTGCCGACTTATCCTGCTGATAGCTGTTATAGAGTTTCTCGATGTCTGCAAACTTTGCGTCAACCTGTTTCTGACACAGCTGAGCCAGATTGTCGAGCTGAGTCATCGCCTCGTTGTACTCTTTGATCGACTTGAAGATCTTCTCGCTATCGACCACCATATAGTTCTGCGCCGATGCGACACCCATAAATGCCACAACGCCAAGGAGCAATGCAAAAATCTTTTTCATAGTTGTATCAGTTTTTAGTTGATTCGTCTAACTTGGTTTAGAACTGCTGGCCAATCATAAAGTGGAATTGGCTACCGCTACGCTTCGTGCCACCGGCTGCGGGATCGAAGCCCCACGCCCAGTCGATACCGAGCATACCTACAACGGGCAGATACATACGCACACCCGCACCGGCCGAACGCTTGATCTTGAAGGGCGAGAACTCCTTCCACGAGTTGAAACCGTTACCACCCTCAACAAATACCAAACCGTAGATCGTCGACGAAGGCTTCATAATGATCGGGTAACGCATCTCTACCGTATATTTATTATATACGCGCGAGTAACCCATTGCGTTATTGCCCACAGGGTTCAGGGCGCTATCCTCGTAACCACGCAGACGGATCACATCGACACCATAGACGCTATAACCCGACATACCGTCACCACCCACGTCATAGAGTTCGAAGGGCGAGAGTTTATTGGCGTTGTAGTTACCCAGGAAACCCATCTCGGCACTTGCCATCAACACCAGGTTATTGTTCTTGGTCAGCGGGTAGAACCACTGAGCCTTCAAATCCCACTTATGGTACTCGATCCAGCGATAACGCTCCTGATCGGTCATCGCCTTATTGCTGTAATCCTTACCGTCCCAAAGCGAGTGGGGAGGCGTGATCGCTGCCGAGATCGTAAACTCCGAACCTCGACGAGGATACAACGGCTGATCGACCGAGTTACGCGACAGAACGGCTCTCAGAGCCACCACGTTCGCCTTACCGTTCTTCATAATGAAGTAGTTCCAATCCTTCAACGCATAACGCTGATAAGCCAACTCGGTGTAGAGCGTGAAGTAGGGGTCGGGCCAATTCAGACGGCGACCCAAACCTGCCGAAACACCCATTGCGCGGAAGTGCTGGCTTGCCGACTGCCATACGTAGTAAGCGTCGTTCTCCTCCGACCAATGGAAACCGATGGTCAGCGAGTTAGGCTTCTTGCCACCCAGCCAAGGATCGGTGAACGACACCGATGCCGACTTATAGTAGGTACCGTTGGTCTGAGCCGTGATGTTCAGACGCTGGTTCTGACCCTGCGGATAGGGACGCCAAGCGCCCTTCTTGAAGAATCGCTTCATCGAGAGGTTGTTCAGCGTGATACCCACCGAACCTACGAAGGTATTTGCACCCCAACCACCCGCGATATTGAACTGGTCCGAAGCGGTCTCCTCCAAGCCCCACGAGATATCAACCAACTCGTTGCTTACGGGCTGAATATTGGGCACCATCTTCTCGGCATTGAAGTGGCCCATTGCACCCAGCGTACGCATTGTCTGCATCAGCAGGGCACGGTTATAGAGCTCACCGGGGCGGGTATAGAGCTCACGGCGGATAACCTCATCGTCCAAACGGTCGTTACCCGTGATATGCACATCGTTGATCGAGAACTGCTTACCCTCGAAAATCTTCAATTCGAGGTCGATCGAGTCGGCACCTACGATGATCTCGGCAGGATCGATCTGCGACATCAGGTAACCCGAGTTCTGGTAGCTCGACTTAACCGAAACTGCCTCGGGATCCTCCTCGCGGCCGATACCCAGACGCTTGTGCAGGGTCTTCTTGTCGTACGTATCGCCCGACTTCACGCCCAGCATCTGGTCCAGAGCCTCGGTCGGATAGACGCTATTGCCCACCCACGAGATGTTGCGGTAGAAGTATTTGTTACCCTCCGAGAGGTCGATCTTGATACCGATACGCTTCTCGTTGATCGTGTAGATCGAATCGTTGAGAATCGTAGCGTTACGATAACCCTTCGAGTTGTAGAAATCGACGATGTTGATCTTATCGTTCTCGTACTCCTCCTCGTTGAGTTTCGAGCTAACGAAGAAGTTGATACTCTTCTGGTGGGTCTTCTTCATCGCGCGACGCAGACGCTTCTCCTTGAACGAGTCGTTACCCGAGAAGACAATCTCGCCAATTCGCACTCGCGGATTCTTCTTGATGACAAAAGTTACGTTCACCGCATTCTTCACCACCGAGTCATTCTCGATACGATGCGTGATCTCGGCATTGCGGAAACCCTTCTCGTTGTAGTACTCTTTGAGGAGCTTGGTGTTCTTGTCGAGAATGTAGTCCGACAACTCGCCATTGCGTTTGAGTTTGAGCTTATCGACGATATCGCTCGCCTGAGCACGGCCGATACCCTCAAACAACCAGCGGAATACGCGCGGACGCTCCTGCAACATAATCACCAAATCGACGCTGTCGCCCGCGATCTCGGCACCGATCTTCACATCCGAGAAGTAGCGCTGGCTCCACAAACGAGCCTCAGCCTGCTTGATGTAGTTACCGGGGATATAGGCCGAATCGCCACGTACGATACCCGACGTCGCAATCAGAATATTGGGATCGAGGTACTTGATACCCTGCACCTTAACATCACGAATGACATATCGTTTCGGACGACGGTAGTCCATCATCTGCGCATCTTCGGGGAATTGGGGCTCCTCAGCCTCCTCCACCTGCTCCTCAGTTGCGGTTGTCTGCTCCGTTACCTGCTCAGTCGCTGCCTCGGCTACGGGTGCGGGCTGTTGCTCCTGCGCCTTTACGCCCCAAAGGGTGAACATCATTGCCGCTACAAGCGATGCTATTCGGAATCTTCTCATTGTTATCAGTTTATGTCTAATATATTCTGTTTAAAAACTCTATTTCTTAACCAAGCCATAGCGACGATCGCGGTGCATATAGCTCTCAATCGCGCCATCGAACTCCTCCTCAGTGAAATCGGGCCACAACACCTCGGTGAAGTAGAACTCCGTGTAGGCCGACTGCCACAGCAGGAAGTTACTCAAACGGCACTCGCCACTTGTGCGAATCAACAAATCGGGATCGGGCACACCTGCCGACAGCAGATGGTTCGATACCGTCTGGGCCGTAATCTCCTCAGCCGCATATCTCCCCTCGGCAACCTCAGCCGCAATCTGGCGCACAGCTGCCGTCAGTTCGCTACGCGAGCTGTAATTGAATGCCAAAACCAGCGTAAGACGCTCACCCGCAGCCGTTTCGCTCTCGATACGGTCGATATATGCGAGCACCTTCTCCGAGAAACCTGCTCGATCGCCCATCACCTGCACGCGCACGCCCTGCTTCTGCAACTCGGGCGATTCGTTGATCACGCTCTTGCAGAACAGCTCCATAATCGCATTGACCTCAGCCTCGGGGCGACCCCAATTCTCGGTCGAGAAGGCATAGACGGTCAAATAGCGCACGCCCCATCGTGCCGATGCCTTGATCGCATCGCGCAGACGCTGCACGCCCTCGATATGACCCTCAACACGCTCCTTGCCGCGCTGCTTTGCCCAGCGGCCATTGCCGTCCATAATGATGGCTACGTGTTGCGGTATGTTCTTCGTTTCGCTCATCTGGTCACTCTTTTCCGCGCCGAAGCGCAGAGAAATTCATATTAAAGTTGCAAAGATATGTAAAATTATTGTCAGAATAGCAAAATTGTCCTCTCCTTTTTTGATTTTCTCCTACGGAGAGGGCAAAATCTGCCCATTATCGGCACTCAACCCCGGTCAAACTGCCCGAACTCTACTGTTCGTAGCGGTCGTCGCGGTTGTCCATACCCCACATCATCTTCTCTCTTAACGTATCGTAGAACGATATATTTTGTGGGAGTGCCAAAAAAAAGTTATTTTCCGATTTTTTCACCTTGAAAGTGGTTCCCTCGCGAACGCGATAGGCCGTATTGTCGAGCGTAACAAAGGCATAGGGCTGACGCGCACGAATACGGAACGAAACCTCGCAACTATCGGGGATCACAATCGGTCGCATTGTCAGGTTATGCGGAGCCAAAGGCGAGATGATCAAGCAAGCACAGGTCGGCGCCACAACGGGACCTCCAACCGACAACGAATAGGCGGTCGAACCCGTTGGCGTTGAGAGCAATACGCCGTCGCCGTGATAGGTCGCAACCATCTGCCCGTCGACGTAGGTTTCGACCGAAATCATATTTGCGCCGTGGCGCTGGATAGCGAACTCATTGACGGCATAGGGCCACTGAATCGGGGTCTGGCTGTCGCTCTCGACACGCACCATCGAGCGCTCCTCGATACGCAGGCGACCCTCGCGAATATCGTCGAAAATATGTGCTATGCCATCGCGACCTGCGCCCGTCAGGAATCCCAGATGACCGAGGTTGATGCCCAGCACCGGAATCGGACGACCCTCCAAACGGCGAATACCGTCCAAAAGTGTTCCGTCACCGCCGACACTGACCATTATCGAGTTATCGGGCTGAGTGCCAATGCTTTCGCCATACAAACGCGAAGGATCGACGCTACACACGCCCATACGTTCAAGTTCGTGTGCAAATTCTTCATTTATGCACCAATCAAGACCGCTAACCATCACTGTATCAATCAACTGACGCAGCAACACGGGGCGGAGTGCCGAATTTGTACGCGAAAAAAGTATGATCTTCATTACTGAACTTGCAAAATAATTGGTATATTTGTAGATGCAAATATAATAAATTTATGACAAAGTTAAGCGTAAATATCAATAAGATTGCAGTAATTCGTAATTCTCGTGGCGGAAATATGCCCGATGTGATCGCCGCAGCGCAAAATATCGAGCGTTTTGGCTCGGAAGGCATCACCGTTCACCCCCGTCCCGACGAGCGACACATACGTTATGCCGATGTTCGCGAGTTGAAAGAGGTCGTAAAGACCGAGCTGAATGTCGAGGGCAATCCCATTCCGAGTTTTGTCGATCTGGTGTGCGAAGTGCGCCCCGCACAGGTGACCCTTGTGCCCGATGCCGCCGACGCTATCACCTCGAATGCAGGCTGGAACACCATTGCTCACCGCGACTTCCTGACCGAGATGTGCGAGCGTTTCCACCGCGAGGGCATCCGCGTGTCGATCTTTGTCGATCCTGATCCCGAGATGGTTAGCGGCGCCAAGGCGTGCGGTGCCGATCGCGTCGAGCTCTACACCGAGGCCTATGCCGCAGGCTACCACACTGACCGCGAGAAGGCTATCGAGCCCTACATCGCCGCTGCCGAGCGTGCCCGCGAGGAGGGTCTGGGTCTGAACGCCGGTCACGACCTCAATCTGGACAATCTGCGCTACTTCCTCACACGTATTCCGTGGGTCGATGAGGTGTCGATCGGTCACGCGCTGATCAGCGATGCACTCTATTTCGGCTTGGAAAACACGGTGGCACTCTACCTGCGCGAAACACATTGCAAATAATTACTAATCAATTTAATACAAACACTTTTTTTATGAAAAGACTTTTCACGCTCATTATGGCGCTCGGTTGCTTCTGCTCGGTAGAGGCTCAGACCGACTATCACATTCAGAAGGCAACTTTGTACGATCTGCTGCCTATCTCGAAGAAGGACATCGTATTCCTCGGCAACTCGCTGACCGATGGTTGCGAGTGGGACGAGTTGTTCGGTATGAAGAACATCAAGAACCGCGGTATCAACGCCGACAACACCGTTCAGATGCAGAAGCGTATCGACCACATCATCAAGGGTCAGCCCAAGAAGTTGTTCCTGCTGACCGGTGTTAACGACCTGGCTGACAAGCGTTCGCCCGAGGAGACCGCAGCTAACATCGCTAAGATGCTCGACCGTTTCATCAACGAGAGCCCCCGCACCAAGCTGCACGTTCAGACCGTTCTGCCCGTGAACGAGACCTATGGCCGCTTCAAGAGCTACAAGGATCGCGCATTGGACGAGCCTATCAAGAAGCTGAACACGCTGTTGAAGCAGGTTTGCGAGGAGCGCAACATCGTATTCATCGACCTCTATTCGCTGATGGTTGGCGAGGACGGTCGTATGTATCCCGAGCTGACCAACGACGGTCTGCACCTGCTGGGTCCCGGCTACCTGATCTGGAAAGAGGCTATCGAGGAGTACGTTCGTAAATAATTGATTCTCACTACAAGGTGAATATCACAGACAAACGTCATCCACTTGCGGCACCGGTATTCCGCCGCATACAGCGCATCGTCGATGACAAAGGTTTGCAGGCCTTTGTCATCGGCGGTTTTGTGCGCGATTACTACCTGCGCCGCCCATCGAACGATATCGACGTGGTGGTAATCGGCAGTGGCATCGAGGTGGCTGAGGCCCTCGGTCGCGAATTGCGCACCAAAGTTTCGATTTTCAAGACCTTCGGAACGGCAATGTTGCGCTGCGACGGGTGGGAGATCGAGTTTGTCGGAGCGCGCAAAGAGTCGTATAGCCGCGACTCGCGCAAACCCGTTGTCGAGGCCGGCACGATCGAGGACGATCAGCGTCGCCGCGACTTCACAATCAATGCCTTAGCCTGGTCGCTCAATGACGCAACCTTCGGTGAGCTGGTCGATCCGTTTGACGGTATGGGCGATATGGAGAACCTGATTATCCGCACACCGTGCGATCCCGACGTTACGTTCGACGACGATCCGCTGCGTATGTTGCGCGCAGTGCGTTTTGCCTCGCAGTTGGGCTTTGACATCTACCCCGATACGTTCGACGCAATCCAGCGCAATGCCCACCGAATCGAGATCGTTTCGAAGGAGCGTATCATCACCGAAATCAACAAAATCGTCCTCTCGCCACGACCCTCAATCGGCTTCGAACTGCTCGAAATGACAGGTCTGCTGAAACTCGTTTTCCCCGAGTTGGACGCACTGAAAGGGGTCGAGCGACGTGGCTCGCACGCCCACAAAGACAACTTCCGTCATACGCTGCAAGTGCTTGACAATGTGGCGCAACGCTCCGACGACCTGTGGTTGCGTTGGGCTGCTCTGTTGCACGACATCGCCAAGCCTGCGACCAAGGCCTATGACCCCAAAATCGGCTGGACATTCCACGGTCACGAGGTGCTCGGATCGAAGATGGTGCCGTCGATTTTCCGAGCGATGAAACTCCCGCTCAACGACCGAATGAAATTCGTTCAGAAGATGGTATTCCTCCACCTGCGCCCGATCGTACTGTCGGAGGATCTGGTGACCGATTCGGCTGTGCGACGCCTGCTGTTCGAGGCTGGTGACGACGTCGAGAAACTGATGATGCTGTGCGAGGCCGACATCACTTCGGGCATCGAATCGAAGGTCAAACGATATATGCAAAACTTCGAGCTGGTGCGCCGCAAGATGGCCGACATCGAGGAGAAAGATCGCGTGCGCAACTTCCAGCCACCTATTTCGGGCGAGTTGATTATGAGCACCTATGGCATTCCGCCCTGCCGCGAAATCGGTGATATCAAGGCGATTATCAAAGACGCCATACTCGACGGACAGATCCCCAACGAGTACGATGCGGCATACGCCCTGATGGAGCAACTTGCCGAGGAGCGCGGACTGAAAAAAGTTCAATAGACCCCCAAACCAAAATACCTATGACTAACCGCTACAAATTTATTGTAACGTTGTTGACGGCTACCCTCTGTTCGACAACTATCGCTATGGCCGGCGACGTACGTTACGGCTCGAACGGCAAACTCCACAAAGCCTCGATGCCCGTGCCCGCATTGGCCGATAAACCCGCCGCAACGATGACGGGTGACAGCTTCATTCGTCGCGCCGATACAACCGATTTTTGGACATTGGAAGATCGAATCGTCGAGGCCGTTACCTCGGGACAGGTACCCGACGCCCTGCGCCACTTCCGCAAGATTACGTTCACTACGCCCGTGGTCGACTCGGTCGAGATCCTGAGCCGCCGACACAAGGTTGAGATATGGGTTCTGCCCGACTACGTAGCTATCGGCACCAACGACGACTATGTGCGTATGCCTATGGGACCACTCGCAGCACAACGCATTGCCGACGCACTCGACTGCACCCTGCCGACAACCTACTTGGTCGATCGCATAACCGAAGCAACAGAGGGACATATCGATGTTTTCCCGTTCCGTCCGTTGGGCGAGCGCAATTGCCAACCAATTGTGTTCCAAGATAGTAATAATGCTATCAAGGCCCTCTTCAAGGCACACGGATATAAGTTCGGGCAGTTGATTTCGGGACTGAAAAAGGACATCGTACTGACCTACAAATTGATGACACTGACCGATTACAAACACAACGTGGCGATCTACGGTTGGCACTATCCCAATGGTCGCGTACTGCAACCGCTATACGTGCGCCACCTCGACTATTATGTCGATTATAGCCACGGTGTGCGACTGATATATAATAAGGTGAAGATTGACGGCGTGGAGTACAATATTCGTGAGATTCTGCAATCGCCCGAGCTCTACCGCCTACTGAGCGACGAGCCTATGCCGCTTTCGCGAGCCTACTACATAGTAAATCCGAAATGGAATATTAAGCAATAGTTCGATTCTTCATATCGAAAACGCACTGGAGGGCACACAACGAAAAAGGGGAAGATCGTTTGATCTTCCCCTCTTCTTGTGACACCAACAGGACTCAAACCTGTAACCTTCTGATCCGTAGTCAGATGCTCTATTCAATTAAGCTATGGTGCCAATCCTTTGTTTTGCGAGTGCAAAGATAGGTCATTTTTTGCGCGCCACCAAATATTTTGCAAACTTTTTTTGAAAAAACTTTAAAAAAGTTCTTCGAGCGCTTGCGACAGCTCATCAACCGACTCCGTACGCAACACTATCTTACCCTGCGGAGAGAGCAGATAACTCACTGGTAACGACTCGATTGCAAACCCGCAGACCTCACCATTCAGCTGAATCCACTCCGTCGGATCGCCTTCGATCGCCGAAAGCCACTGCTCGCGACTATTATCCATCGAAATGCGGCAAATCGTCAAATCGGCACCCTCGAATCGGTCAGTCACTGCCGCCAATTCGCGCGCACGCACCTGCGCATCGTGATTCCACGAGGCCCAGAAATCAATCAGCACATACCTCCCTGCTTGCAGTTCGCGCATCACCTCCTCGGGCAGATTCTCCGCACGACAACCCGGCTGCGAACGCTCATAACGCGCCACACGCTCGCGCAACGGAGTAACCGACTCGGTCGATTTCACGCCCGACGAAAGCCCCTCAAAAAGCTCGCGGGCGGGTTCGATCGGCAACTCACCGCTCAATCGTTCGGCCAGCCAACCACCATAAAGATTCGTGCGATTAGCCTTGATATATGCTCGCGCCAACGAGTCGTAACCGCGCTCAAAAGCCGCAGAATACTCACCCTCGGGACATCTCCACGCCAGCGAATCGACCTCCGCACGCATTGCCGTACAGGCTTCATTTGCCGCCGTTCCCGTTGCGCAACCCTCCTCAACCGCGATCTCACCGCGCTCGATGAAGAGCGTCGGGCAATAGATCACCTCCTCCGAGCCGAGTTCCACCACAATCGGGCGCAGAGCCTTACCTCGGATCCTGAAACGACCCTCTGCCGTGTCGAGCCTCAACTCGGCGACACCCCACTCCGTCGTATCGGGCACCTCGCTCTCGATCATCGTGCCCTCGATTGCGAACTCGAATCCGCGCTCACGGAACATCGCCCCGCCAAGCGACCACACAATAGCCACTAACGAGATGATTATCACCACTATCGATATGATTCTGGCACGTGTCATTTGATCGGTTTCTTTACTACACGACGTGGCGTGGCCTCATTCTTCAATTCGCGGTCGGGATTCTGACGCAGGAACTGCTCCCACGTGCTGCTACCACGCGACGAAGTGGCCTTCAACTTACCGCCCAAACCCTTCGCGCGAGCCGAGCCCGCCAATGCGTTAATCGTCGAACAGGTTGTAAAATAGTGACATACAGCCACCGCCATACCGTCCGTTGCGTCCAATCGTTTGGGATCGTACGTAATGCCGAGCATCGATTGCAGAATGGCTGCCACCTGCTCCTTTGCTGCCGATCCGCGACCCGTTATCGACTGCTTGATACGCGTGGGAGCATACTCCGCAACGGGCAGCCCTCGGCTCAGCGCAGCCGCCATTGCCACTCCCTGAGCTCGCCCCAATTTGAGCATACTCTGCACATTCTCACCGAAAAACGGCGACTCCAAGGCCACCTCATCGGGCTGATACTCATCGATTAGCGCTCCGACGCGCTTGAATATATAGGCAAGTTTGTCGTAAGGGTCGGTCAGTTTATGCAGATCGATATCGCCAATCACAACGGCACGCGGCTTACGACCTCCGACTTCGAGAATGCCGTAGCCCGTACGATTCGTACCGGGGTCGATACCCATTATGATCTTCTTCGATTGCTCCATCTGCCTAACGGTTGAAAAATGCGTCATACGCCCCCTCATCGGAGATAAACGTATGACGCACTGTGTTTTAATCTATCTGCTTACTCGCCCAGCAACTCAGCGATCTTAGCCTTAACCTCCTCGCCGCGCAGGTTCACTGCCACGATCGTACCGTCGGGGCCGATCAGGAAGTTCGAAGGAATGCTGCGTACAGCGTAGTCGGTAGCTGCCTGGTTGTCGAAGTAGTTAACCTCGCTCACGTGGATCCAATTCATCTCCTTGCTCTCCACTGCCTTCTTCCAAGCCTCAGCGTCGCGGTCGAACGACACACCAAAGATCTCGAAGCCCTTATCCTTATACTCCTTGTAGGTCTCGATCAGGTAGGGAACCTCGCGCATACAGGGACCGCACCACGATGCCCAGAAATCGAGCAGAACGTACTTACCCTCGCCAACAACCGACGACAGAGCAACTGCCTCACCCTCCATATTGGGCTGAACAACCTCGGTGTAGGGCTTGCCTACCTCAACCTTTGCCTTTGCCTCAGCCAGCTCCTTCAACTTAACAACATCGTCGGTCAGCTGCATCTCGGGCGAGAACTTCTCAACCTGCTCCAACATCTCGGTAGCAGTTGCGCCATACGACATCTCGCTCAGGTACAACTTCACACCGAACAGGTTACCTGCATTCTGAGCAACACGCTCAGCGATCTTTGCGTAGTACTCCTCCTCCATTGCGGTCTGCTCCTCGGCCTCAGCGGCACGGTAAGCCTCCATAAACTCGATGTTCCAAGCAACATACTCAGCACGTGCGTCGTTTGCAGGAGTACCCGAAACGGTGATCGACTGAGGCTCCTCAATCGAACCTGCTACTGCAATGTTACCCTTCTCCACATATACGAGTGCGAAGGGGTGATCAGTTGCCAAATACATCTGTGCGGGCTGCTCAGCCTCACCCTCGAACTTGAACGCGCCAGCCACGATCTGTGTCGAGTCGACATTCTCACGCTGACTATTCATCAAATAGATGGTCTGATCCTCGATACCAGCAACCTGACCCTCGATCACGTAACCATTATTGCTGCAACCAACTGCCATCATAGCAGCTGCTGCCATTACGATAAGTTTTTTCATAATTGTATGATTTTATTTAAGTTTTAGTTATTTCTTCAACTCGGCAACCTCCTTTTCCAAGCGCGCTACGGTGCGGCTCAGTTCGGGCAGATTGCGGAACACGGCATTCGAGCGGTGGAACTTCAAGCCCGGCAACGAAGGGGTACCCATACGCGTCTCGTTGCTATCGACATTGTTGTCGATACCGCTCTGCGAGCCCGCCTTCACATTGTCGCCAATGGTCAAGTGACCTGCGATACCCACCTGACCGCCAAACATACAGTTGCTGCCCACCTTCGTCGAGCCTGCGATACCCACCTGCGCCGCCGCAACGGTATTCTCTCCAACAACCACATTGTGACCGATCTGGATCAGGTTATCGAGCTTCACGCCGCGACGAATCACCGTCGAGCCCATCGTAGCGCGGTCGATACAGGTATTTGCACCAATCTCGACATCGTCCTCGATCACCACGTTGCCAATCTGCGGAATCTTATCGAAATTGCCCTGAGCATTAGGCGCAAAGCCAAAACCATCGGCACCGATCACCGCACCAGCGTGCAGTACCACGTTGTTGCCAACGACGCAGCCCTCGTAGATCTTCACGCCCGCATTGATGGTCACATTGTCACCAATGCGCACATTATCACCGATATAGACGTGCGGATAGATGCGGCAATTTGCGCCCACCTTAACGCCCGCATCGATCACCGCGAAGTCGCCCACATAGCAACCCTCGCCCAGCTGAGCCGTCGAGTCGATCGACGCGCGCTCGCTGATACCCGTCTTGCGGGGCTTGTTTGCCACATAGAATTCGAGCAACTTTGCGAAGCAACCATACGCATCATCGACCTTGATCATCGTTGCCGGCACGGGTTGCGACGGCTCGAACGAGCGATTGACGATCACAATCGACGAGGCGGTTGTGTAGAGGTATTGCTCATATTTGGGATTGGCCAGAAACGACAGCGCACCCTCGTGTCCCTCCTCGATCTTGGCGAAGGTATGCACGGCAGCCTGCGGATTACCAACCACATCGCCTTGAAGCACACCTGCGATCATTTCAGCTGTAAACTGCATATTATCAATGTTTTTCTTGTTTTACAAATAGTTTTTAAGATCAACCTCCTCGGGCATAAACTGCGTCGGGTCGCCTCCGAAATAGACCAACTCGCGCACGATGCTCGACGAAATTGCGGCATAACGCGGTGGCGTGAAGAACAATACGGTGGTCAGTTCGGGATACAGACGCTCGTTGATCAACTGCATATTGTGCTCATACTCGAAATCGACCGCATTGCGCACGCCTCGAAGCAGGAACGTAGCACCACACTCGCGGCAGAAATCAGCCGTCAGACCGCGATACATACGCACCTCAATCTTACTATTGCCCTTAAACACGTCCTCGATCAGGCGCACACGCTTCTGCGGAGCGACCAGACCACGTTTTTCGTTATTGTAGCCCACGCCGATAATGATGCGGTCGAAGAGGTCGATAGCCTCCTCGATGATCGCCTTATGTCCGAGCGTGAATGGATCGAACGATCCGGGGAAAACAGCAATTCGTTGCATAGTTCGAAAATAACGTTTATTAAAACGTGTAAAGATAGAGATTATTACTCAGAAAAGCAAATAGTTGCCCCATTTCGAAAGATTATTGGACAAAAACAGAAACGACGCCCCACCTCGCAAGGTCGAGCGTCGCTATTTCGATCGCAATTTGTGCGTTATGCCCTGCTGCGCACCAGCGCCTCGGCAATCACAAAATCCTCCTCCCAATCGATATCCATCGAGCTGATTTTATCCATCACGTGCAGTTTCGGGCGGCGACCAACACGGTTGCGCTGCTCGATATAGACCTCGCGCGGAGCAAGGAACACCGCGTGGTTGATCTCGTACAATGGCGCAAGGTCCTGAGTACGAGGCCACGGCAGATCGGTGGTATTGTTGATCAGTCGTCCCTCGGCGTCAAGCAGAAAGTTCTTCAACTCCGTAACGCCCACCAGCGAATCGAACCCCTCGTCGAGCGAGGCGAAGTAGTCCTCAACCGCAGCGTCATAGCTCGCAGCGTCGGCCAGCGGCGTAGTTACGTGCCCCCACAGAATATGCTCGGCCGAGGTGACGGTCGGCACGTAGCAGATCAGATCCTGCAAGTTGGTCGAGTCCAGACACAGCTCATCGGGGCGTTCGACAACTCTCAGTCGCGGCGAACGCTCGGCATACTTGCGACCTATTCGCAGGCACTCCTCGTCGTTGGTCGAGAGCACTATCTCGTCGATCTGCTCCGTGGCCAGCAGTTGTTCTAACTTATTGGCTAACAGACCTCCTTCGATCCCCGCAAAGGGTCGTGTATTCTTATTCTTGACGCGCTGGCTACCCTTTCGTGCGGGCAGAAAAAACGCAACTTTACCTCTCTTCATAGCTTAAATTCGGTGATAGATCGAATCAACTCGCAAGGCATTATACAGCGTCGGTGTGAGCGACACAAATTCGCCCTCGAACTCTCGGTCGAACGCCTCCATAATATACTCATTCTCAGCCGTCAGGTCGCGTTCGCGCTGGGTCAGCACCATATCGGTGTAACCATCGTAACCCACAACCATCACACTGCGAGCCTGCATCTCGATGGCCGCCTGCAACGCCATTGCCGTACACGAATCGCGGAACAGATCCGTAAATGTAACTTCGTGAAGCTCAAATGTTTTATCCGCCACCGACGCAGGCACATCGGTACCCATCTTGCGCGGATAGGGAGGCAGGATACAGCGACCCGCAAAGTTGCCCAAGCCCTCGAAAACTCGCTCCATACGGTGACCCTCATCGCCCACCAGGCAGAAGATCTGCGGATTGGGCAGACCCTTGAACAGCTTTGCATAGCGCGACGAAGCGTGCACCACCACAATCTGCGAATCGGCCTTCAACATCGTGCGCACCGCCTCGATATGCTCCGCAACGCGCTCACCACCACCGACAACGAGCACTCGCTCGGCTCGCTCGGCCTGCCATTCGGGGAATTTATCGTTATCCTCAACGCCCAAGCGTTTATTCTCCAACGCGCGGACAATGCTGTTGAGCGACAGCAGGCGGTTGCTCACCCACGCCATTACCTCCTTCTGCGGCAACGAGTTAGCTCCCGAAAGCATATAGGGCAGACTTGCGCCCCAACCATATTTTGAGTGCAGTTCCGAGAAGCGGCTAACCACCTCGCCCAGCACATTGAAATCGACCTCCAAACCTTGTTTATTGAGGAACGTGAGCAGCAATTCGAGTTTCAGATTGCCCGCGCCACGACCCATTCCAAGCACCGTCGCATCAACCCACTCCGCACCACACTCGATCGCCGTCAGCGTGTTGATCAACGCCAATTCGAGGTTATTATGGCCGTGGAAACCGATCGGCACCGTCGTTCGCTCGCGCACCATTGCAAACGTGCGACGCACATCGTCGGGCGTAACCCCACCGAACGAATCGACCATATTGATGCAATCGACCCAACCGTCGAGCTGGGGCAACAACTCCAAAAAAGCGGGCATTTCGTGCCACTTCGACATATACATCACATTGAAAGCCACCGCAATACCGCGCTCCTTGATCGCACGACCAAGCTCAATCGCGCGAGCCATATTGTCGGGTGCAATGGCCATACGCACCATATCCACAAGGTCGGCCACGGGATCGAGCACCGTCGGCAGATCGCTGACGCGGATATCCTTCTCGTTGAACATCACCGCCACCTGCTTCTGAGTTCGCTCGCGCAGGCGTTCCAGCTCAAATCGGGGCGAATAGCCGAAACGACCCATATAGCTCTTCGACGGCAGTGAACGATAGCCCACCTCGATCATATCGACCGGCAGACGATTCATCGCCGCAAGGTAGCAATCCACCGTGCGGGAGTCGAAATCCCAATCGTTGTAATAACCGCCGTCACGCAGCGTACAATCCAAAATTTTCATCTTCTCTTGTTCTCCTTTCCCGCCTTCGGTCGAGGCGAAAAAATCTGTTTATCGTCGCAACGGATTCTCCGTGGCGTACCACTCCACAAAATGCCTCAGGCCCTCTTCGAGCGTAGTCGTCGGGCGATAGCCGTAGTCACGCTCCAAAAGCGACGTGTCGGCATAGGTCTGATAGACATCGCCCGCCTGCATCGGCAGCATAACCTTCTCAGCCTCACGCCCAAACGCGCGCTCCATCGTGGAGATGAAATCCATCAGCCGAACGGGTGTCGAACAGCCGATGTTATATACTTTGCAGGGCACCTCGCCCGTCGGCGGCTCGCCTGCCACCACACGCACAACACCCTCGGTAATATCGTCAATATAGGTAAAATCGCGTGCCAAATCGCCACCATTGAACACCTTGATCGGGCGACCCTCCGAGATCGCATCAGCAAACAACATCGGTGCCATATCGGGACGTCCCCACGGGCCATAGACCGTAAAGAATCGCAGACCGGTCATCGGAATCGAGTAGAGCGACGCATAGGTATGCGCCATCAATTCGTTGGCCTTTTTGGTTGCAGCATAAAGACTTACGGGCGAATCGGTTCGATCCTCCTCGCTGAACGGCACCTTCGCATTGCGACCATAGACGCTGCTCGACGAGGCATAGACCAGGTGGCGCACCTGATTGTGGCGACAGCACTCCAAGACATTCATAAAGCCCACCACGTTGCTCTCGACATACGCGTGCGGATTCTCGATCGAATAGCGCACACCCGCCTGAGCCGCCAGATTGATCACAACCTCGAACCTCTCCTCGGCAAACAGACGCTCCAACTCCTCGCGCTCCTCCAAGGCCATCTGCACGAAACGATACTGCGCCCAGCGTGTGCTCTGCACCATTTTATGAGGCTCGATCGCACTCTGCTCGACGCCCGTAGCAGCCAGACGGCCAAACTTCATTCGTCGATCGTAGTAATCGTTCAACGAATCGAGTCCGACCACCTCGTCGCCTCGCTCGGCCAAGCGTTGCACCAAGTGGAAACCGATAAATCCGGCCGCGCCCGTCACCAAAACCTTCATACGCTACCCTATTCGCAGATATTTCAAGCCCGCAGCCTCGACCTCGTGGCGTTCGTATATGTTGCGACCGTCGATCACAACGCCACCCTTCATCGCCTCGGCCACACACGCCCAATTTGGCAGTCGGAACTGCTTCCATTCGGTCACAATCATCAGTGCATCAGCACCTTCCAACGCATCATATTTCGATTCGCAGTACTCCACCTTATCGCCCAGACGGCGACGAGCCTCGTCCATCGCAATCGGATCGAACACCCTCACGCGACAACCCGCCGCAAGCAGTCGCTCGATGAGCACCAACGACGGAGCCTCGCGCATATCGTCCGTTTCGGGCTTGAACGACAAACCCCACATCGCAACGCAGCGACCCGCAACCTCGCCATCGAACTCGCGCTCGAACTTCTCGTACAGAATACCCTTCTGGCGCTCATTGACAGCCTCAACAGCCTCCAAAACCTGCATTCGGTAGCCCTTCTGCTCGGCCGTACGGATCAGGGCCTTCACATCTTTCGGGAAGCACGAACCGCCATAGCCGCAGCCCGCATACAAGAACTTCGAGCCGATACGTGCATCGGCACCGATACCCTTGCGAACCATATTGACATCGGCACCCACGATTTCGCACAGATTGGCGATGTCGTTCATAAACGAGATGCGCGTTGCCAGCATCGAATTTGCCGCATATTTGATCATCTCGGCCGACGCCACATCGGTGAAAATCATTCGATAGTTGTTCATCATAAAGGGCTTGTAGAGGCGCTCCATCAACTGACGCGCACGCTCGCTCTCGACACCCACAACCACGCGGTCGGGCTTCATAAAATCGTCGATCGCATCGCCCTCCTTCAAGAATTCGGGATTCGACGCCACATCGAACTCCACCTCCACTCCACGTGCCGCAAGTTCCTCACTCACTGCCGCTTTCACCATCTGTGCCGTACCCACCGGAACGGTACTCTTGGTGACCAGCAACGTATAACGATTGATTCGGCGGCCAAACTCGCGCGCCACTTCAAGAACATAGCGCAGATCGGCACTGCCATCTTCATCGGGAGGCGTACCCACTGCGCTAAACACTATCTCAACATCGTCCAGACACTCGCCCAGCTCGGTCGAAAAACGCAAGCGACCATCGGCCGCATTACGCGCCACCAGCTCTTCGAGCCCCGGCTCATAGATCGGGATTCGCCCCGCACGGAGCATCTCAATCTTACGTTTATCGACATCTACGCAGGTCACATCGGCACCCATCTCAGCGAAACACGCGCCCGACACCAGCCCGACGTAACCCGTACCTACGATTGCTATCTTCATACTTTAAATTCTCTGTTATATCTTCGTCGCACCCTCGCTCGGGGCGAATCTTGTTCTCGGTTTATGCCGTGCGCTCCGCCTGCTCGCCAGCCTCAATCTCGCGATCGTACTCCTCGAAACGCGAGTTCTGGCTCTTATATTCGGGCACAATGCTCTTCATCAGGCGCACCGTCGTGGGGATATCGACCTCAGCCGCCGACCGGCTCAACGACGCAATCTGCTCGGCCACAAGCGCATAATCATACTGGCGCACCTTCGCTACGTGAATCTTCTCGTTCGAGGTCGGGATCGTATTCTCCTTGGTCGAGAGCACCTCCTCGTAGAGCTTCTCACCCGGGCGCAGACCCGTATATTCGATATCGATATCCTCGCCGACCTTCAAACCTGCGAGCTCGATCATACGACTCGCCAGGTCGGCAATCTTCACCGGCTCACCCATCTCGAATACGAAAATCTCATTGCCGTTGCCGAGCGTCGCAGCCTCCAAAACCAGACGACACGCCTCGGGAATGGTCATAAAGTAGCGAATAATCTCGGGGTGAGTGACCGTCACGGGACCACCCTTCTCGATCTGCTCGCGGAAACGCGGGATAACCGAGCCATTCGACCCGAGCACATTGCCAAATCGAGTGGTCACGAAACGCGTCGAACCCTCGACCTTACCCTCGGCAATAGCCAGACCGAGGCTCTGGATATAGATCTCGGCCAGGCGCTTCGACGCGCCCATAATATTGGTCGGATTGACCGCCTTGTCGGTCGAGATCATCACCATCTTCTCGGCACTATACTTCACTGCCAGATCGGCCACATTGCGCGTACCGAGCACATTGGCCATCACCGCCTCGCAGGGGTTCTCCTCCATCAGCGGCACGTGCTTATAAGCCGCTGCGTGGAACACCATCGAGGGGCGGAAATTACGAAAAACCATATCCACACGCTCGCGAACACGTACATCGCCCACAATGGGCACAAACTCCAACTCGGGGAAACGCGCCTCCAACTCCAAGCGAATGTTGTGCATCGGGGTCTCTGCCGAATCAAACAGAATCAATCGCTCGACATCGAACGTTGCGATCTGACGACACAACTCGCTACCGATCGAGCCGGCAGCACCCGTCACCAACACCGTCTTGCCCTTCAATGCCGCAACGATCTCGCTCATATTGATATTGATCTCGGCACGTCCCAGCAGGTCCTCGATCTTGATCTCGCGAATCATCTGGCGCATAATCTTGCCATCGACCACCTCATCGACGGGCGGAGTCACCAACACCTTGACACCCAGCGACTCACAATAGCGAATCAGTCGGTCCTTCTCGCTATGAGCACAATCGCTGGTCGGGAACAGCACTCCATCGATCGACAATCGTGCCGCCACACGTTGCAAATCCTCCGCATCCTCAAAGTAGTAGACCTGCTGCTCGCCCACGCGATACGAACGCAGCTTGGGGCCATAGGTCAAGCAACCCATAATGCGATAGTGGGTCGAATTTTGCAGACGCATAATCATCGCAACCGACTTATCATCAACACCATAGATCAGCACCTTCTTCACTCGGCGGCTGGCCGCAATACGCGATTTGAGCGCATCGTAGAAGACCAGCATCATCACTCGCAGCACCACGAGTGCCGCCAGCGTCAGAATCATATCGATCGCCACATAGAACCATCCGTGCTCGCCAAAATCGGGCACCACGCGCACCATAAAACTCAAATAGGCTACCAAAAACAGCTCCTTGATCACACTCGCAGCCGCAAAACGGCCGACCTCTTTGAGGGTCGAATAGCGAATGATAATCTTGTAGGTTCGTTGCACCAGAAAAGCCACAACGCTTGCCACAGCCGACACTCCCGCCGTCAGCATCAGCACGCTCGACGGCACAACGGTTGTGGTCAGATACGAAATTGCCAAAAAGGCAATCAGCGTCGCCGCCACAGACACAAACGTATCAATCAGCAATACAACCCAATAGTTAAAATATCTATCGAGGCTGATTTGCTGCAACCAACTATTTTTCGTACTCATAATTCGCTACTCTGTCAACACTAAATTTTTCAATGGGCAATCCCAAAGGCGCACTTGCCCAATATATCAAAATACAAATATACGAAAATATTCCAAACTCACAACACTCTGCGCTCCACTATTTTTTGCGGAAAATCACGTGCTCCAACACCATAACCACGATCACACCCATCACAAATCCGTTACCCACAATCGGGCGCAACACCGCAGGCAGAGCCGCCGACACCTCCGCAGGCAGGAACGACACCACCAGTGCCAATATAATGGGCAGACCAATCGTCAGCGCACCATTGAACTCCTTTGCCGCCGCAGCCGTGCCACTCATCTGGAACGCCGCTGCCACTTGTGCCGCCATCAGATACAACAGCACCACACCCATCACGGGCGACGGAATGGCCGACAACACCGCCACCAACTGCGGGAACAGCGCGCACAGCACCAGCCCCACACCCGTCAGTACCAACGGATAACGCGACGCACAACCCGTAGCCGCAATCACACCCGGACTGAGCGTGTAATCCACCGGACCGAGAACTCCCATCGCTCCCGCCACGATATTCATCACGCCCGTCAGCGCCACACCGCGCGTCGAACGCTTCGGCACATCGTCAGCCTCGACATATGCCGACACCGACTGAATCGAACCCAATTCATTGATCAACAGTGCAATATAGCATATCAAAAATGCCACTATCACACCCACATCGAACTTCGGAGCAATCAACAGCGATCCCGCGCCCTTGGCCGTCGCACCCTCCAACGAGGGCAGTCCCGCCACCGCGCAATAGGCCGCCGTGCCCACGATCAGCGCAAGCAACACCACCGCCGACTTCCACATTCCTCGCAGACGATTATTCGCCACCGCCATAGCAATCGACAGCACCACCGCCATCACAAACGACAGCCCATAGTGATCAGCATCAGCAAAAATCAGGCGCAAAAACACGGGCACGATCGTAAAAGCGATCAACGCCATCATAACTATCGAAATACGAGGCGTAAAGAGCGGTTGAATTTTTTTGATCCAGCCCGTCGCCGTCAGCAATGCAATCAGCGCACCACCAACCGCCATCGAGGTATAAATGACCGCAGGCGATGCATCCAGCGACGCCATCACACCCACCAACAACACCGCAGCAGGTCCCGCAACCAACGGCAGACGATGTCCCCACAACGATTGCACGATCATCGTCAGACCCATTATGGCAAAAAGTTTCTGAGTATAGAAGGTCTGTTCGGCCAGCGTATCGTACTGCATACGAGCCACAAAAGCACTTGTCAGCACTATGGGTACGGCAATCAGCAACCATTGCAACGCATACATTAGCATTGCAGCCGCGCGCGGGCGATCGTTGAGAGAATATTTGAAATCCATTGTTTTTAATGTTATAAGTTCAAGACCAAGATTGCAAAAATCGTTTGCAAAGTCGTGGCAAGATACGAAATTCCTCGAATACGACCAAATCGAGAGGCTAACGAGCACTTTCCGAGCCCCTAAAAGGCACATTATAAGCCCATAAAAATAGAATTTTCGGCGAATGGATTGTGAATTGTCAATTTTTGATTACCTTTGCGGAGCATTTTGCGACCGTCAGGTACGCGATGTCGATGGTTCCGTAGCTCAGTTGGATAGAGCAACAGCCTTCTAAGCTGTGGGTCGTGGGTTCGAATCCCGCCGGAATCACGAGCGCAATGCGCAACAAGGAAGCCACTCTTTCGAGTGGCTTTTGTTATTTATGGGCTTTGTCGGGCTTGCACGAAACAATGCACATAAATAATAAAATCTGCCGTACAAAGTACGGCTTTCTTGTTACGCATTGCCGAGGGCTCCAAGGGAGAGGCGTTAAGCGGAGCAGACCAAAGGTCTGCGGAGTAGCCAATTCCGCCCGAACAAAAATAAAACGATGTAACTGTGCCAATCTCGTCCAAAATTACAAAGAAAAGGAACTCATTTAGAGTTCCTTTTTATTAATAGGTAATCGGCTCAAAATCCAATGGGCGTGCGACTTGGACTCGGCATCTCGAAAAGAAACATTCTCACGAACAAAAAAAATGACAAAAAAGGATTAAAGAATTAAATATTTTTTATACTTTTGTTTTTATTGCGGCAGTAGTCGTAGTTCTATTCGCGTCGGAGAGCACGATTGAAGGTGTGGCGCCGAATGGAACACCCAAAACAAACAGACTTTTTTAATTAAAACAACTAATAGAATACTCTTATGTAATTTAACTTTTTTGCTGCTTAATGAAGAGACTTTTTTGCTTTTTGGTGGTTGCATTTATTGTAGCCGGCTCTGCGGTTAAGGCACAGGAAGTGGTTAGTACTGGCGATATGCAGACGCTGACATCCGACCAGGGTGTAACTAATGAAGAGAATGGTGATTGGGTTCCCGCAATTTCGCTTGACACGAGATTCGGTTATGAACGCACAATCTCCGGAAATTCGGCCGGTTTTGGTGGTGACGGACTCTTCCTTAATATTGACGGCAAGATAAGTAAGCATTTCTCGTATTCGCTTTGCCAGCGTCTGTTCGAATCTAATGGCGAAGATGTATCTGTGTTTGATGCTACCGATGTGTTGACTCTCGCATACAATGTGGGAGGATTCTCGTTGTCGGCCGGTAAGGACTATGTGATCCTCGGTAGTTGGGAGTATGACACCTACGATTGGGACTCATATTTCGATATGAACTCGATGTTCTACAACAGTTTCGAGGGTCGTCATTGGGGTTTGACCGGTTCGTGGACCAACAAGAACGAGACATCGACCTTCCTGTTTCAGGTGAGCAACTCGCCTTTCTCGGAATCGCCCAAAATCTCGAATCTCTATGCTTACGGCCTTGGTTGGCAGGGAGCGTGGGACTGGTATGAGTCGTATTGGACCGTGAATCTGTGGGAAGACGCCCCCGGCAGTTTCGTAAAAAACATCGCGTTGGGTAATGCATTCTACGTGGGCGATCTGTCGCTTACGGCCGATTTGATGATGCGTGGCGCAACACTCCGCAACATCACCGACGACATCTCGGTTACGGTGATGCCTGCCTATGAGTTTGGTGACAGTTTCCGCCTGTTTGGCAAGTTCGGCTGGGAGCGTTTGTCGATGAACTGCTTTGGCGACGAACCATTGGGCGAGGTGGCATTCGATGAGTCGGGTGCGGTGATGCCCGATTTCCTGATCTCGGGTGATGACTACCTCTTCTATGGTGCGGGTTTGGAGTATTTCCCCTTGAAGGAGAACAAGTCGATTCGTCTGCACGCTGTGTGGTCGTCGAACAACTATACCAAACGTCACGCAATCAACGTCGGTTTGACGTGGAAGTTTGATGTGGTGGGCACAATTTCGCGTATCGTGAACAATAATAAGTAATTTTTTAGGGTTGAATAATTATATATTGAGATAACAATGAAAGAGTCAAATTTCATCATCGAGTTGAGTCATCTGTCGAAGAGCTTTGGCGAGAAGGTCGTTTTAGATGATGTTAGTTTGTTTGTCAAGAAGGGAGAGTTTGTGACCATTCTGGGTCCTTCGGGTTGTGGCAAGACAACGCTGTTGCGTATCCTGGCAGGCTTTGGCACGGCCGATGAGGGCGAGATCCGCATCGCCGGCGAGAGCATCACGGATACTCCTCCCCATATGCGTCCCGTAAACACCGTGTTCCAGCGTTATGCGCTCTTCCCGCACCTGAACGTATATGACAACGTGGCGTTTGGCTTGAAGCTCAAAAAGGTCAAATCGGACGAGATCGACAGCCGTGTGCGCAAGGTGTTGAAGATGGTTGGTATGACCGACTACGAGTGGCGTGATGTGAATTCGCTTTCGGGTGGTCAGCAGCAGCGTGTGGCTATTGCACGAGCAATCATCAACCGCCCGCAGGTGTTGTTGCTGGACGAGCCGCTGGCGGCACTCGACCTCAAAATGCGTAAGGATATGCAGATGGAGCTCAAAGAGATGCACAAGACGCTGGGTATCACCTTCGTATATGTGACTCACGACCAGGAGGAGGCGCTGACCCTGAGCGACACGATCGTGGTGATGAACGAGGGAAAGGTGCAGCAGATCGGCACTCCGACCGATATCTACAACGAGCCTACCAACTCGTTTGTGGCTGACTTTATCGGCGAGAGCAACATCTTGAATGGCACGATGATATGCGACAAGAGAGTAGAGTTTATGGGCCGCGAGTTCGAGTGTGTCGATGCGGGCTTTGGCGAGAATGCTCCGGTCGATGTGGTTATTCGTCCCGAAGATGTCTATATTATGTCGAAGTGCGATGCCGGAATGTTTGACGGCGTGGTGCAGTCGTGCATCTTCAAGGGTGTCCACTACGAGATGGTGGTGCTCACGCCCGACGGCTACGAGATAATGATTCAGGACTACAACGCCTTCGAGGTTGGTCAGAACGTAAGTATGATTATCAAGCCTTCGGACATTCACGTAATGGCAAAGGAGCGCACCTGCAACTGCTTCGAGGGTGAGGTGATCGACTCGACTCACGTCAAGATTCTCGACACGTCATTCGTTTGTAACGATCTGGGCGATGTCAAGGGTGGCGAAAAGGTCAATGTGAAGGTCAACTTCGATAAGGTCGAACTGATGGATAACAAGGAGGACGGTACGCTGGTTGGCGACGTGCGATTTATCCTCTACAAGGGCGACCACTACCACCTGACCGTTCGCACCGAGTCGGGCGACAACATCTATGTCGATACGCACGACGTATGGGACGATCGCGATGTTGTGGGCGTGCGTATTATGCCCGAAGATATGACTATTGAGTTTGTCGATAAGCACTAAATAGTTCTTGTGGCTATGAGATGGTTTTTGAAACTGTTCACAAAACGCAGTAATTGGAGTCTGCCGTATTTCATATTTCTGCTGTTTATGGTGGTGCTGCCGCTGGTGCTCATCTTGATCTACGCCTTTCAGGACGAGCAGACGGGTGAGTTCACCTTGAAGTACTTCGAGAAGTTTATGTCGAGTCCCGAGGCGGCCAATACCTTCGTCTATTCGATCGGTATTGCCATCATTACCACCATCGCTTGTATCGTGCTGGGCTATCCCGCGGCCTACATTCTGAGCAATCGCTCGCTGTGTAGCTCGAAGGTGATGGTCATACTGTTCATTCTGCCGATGTGGATCAACATTCTGGTGCGTACGCTGGCTACGGTGGCTCTGTTCGACTTTATGAAGTTCCCGCTGGGCGAAACGGCCCTAATCTTCGGTATGGTCTATAACTTCCTGCCGTTTATGATCTACCCGATCTACAACACAATGCAGAAGATGGATCACAGCTATATCGAGGCGGCTCAGGATCTTGGTGCCAATCCCGTGAAGGTGTTCTTGAAAGTGGTGTTCCCGCTTTCGATGCCCGGCGTGATGAGCGGCATTATGATGGTGTTTATGCCGACAATCTCGACATTTGCTATCGCCGAGTTGCTCACGATGAACAACATTAAGCTCTTCGGAACAACGATTCAGGAGAATATCAATAACGGAATGTGGAACTATGGTGCAGCCCTGTCGCTCATAATGCTGGTGATCATCTTTATCACCGAGCTGTTCAGCGACAATGAGGAGGATCGCGCTTCAAACGAGGGAGGAATCATATAATGAAGAAGTTCTTTGCACAGGCCTATCTATGGCTTCTGTTGGTGATGCTCTATGCTCCTATCGCCATTATCGCCATTTTCTCGTTCACCGAGTCGAAGGTGTTGGGCAACTGGACCGGTTTCTCGACCAAGCTCTACTCGTCGCTCTTCACGGGCGGCGTGCACCACTCGCTGCTCAGCGCAATCGAAAATACGCTGATTATCGCCGTTGTGGCAGCGACTATCTCGACCGTATTGGGCAGTATCGCCGCTATCGGCATTCACAACCTCAGCGGTCGCAAGCGTCAGATCATCAACTCGCTGAATAATATCCCGATGCTCAATCCCGATATTATCACGGGTATCTCGCTGTTCCTGCTCTTTGTCAGTCTGGGCATTACGCAGGGATATACGACGGTTATTCTGGCTCACGTAGCGTTCTGTACGCCCTATGTGGTGTTGTGCGTTATGCCGCGTCTGCAACAGATGAACCCCAATATATATGAGGCTGCATTGGACCTGGGCGCGACCCCATTCCAGGCACTGCGCAAGGTGATCATTCCCGAGATCAAGGCGGGTATGATCAGCGGCTTCATTTTGGCATTTACACTCTCGATTGACGACTTTGCAGTTACGATCTTCACGATCGGAACAGATGGTCTTGAAACCCTCTCGACATATATCTATGCCGACGCCCGAAAGGGAGGTCTGACCCCCGAGTTGCGCCCCCTCTCGACCATTATCTTCGCGACCGTGCTGTTCCTGCTTGTGGTTATTAACGTGCGAACCTATCGCAACGAAAAACAGAAGGAGGCAAAGCTATGAAAAAGTATCTGATGTTGATTTTGCTGCTCTGTGGCGTGGCCTTCACGGCTTGCGACAGAGACGAGAAGCGTGCAGCAATTCTCAAAGTATATAATTGGGCCGACTATATGGACCTCACCCTGCTCGACGAGTTCGAGGTGTGGTACGAGCAGCAGACGGGCGAGAAGATCGAGGTGGTCTATCAGCTCTTCGATATCAACGAGATTATGCTGGCCAAAATCGAGCGCGGCAAGGAGGATTTCGACCTGGCGTGCCCCTCGGAGTATATCATCGAGCGAATGTTGCGCAACGACCTGATTCTGCCCATCGACAAGAGTATTATCCCCGACAGCATCAACTACTTCGGTTGCGTGTCGCCATATATCACCAATGTCTTCGACAAGATCGACGGCTATGGCAAAGACGCCAACGACTATGCCGTGGGATATATGTGGGGAACAACGGGCCTGCTCTACAATACCCGCTACGTGAACGAAGAGGACGTGACGAGTTGGAGTTCGTTGTGGCAGCCCAAATTCGCAGGCAAACTGCTCGTTAAGGACGCTTTCCGTGATGTTTACAGCCCGCTGTTGATGTACGAGAACTATGAGTCGATACTTAGTGGTGAGATATCGCGCGATTCGCTGATGTACGACGCAACCGATAGCTCGATTGCTAAGGTCGAGGTGCTACTGAAAAAGATGAAGCAGAATGTGGCCGGCTGGGAGGCCGACTTCGGTAAGGAGATTATGACCAAGGAGAAGGCTTGGTTGAATCTGACTTGGAGCGGTGACGCAGTGTGGGCTATCGAAGAGGCAGCCGATGTGGATGTTGAGTTGGACTACACGGTTCCCAAGGAGGGCAGTATCGTATGGTTCGACGGTTGGGTGATCCCCCGCTACGCCAAGAACAAGAAGGCAGCAGTCTATTTCATCGACTTTATGTGCAAGCCCGAGAACGCCATTCGCAATATGGAGGAGATCGGCTATGTGAGCGTGATCGGCACACCCGAGATATTGGAGTATGTCGAGGAGTCGGCCGTCGAGGCTGGTTTTGAGGAGGCGCTGGATCTGAGCTACTTCTTCGAGGGCGCCGATAGTGTTGTTGCCAACCCCGTGCTCTATCACGACCGATCGGTCATCGAGCGATGCACGATGATGCACGATAGCGGCTCGCGTACCGAGCAACTGCTCGAAATGTGGACCCGCGTGAAGGGTGACAATCTCAACAACTCGATGGTTGTCTTTATTCTGATAGTTTTTGGTGCGCTGCTGGTTGTTGGTCTTGTCCGCCGCTCTCGCAAACGCCGCCACAGACGCAGATTGTAAAGCTTAAAAGTTTATATAAAACCCCAAAAAGGGAGTGCCCACTCGGCGCTCCCTTTATTATTTACCTTGTTTAATAGTTTGGACGAAAACTTTCCTACTCGTGCGAAGTGATATCGGCCAGCTCGTCGGTGATGGCTTGCTGGCGGCACTTGTTATAGGTCAGGCGGAGCTCATCAAGCAGATCGTTCGCATTATCCGACGCCGTCTGCATTGCCACCGTACGTGCCGCGTGCTCCGAGGTCGTATTGTCGAGCAGAATCTCATACATCTGAGTCTTAACCGCATAAGGCACCAAATTCGACATCATCTCCTCGGCCGACGGCTCGAATATATAATCTGCATCGGCTACCTTCTCTTCGACCGCAAATCGCTCGACCGCAATGGGTAGCAGTCGGTCCACCGTCGCCACCTGACGACCCATCGAGTGGAAATGATGATATGCAACCTCCACACGATCAACTCGTTCGGACACATACTCGTCGATCAGCCACTCGGTCAAACGTGCCACCTCATTGTACGAGTAATCGCCTATCGAAGTCGAGAACTCGCGGCACATTTCGCAGCCACTCTTAGCCATTGCTATGGCCATTTTCTCGCCAATTGCCACAACCTGCACCTGCTCGAAGCCCTCCGAGAAGAGGCGAGCCACAGCATCGTGAGCCGTCTTGATTGCCGAGGCATTGAATCCGCCGCAGAGCGAGGTGTCAGACGCCAAAGCGACCAATATCGCGCGCTTGGCAACTGCGTGTGGCGCAACCAAAGGCGAACGAACCTCCGTTGCGGCGCGCAGGGTCGCAACCATTGCCGACAGACGCGACTCATACTCGGCAAACGACTGCGCCGCACCCTGCACCTTGTGCAGTTTGGCCGACGCAACCATCTTCATTGCCGAAGTGATTTTGAGCGTGCTCTGTACCGAGGCGATACGTCCTTTGATCTCTTTGAGCGATGCCATACGACTATGCCTTTAACTGTGCCGTAACGCGCTCGGCAGCCTTCTCGATGCGAGAGGTAACCTCCTCATCGATAACGCCTTCGCGCAACTTTTCATATACACTTGTCAATTCCAGCTCACGCAGCAACTCGCGCTCGAAATCAGCTACCTGATCGATCGAAATGTCACGCATCAAACCGCGTGTTCCGCAATAGAGAACCGCAATCTGGTGCTCAACTGCCATCGGAGCATACTGCGGCTGCACGAGCAGGCGGGTATTCTTGCGGCCCTTGTCGAGCGTTGCGGCCGTAACGGCGTCCATATCGCTCGAAAACTTCGAGAATGCCTCCAATTCACGGTATTGGGCCTGATCGATTTTGAGCGTTCCGGCAACCTTCTTCATCGTCTTGATCTGAGCGTTACCACCCACACGCGACACCGAGATACCCACATCGACTGCGGGGCGGTTACCCTGATTGAAGAGGTTGGTATCGAGGAAGATCTGGCCATCGGTAATCGAAATCACATTGGTCGGAATATATGCCGAAACGTCACCTGCCTGAGTCTCGATAATCGGCAGAGCCGTCAGCGAGCCACCACCGCGCACCTTGCCACGCAACGATTCGGGCAGGTCGTTCATCTGCTCGGCCACCTCCTGCTGGTTGATGATCTTCGCCGCACGCTCCAACAGACGCGAGTGCAGATAGAAGATATCGCCCGGATAGGCCTCGCGTCCCGACGGACGGCGCAACACCAGCGACACCTCACGATAGGCCACCGCCTGCTTCGACAGATCGTCATAGACCACCAGCGCGTGGCGACCCGTATCGCGGAAATATTCGCCAATGGCAGCACCCGCAAAAGGTGCCAGATATTGCAATGCCGCAGTATCGGCTGCCGTTGCTACGACCACAATCGAGTAGTCCATTGCGCCATTCTTGCGCAACGTCTCGACCAGCGATGCAACCGTCGAAGCCTTCTGACCCACAGCTACATAGATACAATAGATCGGTTCGCCCTTTTCGAAGTTCTTACGCTGATTGATGATCGTATCGACCGCGATAGCCGTCTTACCCGTCTGGCGGTCACCGATGATCAACTCACGCTGACCACGACCGATGGGAATCATCGCATCAATCGCCTTCAAACCCGTTTGCAGGGGCTGATTCACCGGCTGGCGGAAGATCACACCCGGAGCCTTGCGCTCCAACGGCATCTCTACCCTC
The DNA here is from genome assembly GCA_045655685.1 of Alistipes sp. GTDB lineage: Bacteria > Bacteroidota > Bacteroidia > Bacteroidales > Rikenellaceae > Alistipes. Next base: position 277,007 of record JAZOPR010000009.1, read on the forward strand.
TCGCCACCAATCGGACCTCGGCCATCGAGCGGCTCACCCAGAGGATCGATCACGCGACCCAACATCTGCTCGCTGACCAAGATCGATGCCGTGCGTCCCGTACGCTTGACCGTCGCACCCTCTTCGATGCGGTCGGTCGGGCCAAGCAGCACTGCACCCACATTATCCTCTTCAAGGTTCATCACAACAGCGCGATCGCCATTCTCGAACTCCAACAGCTCGCCGGCCTCGGCATTGCCCAGGCCATAGATACGTGCCACGCCATCGCTCACCTGCAACACCGTGCCCACCTCGGCAAACTGCGCCCCGAGATCGATCCCCTGTAATTCGGCCAACAGAACCTCCGAGACCTCTGCCGGCTTGATATTCTCTTTATCCATAGTGTGTTATAGAATTCGTTTATTGTTGCCAACCAACCCTCGACGCACCGTTTCGAGTTGCGTTCGGATCGACGCATCGACCTGCCGATCGTCCATTCGCAGACGGAATCCACCTATCAGATCCTCGTCCACACGACAATTCAACTCCGCCTCGCGACTACCCGTCATCTGCTTTGCCAACTCGGCAATGCGCTGTTTGGTCGGCTCATCGATCGGTGCGGCCGTCGTCAATTCGACATCGACAATCGCGTGACGCATCTTGACGATACGCACCAGCGAGTGTAGCATAAATTCGAGATAACGCTCGCGGCGATGCTCAAAGACCATTCGCACGAAGCGTTCCATCGACTCGCTCAACTGCCCGCCGACACATTTTGACATCAGCGCCACCTTGCGCTCGACATCGATCGTCGGCGCCACAACCGTTTCGCGCAGTTGCGTCACCTCGCCCATATACATAGCCAAACTGCGTGCCTCATCAAAGACCACACGCTCCTCGCCCCGCTCTGCCGCAAAATTGGCCAGCGCCGTAGCATATCGTTTGGCTATCGTTCCCGCGTACATCGTTTATACCTCGGTATTAGTCGGTTGATTGTTCATTTCGTCGAGCAGGCGATCGGTCAACATCGTCTGCGACTGTTTGTCGCGCAGTTCGCCACGCAGCAGCTTCTCACTCAAAGCCACAGCCAACGCGGCCACCTGCTGGCGACCATCGCGCAAAATCTGCTCACGCACCTCCTCGGCCTGCTCGCGTGCCTCCACAACGATACGTCGTGCCTCCTCTTCGGCCTTCGTACGCGCCTCAGCCACAATGCGATCGCGCTCGTCAGTTGCCGAACGGAGTATCTGCTGACGCTCAGCCTCGGCCTTCTCGACGATGGCTTCGCTATCGAGCGTAACGCGCTTCAACCGCACTTCGGCCTCGTGAGCCGCGTCGATCGACGAATCGATAAACTGTCGTCGTTCCTCGACCGAACGCAGAATCACCGGAAAGCCAAATTTGCAGAGCAGGAACAGCACCACTCCAAAGGCCAACGAGGTCCAGAAGAGCAGTCCGAGTTCGGGTTGCAAAAGTCCCATAATTGAGTCTGTTTAAGACGATTAGAGCGCCATAAAGCAGACTGCAACTGCGAACAGTGCAACACCCTCGATCAGAGCCGCAGCAATGATCATCGTTGTACGCAACTTGTCAGCTACCTCAGGCTGACGTGCCGAAGCCTCCATCGTCGCCTTACCGATCTTCGAGATACCGAATGCGGCACCTAATACTGCAATAGCGGCTGCGAATGTTGCGCCCAGAATACCTAATGTTTCCATAGTAAAAAGTGTTTAGTTATTTGTATTATTTTCAATTTGTTTCGTTTCGTGATGATGTTCTTCCGTATGTTGCGCCGCACCGATAAACACGGCCGACAACATCGTGAATACAAATGCCTGCAAGAAGGCAACCAGCAACTCCAAGCAGTTCATAAAGATCGACAGCACAACCGACACTGCACTCATCGCGCCATTGACTGCCGCACCCAACTCTGCCGTCGCAAAGACGATACAGGTCAAGATCAGGATAATCGCGTGACCCGCCAGAATATTGGCAAACAGTCGGATCATCAGCGAGAACGGCTTGGTGAACAGACCGATGAACTCTATGGCAGGCATAATCGGAATTGGCACTTTGAGCCACGTAGGCACTTCGGGCCAGAAGATCTCCTTCCAATAGTCGCGCGTACCGAATATATTGACTGCAAAGAACGTTGCCATAGCCAGCACCAGCGTCACTGCGATATTACCCGTGACATTGGCTCCCGCAGGGAAGATCGGAATCAAACCCATCAGGTTATTGATGAAAATAAAGAAGAATGCCGTCAGCAGATAGGGGGCAAATTTGCGATAGTTAGGCCCCACGCAGGGGATAATGATGCCGTCCATCACCGAGTCGATCACCATTTCGAGCACTCCCGCCAGACCGCCCTTTGCCTTCGTATCGGGCTTATCGTTGCGGTAGCGGCGCGCCACGCACAACACAATGAGCAACAACACAGCGCAATTGACAAACAATCCCGCCACGGTCTTGGTTATCGAGAGGTCGATCGGGCGAATCTGCTCGCCATCAGCCGTTTGCTCGACTATCTTGCCTGCATACTGACCCTCCTCGGCTATCGAAAAACCCTCATAGGCGTGACCGTGATGCAGACGGCTCGAACTGAAACAGTGCCACTTGCCCGACTCCGAGCGCACGATCACCGGCAGCGGCACCGAGATGTGTCGCTCGCCCACCGAACAGATGTGCCACTCGTAGCTATCCCCGATATGGCTCAACACGATCTGCTTAACGTCGAGTGCCTCCTGCTCCTGCTCCTGCTCCTGCTCCTCCGACGCTTCGTCCACTGCCTCCACCGCCTCGGTCGCAGCCACAGACTCCTCCGTCTGAGCCCACACGGGTTCAGAGGCCAATAGCGACAACAGCACCAATATGTTGATCAACAACTTCATTCGTTTTTTGTTCATTTCGCGGCGTCCACCTCGGCGCACACCTCGATCGTATCGCGATAGACATTGACAAATCCGCTACGGATAGCCACACGGTGCTCCACGCCCTGTGCCGTGTAGATCACATCGCCCCGTTCGAGCGACGAAAGCAACGGCGCGTGAGCGGCCAACACGGTGAACTGACCCACCGTGCCCGGCAGTTTCACACTCTCGACCTCGGCGCGGCAAACAACTCCCGCAGGTGTAACGATCGTCAGCTGCATATACCTATATATTATTTAGTCGATGCTTCGGCCAGCAGACGCTCGCCCTTGGCTATCGCATCGTCGATGGTACCGACATTCAGGAACGCCTGCTCGGGCAGATGATCGACCTCGCCATCGAGAATCATCTTGAAACCACGTATCGTCTCATCGATCGGGGTCATCACACCCTTCACGCCCGTAAACTGCTCGGCCACCGAGAAGGGCTGCGACAGGAATCGCTGCACACGACGCGCACGATTGACGATTGTACGATCCTCGTCCGAAAGCTCGTCCATACCCAAAATCGCAATGATATCCTGCAACTCCTTATTACGCTGCAAGATCTGCTTCACACGCTGAGCCGTCTGGTAGTGCTCCTCACCCACGATATTCGGGTCGAGAATACGCGAAGTCGACTCCAACGGATCAACCGCAGGATAGATACCCAGCTCGGCAATCTTACGGCTCAAAACGGTCGTTGCATCGAGGTGCGAGAAGGTTGTTGCGGGTGCGGGGTCGGTCAAGTCGTCAGCCGGCACATAGACCGCCTGCACCGAGGTGATCGAACCACTCTTGGTCGAGGTGATTCGCTCCTGCATCTGACCCATTTCGGTTGCCAGCGTCGGCTGATAACCCACCGCCGAAGGCATACGACCCAACAGTGCCGAAACCTCCGAACCGGCCTGAGTAAATCGGAAAATATTATCGATAAAGAACAATATATCTCGTTTTTCGCCCTCGGCACCGCCATCACGGAACGACTCCGCGACGGTCAAGCCCGACAACGCAACCGAACGACGTGCTCCCGGCGGCTCATTCATCTGGCCAAAGACCAACGTAGCCTGCGACTTAGCCAGCTCCTCATAGTCGATCTTCGAAAGATCCCAATGACCCTCCTCCATACTCTTGCGGAACTCCTCGCCATAACGGATTACGCCCGACTCGATCATCTCGCGCAACAGGTCGTTACCCTCGCGCGTACGCTCACCAACGCCCGCAAAGACCGAATAACCGTTGTGTCCCTTGGCGATGTTGTTGATCAGCTCCATGATGAGCACCGTCTTACCGACACCTGCTCCACCGAACAGACCGATCTTACCACCCTTGACGTAAGGCTCCAAAAGGTCAATCACCTTGATACCCGTATAGAGCACCTCCTGCGAGGTTGCCAGTTCCGAGAACTTGGGCGGCTCGCGATGAATCGAGGTCGCGCCATCGCGATCGAGCGCGCGCATACCGTCAATCTCCATTCCCGTTACGTTCATCAAACGACCCTTGATCTGGTCGCCTGTGGGCATCGAAATGGGCGTGCCGAAAGCCTCGACAACCATACCTCGGCGCAGTCCGTCGGTCGAATCCATCGCTACGGTACGCACCGTACGCTCGCCAACGTGCTGCTGCACCTCGATAATAAGGTCGGTAGCTCCGTCACGTTTGACCTTCAAAGCCTCGTGAATTGCGGGCAATTCGCGTTTTTGCTCGTCAGTCGGAAAATGAACATCGACCACAGGGCCGATAATCTGGGAAATATAACCCGTCATCATATCTATCTTTGTTGCGTTTTTTCGGCTTTAACATCTCAAATCGCGCCCAGAGTCACCTCTGCCCCATATTTATCGCCATTTGCGAAAAAATACAGGCGCACGAACCGCAACAAATATAGCAATTTTTTCTTAAATTCAAAACTTTCATTCCACAAATAGCCCGATAAAAATTCTCGCGCCACCACGGCTCGGTACAAAAAAAGCGATCCCCGCCCGAAGGCGAGGACCGCAAATGTCAGTATGTTTCAATCAACTACTACCAGCCGGGGTTCTGACCCAAGTTGGGGTTGATCAAAGTAACACCGCTGGGCAGAGGATCCAAGTAGTTCTTGGTCTCGTCGAATACGCGGTTACGATCGGGGTGGAAAGCCGAGATGTACTTCTGGTCACCAATGGTTCTCCAGTAGTCGCCCTCGATGTCAGCCCACTCCTTACCATCGTGCAGACCGTTCCAGTCATAAACGTTCTTGGTATAGTCGTAGTAAGCCTGAACAGCTGCCTCGCTAACACCTACGATACCGCTGGGGTTCTTCGAGAAGTCGAGCTGAGCACCCATCTTCCAGCGCTTCAAGTCATCGGTACGGAAACCGTCGCAGATGAGCTCGTTACGACGCTCACGACGAACCTCCCAAACCAGATCAGTTACACCGTAGATGTTCTTGGGGTCAGTGGTGATTACAGTACCGTTAACCGAAACAGTTGCACCCGAAACGGTCAATGCGGGGATCTTACCGTGCTTAGTACGCAACTCGTTGATCGACTTGTCAGCGTCAGCCTGAGTCATCGAACCCATCTCAGCGCAAGCCTCAGCATAGTTCAACAGAACCTCCGAGTACATAAATACGGGACCGTCAGTGTCATTGTAGGGAGCCAACTCGTTAGCACCGCCGTTGAGAACGTAGTCCTTAACAACGAACTTGGTCAACCAGTAACCAGTAGTCGAGTTGATACCCTTCAACCACGAGTAGGTATCCAACATTACAACCGAGTCGCAAACGTTGTGAGCCAGACGAGCGTCACGGCCAGCGATTGCCGACTGAACGGTCGAATCGTCGAAACCAGCCTCACTTACGTGGATAGGCAGACCGTCAGCGTTGCA
>JAZOPR010000010.1:0-135717 GCA_045655685.1 Alistipes sp.
TGCAACGCTGACGGTCTGCCTATCCACGTAAGTGAGGCTGGTTTCGACGATTCGACCGTTCAGTCGGCAATCGCTGGCCGTGACGCTCGTCTGGCTCACAACGTTTGCGACTCGGTTGTAATGTTGGATACCTACTCGTGGAGAAGCGGTATCAACTCGACTACCGGTTACTGGTTGACTAAGTTCGTTAGCTGGTCGGATTATATCAACGCTTCGGCTAACAACTTGGCTCCCTACAACGATACCGACGGTCCCGTATTTATGTACTCGGAGGTTCTGTTGAACTATGCTGAGGCTTGCGCTGAGATGGGTTCGATGACTCAGGCTGACGCTGACAAGTCGATCAACCTGCTCCGTACCCAGCACGGTAAGATCCCCGCATTGACCGTAGCAGGTACCACTGTATCGGTTAATGGCACCGTAATCACCAAGGATCCCAAGAATATCTACGGTGTGAACGAGCTCATCTGGGAGGTTCGTCGTGAGCGTCGTAACGAGCTCATCTGCGACGGTTTCCGTACCGATGACCTGCGTCGTTGGAAGATGGGTGCTCAGCTCGATTTCGCGAAGAACCCCAGCGGTATCGTTGGCGTTAGCGAGGCAGCTGTTCGTGCATACTACGACTATACTAAGAATGTTTATGACTGGGAAGGTCTGCACGCAGACAAGACTTGGGACGACATCGTAGGTGATGGCGCAGACAAGGCTGGCGACTACTGGAGAACCATTGGTGACCAGAAGTACATCTCGGCATTCCACCCCGATCGTAACCGCGTATTCGACGAGACCAAGAACTACTTGGATCCTCTGCCCAGCGGTATCACTTTGATCAACCCCAACTTGGGTCAGAACCCCGGCTGGTAGTAGTTGATTGAAACATACTGACATTTGCGGTCCTCGCCTTCGGGCGGGGATCGCTTTTTTTGTGAGCAGAGTATGGCGATTTGCAATTCACGCAGCAAATTACGATATTTGCATTATAAAAATATATAGTGCAAACGCAATGGATTGGCTGATCGACTTAGGATACATCGGATTGTTCATCGGGACATTCGTCGCGGGTACGGTTCTACCGCTCTCGTCGGACGTGCTGCTGGTCGGGCTGCTCGCCGCAGGAGGTAGCCCGATAGCCTGTCTGATCGTAGCAACGCTGGGCAATTGGCTGGGCGCGATGACTTCGTATGTGTTGGGTTGGTATGCCAAGTGGGAATGGCTCGATAAATACTTCAAAATCAAGCCCGAAACCATCGAACGCCAACGCCAGCGTATCGACCGCTACGGCATTTGGCTTGCGGCTGTCTATTGGGCTCCGATTGTGGGCATAGTGATTATGGTCGCACTCGGACTCTACAAAACTCGTCCGCGCGCAACCGCACTGATCGCCCTCGTGGGGGCGTTCCTTCGATTTCTTTTCTGGATTTTACTGAATGCCGTCTGGCAGCAGACTACCCTATTTTCGTGAATCTAACTCATTGAGCGCAAAGGCGTAAGCTCCGAGCGAGACGGCACGGCTCGCACCCAGCTTCGAGAAGACGATACCAATACGTTTCTCGGGATCGTAGCTGACCGTTCGGTCGCTGCCATAGACCTTCAACTCGCACTGCTGACCACGCGCAAAACGCTCGAACTGAGCCTCATCATCGAGTTCATACACAGCAACGGGCATACGTGCCGTGCGCTCACCCTCAGTGAGTTGCGAGAGTGTCGATCGCATTTCGGCCAGCACCGACGGCATAATATATTTGCGTGCGCCCGTCAATCCGCCACCCACGACAATCAGACCGTCAAGCAGCGAGGCAACCGATGCAAAGGCATCGCCCGTAGCTCGGCCAAACTCGGCAAACGAGCCAATAGCCGCCGCACGATCACCCTCGCGCGTACCCTCCGCAATTTCGCATATCTCCTTCGGGGTCAGGCCGTGATCCGTCACGCCCGACAGCTCACCATAGACACGTTGCACGGCACGAATCGACACACTATCCTCGACAATCGCATCGGGATAGATACGGTTGCGCAGGCAGTAGATCTCAACACACGAGTTATCGCCCACGTGCATACGTCGATCGACCGACATACCGAATCCGAAACCCGTACCCCACGTGAAACCCAGCAGGTTATGGAATCGTTTAGCACTTCCGGCCGCAGCCAGACGTGCGTTCACCTCGGGCAGCGCACCCGCCAGCGCCTCGCCATAAGCAAACAGATCGGCGTCATTGTTGATCCACACGGGCAGACCAAATCGCTCGCTCAGAAAATCTCCCAGCGCCACACCCTCGCTCAGACAAGGGAACGTAGGCAAAAATCCGCCACCGATAATGCCACGCGGGTAGTCCGCCGGACCGGGAAAGGCAAAACTGATCGCCACCGCAGGCTCGTCGAGTTGCGCCATTACGCGCTCGAAACCCTCGACAATGGTCTGCATACAGAGGTCCAGATCGTGAGCATTAGAGGGCAGTGTAACCGGCTCAGTGACAAATTGATTGGCACGAATTGCGCCAAAGACGAAATTGGTTCCGCCCGCATCGAGCGTTATGACCGTACGTGGATCGTTGCTATACATAGTTATGGTCGTTTTGGTTGGGTTATTCGGCAAATTTCGCACCTAATTTATATATTAGACGCCAGCCCGATAGTTCAAAGTTACAGTTTTTTCGGCGAATCAACAACACCCCGCCACAAAAAACGACTGTCCGAATCGCTCCGAGCAGTCGTCAATATGTCATAAACGTGTGTTTTTACTCGCCGTCCTCGAACTCCACGCCCAGACGCTTGCCTGTGCGGAACTTCGAATTCTCCATCTTGGTATTGAACTGATCGACCGTAGCACGGCTCACGCTGCTATAAGGCGGCACAAGCAGGTCGAAGTCGAACGCAAACTCGATTGCCGACTCCAACACCGAGATAATCGACTCGCGGTCGATACGCTCCACGCCAAAGTTGCGATACGAGTAAGGAGTCTTCATACGACCCTCGACAAAGAATGCACCCTCAGCGTTAATAAACAGACGTCCAATCAGATAACCCTCGTCCTCGTTGCGGTTGTAGCGGAACGAATCGGCCAGGAAGTTGTAGATATTGACCACGCCACAGTAGCTGCGATCACGATTTTCGGCCACATAGTCGGTACCCAGCACCGGGTGCGATGCGTCGAAATCGAACACGTTGGTGTGCATCGTGAAGATCACCATTTCGCCTGCGATTTGAATCTGCGCCTCGAACTTACCGCGGTCGCGATAGTCGATTCGCACACGTCTGTCGAGCTTACCTTCGAGCTCGTCGTCGAATTCGGCATTCATCTCGTGCAGGCACTCTTTGAGCAGGTTGAACGCCGTGAAGGTGTTGTCATACACCCTCTGTTTCAGATTTGATTTTTTGATCAGGGTCGCAAGAATCTCCGATCTATGACCCATTGTGTCGTTATCCATATATAATTAAAAATGATGTACTTAACCTTGTCGCACCGCCCCGTTTAGCGCAGCTTGATGTGCTGACCCTCGTGCAGTGCCGCATCGCTCGGCAGGCGGTTGAGCGTAGCCAACTTCGCCAATCGAATGCCATAGCGCTGAGCCACCGCGCGCAACGATTCGCCCGCACCGGCAGTATGGTAGAGATCCGCTCCGATATATTGCTTCTGCTTGCGCTGCACGAATACGCGCTCGCCCTCTTCCAGCGTTGCACCCTCGGCAATATCGTTGAACTTGTAGATCTTCTTGATGGGCAGATCGAACAGCGCAGCGATTTTCGTATATGAATCGCCTTGCTTAGCCTCGACATACTCGACGCCATTGACCACCTGCACAGCATAGCCGTGATGGGGATTGACCGTCACGGTATAGTTGTCAATATCAACCACTTTCGCATCGTTCACAGGCGCAGCGGGCTGCTCCACCACAACCTCCTGCTCGACCTTCTCCACCTCGGCCACGCGCTCATCGAGAGCATTGCCACCACGGTCGTAGAGATAGAGTTTGTTCTCCTCGATAATGCGGATCAGCTTCTCGGCATACTGCGGATCGGTGGCATAGCCTGCCGCCTTCAAACCGCGCGCCCAAGCCACATAGTCGGTCTCGGAGTGGCGAAACAGCGAGTCGTAACGCGGCTGAGTATCAATGTAATTCGCGTGGTCCTCAAACGACTCCTCAGCCGAATGATACTTACGGAAACATTCGCCCTTAGCATCATCGTCGTGGCTGATGGTTGCGCCCGTCCAACTCTTCTTACACTTGATACCGAAGTGGTTGTTGGCCTCGACCGCCAAACGGCCATTGCCATTATTCGATTCGAGAATACCCTGCGCAAGGGTAATGCTGGCCGGGATACCATACTTCTCCTGGTGCTCGACAGCGGTTTTGCTCCAACGCGCAATGTACTCCTCGGTGGTATATTTGACACGGCTCTGCGACGCAGCAACCGACCATAAAACCATTGCCACAAAGGTGAGCGCGACGGTGCGAATATTGATCTTCATAGTGTTAATTCGATGAATCATAAAGCGCAAAGTTAATGAAAGTTTGCACATTTCTTGCACTCTGCGAGGCGAAACAGCGAATATTTTACTTTTTTTAACTTTTTTTGACCTCTCGTGCAACATTTATATGTATTTTTGCGTCTTAATTATGAAGGAGTAACCAATTTCTGAGAATATCAATTAAAAATCAAATAGATATATGCTGACTGAACAGGCCAACAAAATTTTCTGTCGCGCAATCGACGACTACCACCGCTACGACAACGTAGATACACCGATTCAAAATCCCTATGAGGAGGGCACGCTCGAACATCTGCTCTACCTCAAAAATTGGATCGACACCGTGCAGTGGCACTTCGAGGATATCATTCGCGACCCCCACATCGATCCCGTTGACGCTCTGAACCTCAAACGCCGTATCGACCACTCGAATCAGGTGCGTTGCGATATGGTGGAGTATATCGACTCGTATCTGCTCAACAAATATAAGGATATCGTTCCCGCAGCAGACGCCCGAATCAACACCGAGACCCCCGCTTGGGCTATCGACCGTCTGTCGATCCTCGCACTCAAAATCTACCATATGCGTGCCGAGGTCGAGCGCGACGACGTTGACGAGGAGCACCGCGCAGCTTGTCAGTCGAAACTCGACATCCTCATTCAGCAGCAGGCCGATCTCTCGACCGCTATCGAGGAGCTGATCGAGGATATTGAGGCTGGTCGTAAGTATATGAAGGTCTATCGCCAGATGAAGATGTACAACGACCCCGCACTCAACCCCGTACTCTATGCACAAAAGCGATAGAATACTCATCGTGCGCCTCTCGGCAATGGGCGACGTAGCAATGACGGTACACGCCGTTGCCGCACTGCGTCGCGCCTATCCCGATGTGGCCATTACGGTGCTCACGCGCCGTGGCTGGGTGCCCTTTTTCCGCGATGTGGAGCGTATCGACTTCCTGACGCTCGAAGGGGCGAATGGCGAGAAAGGCTTTAAGCGCGTCTGCGCATTGGCAGCCGAGGCGGCAGCAAGTGGCGTTACGCACGTGGCTGACCTGCACGATGTTCTGCGCACCAAATTGCTGCGCACGTTGTTGCGACTGCGTGGTTGCCGAGTGGCAATCATCGACAAGGAGAAGGCCCTCAAACAGCGCGCTACACGCCCCACAGACAAAGATCTCACACCACTGCGCCACAGCGTCGAACGCTATGCCGATGTGCTTGCGCGCGTGGGCTATCCGATTGATCTACCGAGCATTGTGCGCCACCAACGCACGCTGCCCGCACCCTTTGGCGAGCGCAGCGCAGGTCGTTGGATCGGCATTGCACCCTTCTCGAAGCAGGAGGGCAAGACCTACCCCTCGCCTCTGCGCGAGCAGCTGGTCGAGCAGGCCGCCGAGGAGTTCGACCGCGTGTTTATCTTCTCGGGAGGAGGTGCCGAGCGCGAATTTGCCGGCGCGATGGAGCTCCGCCACAAGAACGTGACGGCAGTCTTCGGACGTATTCGTCTGGACGAGGAGATCGACCTGATGGCAAATCTCGACGCGATGGTTTCGATGGATTCGTCGGCAATGCATATGGCCTCGCTCGTTGGCACGCCGACCGTATCGGTCTGGGGCGCAACTCACCCCGCTACGGGATTCTATGGCTGGGGCAGCGACCCTTCGAATCAGGTACAACTCGATCTACCCTGCCGACCCTGCTCGGTCTATGGCGAAAAACCCTGTCAATATGGCGATTACCGCTGTATGCGCATCGCTCCCGAACGGATTGTCGATCGACTGAAAGCGATCACACAATAAGAAATGCCCGCCTCATCAGCGGGCATTTTTCTATTCCGACGAGGTCACACGGCGATAATCCGCAACCGAGAGGTGGAGATTCAAAGCCGCCTCCAACGCATTCTCATAGACCTGCAACCACGACAACTGCGCCGACAGCACATCGAGAATCGTTATCTGTCCCTCGTTATAAGAGTAGGTACTCAAATCGAGATTCTCGCGCGCGATATCCAGATTTCGACGCGAGGCGAGCGACTGCGAAAGGCTGTTCTCGATCGACGACCACGCATCGGTTTCGTCGCGTATGATCTGGTCACGCAGCTGCGAATGTTGGCTCTCACGCGCCACAAGTTGCTGACGTGCAATGGCTTCGGAGCGACGACGCGCACCCCAATGAAATATCGGCACATCGACCGACAGACTCACCGAACCGTCAATCGTGGTATGCCATTGGGTGTTTGGCGATCGCGTCTGCCACACCGCCCCGAGCCCTGCCGAAATCTGTGGCAGGTAGGCCGAGCGCGCCAATCGCACCCCCAACAGCGACTGATCGACACGCAACTGCGAGGCAAGGTAGTCGCCTCGACGGTCGAGGATCTCATCGAGCACCATTCGCACGGGCAGATCGACCGCCATCATCACACTATCGGCTGGCACGTATCCCGCGGCCTGCTCGACTCCCATCAACACGTTAAAGTTGTGCAGAGCAACCTGATACGCCTGCTCGGCAGCCACCAACCCATACTCTGCTTCACTCAATCGCGTGTCGGTCATCAGCACATCGCTCCGCGAGATGTAACCATTCTCGAATCGCGCATCGACAACCCGTTTGAGCGAGCGAATAATCGCAACATATTGCTCCGTAATGCGCAGTCGGTCGCGTGCCGCCGCCAAATTCCAATAGGCGTCGTCGGCCGCATAGGCAACCTCATACTGCGTAAAAGCCTCGTCACACAGAGCCGCATCGGCACCCACACGGTCGCGTTCGTAGGTCGTACGACGTGCCCCTCCCGCATAGATAGTCTGCACAACAAGCGGTTGCACCGAAAACGCAAAGGGCTTAACACCAATATGTTGGCGCAGTGCAACATCGAATCGCCCCGCCGCGTCAAGTTTGGGCAACAGCCCCGTATGGCTCAATGCCGCCTGCTCCTCGGCCGCAAGCGTTGCCGCACGTGCAATGCGCAACGTATGGCTATAATCGACCACCGCACGGCGATAATCCGCAATCGAAATCCGAGTTTGCGCGCCGGCAATAAACGGACTGAAAATCAGTAATATAACCAACAACCTTCTCATAATTTTCGGATTTTGAAAAAGATGGAATAGCAGACCGGCAGAAAAAATATCGTGAGCAACGTGGCCATCAGCAGTCCGCCCATAATCGTCGCTGCCATACCTCCGAACATCGCGTCGAAGAGCAACGGCAACATACCGAGAATCGTGGTCACCGACGCCAGCACAACGGGCACCACGCGCGATCGTGCAGCACGCACCAAAGCCTCGTAAGTATCAATCCCTGAGCGAGTTTCGATATTAATCTGATCGACCAACACGACTGCATTTTTGATATTCATTCCCACCAGACCAAGCAGACCGAGCAGCGCAAAAAAGTCGAACATTCGCCCCGTGACGGCCAATCCCACCACCACACCGACAAAGATCAGGGGCAACATCAGCAGAATCACTATGGGACGACGGAAATCCCCAAAAAGCAGCAACAAAATAAAGAAAATCAGCAACATAGCCAACGGCATATTGGCCGCCAATGCTGCATTCGACTCGCTCTGCGACTCCTGCTCACCGAAAATGCGCATCTCATACCCCTCAGGCAGAGCCACTTCGCGCTCGATTCGCTCGCGCAGACGGTCGAAAAGTTGCCGACTATTCTGCCCACGCAGCGGCTCGCACTGAGCCTTCATCACACGCTCACGATTGAAGCGCTTGATCACCCCCAGACGATAGTCGAAATCGAACTCCTCGACCGCCTGTTCCAACGGATAAACTCGCCCATTGGGGTTGAACACGGGCAACACCTGCATATTCGTAAGGTTGTAATTATCAATATTTTCATCTTTCAAAACAATCGGCACACGACGATCGTCCTCGCGAAAAACACCAAGCTCATATCCCGACGTCGCGAGGGTCAGGCTTCGCGCCAACTGCTCGCGCGTGACGCGGATTCGCTGACCGGTCATCTGCGAATAGACAGGCAACCACGTAGGCACACGATTACCCCAGCTATTGCGAATCGAGGTCGCACCGCTATCTTGGCGCATAATCGCCATAGCCTGCTCGGTCAGCCGAGTCAGCGTGTCGATATTGTTACCCACGAAGCCGAATTCGATGGCACTTTCGGTGGCAGGCGAGAGCTTAAAAAGCGACGAACGCAACCAAACATCAGGTTGATTTTCAAGCACATATTGATAGAATCGCTCTTCGACCGCCGCAGTCGAATCCGACGTCGAAAGTTCGACCAGAATATTGGCAAAATTATCGCGCGGGCCGACCGACGAACTCGCCAGATAGTAGCGCGGAGGGGTCGAACCGACGGTTGCCGACACACGTCGCACCGAGGGTTGGCGCTGCAACCACGCACACATCGAATCGACCTGCGTGGCCGTCGCGCGAATATTAAAGCCATCGGGCAGATAGCAATCGGCACGAAAATAGGGTTTGTCGAGCGACGGAAAGAAGTTCTGAGGCATTGCTCGCATCGCCACCAACGACCCAACGAACAGCACCACAACCGTCACGACCGTCAGCGCACGATGACACAAAAGCCACTCCAATATCTGCGTAAATCGCTGTAAGATACGCTTTTGTCGCTCACCCTCGGACGGGCTCGACGCGGGAGAAATCAGTGCGATGCCGAGCAGTGGCGTCTGGGTGAGGGCAAGCACCCAACTCAACAAGAGCGAACAGGCCACAACCACAAACAGCGGTTTGACCATCTCGGCAACAGCCGACGCCGCCAACTGCAACGGGAGGAACGAACAGATAGCTATCAGCGTGGCTCCCAGCAAGTTCCACTTCGGACGCGACGCTCCTTCGGTCAATGCCGCGGCAGGTTTCATTCCGCGGGCAATCGCACGGCGGGCGTTATCGACCACCACGATCGCATTATCGACCAACATTCCCATCGCAATGATAAATCCCGCCAACGAGGTGCGATTCAACCCCTCGCCCACCACGAGCATAATCAGCATCGTACCACCAATCGCCAACAGCAACGACGAGCCAATCACCACTCCCTGACGCAAACCCATCACCAGCATAATGACCGCCACGACAATTGCAACCGACTCTAAAAGATTGATTATAAATTGGTTGTTAGCCTCACGCGCAATCTCATCTTCGGGATAGAGCGTCACGATCTCCATTCCGAGCGGCATTTGCGAGGAGAGTTGCCGCAGTTGCTCAGCCACCGCGCGACCACTCCGCACCACATCGCGCGCAGGGTCGGTCGCAATGCCGATACCAATCGCACGAGAGCCGTCAATACGCATTATCGACGTGGGTGGCTCAACCTCCTCGCGCTCGATACGCGCCACATCACCCAAGCGGAATTGCTTGCCTTCGGACGAGGTAAGCAGCTGATTTGCAATATCATCGAGCGTGCGATAGGTACCCGTTTCGAGTATTCGGATCTGCATCTCGCCCGCAAGCTTTTCACCACTATCGACCACCCGATTCTGGCCGCTCATCGCCGCAATGATACTCTCGGGGCGGATCGAAAAATTGCTCAATCGCGCCATCGAAACGTACACATTCACAACGGGTTGCTGTTCGCCATAGAGCACAACTTTCTGCACGCCGTCGAGCGTCACCACGCGACGTTTGATCTCCTGCGCCCACGCGCGAAGCTCCTCATTGTCAATTCCTTCGTCGCCCTTCAAACCATAATAGATGCCATACAGATCGCCAAAATCGTCAGCCACCGTGATTGCCGATGCACCCTCAGGCAGCTCATTCTGAACGTTTTGCACCTTGCGACGCAGTTCGTCCCACATCTGTGGCATACGCGCGGCAGGCGTCGCAGGCGACAATTCGACCACGATACGCGACAGCCCATAGTAGGACTCCGAGGTGATTTTATGGATCGATCGCATTGTCTGTATCTCGCGCTCAATCGGCTCAGTCACAAGCCGTTCGACCTCCTCAGGCGAGGCACCATCGTAACGGGTCATCAACACCGCACTCTTGATCACAAACGGTGCGTCCTCCTTCTTGCCCAAGCGCGTAAAGGCATACACCCCACCGATGAGCATTACGGCCATCACAAACCACACCACACGTGGCCGACGGAGCGAGTATTCGGTCAAATTCATAGCCATAACCTATTGAATTACAATCACTCGTTCATTATCCTGCAAGCGATAGACACCTGCCGTGACCACCTGCTCGCCGCCCGTCAGACCTCGCTCAACCACCACTCGGTTGCGACCGAAAATCTCCCCCAGCTCGATCGGTTGCAGGTGCACCGCGCCATTGCGCACCACCCACACGAACGTACCGCCCGACGTGGGAGCATAGATCGCACTCAGCGGCACCGACACCTCACTCGTCGTGGGCGACTGATCGATCTGCATCGTTACGGTGCACGACATACCGGGTGTGATATCGTATCGACCCGCAGGCAACGGCTCGCGCAACCCCAGCGAAACGGGAAATCCCGACGCATCGGACGACGTTTCGACATACTCCTTCAAATAGGCAGGGAACTGCACTCCGGGATAATTGTCGAATTCGACCGTAAAATGCAATGTGGTATCGCTCAGCAGATTAAGTCCGCTTTCGGGCATTGTGAATTTAACACTTCGGGTGCGCGGATCGACCAATCGCACAATGCTCTGCCCTGCACTGACACGCTGATAGGTATCGACAAACTGACGCTCGATAATCCCCGCAAACGGCGCACGAAGTTTGGTCTGAGCAAGCACATCAGACGCATCCTCATACTCCGAGCGCGCCTGCACAAACTGCGTCTGCGCAACCTCATACTCAGCACGCGAAATCGCCTGACGTTCAAGCAGTCGCTGCGCACGCTCGTATTGCGACCGAGCCGTTTCGAAGGCCGAGCGCGCCGCATCGCGCTGTCGCTCGAACTCCTTGGGATCGAGCTGCGCAATGACATAACCCGCAGGGATCAGTCGCCCCTCGCTGATATCGATTCGCTCGACCAAGCCACCCACCTTGAATGCCAAATTGGTGGAGTTGTCGGCCGTGGACATTCCCGCGAAATCTTTATCAATAAAATACAGACGCTCAACCGTTTGCACCTTCACACGACGTTCGGGCAGGGCATTGGGCAGACCATCACGGCACCCTGTCAGCACCACCCCGAAGAGCAACATCATCACACGAAATTTACTAATCATAGAGCACAAAAAAATTACCGAAGCAAGCTCCACGCTCACCTCGGTATGTATGCTATTCAATTTTCGTGCCCGCCTTCCGATCGCTCACTATGCCGTCAGATCGGCCTCCGTCGCACCCACAAACTCGATCAACTCGCGTGGCGCAATGGCGATCTGCAACCCGCGCACACCCGCACTGATATAGATACGGTCGTGCGCCAAACAACTACGATCGATGAAGGTCGGAAAAGGCTTTTTCATTCCGATTGGCGAACAGCCACCACGTATATATCCCGTCGTCGAGAGCAGTTCGCGCACGTGGATCATCTCGGCACTCTTGTTGCCCGACACGCGCGCCGCCGCTTTGAGATCGACCTCGCAGTTGCCCGCAATGACGCAGACGAAGATCCCCGTGCGGTCGCCACGCAGCACCAACGTCTTGAATACCTGCTCGATAGGCTCACCCAACTGCTCCGCTACGTGGCAGGCGTCGAGGTGTTCCTCATCGACCACATAGGGCACCAGCTCGTAGGCTATTTTCGCGCGATCCAACAATCGGGCCGCATTTGTTTTATTGATTTTTGCCATCGGTTTTGCTCGTTTTCTTGCGCAAATATACGAACTTTGCGCTAACTTTGTACCTCGAAAAAAATCAGAACTCAAACAAATGGAACGACGACAGAAAGTTTTCGACTACCTCGACGCCCACTCGATCCGTTACGAGTGGTACGAACACCCCGAGGCCCCCACGATCGAAATAGCTCGCGAGCATTGGCGTGCCGATGGCTCGACACATTGCAAGAATCTCTTTTTCCGCAACCATAAGGGCAACCGCCACTATCTGGTCTGCTTCGACAGCTCGCAGAATATGGCCATTCACGACCTCGAACAACGCCTGCACCAAGGCAAGCTCTCGTTTGCATCGCAGCAACGTATGGAGCGCTATTTGGGTCTGCTGCCCGGGTCGGTGTCGCCCTTCGGACTGATCAACGACGAGGAGCACCACGTGCATCTGTTCCTCGACCGCAATCTGCTCAACCGCCCCTCGCTCAGTTTCCACCCCAACGACAACCGCGCCACGGTGGTCATCTCGCGCGAGGAGTTCGAACGCTACCTCTCGCTGGTCGGAAATACGTACGAGTATATTGAGTTGTATTAAATAATAAAGGCCGCTATGCGGCCTTTATTATTATAAATATGCTTTGAACTTCGAAATATGTTTAGTAATACAGGTATCCAACTTCTGCATCAATATATCTATTCTTAATATTAAGAATAATTTTTGTCTTAAATATTCTATTAACGACGATATAATATATATACCCAAAGCACAAGTTATTATATATAAAACTTGGTACTGTGTATTCACGTAAGATGGCATATTCAGCCAATCTGTATACAAATGCTCTCTGATCAAGAAATTTTCATGAATGAGATATACACCAAAGGTCAGACTGGACAATTTAACAATAGCATTATTATACTTTGTATGAGACAAATCTAACAATGAGAAATATGCAAATAACGATATTGATGCCATAAAAGTTCCCAAACCATTATATCGTTGAAATGCTAGAATCCAAGGAAATGACACTATTTGAGCGACAACTAAACATAAAATAGCAAGTAATATTATCAAGATATAAACTAATAGATAATATTTCTTACGCACACTCTTAAACGGCTGATAGATCCGCATATATGCTGCCACAAAATATAGCGTCACAAACCAGATTATACCATAGCCATTAGTCGGATCAAGAGTTGTTACGAAAGAAAAAATACTAGGCCATAAGCTAAACGTTGTCAATAATACCAATATACAACACTGCAATTGACTTTTAGACATTGATCGAATCGCAACATTTAAAAACGGGGATAAAATATATAACACAATATATGTTGTTGCAAACCAATAACTTTTTGAAGCTACCGGAAATACTGAATATATTAGGGTAAACATTGATCCCCAACCATATATCGGGCCTATGATACAATAAAATGAAATCGAGTAGAATAATATCTGAAGCCAAATTGTAAAAAGTTTTCGCCACCTAAATTCAGAAGTTATTAAAAAATAACCACTTATCAATACATAGCAATTTACTGCAACTATTGACAAAAACTCCAAGAAATATACCCCAAACCAATTTAGTGTCAGCAGATCAGTCTGTTGCATATTCTCTCCAAACGCATTACAATGCAATACGACGACCATAAACATAGCTATTACTCGCAATAGCTCTATGTTCACTTGGCGTTGTGTTGGTTGAGTGGGTGTAACTACTTCCATTCTATACATTCTTCGCTCTCACATACTCATCGATCGCTTTGGCGGCACGGCGACCTGCTCCCATAGCCAAAATCACGGTCGCTGCTCCCGTAACGATATCGCCACCCGCAAAGACACCTTCGCGCGAGGTACGACCCTCATCATCAGCCACAATGCAACCACGACGGTTGGTTTCGAGGCCATCGGTCGTAGCGGCAATCAGCGGATTGGGTGAGGTTCCGAGCGCCATAATCACCACATCGCACTCGATCTCGAACTCCGAGCCTGCCTTCACCACAGGCGAACGACGTCCCGACTCATCGGGCTCGCCAAGCTCCATCTCGACGCAACGAATGGCACGTACCCAACCCTTATCCGTACCGAGCACCTCGATCGGATTGGTCAGCATACGGAACTCGATGCCCTCCTCTTTGGCGTGGTGGACCTCCTCGACACGTGCGGGCAGTTCGACCTCCGAACGACGATAGACAATCGTCGCCTCGGCACCCAGACGTTTAGCGGTGCGCACTGCGTCCATTGCCACATTTCCGCCACCAACAACCACCGCACGGCGACCCGCATAGATCGGCGTATCGTACTCCTCATCGTAGGCGTGCATCAGATTTGTGCGTGTCAGGAACTCGTTAGCCGACACCACACCATTCAGGTTCTCGCCCTCGATACCCATAAAGCGCGGCAGACCCGCACCCGAGCCGATAAAGACCGCATCGTAGCCCTCCTCATCGAGCAACGAATCGACCGTCAGAGTGCGACCTGCGATAGTATCGGTTTCGAACACAACGCCCAAGCGACGCAACGAGTCGATCTCGCGCGCCACGATACGCTCCTTGGGCAGGCGGAATTCGGGAATGCCATAGACCAGCACACCGCCCACCTTATGCAGAGCCTCAAAAACACGCACCTCGTAGCCCAACTTAGCCAAATCGCCCGCGCAAGCCAAGCCCGCAGGGCCACTACCGATAATTGCCACGCGATGACCATTCGGCTCGGGACGCTGCTCCTCTTTACGACCGTTTTCGATCTTCCAATCGCCCACAAATCGCTCGAGTTTGCCGATCGCAACCGGCTCACCCTTAATGCCTAAGATACACGCACCCTCGCACTGCGATTCCTGCGGACATACACGACCGCAGACACTCGGCAGCGAGCTGTCGCGCGCTATGGTGTCGGCCGCAGCCTGCAACTCGCCCTTCAAAACGTGACCGATAAATTCGGGTATCGAGATCGATACGGGACATTGCGCCACGCATCGCGGATTCTTACAATTCAGACAGCGCGAAGCCTCCAACTGCGCCTCTTCGAGGTTGTAGCCGTAGCAAACCTCCTCAAAATTGGTTGCGCGTACCTTCGGATCCTGCTCGCGGCAAGCCACACGCGCTATTTTATTTGCCATAGTTTTGTTCGTTTTGGGGTTATTTATCCAGACCTACGCGACACTTATGTCCTGCGGCGCGCTCGGCAGCAATGGCATTGGCACGCTCCTCCAACGAGCGATACATACCCTGACGGCGCATTGCCTCGTCGAAATCGACCTCAAAGGCGTCAAACTCGGGGCCATCGACACACGTAAAGCGAGTGCGACCACCAACCGTCACACGGCAAGCACCGCACATACCCGTGCCATCGACCATCAACGCATTGAGGCTCACCGTAGTTTTGAGGTTGTACTCGCGCGTGGTGAGCGTCACAAACTTCATCATAATCATCGGACCGATAGCCACCGCCTCGTCATATTTCGCGCCACCGTCGATCAGTTCGCGGATCAGAGCCGTCACCATACCCTTGAAGCCCGCCGAGCCATCATCGGTGGCAATGTGCACCTTCGCCACAGCCGACATACGCTCGGTAAAGATCAGCATATCTTTGGTTTTTGCGCCGATAATCACCTCACACTCAACGCCTCGCTCCGAGAGCCACTTAACCTGCGGATAGACCGGAGCCGTGCCCACGCCACCTGCCACAAACAGGAAACGACGCTTACGCACCTCCTCGATCGGCTCCTTCACGAAGTCCGACGGACGACCCAACGGACCCGCAAAATCGACCAGCGACTCGCCCTCTTCCAAAGCGACAATCTTGCGTGTCGAAACGCCAATTGCCTGAGTCACAATCGTTACCCAACCTGCTTCGGGGTCGTAATCGGCAATCGTGAGGGGCACACGCTCGCCGTGCTCGTCGGCACGAACAATCACAAACTGCCCGGGCAGAGCCGCACGTGCAACACGCGGTGCTTCGATACGCATCTCCCAAATTCCCGAGGCAAGCTCACGTTTATAGAGAATTTTAAACATAGTGGTTTATCTGTTTTTTTGTTATTTATCTAATTACTCCCGTCACTCGCAACTGACGCATCGGGCGCTCGGGATCGTTGGTTATCAACACGATACGTTCGATCGCACGGCCATAATCCAGCTTCGAGGGGTCGATCAGCACGCTCATCACCACACTCTTCGACGGCTCGACTTTCGTTCCCGCCGCAAGCGACGAAGTGATCGCCTCGTGGCTCGGCGCTACCGAACGAATGATGAGCGGCTCGTGGCCCGTATTGGTCAGCTGTACGTTGATTTTCACGGGTTTATCACTCTTCTTTGCATCTTCAAATTTGAGCAGCTGGCGGTCGAACTCGGCCTTCGGAGCGAGTTCGTTATTCGGGATCTCGAATCGCTCGACGGCATAGCCATTGGTCGAGATTCGCACATCACTTTGGCAACCCTCGACCTGCAACTCGAAAACATCGGTCAGCTCGCCAAAATAGCCCGACGAACGCGGCACCGAGTAGCTGAACGTCACACGCCCCTTAGCTCCCGCAGCGATTGTCTGCGGAAAATCGTGGCGCAGGAAACCACTTGCGGTGGTCTGCACAAGACGCACGTTCAGAGGCTTTGACGATGTATTTACATAATTAATATACAATACTTTACGCTCACTCTGCGTCACATAATTAAACGGCAACGAACGTGCATCGATTCTCAAACCGCAGTCACCCACCGCCGTCGGATAGAGCTCCTCGACCGTTTTGGTGCGGGCGATGACATTGCCCGTAATGCGCAACGTGGTGCGATAGCGACGCCCACCCGTAAAAACGGTGATCTCCTTGGCAAATTCGCCCGCGCGATTCGTCGGATCGAACGTCACCGTCATCTGGCCACGCTCGCCCGCCATAATCGGTTTACGGCTAAATTCGGGTGTGGTACAGCCGCACGACACATTCACCTGATCGATCACCACAGGCTGCTTGCCGCGATTGACATACTCGAACGTACACGACACCTTGCCGTCGGCCTCGCGGATCGTGCCGAAATCATAGACCGAACGGGTGAATCGCAACGACGACTGCGCCGCAACGCTCAATGCCGCAAAGCACGCCACCACCGTCAGGACCATTCGCAGAGCCATATTTCTTGTTGAAAATGCCATACCTATTTTATAATAACACTACAAATATAGGGTTTTTAGAAGAAAAACGCATTTTTTTGCAAATAATTGTGATTTTTTTTGCGAAAATGTTTGGAGGTAATAAAATTTGGCGTATCTTTGCACTCGCAAAACAAAAGATAACTTTTCATAAAAGTTAATGTAGTTTTAAGGTTCATTATTCCTCAATAGCTCAGTTGGTTAGAGCACCTGACTGTTAATCAGGGGGTCGCAGGTTCAAGTCCTGCTTGAGGAGCAGGAAAGGAGATGCAGAGATGCACCTCCTTTTTTGTTTTTGCACATTAGCCAAGATTTTTTGAGCAACCATTATTTTTGGTTTTCTCGCGAGGGATCGCTATATTTGTCATCACAAAAACTTACTAAACGTGTCACACACCGAACTACTCATAATCGCAATCGGTCTTTCGATGGACGCCTTCGCCGTAGCTATCGGCAAAGGCCTCTCGGTGCAGCGAGCACTACCCAACCACTACCTCAAAGCAGGCGTGTGGTTTGGTGGTTTTCAGGCGCTTATGCCCATCATCGGTTACTATCTCGGCTCGACTTTTTCGAGCGTTGTGGCCAATATCGACCATTGGATCGCATTCGTTCTGCTCGGACTGATTGGCACAAATATGATCCGCGAATCGCGCTCGAACGAGGCGTGTGAGATCAATCCCGACTTCTCGGCGCGCACAATGTTGCTGCTGGCAATCGCCACGAGCATCGATGCGCTGGCGGTTGGCGTTTCGCTGGCATTCCTGGGCGTTTCGATCTGGGGTGCAGCCGCCGTGATCGGCATCACCACCTTCCTGCTCTCGGCGGCAGGTATCCGCGTCGGCAACATCTTCGGCTGCCGCTACAAGTCAAAAGCCGAGCTGGCGGGCGGATTGGTGCTCATCGCTATGGGTTTGAAGATACTGATTGAGCATACATTGATTGAATAAAAGTACGATTTTAACAAAATCGTCAAGTTTGTGGGCTCGCCTTCGGCGACCGCCCCAGCCCACGAACTTGGATTGCAAGAACAACGAAAAAGCCGCACTCCATTCGGGGCGCGGCTTTTGTTTCAAACATTCGATCTTAGAACACCAATTTGACTCCTGCGGTGCAGTTGATACCAACCGACGGATAGAGCGGATAGGTGTAATAACGACGGTTGAGCAGGTTGTTCGCCTCGAACCAAATCGAGAGTCGCTTGCCCACCTTATACTCTGCCTCGACGCCCAGATCCAAGCGCGCAGGGCACTCATTCTCATAGAAATAGCCCAGATATTCAGCACCCGAGAAAGGCACCATCTGCAAGCAGTCGTACGAATCGACAACGCCAAATTTCGCTCCGATCATAAACTTCGCAGCCGTATATCGCACCTTCAAATCGACATCAAACGCAGGCAGGGGCTTGCGACCACCATTATAGCCATCGAGATTCTGGTAGAGGCTCGGCGTCTGCTCGCTGCCATCGACAGCGACACCCTCGGGCACAATACCTACGAATTGGTCGATTTTCTCGCCAATTTTATTAATGTGATAGCGCGCATCGAGAGCCACCTCCAAGCCACGCACGGGGCGCATCGTCAGCTCGCCACCGAAATTGATTCGCACCAACTTGTCCATCATCGGGAAGTAGAACGAGCCCAACATAAAGGGATACAAGGCGCGATTGTTGATTTCGGCACCCGCCCAAACGCTATACGTCAGGCTGTTCGAGCGCGTAGCACCCATCAGACCCAAACGCATCGTATAGAGGCTGGCATTGGGAGCATCATAGACGGGAGCGATGTAGGGATTCAGCTCCGCAAGCGACTGCTGGTCATACGATTGCAGACCGCCATCAGCCTCAACAAACGGAGTGAACAGAGCACCGTCGTTGTAGCTCAGTCGCAGATAGGGGAACAGGTGCACACCCTTGCTCTTTTCGCCCATATAGTGCAGCGCATAGCCCACCGCATAGTGTCCCAGAGCCTCAGTGGCAGTATTCGAAGTGCAGTTGTCGATCTCGACCGTCACACCCGCCTCAACACGCAGTGCGCCATTATTAAACATATATCGCGGAGCCACCGAGAGAATCGAATTACGATATTCGCTCTGCTTCGTACCCATCTTATAGAGGTAACCAATCGCCAAGCGCGCACCGTGTTGCGAGAACATCCTTGCCACCTCGGCCTCAGCGCCGACATCGACAAGACCCGCATCGAAATCCGGCACACCACTCTCGCCCGTAGCCTTAGCATAGAGCCCTTTGACCTTCGAGCCATAGTAGCCGCCATCGACTGCCACACGGAAATTCAGGTGCGACAGATCGCTGAAATCGTCACCAATCCAAATGCGACCACCCGCACCGAAACCATTCAGCGGATTCTCGGCACTCAGACCCGCCAGCGGTGCCGACATCGCAGCCGCCTGAGGCGCAAGGTCGCCATAGTAATATCGAAAATCGTGATCACCCGTAAGCTCGATGCCCGCCTTCATTCGCTCGCCAACACCCAACGTGCCGAACAACTTAACACGGCTATCCGAGTACTCGGCATTGTGCTTCACGCCCACTGCGTCCTTCACATCGCACCACTGACCGCGATGAGCCACATCGATTCCAAAGCTGTTGCGCGCGCCATCGGTATGCGAGAAGAGAAGATCGGCCGTCGAATTGAGCGGATAGCCCGCACCCGCCTTGACGTAGAGCATCGGCTGGCGGTGGTAGTTCCAGACGTAGGTGTTTGCCGCAGCAATGGGGCGCTGCTCGAAGGTGGTCGCCCACTGCACCGGAGCGATCGAATACTCAACCTCGGGACGCAGCGTCACAGTATCCTCCATACGCGGCACGATAGCCAGCTTGTCGGGCGTGTCGAGCGTGGGAGTGTACTCCTTGGTCACCACCACCTCTTTGTCGATATTCTGTGCCTCGACCGCCGTAGCCGTCAGCAACAGAGCCAATATATATACAATTCTCTTCATAGCTTAGTTCGTTTGTTCGGGTTTAAGATTTGCGATACGCTCGCGAGCCTCGGCCACAATGCCATCATCGGCGGGCGAGTAACCATCGACGATACTCTGATAGGTTGCACGGGCCTGGAAATCATCGCCCTTATCGCGGTAGATATCACCCAAGGTGAGGAATGCTCGCGCCAACCAATAGTTATGTGTAGTCTGCGAATCCGACAGCGCATAGATAGCCTCTTCGGCCTCGGCCGCACGACCCGCCTTGTAGTCTGCATCGATTAATCGGTAGGCAGCCTCGGCACCCTCTTTCGACTTCGGCTCGGCAGCCAGCAACTTATATATCGCCATAGCCTCCTGCCCTCGGTCGGCACGCTCCAACGCCTTGGCACGCGCATAACGAGCCTCACGCAGCGGCGCAACCTCAACCGACGTAATGCGCTCGACACGCTCCGACATAGCCAAAATACGTGCGTCGTCACCCGTCTTGATCGTCGAACGGACATAACCCGTCACGGCTACACTCTGCTTCTTTGCATCGGTCGAGAGCGCACTCAACGCCAAATAGGCGTCAGCCGCCACATCGTATTGCTGCTCCTGATCGGCCAGCGACGCCAAACGCTCCGTACCGCGCAGTGTGTAGTCATTGGCAGGCATCGAGGTCAGCTCCAACAACGATGCGATAGCCTCACTGCGACGATTCAGACGCGTGTAGCAATCGCTACGATAGTAGAGCGCATCGGTCTGATAGACACCCTTCGGGTACTCCTTGATGTACGAGGTCATTGCCGCTGCCGCCTTCTCCAACTTACCCGAAGTGTAGAGTCGCTGTGCCGCCACATAGGTCAGCGAATCGCGCTGCAAGACACTCATATCGGTCTCAATGCCCGCCTTCTGGGCGTATGCGAAGTAACCACCCACATCGTTGTTATCGACATAGATACCACGCAGACCAGCCAGAGCGTCACGTGCTTGTGATGACTTGGGTGCCTCGCTCATCACCCTCTTATAGCAATCCATTGCGCGATCGTTGTCGCCCAAATTCTGATAGACAAGACCCAAATCGGCCAGCGCCTGCACATAGAGTTCCGAACGGGGATAGCTCTTCACGAAATCGTTCAGCACATCGGCACCCTCCTTATATCGCTCCTGCGACACGTAGGTTCGACCCAATTCGTAGGCCGCGCGGTCGGCATAACGACCTTCGCCCGAACGGACAATCGAACGCAGAGCCTCGATCTTCGCCGCCGTTTTGTCACTAAGTCCCAACACGATAGCTCGCTGATAGAGAGCATAGTCACGCTCGGGCGACGCAATGGACGCCGACTGATTGTAGGCCTCGATCGCCTGATCGAACGAACGCTGGGCATAGAGAATATCGCCCTTGCGGTTGAGTGCGTCGGCACGGAACTGGTCCTTGTCCTTATGCAGCCACAGGAAGCTATCGAAATTGCTGCGAGCCTGCGAACGGTTGCCCGCGTGGAGGTTGGCGTAACCCAGATTGTAGAAGGCCTTTTCGTACTCGGGCTCACTCTTGGGCGCAAGTTGCAGATAGCGGTTGAACTTCACAGCCGCCTCCTTATACTTGCCCTCGCCGAGCAGTATCTCACCCTGCCAGAAACCCGCCAGAGCGGTATATTTTGCGTTATAGCGATTCGACAACGACTCATCGAGCAGAGCCTTCGCCGCAGCCGTATCACCCTCATTCAGGCGCTCCAAAGCTCGGAAGTAGGAGATCTTTTGCAGTGCCGACTTGATGTTGTTGTCGGGATCGCGCATCTGCTTGATAGCCGCATAGGCCGCATCGTAGTTCTTCGAGTTGTAGTAAGCCGCAACCAGGCACTCGCGCACCTCCGACAAGCGTTTCGACTGCGGATAGGTATCGATGTATCGGGTCAGAATGTTGATCGCCTCATTGAACTGACCACCACCCAGCTCATACTGCAACTTACCGTAGTTGAACAGCGCGACCTCGGTGATCTGTCCATCGTAATCCATCGACGAGGCCAACGCCATCGACTGCATTGCGCGGGTTTTATCGTTCAACTTCAAACGGCAATCGCCCAAATGGTAGGCTGCATTCTGCGTCAGCGCATCATCGCCACTGCACACCGACTGCAAATAGTCCGCCGCACGCTGATAGTATGCCGAGCGATAGAGCGCATAACCCATCAGGTACTGCTCCTCGCGCGCCATCGTACCACCGTCCTGCACATAGCTTTCGAGATAGTTGATCGTGCGACCGAAATCGCCCAGACGGAACCACGACTCAGCAGCCGTACGCTCGATCTCGGCACGACGTGCGGGTGTCGAACGGGCAATCAGAGCGTCGCAGTTCTCCACTACATAGCGATAATTCTCCTGCTGGAACTCGATCTGCAACAGATAGAAGGGCACCAGTGCGCCGTAAGCCTCCTCGCTCTCGATCGAGCGGAAACCCGCCTTCGCGCTATCAAGTCGGCCACGCGAATAGTCGATATACGAGCGATAGTAGCAGGCGTGAGGAGCATACTCGCTCTTCTCCGACACACGTGCCAGCTGCTCATACGCCTCCTCGATGCGACCGACAGCAAACTTCGCGTGACCCGCTTTGAACTCATACTCGTCGCGGCGAGCCTTCTCCACACGCTCCACCGCCGCAAAGCGATCGATCGCGGTCTGATAGTCGCCCTGCTTGTAGGCCATACAAGCCGCCGCAAAGCGTATCTCGTTGTCATACACCGAGTTGGGATATTTCGACAGATAGTCGTTGAGCAATACCGAGGCCTGCTCCTCACCCTGCTCGATCGAGCAGAGGGCGATGTAGCACTCCACACGCTGACGCTCGGCGGGCGTGAGCATCGGATCCTCAACCACACTCGCCAACTCGCGTCGTGCCTCATTGAACTTGCCCACCGAGAAGAGCTCCTCACCTCGGCGCATCGACTCTCGATGAGTGGGCGACACGGCAAATGCCGACACAGCCATTGCCACCGCCACTAATGAAGTTATGATTTTACGCATTTTCGTTTGTTCGTTACTGTTTTAATCCACAAAGATAACCATAATTTCGAGAACAACACATCGGCTCGGGCGCGATTATTGCACTATTTAGTGCAAACGATCATTTTTTTAACACTTTTTTGCCTATGGAATCCATAAAACTCGAAATGACCTCCGATGGTCGCTTTCTGCCCGCCGGTGGTCGCAACCTGGCCGATTACAACCCCAAGGAGTTGATGCTCGTAGCTATGGGCGACTGCGCAGGCCGAACCGTGCTCGCCATTATGGAGAAGATGCGACTCGATCCCGTAGCCTTCGAAATCGAGGTCGAGGGCACAATCGACACCGACAAAGTTCAGGCCGAATCACGTTTCACGGCCTTCGTGGTGACCTACAACATCACCTGTCTGCGCTTTGAGGATCAGGATCGCACCTCGCGGGCCATCGAACTCGCTCACGACAAGCATTGTGGCGTCGTTGCGATGTTTCGACGCATTGCCCCCGTCGATCGGCGCATACTGATCCACTCGATCGAGGCCGAGAACGAAGTAAGGGATTGACGCCCACGAAAAAAGCCGCGCCTTTCGTGGGACGCGGCTTTTAGTTTTCGTATCGCGGTACTCTATCGCGGCAGAACCTCGATCTGCAACTTAGCGTAAGCGCGCTCGGCTTTCGCCAGAGCCTCCTCAACGGTGTCAGCCGACGCCAGGATCACGCCCAAACGACGATGACCTACAACCTCGGGCTTACCGAAGATACGCACCTGAACGTCCTCCTCGGCCATAACCTCTTCGAGATTACCGAAGACAACCTTGTCGCTATCGCCCTCAACCACAATCGCTTTCGATGCCGAAGGACGATAGAAACGCACCGACGGAATGGGCAGACCCAGCACCGCACGTGCGTGCAGAGCGAACTCCGACAGATCCTGCGAAATCATCGTAACCATACCCGTATCGTGCGGACGGGGCGACACCTCGCTGAACAGCACCTCATCGCCACAGATGAACAACTCTACGCCGAAGATACCGTAGCCACCCAGCGCACCCGTAACCTTGCGAGCAATCTCCTCAGCCTTAGCGATTGCGATGTCGCTCATCGGCTGCGGCTGCCACGACTCACGGTAGTCGCCATCAACCTGGTGGTGACCAATAGGTTTGAGCACGGTGGTACCGCCCGAATGACGAACGGTGAGCAGCGTAATCTCGTAGTCGAACTTAACGAAACCCTCAACGATCACGCGACCGGCACCGGCACGACCACCCTCCTGAGCGATTGTCCACGAGCGCTCGATCTCCTCCTCCGAGTGGCAAACGCTCTGGCCGTGACCCGACGAACTCATTACGGGCTTCACAACGCAGGGAGTACCGATCTCCTTCACTGCTGCCTCGAACTCCTCGCGTGTTGCCGCAAAGCGATAGGGCGAGGTGGGCAGACCAAGCTCCTCGGCAGCCAGACGACGGATACCCTCGCGGTTCATCGTGAGCCAAGCAGCTTTGGCTGTGGGGATTACGTTGTAGCCCTCCTTCTCCAACTCAACCAGAGTGGGAGTAGCGATAGCCTCGATTTCGGGAATAATGTAGTCAGGTTTCTCTGCCTCGATAATCTCGCGCAGGCGATCGCCGTCGAGCATCGACAGCACATACGAATGATGTGCGATCTGCATTGCGGGGGCATTAGCATACTTGTCCAATGCAACGACCTCGATACCGTAACGCTGCAATTCGATGGCAACCTCCTTGCCAAGCTCACCCGAACCGCAAAGCAACGCCTTACGACCTACGGGCGAGAGAGTAGTTCCAATTTTTACCACGATTGAAATATTTTTTGTGATTATTAATTCGCGTCACAAAGATACTAATTTCGGTCGAGTTACACAATAGCGCACTTGTATATTTGCGCACAAAGCATTAGATTTGCATTGAGTTACACACGAAAACTTTTCACACTATGAATAACTTTACTTTTTGCAACCCGACGAAGATATTGTTCGGTCGCGGAATGATTGCACGCCTGGCACGCGAAATCCCTGCCGACAAGAAGATTATGGTTACGTTCGGTGGCGGCTCGGTGCGCCGAAACGGTGTCTACGAGCAGGTTACCGAGGCTCTGAAAGGTCGCGACTATGTCGAGTTCTGGGGTATCGAACCCAATCCGAAGGTCGAAACGCTGCGCCGCGCCGTGGAGCAGTGCCGCGCGGAGGGTGTCGAGTTTCTGCTGGCCGTAGGTGGCGGTTCGGTGCTCGACGGAACGAAGTTGATCGCCTCGGCTGTTCACTATGAGGGCGATGCGTGGGAGCTGACCTTGAAGGGTCGCGCCAAGGGTCGCGTGCTGCCCTTTGCGTCAGTGATGACCCTGCCCGCAACAGGCTCGGAGATGAACAACGGAGCTGTGATCTCGAATGAGGCCACGGCCGAGAAGTATGCCTTCTACACCAACTATCCGCAATTCTCGATCCTCGATCCCGAAACGACCTTCTCGTTGCCGCCCTACCAGGTTGCTTGCGGAATTGCCGACTCGTTTGTACACGTCATCGAGCAGTATCTGACTGAGGTGGGCTGTTCACCACTGATGGATCGCTGGTCGGAGGGCATTATGCAGACGCTGGTCGAAGTTGCGCCCAAAGTGCGTGAAAATCAACGTGATTACGACGCTATGGCGACCTATATGCTCTCGGCAACGATGGCACTGAACGGCTTTGTGGCGATGGGCGTCGAGCAGGATTGGGCAACGCATATGATCGGCCACGAACTGACCGCACTGCACGGGCTGACTCACGGACATACGCTGGTGATCGTGCTGCCCGCACTGATGCAGGTGATGCGCGAGCAGAAGGGTGCAAAGATTGCCCAGATGGGCGAGCGTGTTTTTGGCGTTGTGGAGAGCGATCTCGACCGTCGCATCGACCGCACGATCGAGGCTGTCGAGGCATTTTTCCGTTCGCTCGGACTCTCGACCCGACTCTCGGAGGAGGGCATTGGCGAGGCGACCATTGCCGAGATCGAACGTCGATTTACGGAGCGTGGCGTCGGACACGGCGAGCGTGGCAATATCGACGGCAAGATGACACGCCAGATTCTCGAACGAGCATTATAATACCTTGCTCTTCAATACATTTCGAGCCTACCCTGCTTGCGCGAGGTAGGCTCGAAATATGTTTACTCACAACCCTCCGATTACCAATTATTGGTACATTTATAGACGTAGAAAACCGTCGTCGAGAGGTCGAGCGGGCGGTATATGCCCGTGCGATTCATCTGGCTTTGCGCCACACGAAACGGACGCAGATGTTCGAGCAGTTGTTGCAGACTGCCCGTGATGCGGATACCGCGATTGTAGCTCAGCAGAGCCTCCATTGTATTCATCATAACGTGTGTGGTTTTGGACAAAGGTAGCACTTTTCGCGCAATCGTCCAAACGGTCGAAGCAGAGAATTGCGCTCGGAAATTGCAGGTTTTGCATTTTTTGACTAACTTCGTCGAGTGAAAACAAGAACGAAATCCTCTGATTTCGTCAAGTTCAGCGGCTCGCGCAAACGTTGTTGCGCGACCCCCCGCAGCCGCTGAACTTGGATTTAATAGCAACAAAGAAAACCAATTTTGAATCTTGAATTTTGAATTATGAATAATAAAGCATATATCCTTCTGGCCGAGGGTTTCGAGGTGATCGAGGCTCTGGCAACAATCGACGTAATGCAGCGCGGAGGTATCGAGTGCGTGCGTGTGGCGATTGGTAACGAGCTAAATGTCAGATCATCGCACGGGATAGTTGAGTGTCGTGCCGACCTGCTGCTGAGCGACGCCGACCTCTCGGACGGTGTGGCATTGATCCTGCCCGGTGGTAATCCCGGCTACATCAATCTCGGAGCGAGCGAGCAGGTACGCGAGTGGGTGCGCCGCTACTACAACGAGGGTCGCACGGTGGCGGCGATTTGCGGAGCGCCGACCGTCCTGGCACTGAGCGAAGTGGCTCGCGGCAGCCGTATCACCTGCCACAGCTCGGTGCGTGAGCAGATGGGCGACTATGAGCTCGTGGGTGGCAACGTCGTGGAAGATGGCAACCTCATTACGGGTGCAGGAGCGGGTGTTTCGGTCGAGTTTGCGCTGGCCGTAGCGGCCCGTTTGGTCGACGAGCAGACCCTCGCCCGAATCAAAAAAGGCATGGAAGTAGCCTGAATCCGATCAAAAAAACGCACTGCACGCAAAGATTTTTGCCCGCACGCTTGTTATTCCGCGCGGGGTGCGCTATCTTTGTATGATTAAAACACAACTGTAAACAGACATTCAACGATTATGACTGCCGAATCACGTTATAGCCGTCGCGGTGTTTCGTTCTCGAAGGAGGACGTCCACGCTGCCATCAAGAAGATTGACAAGGGTCTCTATCCCAAAGCATTCTGTAAGATTATTCCCGACGCCCTGAGTGGCTCGCCCGACCACTGCATCATTATGCACGCCGACGGTGCGGGTACCAAATCGTCGCTCGCTTACCTCTATTGGAAGGAGACGGGCGATATGTCGGTTTGGCGCGGTATTGCGCAGGACGCTATCGTGATGAATACCGACGATTTGATGTGCGTCGGTGCAGTCGATAACATTCTGCTCTCATCGACCATCGGTCGCAACAAACGACTGATCCCCGGTGAGGTGATCTCGGCCGTAATCAACGGCACCGAGGAGTTCTTGCAGTCGATGCGCGATATGGGTGTCAATATCATCTCGACCGGTGGCGAAACGGCAGACGTGGGTGATTTGGTGCGCACGATCATCGTCGATAGCACCGTTACGGCACGTATGGAGCGCAAGAACGTAATCTCGAATGACGCTATCCGCGATGGCGCTATCATCGTGGGTTTCAGCTCGTTCGGACAGGCTAAGTACGAAACCGAATACAACGGTGGTATGGGCAGCAACGGTCTGACCTCGGCTCGCCACGATGTATTTGCTCACTATCTGGCTGAGAACTATCCCGAGAGCTACGACAACGCTCTGCCGCAGGATCTGGTCTATACGGGTGGTTGCCGTCTGACCGACAAGGTCGAGGGTTGCGACCTGACGATGGGCAAGCTCGTTCTCTCGCCCACACGTACCTATCTGCCCGTTGTACGCGAGGCGTTGAAGGAGTATCGCGGCAACATCGAGGGTATGATCCATTGCAGCGGCGGCGCGCAGACCAAAGTTCTGCACTTCGTTGATAATCTGCACGTTATTAAGGACAACCTCTTCCCCACTCCCGTTCTGTTCCGCACCATTCAGCAGCAGAGCCAGACTCCGTGGAGCGAGATGTTCTGCGTGTTCAATATGGGTCATCGCTTGGAGATGTATGTCGATAGCGAGGAGGCTGCACGCGGTCTGATCGACATCGCTCGTTCGTATGGCATCGAGGCACAGATTATTGGTCGTGTCGAGGCGGCCGAGAAGGCGTCGGTTACGATCTTCCACGAGGGCAACGAGTACAACTACAACAAGTAGAAAACGACTGGCAACCAAATAGAAACGCCCGATCTCGCAGTGAGATCGGGCGTTTTGTGTCGCTACCCGCTGGGCGACTATTTGCTGGGCGGCAGCTCGGCACCTACGGCCTGGAACACGGCACGCATCTCGCCATTGCTGATGAGCATCAGCATCGGGCCGTCCATCTTGAAGTCCGTGGTCGACGAGAGGATATCGAGGAAACGACGCTCCTGATCCTCGTTGGGGCACAACATTCGCGTGGTACCCATATCGGTGATCATCATATCGCCCTCGACAGCAGCCGTATAGCGAGCCGTCAGTCGGTTGCACTCAGCGATACCGCTCAACGTATTGTCGGCTGCGAAGATGATCGTATAGTTATCTTCGGGGGTTACATCGCGACCCTCGATCTGCACCAGCTGCCACTGAGTACCCACCAGCGGCTTGCCATAACGCTTCTGAAACAGATCGCACTTGCAGCACGCCGTTGCCGACAGAGCGATCGCAGCTATGATTAAAGTCTTGAAAATTCTCATTGTTCTACTCTTTTTTCGGTTAATACAGCGCAAAATTACGTAATTTAGACTATATTTGCAATAAACTTAAATTAAACCACTAAATTAAACTATGAAACGAATCATCTCATCACCGTTCGCACCCAAGGCGGTCGGTCCATATTCGCAGGCTGTCGAGGCCAATGGCACACTCTATATTTCGGGTCAGCTCCCGATCGATCCCTCAACCGGCAAGATGGCCGAAGGCATTGAGGCTCAGACCGCTCGTTCGCTCGACAACATTCGCGCAATCCTCGAAGAGGCGGGCTACACACTCGACGACGTTGTCAAGTCGACCGTTCTGCTGGCTGACATTGCCGACTTCGGCGCGATGAATGCAGTCTATGCAAAATACTATACAAAAGATATGCCCGCGCGCGTATGCTATGAGGTAGCTAACCTGCCGATGGGTGCGCTGGTCGAGATCGAAACGATCGCCGTGAAGTAGCATATCGAGCACGCCGAGCGCTCGGCGATGTTGAGTAAAGCTGTCCTGCTGAGGGCAGCTTTTTTTGACTATTAGTACAGAGATTTCTACTTTTAGAGGTTTTGAAAAATTTATAAAAAAAGCTATCTTTGCAACCCAAAACAGACGAAAGGAATGAAGCAAACAGCTCGTAAAATATTGACCATCATCGGTCTGCTGCTGTTCTCGTGCTACTATGCAGGCACGACATTCTTCATTCACACCCACTCGATCGACGGTGAGCAGGTCGTCCATTCACACTTCTCATTTGGTGGTGACGGCACATCGCACACCCACTCGAAGGCCGAAATTCAACTGATCGCTACCCTCTCGTCGTTCGCGATGATCGTAGCGGCAACAATCGCACTCCGCGAGGTCGATCGCAAGCTTTTGGGTACAATCATCACGCCCACACTCACGCGCAAGAGCACCTCTGCGCACCTTTGCACTTCATTGCGAGCTCCGCCCGTTGTGGCACTTGCGGACTAACGACCGCACACTCCGTTGCGCCCGTCAAAAGGCCTGGAGCACCACAACAATCACCTAATTATCATTACTTTACGAAATCACAATGAAGAACAAAATACTTCTTGTGGTAGCGGCCTTGATGTGTGTCGCTACTACACTTAACGCCGTGGCTCAACGTCGCGACAAAACAACTGATACTCACCTCGTTGGTCACGTGACCGACGCCAAAACCCACGAACATATCGCCTTTGCAACAATCGCCGTACGTGGCACAACGCTCGGTATGGCGACCAACCAGGGCGGACACTATATGCTGGCAAACGTGCCCTACGACACCGAACTCACGGTGGTAGCCTCGTCGGTCGGATACGATCCCGTCGAGAAGGTCGTAACGCTCAAAGCGGGCAAGACATTGGAGGTCAATTTCGAACTGCGCGAGTCGTCGGTCGAGATGGAGCAGGTGGTGGTTTCGGCCAACCGCCAGGAGTCGAATCGCAAGGAGGCACCGACCATTGTCGGTATTGTAGCCTCGGAGCTGTTCGACCGCACCTCGTCGGCCAACATTGCCGAAGCACTCAATTTCCAACCCGGTATGCGTGTCGAGTACAGTTGCTCGAATTGCGGATTCCCGCAGTTGAGAATCAACGGTTTGGAGGGTCAATACACTCAGATTCTGCTGGATAGCCGTCCGATATTCTCGTCGCTGGCTGGCGTTTACGGCTTGGAGCAGCTGCCCGCAAGTATGATCGAGCGTGTCGAGGTCGTTCGTGGTGGCGGCTCGGCTCTGTTCGGCTCGAATGCCATCGCGGGCGTGGTGAACATCATCACCAAAGAGCCTCTGCGCAACCTGCTCTCGTTGTCGAACACAACTGGCGTAATGGAGGGCGGACTGACCGACATCTCGACCTCGCTCAATGCCTCGTTTGTTTCGGACGACTACCGCGCGGGAGCCTATGTCTTCGGTATGATTCGCGACCGCGATGCCTACGACCGCAACGACGACGGATTCTCGGAGATTCCCACAATCAACTCCGAGACTATCGGTTTCCGCACCTATTACAAGACATCGGCATACTCGAAACTGACCGCCGAATATCACCACATACGTGAGTTCCGCCGCGGTGGCGACAACCTCGGTCTGCCGCCCCACGAGGCTGAGATCGCCGAGAAAACACGCCACGGAATCAATGGTGGTGGTCTGCGATTCGATCTCTTCTCGAAGGACTATCGCCACAAGTTGAACATCTATTCGTCCTTCCAGGGTATCCGCCGCAGCAGCTACTATGGCGCAGGCAAGGACCCCAACGCCTACGGTCGCACCATCGACAACACCTTCGTGGCGGGAGCGCAGTATGCCTACTCGTTCCGCAAGTTTTTGTTCCTGCCCTCGCAGCTGACCGCCGGTGTCGAGTTCAACAACACCAACCTCATCGACCATATGACGGGTTACGACCGCCACATCAAACAGCTCTCGCAGACCATTGGCGGCTACGTGCAGAACGAGTGGCAGAGCGAAGAGGTGAATCTGGTGATTGGTGCACGTCTTGACAAGAACAATATGATCGATCGCGTGATTGTCAGCCCCCGTGCCAACGTTCGCTACACGCCCGTCAAAAATCTGATCCTGCGTGCAGGTTACACCAGCGGTTATCGCGCTCCGCAGGCCTACGACGAGGATCTGCACGTGATGGCCGTAGGTGGCGAGGCGTCGCTCATCGTGCTCGACCCCAATCTGCGCCCCGAATATTCGCACAGCGTGACGGCCTCGGCCGATATGTACGCCACGGCAGGCAAGGTGCAGTTCAACCTGCTCGTCGAGGGTTTCTATACCTCGCTCAATGACGTATTTACGCTTGTCGAAAAGCCTGCCGATGCAGCGGGTAATCAGGTGCTGATGCGTACCAATGCCGACCGTGCCGAGGTGCGTGGTGTGAATATCGAGGCTAAGGCTGCACTCGACGCAAACAATTCGCTCTCATTGGGTTACACCTTCCAGCGCAGCACCTATCGCACCCCCGTTGCGTGGAGCGAGAACGAGGCGATCCCCGCCGAGAAGAGTATGTTGCGCTCGCCCGACCACTATGGTTACGTGGGCCTGAATGCCCGCCCCGTGCGCAACTTCGACATCTCGATCTATGGCACCTACACGGGTCCGATGCTCGTGCCGCACTTTATGCCCGACTCGGCCGACGACGTGCTCAAACGCACCCCCTCGTTCTTCGATATGGCGGTGAAGCTCTCGTACGATATTCCCCTGACGCGCAGCATTACGTTGCAGGTGAATGGCGGCGTGAAGAACCTCTTCGACGCCTTCCAGAACGATGTCGATTTCGGAGCATTGAAGGATTCGGGCTACATCTACGGTCCGGGTGCACCGCGAATGTTCTTTGTGGGTGCGAAGTTCACGATGTAAATCGTTCAGCCCGAAACGAAAAGCCCTTCCAAATGCTGGAAGGGCTTTTTTATTAGAATAGGGTCTCTTGTGCCGAGGGTGGCAACTCGCCCAGGTGGCGATAGGCCTGCTCGGTCGCCTCGCGTCCGCGCGGAGTGCGTTTGAGGAATCCCTCCTTGATCAGGAACGGCTCATAGACCTCCTCGATCGTACCCGCCTCCTCGCCTACGGCCGTGGCAATCGTGTTCAAACCGACGGGACCACCGCTGAACTTCTGGATTATAGTTGCCAGAATCTTATTGTCCATATGATCCAGTCCGCGAGCGTCGATATTCAATGCCGACAGCGCTATACGGGTGATCTCCAAATTGATACGACCACCACCCTTGACCATCGCGAAGTCCCTCACACGGCGCAACAACGCATTGGCGATTCGCGGCGTGCCACGGCTACGCATAGCGATCTCGATCGATGCATCGTCGTCGATAGGCACATCGAGAATCCTCGCCGAGCGGCGCACGATACCCGCCAGCACGCGCGTGTCGTAGTACTCCAAGTGACAGTTGATACCGAAGCGTGCACGCAGGGGCGAAGTGAGCAGACCGCTACGGGTCGTTGCGCCGATCAGCGTGAAGGGCGCCAGCTCGATCTGAATCGAACGTGCCGAGGGTCCCTTATCCAGCACGATATCAATCTTGAAATCCTCCATAGCCGAGTAGAGATACTCCTCGACAATGGGGCTAAGGCGGTGAATCTCATCGATAAAGAGCACATCGCCCTCGTTCAGGTTGGTGAGCAGACCCGCCAGGTCGCCCGGTTTGTCGAGCACGGGACCCGAGGTCATTTTGAGTTGCGAGCCCATTTCGTTGGCGATGATACCCGCCAGCGTGGTCTTACCCAGACCCGGAGGGCCGTGCAGCAGCACGTGGTCGAGCGACTCACCGCGCATCAACGCCGCGCGAATGAAGATATGGAGATTCTCGACAATCTTCTCCTGACCCGCAAAGTTGGCCAACTCCTGTGGTCGGATACGATTCTCGAACTCCAAATCGCTCTCGATATTTCTCATATTGCGATCTACGCCCATAGCATTTTTTCGTTTTCTGCAACAAATATAACGATTTTCGGTCAAACACTCACGCCTACGGCACAAAAAAACGGAGAGCCTCGCTAAAAGCTCTCCGTCCTCATCAAAATTAACCCTCTACTTTGCTCCGAAAATCTCGCTCAACAACGTGTCAATATAGAGTAACTCGTGGTCGCCACATATCACCTCATCGAGCAGCAGACTCTCATCGTCATAATTTAATTTGTCAACGTCTTCCATAGGCACACATCATAATCAAGGTTTGGTACATACCAAACGTGTGGTGTGTGCGATTTATTGTGCGATGTTAGCTCAAATTGATATTTTTTTCGCGCATCATCTTGCGCAGGTTCAACAGAGCATAACGCATACGGCCCAGCGCGGTGTTGATACCAACGCCCGTTGTTTCGGCTATCTCCTTGAAACTCAGCCCCGAGTAGTAGCGCATCATCACCACTTCGCGCTGCTCGTCGGGCAACTCGGCAACCATCGCGCGAATCTGCTCGCCGATCTGACCATCGACAATATCGTCCTCGACGGTGCGCTCCGAGAAACGCAACGTATTGAGAATATCGAAGCCAGCGTCGGCCTCATTGACCTTGCCCGACTGCTTCAATTGGCGGAAATGGTCGATCACCTGATTGTGCGCAATGCGCAGCACCCACGACAAAAACTTGCCGTTCTCGACATAACGACCGCTATCGATCGTACGGATCACCTTAATAAATGTATCTTGGAAGATATCATCGGCCACATCGCGATCCTTCACCAGCATACGGATATAATCCGTCACGCGGCGACGATGTTTTTCGATGAGTTGCGAGATTGCACTCTGATCACCCGAAAGATAACTATTAAGTAATTGCTGGTCACTTAATAACTGTACATTCATACCCTTCCTAATTTATTGGTTTAGAGTAGAATTTTTCGATAGGCAATCAGATTTAAAGAGTTAATAATTGTTTGTTTTCGAGTGCAAGATAGTAAACTTTGTCGAGTTTTGCAAATCTCGTTCAAAATTTTAGCCATATTTTGCCACTCGATACGACCTATTGAACAAAATATATGCCAAACTTGGTCGTTTGGCACACATTTTTCGCTATTATCGTTCGAGCTGATCCAGACACCCGCGAATGATCGCGCAACACTCCTCGATCTCAGCCTCCGAAATGGTCAGCGGCGGCGAAATGCGGAAGGCCGTGTCGCAATACAAGAACCAATCGCTCATCACGCCCGCCTCCTTGAAGAGCTCCATCAGGCGATAGAGCTTTTCGGGCACGCCCAATTCGACCGCCAGCAACAGACCTCCGCGACGAATCTCGCACACCTGAGGGTGATCCGTCAGCAAGCGCTCGAACATCGCGCCCTTCGCCTCGGCTTTATGATGCAGGTCGTGTTCCACTATATAGTTCAGCGCCGCCAGACCTGCCGCACAACATACGGGGTGACCGCCAAACGTGGTGATATGACCCAGCACGGGCGAGTGGCTCAGCGAGGACATAATCTCCACACTCGACACAAACGCACCCAACGGCATACCGCCACCCAGCGCCTTTGCCAGGCAGATGACATCGGGCGTAACGCCATATTTCACACAGGCGAAGATCTCGCCCGTACGACCGAAACCGGTCTGAATCTCGTCGAAAATGAGCAGTGCACCCACCTCGTCGCAACGCTTGCGCAGCGCTTCGAGGAATCCGTTTGCGGGCTGACGCACACCCGCCTCGCCCTGCACAGGCTCGACCAGAACGGCCGCCGTACGTGTGGTGATGCGCGCAAGTTGTTCGAAATCATTGAATTCCAGCGACTGCACATCGGGCAGCAGCGGTCGGAATGCCGCCTTCCACTCCTCACCCTCGGGCGTACCCATCATACTCATCGCACCGTGGGTCGAACCGTGATAGGCTCTGCGGAACGAGATGAGCTCGGTGCGACCCGTGTATCTCTTTGCCAATTTCAGCGCTCCCTCGACCGCCTCGGCACCCGAATTGAGGAAATAGACGCTCTGCAACGGATCGGGCAGCAACTCGGCAATGCGACGTGCATACTCCACCTGCGGAGCCTCGACCAGCTCACCATAGACCATAACGTGCATATAGCGCGCTGCCTGCTGCTGAACAGCCTCAACCACAACGGGATTGCAATGGCCCACATTGCTCACCGACACACCCGCCACCAGGTCGTAGTAGCGTTTGCCCTCGGGCGTATAGAAGCACGACCCCTCGGCACGCTCCACCTCGACCAGCATTGGCGAAGGTGAGGTCTGAGCCACGTGATGCAGAAATTGTTTACGCAATATCATATTCAATTCAAAATTCAAGATTCAAGATTATTTACTTCGTCGGCGTTTTGAAGATCGGCGTGTCGGGGAAACGACGATTCAGCACTCCGAACGGATCGCGTGCCGACGACATCAGCCAGCGGAAGTGCAACTCCGCACGTTCGCGCTCCGTGAGATGCCAATCGGCAACCGACTCGCGCATACGCTGCGACAATATATATATAAGTATGGCTGCCGAGGCCGACACATTGAGGCTCTCGACCATTCCGCACATCGGAATACGCACAAATTCGTCAGCCGCCTCGATCACCTCGTCGCTAATGCCCTTATCCTCCGTACCGAATACCAATGCAAATTTGCCCTTCGCCACATCGAACGTCTCGGGCGACGAATCACCGCGATGGGGCGTCGTAGCCACAATGCGATAGCCATCGGCACGCAGAGCCTCGATAGCCTCAGCCGTCGAGTGGTGACGGTGCAGGTCGATCCACTTATCCGTACCGCGAACGATATTCAGATTGGGATTGAACTTGCAACGATCCTCGATCGTATGGATATCCTGCACACCGAACGCCTCGCAATGGCGCACCAGAGCGCTGGCATTCTGTGCGTGGTAGGTATTCTCCATACAGATAGTCATATAACGAGTGCGGTTGTCGAGTGTACGCGAGAGCACCTCGGCACGTTCATCGGTGATGAAATCGCGCAGATAGGCAATACGTTCGGCATACCATTCGTCCGAACGACCCGCTGAATCTCGCAACCACTTACTTTCGATATTTTTCATCTTCGTCCAAAATTTTCAGATAACTTTCGTAGCGCTCCACCGCAATGCGCCCCTCTTTAACTGCCTCAACCACAGCACATCGCGGCTCGTGGGTATGGGTACAGTTATAGAATTGACACCCCTCGGCCTCGCGCATCATCTCGGGGAAGTAGTGCCACAACTCCTCGTCGGCAATATCGATCAGGCCAAAGCCCTTGATACCCGGCGTGTCGATCACCGCACCACCCGACGGCAGAGGATACATCTGCGAGAAGGTGGTCGTATGCTTACCCTTCTGGTGCGCCTCCGAGATTGCGCCCGTACGAATGTCGATCGAAGGCTCAACCGCCCCGACCAGCGTCGATTTGCCCACTCCCGAATTGCCCGAAACGAGCGTTGTGCGGCCTGCAAGCAGTTCGCGCACCTCATCGACTCCCTCGCCCGAGGTAGCCGAGCACTCGATAATGCGGTAGCCCGCCAAGGTATATATCTGCTTGAACGCCGCGAGCATCTCGGGCTCGGTGCGTGCCAAGTCGATCTTGTTCAACACGATAGTTGCGGGCACACGATAAGCCTCGCACGTAACCAGAAAGCGGTCGATGAACTCCACATTGGTCGTGGGCGAGAACAACGTCGCCACCAGCATCGCCTGATCGATATTTGCCGCAATGATATGCGACTCCTTCGACAGATTCGACGCACGGCGAATGATATAGTTGCGGCGCGGGGCGATCTCCTCAATCAGCCAGCCACCCGTCTGGTCGCACTCGCACTCCACACGGTCACCCACCACAACGGGCGAGGTCGAGCGCACACCTTTCAGGCGCAGACGACCACGAACGCGACAATGCAACTGCTCGCCGCTGTCGCTCAGCACATCGTACCAACTACCCGTAGCACGAATGACAACACCTTCGACTCTACTCATCGCCCTCGTCGTTAGTGGTTTGTTGCTCAATCTCTTCGATCGGGGTATCGGTGTGCAGAGCTCTCACCTTATCGCGCACCTGATCGAACAGCGGGAAGATCTTGGTCGAGAAGTTGCGCAGAGGGATATAGC
Organism: Alistipes sp.; assembly: GCA_045655685.1. Classification (GTDB taxonomy): domain Bacteria; phylum Bacteroidota; class Bacteroidia; order Bacteroidales; family Rikenellaceae; genus Alistipes. The sequence continues at coordinate 37,763 of JAZOPR010000010.1, forward strand.
CGCGCGACGACTCGATACGCTCCTTGCTGATCAGCACGTTATTGACATTCACCGAGTCGATTGCCGCGATGATCAGGCTCACGATGATAGCCGATTTGAGCACCGACACAACGGCACCCAGCACCGAGTCAAAGAAGCCTAAACCCGTCATACGGAACACACCGCGCAACAGACGGCTACCGACCGTGATCACAATGATCGTCACCACCAGCACCGTGATGAATCCGGCCACCGAGGCCTCGGCTCCGTGCATACCGAACCACGCACCCACGTGGTCGGCCTGATGGAATGCCAGCCACACTCCGATCACCAATCCTACTACGCCGCCAACCTGCACCAGCAGACCGTCGCGGATTCCCTCATAAACAGCCCAAGCGGCTATGACCAGCAGAATAATATCTATGATATTCATCGTCAAAAATGGTTTACAATTTGTTGTTTTGAGCACGAATTTAGCATTTTTTTTCGTTTATTCGTATATTTGTTGTGCAAAAAGAATTACTATGAAACGCTATATACTTGTATTACTGACACTTATCCTATCTTTTGAAATTTCGGCACGCGAGGTCTATACGCTCAATACCGGCTGGCGATTCTTCTATGGCAACGCCGTGAGCAGCGACAACGCCCGACAGGTGACACTGCCCCACGTCTGGAACACTGACGGCGACCAGCAACACACCCTGGGCAACTATATGCGCTCGCTCGACGTGCCCTCGGAGTGGCAGGGACAACGTATCTTTATCCGTTTCTATGGCGCTGCGTCGGTAGCAGACCTCTCGGTCAATAGCCGCTACGTAGGCACTCATCGCGGTGCGGGCACGGCATTCACATTCGAGATTACCGACTATGTTCGCTACGGTATGACGAACTCGATTCGCGTGCAGGTCGATAATGCACAGCGAAACGACCTGTTTCCGCTGGCACAGGAGGAGAACCGCTATGGCGGTCTGCATCGAGGTGTGGAGCTGATCGTGACCGATCGCGTGGCCGTTTCGCCGCTCCACTATTCGACTGACGGAGTGTTTGTTACACCCTCGAAGATAAGCACCGAGAGCGTCGAAGGCAAGGTTACGGTCCACATCGCAACCGACCGTCGTGACCGCCCCGCAAGCGTCCAGATGGCAATCCTTTCGCCCACGCTCGACACGGTCTTCATCGACAATCTGCGCACGAAGATCGACGGCAAGAATGACCATACGACCATCGACGTTCCGTTCTCGCTCGACCGACCTCAGCTGTGGGGTACCGAGGTGGGCGAACAGCCGCTCTATACCGTTGTCGCTAAGGTGGCTACGGGTATGACCACCGACTCGGTGGCGATCACAACGGGCTTCCGTTCGATCACTATCGGCGACGACCATCTGATCCGCCTGAACAATCGCCCGCGCCGTATTCAGGGCGTAGCGCTCTATGGCGATCGCGCGGGCGTCGGCTCGGCCGTTCTGCCCTGCCACATCGAGGAAGATATGGCGATGATCGAGGAGATGGGTGCCAATATGGTGCGTATGGTGACCTACCCCGCTGCGCCCGCCTACCTGGACGAGTGTGACCGTCGTGGCATTGGCGTGTGGTGCGACATTCCGCTGGTCAATTCGCCTTTCCTGGCCGATGTACCCTACACCACCTCGCCCGCACTGGCCGAAAATGGCCGCGAGCAGCTGCGCGAAATCATCGCACAAAACTACAACCGTCCGTCGGTGATATTGTGGGGCATTTTCTCGAAATTGGTTGTGCCGGGTGACGACCCGCGACCCTATATCCGCGAACTCAACACATTGGCACACAAGCTCGACGCCTCGCGTCCGACCGTTGCCGTAAGCAACCAGGACGGCGACATCAACTTCATCACCGATATGATCGTCTGGCACCAGACGCTCGGCTGGCAATCGGGTGATGTTCAAGATGTTCAGATTTGGAAGGAGCAGTTGCGCGAAGGTTGGAGCAACCTGCGCTCGGGTCTGACCTACTCGGCCGGCGGCTCGCCTCAGCACCAAGACAGTCTGACCGTTCGTCCGCGTTTGGATCGTAATTGGCACCCCGAGCGCTGGCAGACTATTTTCCACGAGAGTTATATGCGTACGGCCGGCAACGACCCGCTGTTTTGGGGCGTTGTAGCAGGCAATATGTTCGATTTCGGATCGGTGCGTCAGGCACATATCGACGGTAGCGAGGTGAACGACCACGGATTGGTCAGCTACGACCGCTCGACTCGCAAGGACGCATTCTATATCTACAAGGCTGCGTGGAATCGCTCGCAACCCTTTGTTCACATCGCCGAGAAGCGCTGGTCATCGCGCGAGAATCCCGAGCAGACCATACGCGTCTACTCGAATCAGCAACAGATCGAGTTGATAGTCAATGGTTCGTCGCGCGGAATGATGGAGTCCACCGACGGCATCTTCATTTGGGACAAAGTGGTTCTCAACGCAGGGTCGAACACCATCGAGGCTATTTCGCCCGACTCACCCTACTCGGATCACACCACAATTATCGTAGGCAAGAGCGCAAGATAGTCGTTGCCGCGGGACCCTCACAGAAGAGCAGATCGAGAATCGAGATGTTGGGGGCAAACGGTGCACGATCGGCAAAGACCTGACAATAGGGCTGTGCCGTGAAACGCTCGTCGGCCATAGCCAGACGCGGCTTTGGCGAGAAGGCACCTCGCAGGTCGTCGTCAAACGTGGCAGTGGCCTCGGCATTGAGCCAGCGTTCGCTGATATTCAACTCCTTAGCTATGCCCAGCGCACGCATTGCCGTGTGGCAGAGGTCCCTATTCCAATCCACCAGAAAATCGTACTGACGTTCAAAAAACGGAGCGAACTCCTCGCCATAGAAATCAAAATAGGGCGACGACTTGTAGGCCGAGAGGATCGACACCCAATGCTGATGTTGCCAACGCTTCGAGTAGTCGATACGCACATCGCGCATCTTCATTCGCGGGCGGTTGGCATTGGCCACCTGCACCGTCAGCGGCATCAATCCATTGGCCGCCGCGATGACCGTGCGGTTGCGGTAGCTCTGTTTGAGGTAGTATTCGTCGATGTCGATCACGCAATCGTCCACCAACAGGTGTGCAAACCACTGAACATTACCCAAATAGGTCAGCGGCAGTATCGTGCGGTTACTCATCTTTCGGTTCGTTTTGAGCGGGTTCGACCCAGCGGCCATCAGCCTTGATCAGCGCAATCAGTCGATCGAGAGCCTCCGTCTGCGGAATATTGCGCTCGACAATCTCGCGACCGCGATAGAGCGTAATTCGCTCGGGCGCCGCACCCACATATCCATAATCGGCATCAGCCATCTCGCCCGGCCCATTCACAATGCAACCCATAACGCCAATCTTCAAATCTTTCAAATGCGACGTGGCGGCCTTGATCTTCGCCAGAGTCGATTGCAGATCGTAGAGCGTGCGACCACACGACGGACAAGCGATATACTCGGTGCGCGAGAATCGCACACGTGCCGCCTGCATAATCATCAGCTCCAACTCCTTGATCTTCGGCGCAGGGAATTGCGGTGCATCGATCCAAATGCCGTCAGCCAAGCCATCGAGCAACATCACACCCATATCGGCCGCAGCCTTCACGGCCAGCGTTTCGAAATCCGAGTCATCATATCGGCGGTGAATCACCACGGGCGTATCGTCCTCAATATCCAAAATTGCCGAACGCCACTCGGCTACGGGGTTCTTCGAAACTGCATCGGCAACAAATATATCCAGCTCATTATCACCTAATTCTGAGTGGGTTACGGGCACCTGATCGCCACCTACGCAACCCACGCGACGTGTGGCGCGACGGCGGTATTCGTAGGGCGAGAAACGCTCCTCAGCCACCTCAAATTCGCCCTCACGATCGACAAAATAGTCAGCCAACATCTTGGCTACGGGGATCTCATTTTCGGGGTCTTCGGTCAGCGACACACGGATCGTATCGCCAATACCGTCTGCGAGTAGCGCACCGATACCTACGGCACTCTTCACACGGCCCTCGATACCGTCGCCCGCCTCGGTTACGCCCAGATGGATCGGGAAATCCATCGCCTCCTCGCGAATTGCCGCAACCAGCAGTCGATAAGCATAGACCATCACGCGCGTATTGCTCGACTTCATCGAAACGACCACCTGATCGAAGCCCTCCGAGCGGCACACACGCAGAAACTCCATAGCCGACACGACCATACCCTCAGGCGTATCGCCCCACTCATCGAAGACGCGCTTGGCCAACGAGCCGTGATTGACGCCAATACGCAGAGCCACACCTCGCTCGCGACACTTCTCGATCAGTCGCTCCAAACGACGATCCGTCGTGCGGTAATTACCCGGGTTGATACGCACCTTATCGACCGACTCGGCAGCGATCTCAGCCACCTCGGGCACAAAGTGAATATCAGCCACAATGGCGGTCGAAAAGCCCTCCGAGCGCAACTGAGCCACGATGTTTCGCAGGTTTTCGCCCTCGCGCGGGCCCTGAGCCGTGAGGCGGACAATCGGGCCGCCTGCGCGATCTATACGTTCGATCTGAGCCACACTTGCAGCCGTATCGTTGGTATCGGTGTTGGTCATCGACTGCACGGCAATGGGGGCTCCACCACCGATCTCGACGCTGCCAATACGCACGCGACAACTTGCGCGACGAGCGTATCGACCGAGTGAATTGCAATACTTTTTCATCTGTTAGTTCAAAAAACTATTTTGCCAATAGTGCAAAGATACGAAAAAAGATGTGCAAGATTCAAAATCTTTTCGTTACTTTTGCATTATGGGCAAGGTATTCGACAACGATATCAAGTTTGTAGGGGGCGTAGGTGAGCAACGAGCCAAGTTGCTTGCCTCGGAATTGGGCATTCGCACCATTGGCGATATGCTCTACTACTTCCCGTTCCGATATATCGACCGCACCCGCTACTACCGCATTGGCGAGATCACCGAGAACGAGAGCTCGACGCTGGTTCAGTTTCGCGCCCGCATAACCGGTTTTGCGCCGAGTGGCGAGGGTCGCAACCGCCGATTCAAGGCCTTCGTGTCGGACGCGACGGGCTCGGCCGAGCTGACGTGGTTCAAAAACGTGCGCTGGATCGAGAAACGTTTGCAGGTCGGTGTCGAGTACATCATCTTCGGTCGTCCGTCGTTCTTCCGCGGGCAGTTGCAGATGGTACACCCTGAGGTCGAGGAGGTTATGAGCGCGCGCAAGCGCCCCGAGGGTCTGCAAGGCGTGTACAGCACCACCGAGAAACTGACCAATGCGCAACTCGGTACCAAGGGTATCTACAACATCATCTGCAACCTCTGGCCGCTCGTCGAGAGTCGAATCGAGGACCCGATGCCCGAGGCACTGCGCCGCGCTCACGGATTGATGCCCCTGCGCGAGGCGTTGTACAACATTCACTTCCCGCAGTCGCAGGAGCTGTTGCGCCGTGCCGAATATCGTCTGAAATTCGACGAATTGCTTGGTATTCAACTCAATATCCAATCACGCCGCACCGTGCGCAAAAACCGCTACAATGGGTTTATGTTCCCGCGCGTGGGCGACTACTTCAACCGTTTCTACACCGAAAAGTTGCCCTTCGAGCTGACCGGTGCGCAGAAACGTGTAATCCGCGAGATACGTCAGGACACCATCACGGGCTGCCAGATGAATCGCTTGTTGCAGGGCGACGTGGGTAGCGGCAAGACGATGGTAGCGCTGGCGTCGATGTTGATTGCCGCCGACAACGGCTTCCAATCGTGTATGATGGCACCGACCGAGATCCTCGCACGTCAGCACTTCGCCTCGATCAGCCGTATGGTCGAAGGGCTTGGTATTGAGGTACATATACTCACGGGAGCGTCGAAGAGTGCCGAGCGTCGTGCCTCGCTCGAAGCCGCTGCGTCGGGTCGCGCCCACATCTTGATCGGAACCCACTCTCTGATCGAAGACACGGTGCAATTCGACAATTTGGGTCTGTGTGTGATCGACGAGCAGCACCGTTTCGGTGTGGAGCAGCGCGCAAAGATGTGGACCAAAAACTCGCAACCGCCCCATATCCTCGTGATGACCGCCACGCCCATTCCGCGCACGTTGGCGATGACGCTCTATGGCGATCTGGACGTGTCGGTGATTGACGAGCTGCCGCCCAACCGTCGCCCGATTCAGACCTACCACTACTTCGATTCGGCTCGTTTGAAGTTGTTCGGATTTATGCGCCAGCAGATCGCGCTCGGTCGCCAGATCTATGTCGTCTATCCGTTGATTGCCGAGAGCGAGAAGATGGATTACAAGGACCTGACCGATGGTTATCTCTCGATCACTCAGGCCTTTCCGCCACCCCAATATATCACCTCGATCGTTCACGGCAAGATGCGCCCCGACGACAAACGCGAGGGTATGCGCCAATTCCTTGCGGGCGAGGCGCAGATTATGGTCGCCACGTCGGTCATCGAGGTGGGTGTCGACGTGCCCAATGCCACGGTGATGGTCATCGAGAGTGCCGAGCGTTTCGGTCTGTCGCAGCTGCACCAGCTCCGCGGACGTGTGGGACGTGGTGGCGAGCAGTCCTATTGCATACTGATGAGTGGCGAGAAACTCTCGAAGGAGGCCCGTGCGCGCCTCGACGCGATGTGCGAAACAACTGATGGTTTCCAGCTTGCCGAGCTCGACCTCAAATTGCGCGGTGCGGGCGACATCGGAGGCACACAACAGAGCGGTTTGGCCTTTGATTTGAAGATTGCCAATCCGACACGCGACGTGCAGATTGTCGAGCTGACCAAACAGGTTGCAGCCGACCTGCTGGCCTCGGATCCCAACCTGGCACGTGCCGAGAATCAACCTCTGCGCGAATTGAAGGCGCGTTACGCCTCACGCGAGGAGCGCGATTTCAGTATGATCTCATAATAAAACGGGCGCAAAAGGCGTTATAGAGGTAGAGAGTGTGCTATGAAAAAACTGATACTGAATATTCTGTTTTTGCTCTGTGTCATCGGTGTATCGGCACAGCAGAGGGGTGTGCAACCCGCCTTCCGCGACGGCGAGCAACTGACCCTAAAAGTGAGCTACCGCGCCAAGCTGATTCCCAATACCGAGGTGGCAACGGTCGTGATGAGCGTGGCCGACACCACGATCAACGGCCGCCCCTACTATTGCATCTATGCCAACGCCCGCACGATGCCCTCGTGGCGCTGGTTCTACAACCTCAACGACACCTATCGCAGCTACGTCGATACCACCACGTTCCGCCCCGTGCTCTCCACCTCGCAGATCCGCGAGAATGGCTACCGCGCGTGGTCGAAGTTCGAATATGATTGGGATAAAGGCGTGAGCATCAACCACAAACAGCGTCGACAGGACCCCGTACGCGAGTGGCAGATCCCGATCGCAGGCAAGAGCTACGACGGCGTTTCGCTCTTCTACGACCTGCGTACGACCGACCCCGCGACCTTGGTCGAGGATCAGGATCGCACCATTGCCCTGCTGCTCAACGACACGGTGCGCTATATCAACTACCGCTTTCTCGGGCGCGAGAGCAAGCGTGTGCGTGGCGTAGGGACGTTCCGCACGCTTAAATTCTCGTGCCAGCTGGCAACCTCGACGGGCGAGAGCTTCGAGGACGGCTCGGAGTTCTTCATCTGGATCTCGGACGACCGCAACAAGATACCCATTTTCTTTGAGTCGCCCATACGTGTGGGTAGCGTTCGCGCCTACATCAACTCCTTCGTCGGGTTGCGTTTCCCGCTCGAATGCCTCGAAGAGTGACGAAAAACGCCATCGAAACAGCTTAGAAACATAAAAATTGCTATCTTTGCACCAGAAATAATAAAAACAACAAACCAAAACTATGGAAGAAAACAATCGCAATTACGAATACGACGACGAACAGCAGCAGCCCGCAGTTGATAAGTCGATCAAGGGTTACCGTATGGTAATCTGCATTTTGGCAGTGATCTTGGTGGCTATTTCGGGTCTGTACTTCAAGATCCATCAGGACCAGAAGCGTGACTACCAGTTCCTCGAAATCGAGCGCGACTCGATCCAGAGCAACCTGGGCGTGCTGATGGAGGATTTCGACAACCTGCAAATCGCCAACGACACCATTTCGCAGAATCTGGCATCGGAGCGTCTGCGTGCCGACTCGCTGATGCAGCAGTTGCAGAAGGAGCGCAACCTCTCGCTGCGCAAGATCAAGCAGTATGAGAAGCAGGTGACGATGTTGCGTGGCATTATGGAGGGCTACTTGAAGCAGATCGACTCGCTCAACACGCTCAACAAGAAACTCATCAACGAGAATGTCGACTACCGTAAGCAGGTGGCAAGCCAGACACTGCGTGCCGATATGGCCGAGGAGAAGGCTGCCGAACTCGATACCAAGGTGCGTCAGGGTGCCGTAGTTCGCGCTCGCGACATCGTGCTCTCGACACTCAACGAGAATGGCAAGGTGGTTACCCGTGCGGCACGTGCAGCACGCTTGAAGGTTGATTTCGTGCTGTCGGCCAACGAGTTGGCTAATCCCGGCGAGCGTACGGTCTATGTTCGTATCACCTCGCCCGACGGCTATCTGCTGACCACCGACGCTGCGACGTTCGATTTCGAGGGCTCGCCCACGATCTACACCGCATCGCGTGAGGTCGATTACCAGAACGACGATCTTGACGTAGGTCTGTTCTACAATGGCGACGGCATCACGGCAGGTAAGTATTCGATCGAGGTCTATATGGACGGCATCAAGATCGGCTCGACCGAAACGATTCTGCGCTAAAAAACGAACTCGCACATCACAAAAAAGGGAGCTATCCGCACGATAGTTCCCTTTTTTATGCTTATATTTGTAGAGTGTAACGCTTCGAATGGCGAAATTATAATCTAAAAACTCAATACAATGAAACGAATCCTTATGCTTATGTGCGCCGCTGCAATGGCCATTGCGCCTGCTGCGGCACAGCGTCTTGAAATTGGTCGCGGCGAGCGCGCCACAACTCAAACCGCACGCCACTCGATCACGGGTGTTGCCGATCCCGACGCAACACTCACGGTCAATGGCAAGCAGTTTCCCGTCTATCCGACGGGCGGCTGGGCTGCCGAGGTGATGCTCGAAGAGGGCAAGAACACCGTATCGGTGGTTGCCGTATCGAAGGCCGGTCGTGCCGAGAAGACATTCGACATCGAACTCACCCCGCGCCCCGAGAAGGAGCCCCTCACAGGTGCAAAACTGATCGAATGGGGCACCGTACCCGCTGACATCAAGGCTGTTACCGAGGGCGAGCGCGTGGCTCTGCGTGTGGTTGGCACACCTGGTTGCAAGGTGTCGATCGTCGGCGGTTGCGAGCTGACCGAGGTTAAGACGGGTGTTTATCAGGGTCTGATCACCGCAAAGAAGGGTTGCAAAGTGCTCAGCGAGCCGTTGCAGTTCAAGATCGAGGCCGAGGGTGAGTCGGCAACCTTCCCGATGAAGGAGGCGATCAAGGTTATCGACCCCAATCAGCCCGTAATGTTGCGCACCGTAGGCGACCTGCCCTACCTGAACTATGGTCTGGGTACCGACCGTCTGGGTGGCTCGAAGATCGGTCACATCACCGAGGGTATTCTGCTCGAAGCTGTTGGCGAGGTGGGCAACCAATACAAAGTTCGTCTGTCGAAGAACCGCACTGCATACATTCCCAAATCGTGCGTCGAGGTGCAGCCCGCAGGTACTCTGCCCGCGCAGTCGCTGGTTGGCTCGTGGAGCGTTCGTGGCGGCAAAGAGGCTGACGTAGTGCGTGTTTCGCTCACGGAGCGTCTGCCTTTCGCAACGTTCCACCAGCTGGATCCCGCACGTGTTGTGGTTGATATTTTCGGTGCTGTTGCCAACACATCGTGGCTCACTCAATACCCCGAAACAAAGAATGCGATCAAGAGTGTCGATTACGAGCAGGTCGAGGAGGATATCTTCCGCGTGATCATCACGCTCGACCACAACGCACATTGGGGTCACTCGGTACGCTACGAGGGTAACTCGCTGGTTATCCGCGTCAAAGCTGCTCCGAAGGCATCGTTGCGTGGTCTGCACGTAGGTATCGATGCCGGTCACGGTGGTCCGTACAAGGGCGCTGTGGGCGTTGCAGGCGTCGAGGAGAAGGACGTAAATCTCGATCTGGCACATATGCTGCGTCAGGAGCTCGAAAAGCGTGGTGCGAAGGTCACAATGACCCGCACGGAGGACGTGAATGTCGATATGAGCGACCGCGTACTGATGTTGCGTAAGGCCGATCCCAACCTGATGATCTCGATCCATTGCAACGCAGGTGGCTCGCCCTTGAAGCCCCTCGGCACAAGTACCTACTACCGCCACCCCGGTTTCCAGCCGTTGTCGGTAGCTGTTTTGAAGCGCGTTTTGGAGCTCGATATGAACAACTTCGGCAACATCGGCAGCTTCAACTTTATCCTCAACTCGCCCTATGAGTACCCCAATATGTTGCTCGAAACGTTGTTCATCTCGGCACCTGCCGAGGAGGCTCTGCTGGTCGATCCGAAGTTCCGCAAGGAGCTGATCAACCGCGTTGTGAAGGGTTTGGAGGACTACCTGAAAGAGTACGCTAAGTAATTGTTGCTCACGATGAAACGCACTACATTATTGCTTGCCGCGCTGCTGATCGGCTCAGCGGCGTCGGCACAGCACTACTACCAAGACGCCAAGAATCCCGACATCACACGCCACACGCTCCGCAACTCATCGCAGCGTGTCGAGTTCGTGCTGCCCGAGGTCAATGGCTACAATATTTATAAGGCCGATCTGCACACCCACTCGATCTATTCGGACGGCGACTGCACACCCGAATTCCGAGTTCGTGAGGCCTGGTATGACGGTCTGGACGTGCTGGCAATCACCGAGCACGTCGAGTATCGCCGCCACGAGGGCAATATGATCCGCGCGCTGGGTGGAATCCTGCCCGAAGGCACTAAGGCTCAGAACCATAACCTCATCAACAAGGCAGCCGACGAGCGTGGCATTGCCTCGGATTTGAATCTGCCCGTCGAGTTGGCCCGCAAGACGGCGAAGGGCTACGGAATGACCATCATTTCGGGCGTCGAAATCACCCGCACCCCCGAGACCATCGGTCACTACAACGCTCTGTTCACCACCGACAACAACGCCATTTATGACGCCGATCCCGCCGAGTCGATGCGTAAGGCTCGCGCGCAGGGCGCCCTCATTATGCACAACCACCCCGGTTGGCGTCGCACCTCGGTCGAGCAGACCGAGGCCGAGCAGTCGTTCTATGCCGCAGGGCTGATCGACGGCGTGGAGGTGATGAACGGCTCGTCGTTCTACCCCCTGACCATCGATTGGGCCAAGCAGCACAACCTCTTCGTGTCGTCGAATACCGACATTCACGACGCTACGGCCGAGACCTATCGCATCAATGGCGTACGCCGAAATATGACCCTTATTTTTGCTAAGGACAAGTCGGTCGAGTCGTTGCGTGAGGCCGTCGTGGCACATCGCACGCTGGCCTATTCGTGCGGCACGCTGGCAGGCGATGAGCAGTTGTTGCGCGATTTGGTGCTTGCGTCGGTGAAGATGACCGTCGTTGCCGAGTCCTCGAATGGCGTGAAAACCATACAGTTGACCAATATGAGCTCGGTGGATTACATCCTGCGTTTCGGCAATGGCAATCCTGTGGTTCTCAGTCCCTTCTCGTCACGTACCGCCAAGACCAACAAGGAGGGTGTATTGCGTTTTGAGGTTGAAAACTGCTGGCACAGCAGCCAAGAGCAGTTGATGATTGAGGTGAAGTTATAAGTCGCTATTCAATCTTGAAAAAACAAAACCGACCACCCATAGCGGGTGGTCGGTTTGCTTTCGGAGCGGGCGGTCGTTTCTGAAAAACCCCTACGGGTCCTACCTGCAAAACAACTCTCGGTCGGCGCGCATCTCGTTTCACAACGTGCGGCCCCTTGTGGCCTCCTCCATCACATTCGTTGTACCAAGTCGTGGCGGTCGCTCTTTCTCATCGCTCTCCCCCCACGACACATCGACAAGGCTACTCCTCGTTCTTGTTGTCGCGGAAGTAGAGCTTGCCTGCGAGGAACTCCTCGGTAGCAATGATCGCCGGCTTCGGCAGACGCTCGTAGTAACGCGAGATCTCGATCTGCTCACGATTCTCGAAGGTCTCCTCCAACGAATCGGTGCTGGTCGAGAAGTCGGCCAACTTACGGTTGAGCTCCTGCTTCATCTCGGTTGCGATCTGGTTAGCGCGACGCGAAATGACGTTGAGCGACTTGTAGATGTTACCCGTCGGCTGATCCAGATCGACCAACTTACGAGTTTTGGTGTTGTTGGGAATGTTTGTTAATTTCAGATCCATACTTTGCTTGTACTCTGATGATTATTTTGTAATGTTATTTACGTTTTCAGCCTCTTCGGCACTCTTCTGCTCGTTGGGGTCACCGAACTTGGCGATATATTTCTTCGCCTCCTGCAACATTCGGTTGAGCTCCTTCACGTGCTTGCTCTCGGGGTATTCAGCCACGAACGAGTAGTACGAGTCCATCATACTCAAATAGCGGTCGCGCTGCAACGACTCGATCGAGTTGTGTGCCAATTCGTATGACGACTTGACGATCAGATACATCAACTCCTCGCGATGGGGCGTATCGGGGTACTTCTTCAATGCATTCTTCAAAGCGGGCACTGCCGACTTGTAGCGACCGATCGTGTAGTAGGTCTTGGCATTGATGAACACCTTGTCGTACTGTTTCTGATTCAGCTCGCGCACCATCTGCTCGAATGCAGCACGGCGGGTCGAGTTGGGATAGCGGCCCAGATACTCCTGAATTGCGGTCAAAGCCTGCGTTGTGGTTGTCTGGTCGCGGCTCGGTTCGGGCGAGAGGTAGTAGTAGCTCAGGGCGTACATACCCTCGACATCTTCGAGGAACTGGCTACGGGTGTACTTACGACGGAACTCATCGAGCAGTTCGGTGCTGGTCATAAAGTCGTCGCTCTTGAAGTGGGCGTAGGCCATATAGTATGCCAACGAGTCCTCGCGTACCGTACCTGCGAAGTAGGGCTGCACCTGCTCGAAGCACATAATTGCGCGGTTATACTTTGCCTGATCGAGCAAAGCACGACCCTCGGCATATATCTTATCGTTGTCGCCGCTTTTGAGCAGCTTGTTGAATGGGCCGCAACCGGTGCTTACGACAGCAACTGCGCACACGGCGAGCATCATCAAAATCGATCGTTTCATCTTCATTCAGTAAAAATAATAGCGCATTGTTATGCTATAACCGCGCAAAGTTATACATTTTTAACGAGCCAAACAAAAATATATTATACCCTTTCGACGAATTAATTTCAGTTTGTGCATTTTTTGGGGTCAGAGGGGCGCTTGGGGGCTCTAAAATTATGAGTATAAATACCTAATTTACGCCGAAAATCGGGGCTGAGTATTCCGAATCGAGCAGAAAAGTTGTAAATTTGTGTGATTGAAGGTCGGGCCGAGTCCGACACAAAACAGACTAAAATTTTAATTACACAAAGATAGTTTAACATTAAATTTATACTACGACAATGGTTGATATTTTTGAACGCCTTAAAAAGAATGCCGGTGGCCCGATTGGTATGTACCAAAAGTATGCACACGGCTATTTCTCGTTCCCGAAACTCGAAGGCCCCATCGGCCCCCATATGAAGTTCCGCGGAAAAGAAGTGCTCAATTGGAGTTTGAATAACTACCTCGGTCTGGCTAACCACCCCGAAGTGCGCGAGGCTGACGCCAAAGGTGCCATCGATTTCGGTATGGCTGCACCAATGGGCGCTCGTATGATGAGTGGTCAGACGGTATATCACGAGCAGTTGGAGCGCGAGTTGGCTGCGTTCGTGGGCAAGGAGGACGCTTTCCTGCTCAACTTCGGTTATCAGGGTATGATCTCGATCATCGACTGCCTGCTCACACCGCGCGACGTTGTGGTCTATGACGCTGAGGCTCACGCTTGTATCATCGACGGTCTGCGTCTGCACAAGGGCAAGCGTTTCGTATTCGGCCACAACGATATGGACAGCCTCCGCTTGCAGTTGCGCCACGCTACCGAGCTGGCCGAGACCCAGAATGGTGGTGTGCTGGTGATCACCGAGGGCGTGTTCGGTATGAAGGGCGACCTGGGTAAGCTCGACGAAATCGTTGCTTTGAAGAGCGAGTTCTCGTTCCGTCTGTTGGTTGATGACGCTCACGGCTTCGGCACGATGGGTGAAGGTGGTCGCGGTACCGCATCGCATTTAGGCGCAACCGACGGCGTAGATGTACTGTTCAACACCTTCGCGAAGTCGATGGCCGGTATCGGTGCATTCGTTGCATCGCACAAGTGGCTGATCGACCTTTTCCGCTACAATATGCGTTCGCAGACCTACGCCAAGAGTCTGCCGATGCCGATGGTTATTGGTGCATTGAAGCGTCTGGATCTGATCCGCAAACACCCTGAGTATCAGCAGAAGTTGTGGGAGATCACCAACGCTTTGCAGAATGGTCTGCGCGAGCGCGGTTTCGATATCGGTGGCACGCTGTCGCCCGTAACCCCGATCTATATGAAGGGCTCGGTGGCCGAGGCTTGCAACCTGGTTGTGGACCTGCGCGAGAACCACGCTCTGTTCTGCTCGATCGTGGTTTATCCCGTGATCCCGAAGGGCGAGATGATTCTGCGTATCATTCCTACGGCGGCTCACACGTTGGAGGATGTTCAGTACACTCTGGACTGCTTCTCGTCGATCCGCGCGAAGTTGGAGAATGGCGAGTACGACAAGCCTATGCCCAATATGGCCGACTAAAAGACTCTCGGATAACGACAAAAGCCGCATCTCTCACGGGTGCGGCTTTTTTTATTGTGCGTGTGGCACCGCTCGCACAGCGTTGCACACGGTGGCGATCGATCGACGACAGACAATTTGGCATTGCTTTTGGGATTTTGAATAATTTTTGTTAGCTTTGCAAAAAAGGAACAAACTAAAAATTTTGATACACTATGAAAACCAAAACTTTGATTCTTTCGATAATGTTGCTGCTGGCGACAGGAGTGGCCGAGGCTAAGAAGGTGCGCGTGGTGGCACATCGCGGCTATTGGAATACCGAGGGTTCGTCGCGCAACTCGATCAGCGCCCTGAACAACGCAATGGCTATCAAGGCCTACGGCTCGGAGTTCGACGTAAATATCACCTCGGACGGTGTGCTGGTCATTCATCACGATGCCAAGACCTCGAATGGCGTGCATATCGAGAAGGTGACCTTTGCCGAGTTGCGTCAGCAGGCTCCCAACCTCTCGAATGGCGAGTTGATTCCCACACTCGACGACTACCTGACCACGTGGAATCATAACAAAAAGACCAAGCTCGTTTTCGAGATCAAACCCCAATCGACCCCCGAGATCGAGACCCGTATGGTCGAGGCTTGTTTGGAGGCTCTGCGCAAGAACCACGTAACGGACAAGCAGGTGGAGTTCATCTCGTTCAGCTACCACGTTTGCAAGGAGTTGAAGCGTCTGCGCCCGACTGCTGTCGTAATGCCGTTGTCGACCGCCGTAGCCGAGCCCGAGCAGATGTTCAAGGACGGTATGGACGGTTTCGACCTGCACTACACCGTACTGCGCACACACCCCGAATGGGTCGAGCTGGCAAAGTCGCAGAAGAAGATCGTGAACGTCTGGACTGTAAACCAGGAGGAGGTTATGCGCGAGATGATCGCTCTGGGTGTTGATTACATCACCACCGACGAACCGGTTCTGTTGCAGAAGGTGCTCAAAAGCAAGAAAAAATAGACCACACAGCAATTTACAACGACAAATAAAACTATTAATACCTTAATATGAAACTTCGTAATCTGATCACAACTGCGATGGCCTTTGCCCTCGCAATCACTACGATCGTTCCTGCCGAGGCTTGTACTTCGGCCGTAATCTCGGGTCGCGCAACCAAGTCGGGTCGTCCTCTGCTGTGGAAGCACCGCGACACGGGCACCGAGTGGAACCACATCGAGTACTTCAAGGGTGAGAAATATGCCTTCCAGGCGCTGGTAAACTCGAAGGACGAGAGCCGCAAGGAGGCGTGGGCAGGTGCCAACGAGAAGGGCTTTGCCATTATGAACACCGCATCGTACAATATGAAACCCGACTCGCTCAAATATCTGCCCGAAAACGAAGGTGTCGTGATGAAGGCGGCCCTGGGCGTATGTGCCAATATCGATGAATTCGAGGAGTTTATCAAGAATATGCCTCTGCCCCGCGCTCTCGAAACCAACTTCGGCGTGATCGACGCTGAGGGTGGCGCAGCCTATTTCGAGGTTTGGGACTATGGCTACACCAAGTTCGACGTCAATGACGTTGCGCTGGCTCCGAACGGTTATATCATTCGTTCGAACTACTCGTTCTCGGGCGTGCAGGACGAGGGTATGGGCTACATCCGCTACCAGAATGCCGAGTATCTGATCCACCGTGGCTACGCTGCGGGCGAGCTATCGGCTGAGTGGATCTTCGCTAACCCTTCGCGCTCGTTCCTCAATGCCATTCTCGATAGCGATCTGATGACCGAGGGCGGTCGCCCCGAAAGCGGCTGGGCTATCGATCAGGACTACATTCCGCGTAAGTCGTCGAGCGCATCGGTGGTTGTCGAGGGCGTTGTTGCAGGCTCGAATCCCGACGCGACGACCATCTGGACCGTGCTGGGCTATCCCCCGTGCGGCTACGCAGTGGCATCGTGGGTTAAGGCGGGCGACAAGATCGCTGCTCCGATTGCAGTCGATGCGGAGGGCACCGCTCCCGCAAACCGCTTGGCTGTGGCTTTGAAGCGCAAGGTCTTCCCCGTAACTCGCGGCAACGGCAGCAAATATATGCGTACCGACGTGATTGCCAAGGCGATAGATGCATTGCGTCCCTACGAACAGCAGTCGCTTGGCGCGGCAGCCGAGGTGCGCGATGCGATCGCCAAGGAGGGCTTCTCGATGAAGAAAGTCGAGGCTTACAACAATGCCGTCAAGGCGATGATGCCCACCGAAGGGTATATCTTGCTGCAAGTAAAATAGCGATTAGAGTGGCCTCAGCGACAGTTTGAGGCCACTTTATCGAAAATTTTTTCATAAAATTTTGGTGGAACAAAAAAAGTTCTTACCTTTGCACCCGTTCGAGAGAACCTCGGACTTAAATGGTGGATGTAGCTCAGTCGGTTAGAGCACTGGATTGTGGTTCCAGGTGTCGTGGGTTCGAGTCCCATCTTCCACCCCAACATCGTAGAAGCGAGGCTAATGGCCTCGCTTTTTTGTTTCAACAACAATCTGGCAAACTCATTGCATAGATTTTCCTTATGGTATCATCGAAAAATATAATTGTAGATTTATCACGCAAGCGGTATCAATCCCAAATTTTATGCTTATATTTGCAGTACAGAAAACAAACAAGAAGTTAAACAATTAAAAAAGTATAAAGCTATGTTAAGTCAGAAATTACAGGACGCTATCAACGCGCAAATCAACGCCGAGTTGTGGTCGGCTTATCTCTACTTGTCGATGTCGATGGACGCTGCCGACAAGGGTCTGAAAGGTGTTGCTAACTGGTTCTACGTGCAGTGGAAGGAGGAGCAGGATCACGCTCAGATCTTCATCAACTATCTCCAGTCGCGTGGCGCACGTGTAGTGCTCGCCCCCATCGCTGAGGTGAGAACCGAGTGGGAGTCGGTATTGGAGATGTACGAGGAGACCCTCAAACACGAGAAGGTCGTTACCTCGTTGATCAACAACCTGGCTAACCTCGCTGCCGAGGAGCGCGACCACGCAACCGCAAATATGCTCGTATGGTTCGTTGATGAGCAGATCGAGGAGGAGGAGAGCGCACGCGACATCATCGATCAGCTGAACCTGATCGAGGGTAACAAGCTGGGTCTCTATATGCTCGACAAGGAGTTCCAGACTCGCGCCTACACTCAGGCTTCGCCCCTGGCAACTTCGGCTGAGTAACCCCACGTCGATAGCCAAACAAAAATACCCCTGCGCCACACGGTGCAGGGGTACTTTTTTCAATAAGCTTGGTCGCTACTCCACTGTCGGAGCATACTCCGCAGGCGCAATCGCCATCTCCAACAGTGGCTCGCCCGACGGGTTGTTATAAAGATAGAGCAACGTCACCTCCAACTTAGCCATATCGGCCATAGCCTTTTCGGCACGCAGACGTTCGGGCAGTGTCGATCGCATATATACCTCCATATCAGCGTGTTCGGCCGCCGACAGCGAGTCGATCGCAAGCGTATAGTGATAGCGCAGAGTGGCGGGCAGGACATACGAAGCCGAATCGAGGCGGGTAATCTCGTCCACCTCCACTGGGCTCATCGCATTGACATTCTCGGTCGCCACGCGCAAAACCAACTCGCGGTCGGGCTGCTTACGGCCACACCCCGAAAGGCACACGGCACCGAGGGCAATGCCACACATCGCCAACGTCACTCTCTTGGCCACCTTTCTCATCGTCCTAGAACGGCAGATCGTCAATCGAATCACCAGCGACAGCCGACGCAGGCTCCTCCATACCGATAGGAGGCAGGTCGGGAATCGGAGCTGCGGCGGGCTGCTCGGGCTGAGCCTTCTGGATACGCCAAGCGCGCACGTCGGTGTACCAACGACCATTATATTCGCGCGACTCGATATTGACCGAGACATTCACCTTCTCGCCAACCTGCAACGACGCAGCGTCCTGCACGCGGTCGCCAAAGAAGGTCACGCACACCTTGCGCGAGAACTCATCGGGCAACTCAAAAACAACTTCCTGCTTCTGCCACTGACCGCGAGCCGACGTACCCGACTGCACGGGCAGAACACGATAAACTACTCCTACAAATTCCATAATATATTACTCTTCAACAATTTGAATACTCAAAATCAGATCGCCTGCACGCAGATCGTCCAGCACGTCAAGACCCTCGACAACCTTACCGAAAGCCGTATGTACGCCGTCAAGATGCTGCGTATTCATTCGGTTGTGGCAGATAAAGAACTGCGAGCCACCCGTATTGCGACCACGGTGAGCCATCGACAACACGCCACGATCGTGATACTGACGCTCGGCCGAAGTCTCGCACGGAATGGTGTAACCCGGACCGCCCGTACCATCACCAAACGGGCAACCGCCCTGCACCACGAAATCGGGGATCACGCGGTGGAACGTCAGTCCGTCATAGAATCGTTTCTCGACCAGCGAGCAGAAATTCTCGACCGTAATCGGGGTCTCCTTCTCGTACAATTCGGCCTTCATATCACCCTTTTCGGTGCTTATCAGTGCGTATTTCATATTTTTCGGATTTTTTAATTGGTAATTATACAAAGGTACAAAATTATCGCTAACCGCGAAATCGTTTCTCGCGGAAAAAGCGATTTAAAGCTCAATTTTGTGATTTTTCGATCGACTCGCTTAGAGTCGACCCTGCGCCGCGTAGCTGAAATGCGAGCCACGAGCGATGATGATGTGATCCAACAGACGGATATCGAACAGCGCCGCAGCCTCGCGCAGACGCTCCGTAACACGGTCGTCATCGGCACTCGGCTGAGCCGATCCCGACGGGTGATTGTGAACGACAATAATCTGAGGCACAAGCAGTTCCAACGCACGCTTAACCACCAGACGATGATCCACCACCGTACCCGACACACCGCCTTGACTCACGCGACGACTATCGACTATACGATTCGAGGCCGTGAGGTAGATCGCCCAGCACTCCTCGTGCGGCAGGCTCTCCATTCGCGGCGCAAACATTCGACGAATATCGTCGCTCGACGTGATCGTCTGCACCTGCTCGCACTGTTGTGCTGCCACACGACGTCCCAGCTCGGTCGCCGCCGCAATCCTCTCGGCACGACGCAGACCCAAGCCCGCCGTCATTCGCAAACGCGCAATATCGTCGCCACACGCCGCCGCCAACTGACCGCCATAGGCCTCCAACAGTCGCTCGGCATCGGCCGTTGCCTCCTCGCCCATCACAACCGACAACAACTCAGCGTCACTCAACGCCTCGACGCCGCGTGCTGCGATTCTCTCGCGAAGTGTCAAACCATCGCTCGCCTGCATAATATTTTGATTTTTAGATTATTGTCCCGACGCAAAACGATCAAACTCTTCGAGCAGTTGATCGCCCAGATCGTTATCCGAAATGACCTTCCAAACCGATGCCGAGGCACGTTGCTCGGCCTGTTTCTTCGATTCGCCCGTACCGCAACCGACATCAACTCCGTCAATCACAACCGTCGAAAGGAACACGGGGTGATTATCCGAGTAGTTCTCGTCGTGCACCGTGCGGAACGTGATCGGCTGGCGGCTCTTCTGGCACCACTCGATCAATCGGCTCTTGAAGTCGGTCTCCTCGGTCATCAATTCGTCGAGGTTGATGTTGTGACCGATCAACTCGTTGATAAGCAATCGATTGACAAAGTTATAGCCCTTGTCCAGATAGATCGCACCGATCATTGCCTCCAACGCATCGCCAAAGATATGTTTCTGCGCCAACGTACCCGACGACTGCGCAATCACGTGCTTGTCCAGCCCGATCTTCACCGCCAAACCATTCAACGACTGGCGACTCACGATCTTCGATCGCAGCTTAGTCAGGAAGCCCTCATCTGCCTCGGGATACTCAATGAAGATATAGTCCGACACCACCGTTTCGATCACCGCATCTCCCAGAAATTCAAGACGTTCGTTATTGATCTGGCGGCCGTCGTCCAAAAACAAAGAAGCTGACTTATGAACCAAAGCCAGCTTATAAAGCTCGATGTTGTCGGGACAAATCCCAAACACATCGTCTATTATGCGGTAATAAACGCTGTCGTGGCCAAAACGCCTCAAAAACGGACGACGAATGAAATCGAACATTGACGCACCTCCCCGACAGTTAGATTACTCTGCAAATTTGCCGAACAGAATCGTCGAGTTGTGACCACCGAAACCGAACGTGTTGCTCATCGCATAACGCACCTCGCGCTTCTGGGCCTTACCCAACGTCAGATTGAATCGCTCGTCGATCTGCGGGTCAACCTCCTCGCAGTTGATCGTCGGAGGAATCACACCGCGATCAATCGCCATAATGCAAGCCAGCGCCTCAACAGCTGCCGTAGCACCCAGCAGGTGACCGGTCATCGACTTGGTCGACGAGATATTCATCTTATAGGCATTGTCGCCGAAGACCTCCGCAATACCCTTCAACTCAGCGGGATCACCCACCGGCGTCGAGGTACCGTGAACATTGACGTAGTCAACCTCTTCGGGCTTAACACCCGCATCCTTCAAGCAGTTGCGCATCGACAGGATCGCGCCCTTGCCTTCGGGGTGGGGAGCCGTATAGTGGTAAGCGTCGGCACTCACACCGCCACCCATCACCTCGGCATAGATCTTCGCACCGCGAGCCTTAGCGTGCTCGTACTCCTCGAAGATGAGTGCTGCGCCACCCTCACCGATAACGAAACCATCGCGATTCACATCGAAAGGACGCGAAGCGGTCTGCGGATCGTCATTGCGGGTCGAGATAGCCTTCATCGCGCTGAAACCACCTACGCTCGGCTCGTTGACCGAAGCCTCCGAACCGCCCGTGATAATGATGTCAGCCTTACCCAGACGGATAGCGTCCAGCGCGCTGATCATTGCGTGGTTCGACGACGCACACGCCGAAACGGTGCAGTAGTTCGGGCCCATAAAGCCATACTTCATCGCGATGTGACCGGCGCTGATATCGGCAATCATCTTAGGAATGAAGAAAGGGCTATATCGAGGGATTAAGCCTCCCTCGACAAAGCCCTTCACTTCTTGGAAGAAAGTTTCAAGACCACCGATACCCGAGCCCCAGATAACGCCCGCCATCTCTTTGTCAACAGCGTCGAGATCGATGCCTGCATCAGCAACGGCCTGCTCGGCAGCGATCAGCGCGAACTGGGTGTAAAGATCGTAGAGGCGGACCTCTTTACGATCGAAGTACTTGGTATAATCGTAGTCTTTGACTTCGCACGCAAACCTCGTTTTGAACTTTTCCGCGTCGAAGCGAGTAATCGGGGCTGCTCCGCTAACGCCGTTTTCGAGATTAGTGAAATATTCTTCAATATTGTGTCCCAGCGGGTTAATAGTGCCTATGCCTGTAACGACTACTCTTCTTCTTGCCATAATTTTTGGTTTAAGGTTAAAACTATGCTCTCCTTTAACGTGGGAGCGGGTCGTGTGCGAAACCGCGCGTTGTTAAATTGTCGCGATTATGAGAATTAGTTCTTCTTCTCCTCGATGTACGAGATAGCGTCACCAACGGTAGCGATCTTCTCAGCGTCCTCATCGGGAATCTGAATGTCGAATGCCTTCTCGAACTCCATAATGAGCTCAACGGTATCGAGCGAATCAGCACCGAGGTGGTTGGTAAAGCTTGCTTCGGGTACTACCTCCTCAGCCTTAACGCCAAGCTTATCAACGATAATCTCGACAACTTTGTTTGCAACTTCTGACATAACTTTCAATTTTTAGTTAAACAATATTTAAACTGTAATTTTTCTTCAATTCAAAAGATGAATTTTGCGCAAAAGTAACACTTTTTTTATTACTTTTGACAAATCATTGAAGAAATTTGCAGGTTTTACCCTCATTTTATACACAAACAACTGATAATGAACAACATAGCAATTTTTGCCTCGGGAAAGGGTTCCAATATGGTACAAATTACCCGAAAATTCGAACAATCTGAGAGCGTTTCAGTGCGCTTAGTGGTGGCTTCACGCGCCTCTGCGGGCGTTCTGGACCACGCTAAGGCTTTCGGCGTCGAATCGGTCATTTTTACCAAAAACGACCTCGCCAACCCCGAAATTTTGCTCGCCGAACTGCGCGCTCGAAAAATCGAGTGGCTCGTTCTGGCGGGCTGGTTACTGCTCCTGCCGGCCGAAATTATCGAGGCTTATCGTGGTCGAATCATCAATGTTCACCCCTCGCTTTTGCCCGAATTTGGCGGGCACGGAATGTGGGGTCATCACGTTCACGAGGCGGTGATTGCCGCAGGGCGCACTCGCAGCGGAATCACAATCCACCTCGTCGACGAGCACTACGATCAAGGCTCGATTATTGCTCAATTCGAGTGCGAGGTGCTGCCCGACGACACCCCGCAGACGCTCGAAGCGAAGATTCACGAACTCGAATATCGTCACTATCCCGAACAGATCGAAAAACTAATTCTAAAACATCAATAATTATGCGACTTCTTTTAATTAGCAACTCAACCAACGCAGGCGAACCTTACCTGCAATACCCTATGCCCCAGATTGGCGACTTCTTGAAGGGTATCACCGAGATCGTTTTTGTACCCTATGCTGCCGTGACATTCTCGTATGCCGAGTATGAGGCAAAGGTTCAGAAGCGTTTCGATGAACTTGGCATCCGCGTTCGTTCGGTACACCGTTCGAAGAACCCCGCAAAGATGATCCGCGAGGCTCAGGCAATCTGCGTAGGTGGCGGTAACACCTTCGCGCTGACCCGCAAGATGCAGCAGCAGGGGCTGATGACAGCCATCAAGAACAAGATCGCCAAAGGCACTCCCTATGTAGGTTGGAGCGCAGGCAGCAACGTAACCTGCCCCACTATCTGCACCACAAATGATATGCCCATCGTTGAGCCCGAGTCGTTCAAGGCGATTGGTGCGGTGCGTTTCCAGATCAACCCCCACTACCTCGACGCCAATCCCGAAGGTCACGCCGGCGAGACCCGTGAGCAGCGTATCTTGGAGTACATCGAGGCTAATCCGCGCCGCTATGTAGTTGGTCTGCGCGAGGGTTGTATGCTGCGTGTCGAGGGCGACAAGATGGAGCTGATCGGTAGCCGCCCGATGCGTATCTTCAAGAAGGGCGTCGAGATCTTCGAGGTCAATGCCGGCGACGACCTGTCGTTCCTGATGTAGTGCGACATTCACATATTTTGGCACACGGTGGCGGATTGGGGCGACATCTCCCCGTCACCGTGTGTCTATCTATTCACAAAAAAACAAGCGTAGCGAGCGATGAACATAAAATATAATATAGGTATGGAGGGCGAGGAGGCCGCAGCCGAGTGGCTCAGGGCGAATGGCTACGAGATACTTTTTCGCAATTGGCGCAACGGTCGCTACGAGCTGGACATTGTGGCAACGTGCTTCGATCGAATCCACTTTGTGGAGGTCAAAACTCGCAAGGCGGGCGGCCTGACCTCGCCCGAAGAGGCCATCGATCGCAACAAACAAAAGACATTAAAACGCGCAGCCTCATTGTTTTTAGCCACTTATGATGTATCTTTGGAGCCACAATTCGACCTTATAGCGGTCGATCGCTGGTCCGACGGGCAACTCGACGTGCGTTACGTACCCGATGTTGTGGAGTTCGGCTGGTAGAGTTAATTAGTTGGCAAACAGGGAGATAATATGTTGTTATATAATTTGGGAATAGCGGCCTACTCAGCCGCAATCAAGGCCGTAGCACCGTGGAAACCCAAGGCTCAGAAATGGGTCGAGGGTCGTCGCGGGATTTTCGAGCGCTTGCAGGCAACGGTCGGGGCTTCGGACAAGCCCGTCGTGTGGATTCACGCCTCGTCGCTCGGCGAGTTTGAGCAGGGTCGCCCCGTGATTGAGGCTATTCACGAGCGCTATCCCCAATATCGAGTGTTGCTGACCTTCTTCTCACCCTCGGGTTACGAGATCCGCAAGGATTTTCCGGCGGCCGACTGGGTCTTCTACCTGCCCGCCGACACCCCGCGCAACGTACGTCGTTTCCTCGACATCGTGCGCCCCGAAGTGGCCGTTTTCGTCAAGTACGACTATTGGCTCAACTACCTTAAAGAGCTGCGCCAGCGCAAGATACACAGTTATATCTTCTCGTCATTGTTCCGTCGCAACTCGATCTTCTTCAAGCCGTGGGGAGGAGCGTTCCGCCGTGCGCTGACGACCTTCGAGTTGATCTTCGTGCAGAACGAGGAGTCGAAACGCCTGCTCGCAGAGATCGGATTTGACAATGCGGTTGTGGCGGGCGACACCCGATTCGACCGCGCTGCGGCACTGCCCGCACAGGCGTCGCGCTACCCGCTCATCGAGCACTTCAAAGGGGCGGATCGTCTGTTTATTGTGGGTAGCAGCTGGCGTCCCGATGAGGATCTGCTCGTGCCGTTCGTCAATGCGCACCCCGATGTGAAATTCGTTATTGCGCCCCACGAGATGGAGGAACCTCGTATCCAGCGACTTATCGCCGAGTGTACGGGTGGCGTTGTGCGTTACAGCGAGTGCCGCACCGAGAGCGACATGGAGCGAGCGCGAGTGATGATTATCGACGTGATCGGTATCCTCAACCAGCTCTATCAGTATGCCGATTGGGTCTATATCGGCGGTGGTTTTGGCGTTTGTATCCACAACACGCAGGAGCCCGCAACGTATGGCGTGCCGATCGCCTTTGGTCCTAAGTATCACAAGTTTAAGGAGGCGTGCGATATGATTGCGCTGGGAGCCTGCCGTTCGGTGACGACCACCGAGGAGTTGGAGGAGTGGTTTGCTCCGCTCAAAGCCGACGAGAAGCGACGCGCCCACGCTGCCCGCATCGCCGCCAACTACATCGCCTCGAACAAAGGCGCAACGGAGCTGATCGTTCGGACAATTTTCAGCGAATAAAATTCTATATAAAATAAAAAAGAGGATTGCGTTGCAATCCTCTTTTTTATTTTTTACACCTTTACATTGCCTTTTCTTCTATTATCGAAGCATAAGTACTCCAGCCCTCAGCTGCTTTATATGCTGCACCCGACCCTATGGGAACATAAATTTTAGCCGAGGAGCAAATACCATCGAACATCTCTGTACCACCCTGCGGTGGCACTGCTGACGTACAGATTATATTTTGTAGCCCATTGCAATATCTAAAGACACTGTTTCCAATGCTTGTTACACTATTAGGGATATTGACTATTACTAGATTTGAACAATCCTCAAATGCTCTATTCCCAATGCTTGTTATACTATTTGGAATATCAACATTGATTAAGCTACGACAATGAGCGAATGCTCCTGTTTCAATACTCGTTACACCTTTAGGAATAGTAATTTTTGTTAAGTTATCGCAAGATACGAATGCAGACTCACCAATAGTTGTTACATTCTTAGGTATAATATACTCTATACCAGATGCTCCTGCATATGCTATTAATATTCCATCTATAATCAAACATCGACCTTTGTCTGCCGCAAATTTACCTTTAAACCTTTTTAAATTACTACAAAAAGCAAATGCAGAATTTCCAATAATTGTTACACTATTCGGAATGGTAATCTCTATCAAATCGCTACAATCATAAAATGCACAATTACCAATACTTTTTACGCTATTGGGAATAGAGATATTGGTTAGACGATGACGGCTACGAAAAGCATAATTACCAATAATGTTAATAGGACCATGGAATTCCATTACACCTAATCCATTGATGTAGGTATTAGATTTTGTCTCCTCTCCAAACACATCTGAATAAAGTGCATTAACAACCCTACCATCGTTTGAGGTGTACCAAATTTCGTTATTAGGAGGCATAGTCAAGACTGGCTGGTCAGAAGGGACTTCCTCGCACGAATAAAAAACACCCGCAAGCACAAATGCAAGCAATAAAAATATCCGTTTCACAAAACAACATTGTTACCGTAGCAACTCCAATGCGGTGGGTTAATTAAACAAGAAAGTGTGGAGTTGATTTCGAATGTCTAATCGAAGGTTCTGACAAAACCCAAACAAAAACAAACGATACAATACCCCACACCTAGATAGTATGGGGTATATGCACAAAACGTGCATAGCCACATAGCTACACAAGGAATGAGTGCTGTTCGTAAGCCCTTTGTTTTGAGAAAACTGTCAGATTTTCGATTAGGACCGCGAAAAACACTTTCAATATATGTCCGCTATTTATTCAATAGCATTGCAAATTTAATTAATATTTTTGAATCATACAACACGTAAATTATCTCGTATTTTGCGCCCAATCGTGCCTAAATTTGCATTTTCGGGTCGATTTTCGGGGGCGGGGGTTTCGTATCTCGCTAATTATCGCTAAATTTGCAGGTTGTAACTGAGAATAATACAAAAAACTATATAGAATTATGACACAGGAAGAACTTTTCAAAAAGTTGGTGGCTCACTGCAAAGAGTACGGTTTCGTATTCCAGTCGAGTGAGATCTATGACGGTCTGAGCGCCGTGTATGACTATGGCCAGAATGGCGTTGAGTTGAAGAACAACATCAAGCGTTACTGGTGGGATTCGATGGTGAAGCTCCACGACAATATCGTCGGTATCGACGCTGCAATCTTTATGCACCCCCGCACCTGGGAGGCTTCGGGTCACGTGGGCGCATTCAACGACCCGCTGATCGACAACCGCGACTCGAAGAAGCGCTATCGTGCCGATGTGCTGATCGAGGATTGGATGGCCAAGCAGGACGAGAAGATCCAGAAGGAGGTCGATAAGGCTCGCAAGCGCTTCGGCGAGGCGTTCGACGAGGAGCAGTATCGCGCAACATCGCCCCGCGTGCTGGATATCGCTGCACGCCGCGATGAGATTCACAAGCGCTTCACCGAGGCTCTGAACGACACCAACCTCGAAGAGTTGCGTCAGATTATCCTCGACTGCGAGATCGTTTGCCCCATTTCGGGTACTCGCAACTGGACCGAGGTGCGTCAGTTCAACCTGATGTTCTCGACCCAGATCGGCTCGGTAGCCGAGGGTGCCAACACCATCTACCTGCGTCCCGAGACCGCTCAGGGTATCTTCGTGAACTTCCTCAACGTACAGAAGACCGGCCGTATGAAGCTCCCCTTCGGTATCGCTCAGATCGGTAAGGCATTCCGTAACGAGATCGTTGCACGTCAGTTCATCTTCCGTATGCGCGAGTTCGAGCAGATGGAGATGCAGTTCTTCGTTCGTCCGGGCGAGGAGATGATGTGGTGGAACAAGTGGAAGAATACCCGTATGGCTTGGCACCGCGCGCTGGGCTTCGGCAACGAGAACTACCGCTTCCACGACCACGATAAGCTGGCTCACTACGCCAACGCTGCAACCGACGTTGAGTACAACTTCCCGTTCGGTTTCAAGGAGGTGGAGGGTATCCACTCGCGTACCGACTTCGACCTGGGCAACCACCAGAAGTTCTCGGGCCGCAAGATCCAGTACTTCGATCCCGAGACCGGCGAGAGCTACGTACCCTACGTTGTTGAGACCTCGATCGGTGTCGATCGTATGATTTTGCAGGTGCTGTCGGCTGCCTACACCGAGGAGAAGCTCGAAGGTGGCGACTCGCGCGTAGTGTTGCGTTTCCCCGCTGCGCTGGCACCCGTGAAGGTTGCAGTTCTGCCGCTGGTGAAGAAGGACGGTATGCCCGAGGTGGCTCAGAAGATCGTCGATGAGTTGAAGTATGACTTCAACGTGGTTTACGACGAGAAGGATTCGGTCGGCAAGCGTTACCGCCGCCAGGACGCAATCGGTACTCCGTTCTGCGTTACGGTCGATGGTCAGACCTTGGAGGACGGCACCGTAACCGTTCGCCACCGCGACACGATGACTCAGGAGCGCGTAGCCATCGACAAGCTGCACGCAATGGTCGATGAGGAGTGCTCGTTCCGCAAGCTCTTCAAGAAGTTGCAGGAGGCATAGTAGGCTAACAGTTGATCGAAATATTCGAAATGGAGAAGACCAAACGCATTTTGGGTATTGCCATCAGGATCGCAGGTTTCATCGCAGCTGCCTACGTCATAGGTTATCTTGTCGGATTGGCAGCGAAGGCTTTGGCTTAGAACGATGGGGCGCATACTCGCAATAGACTACGGATTGAAACGCACGGGACTGGCCGTGAGCGACCCTCTGCGAATCATCGCGGGGGCGCTGGATACGGTGGCGACCCACACTTTGATGGACTACTTGAAGCAATATCTGTCGAAGAACGACGTTTCGACCATTGTAGTCGGGCAGCCCAAGCAGTCGAACGGTGCGATGTCGGAGTCGTGGCGTGCGATCGAGCCCTTCGTGAATCGCCTGCGAAAGGAGTTCCCGAAGGTGGAGGTGGTGCTCTACGACGAGCGTTTCACCTCGGTGCTGGCGCACCGCACGATGCTCGAAAGCGGCATTGGACGTATGGCTCGCCGCGATAAGGCGCTGGTCGATCGCATTTCGGCAACGATCATCTTGCAGGACTATATGCAGAGTCTTGAACTGAGAGGAATGTAATTTTAACGAGGTTAAAAAAACGAAGAAAACAATGATCTATCCTATCGTAATATATGGCGCTCAGGTGCTGCGCGAGCAGTGCAAAGATGTGCCGGCGGACTATCCCGAGTTGAAGAAACTGATCGAGGATATGTTCACGACGATGTACGAGGCTGAGGGTGTTGGTTTGGCAGCGCCTCAGATCGGCAAGGCGCTGAAACTCTTTGTGGTGGATTGCTCGCCGTGGGCTGAGGACGATCCGCGTTTGGAGGGTTTCCGCAAGGCGTTCATCAACCCCGAGATCTACGAGCGCTCGGAGGAGGAGGATCTCTTCAACGAGGGTTGTTTGAGTCTGCCCGGACTGCACGAGGACGTTTCGCGCCCCGTGGCAATTCGTATGCGCTACTTCGACGAGAATTTCGAGGAGCACGACGAAGCCTTCGATGGCTATGCCGCACGTGTGATCCAGCACGAGTACGACCACTTGGAGGGCAAGGTCTTCACCGACCGATTGGCACCACTGCGTCGCAATCTGTTGCGCAGCAAGTTGCTCGGTTTCGGCAAGGGTAAGTTCCGCGCCCACTACCGCACTCGCCAGAAGTAACTCGCCAAACGCCCAATAAGCGACTAACGCCCCACTCCGCAAATGAGGAGTTGGGGCGTTTTTTTTGTACCTATCTCCCTCATCTGCTTCCCATTTATAAATATAGGTATCAAAAAAAGTTGCCCGATATTTGTATTTTTATTGTTCTATGTATTGCATAATACCAATATATTTGTATATCTTTGCGGTGTGGAATTAAAAATAATACATAGAACATTAAACGACAAACAACAATAAGCTATGAAAAGAATCTTTACACTTCTTCTGGTCATTTTGACACTTGCCGCCTCGTCGGCAATGGCAGCACGCCAAAACTCCTACTCGCTGCGCGGTCGCGTGGTGAACGAAACGGGCGAGCCCGTCGAATTTGCAACGGTCGTGGTGCTCGCCCCCGACTCGACCCAGCGCACGGGTATCGCCACCGACTCGAAGGGTCGCTTCGAGCTCTCGACTGTCGAGGGCGAGGCGATTCTGACTGTTCAGTATGTTGGTTACGTGCCCCACTACCAGCCGATCAACCTCACCTCATCGACCAATTTGGGCGATATCGCAATCGTGCCCGCCTCGAACTCGGTTGGCGAGGTGGTCGTAACGGCTCGACTTATCACCCGCGAGGCCGACCGCTTTGTGGTCGATGTGGCGAACAACCCAGCCGTTGCGATCGGCAAAGACGGCATTGAGATCCTTGCGACCGCCCCCGGTGTTTGGGTACAGGGCGACAACATCTCGATCAATGGTGCGTCGGGCACGCGCATTATGGTCAATGAACGTATGTTGAACCTCACGGGCGACGACCTGGCGGCCTACCTCCGCTCGCTCAATGCCGAGGATGTGCAGAAGATCGAGGTGATCCCCGTTTCGGGGGCTGACTACGACGCCAATTCGTCGGGCGGTATCATCAAAATCACAATGCGCAAACCGCGTCGTGACGGTGTTACGGGCTCGGTGCAGACACGCGTAATCACCAGTAAGTATAACCCCTTCTACATCGTTCCGTCGGCACGTGTAAGCTATCACCGTGGTCGCGTAACGGTCAATGCCTCGGCTAATTACACCTACGACAACTATATGAACGAGGCGATCGAGAGCACCGAGTTCCTCACCTCGTCGAACTCTCTCTCGGGTTACTCGATCGATAGTATCCGCAACCAACGCGCCTACGGTTCGCTCGGAGCGGTCTATGAGATCAACGACCGCCACAGCATTGGTGCCGAGGGTTACTATCAAGGCTCGACCACGCGCGGACGCACCACCTCGACCTCGACCTTCACAAATGGCGCAGCGACCGAGAACCAAAGCCTCTATACGAGCAACGAGCGACGTGGTATGTGGTCGGCGACGGCAAACTACATCGCCAAATTGGATACCCTCGGCTCGACATTCAAGCTCATTGGCGACTTCTTCTCGCAGGTGAACGATGACCACGACGACTTCCTCAACCACTCGACTACGGCCGGCACCACGACCGATTCGACCTATCGCAGCATTGTGGGTACCGACTACCGAATCTACTCACTCTCAGCCGCTTTGGAGAAGAATTTCAACGCTAAGACCTCGCTTCGCGTAGGTGCAAAATATACTCGCAACGAGATGAACAACGACCTGCTCTACGAATACTTGTCGGGTGGTGCGTGGAACGTTCACGACGGGCAGACTATCGACATCAACTTCACCGAAAACATCGCTGCGGCCTACGCCATTGTCAATACCAAGCTGGGCAAGGTGGGCGTAAATGCGGGTCTGCGACTCGAATATACCCACTCGGCACCCCGCACCAAGGGCGAGGGCGACAAATCGACCTACGCCAAGCGCGAGTACCTCAGCCTCTTTCCGCACGCCAACATCAGCGTTCCGCTCAACGAGAAACAATCGACCTCGCTCGTTGCGACCTACGCCCGCACAATCGGTCGCCCGTCGTTCTGGCAGCTGTCGCCATACCGTCAGCAAATGACTGAATATTCGTACGTTACGGGTAATCCCCACCTCAAACCCGTCTATAACAACAACTTCACGATGACGGCTATCTTCGGCTACAAATACACCGTTTCGTTCACCGCCCTGATGCAGGAGAACTACATCGCCCAGATTGCCCACATCGACCCCACGGATCCCAACCTGCTGTTCTATCGCCACGACAATATGAACTCGAATTGGAACTTCTGGGTCAATGTCAACCTGCCGTTCCAAATCACTAAGTGGCTGACATTCAACACCTCGCTCGGTGGTATGAGTATCAACCAGCGCATCACGGCCAACGACCCCGTCGATCGCAAGTGGGTCGGTCAAGGTCGCGCTCAGCTCGCCGCAACGCTTCCCAAGGGTTTCTTCATCGAGAGTTCGTTCTCGTGTATGTCGCCCATTATGCAGGGCAACCTCTACGTCGAGAATTGGATCACCGACCTCTCTGTGTCGGTCAAGAAGAACTTTGCTAAGGATCGCTTTACGGTCAGTGCCACCGTGGATAATCTATTTCAGCTGGACAACGTGATTTTAGCCAAGCAGGCCGAGTTCCGCCGCCGCACGCAGATCAATGACCAGAACCACACACCGCGATTCAGTCTTTCGCTGCGCTACAACTTCAAGAGCGGAGTCAAGTTCCGCAACCGCTCGGTCGAGAGCGACGAGGACGGCAGCCGACTCAACTAACTCGCCCCGAAAGATCAATGCCCCACTCCGCCACGAGGAGTTGGGGCGTTTTTTGCTATGAAGTGTGATAGCTTCACGAAAGAATTTCGTATCTTTGTATGGTTAATAAAAAATGAATAGCTATGAATATTACAAATGATATAAAATATATCGGTGTCGATGACCTCGATCTGGACCTGTTCGAGAGTCAGTACATCATTCCCAACGGCATTTCGTACAACTCGTATCTGATTCTCGACGAGAAGGTTGCAGTGATGGATACGGTCGATGCCCGCAAATATGACGAGTGGCACGACAAGTTGCTCACGGCACTCGACGGCCGCACGCCCGACTACCTCGTTGTCCATCACTTGGAGCCCGATCACGCAGGTGGTGTGGCGGCTCTGCTGGCCGAGTTCCCGCATATGAAGATCGTAGCCTCGGCACGTGCCGTGCAGATGATGCCCCAATTCTTCGAAGGGGTCGATTTCACGCAGTCAACAATCGCCGTCAAAGAGGGCGACACGCTGTCGTTAGGCGCTCACACTCTGCATTTTATGATGGCGCCGATGGTGCATTGGCCCGAGGTGATGGTTTCGTATGACGAGTGCTCGAAGGTGGTCTTTTCGGCTGATGCATTCGGCAAGTTCGGTGCGCTCTCGCACGACGAGGAGTGGGCTTGCGAGGCGCGTCGTTACTACTTCAACATCTGCGGAAAATATGGCGTGCCGGTGCAGGCGCTGCTCAAAAAGCTGGCGGCACTCGACATCGCACAGATCTGCCCGCTGCACGGTCCGATCCTAAGCGAAAACCTCGGATATTACATCGGTCTGTACGACACGTGGAGCAAGTATGAGCCTGAGACTGAGGGCGTTTTCATCGCCTACGCATCGATTCACGGAGGTACGGCAGCGGTGGCCGAAAAGCTCGCCGAGATCCTGCGTGCGAAGGGTGCGCCGAAAGTTTCGGTGGCCGACCTGAGCCGTTGCGATATGGCTGAGGCAGTGGAAGATGCGTTCCGAATGAGCAAGCTGGTTGTGGCAGCTGCGTCGTACGATTCGGGCGTCTTCACGCCTATGCACGACTTCCTGCACCACCTCCAAATCAAGAGCTTCCAGAAGCGTCGCGTGGCAATCGTCGAGAATGGTTCGTGGGCTCCGTCGGCAGGTCGCGTGATGCGCGGTATGTTGGAGCAGATGAAGGAGTTGGAGATCGTCGAGCCGATGGTTACGATCCGTTCGCGAATGAAGCGCGAGGATCTGCCCGCAATGGAGGCGCTGGCCGACGCATTGCTGGCATAAGCAACTGAATATAAACCGATAACCCACACGCAGATGAAGTGGATGTTTTTAGCGATGATGATCGCCTATTTGGGCGGCAACGCCTACATCTTCGTTCGCGCACTGCAACAGATGAGCGGTGCGCCAATGTGGGTGCGCGTGCTCTTCGGGGCAATATATTGGCTGGCTGCGGTGTCGCTATTTGTGGCAATGGGACTGCGACACTCGACCCTGCCCGCCGCCGTAAGCCGCACGCTTTTCAGCGTCGGATCGGTGTGGCTGGTCTTTACGCTCTATATGGTCATCGCACTCATTGTCTGTGACTTAGCGCATTGGGCAGCGCCATCGCTCCGAGGCGGATTCTGGATCGCCCTGGGTGTGGTGGGCGCAGTGCTCGCATATGGATATTGGAACTATCGTCACCCGCGCGTGGTCGAATTGGATCTCACGATTGACCGTCCGATCGAGGGCGGCGAGATGCGGATCGTGGCGGTGAGCGACGTACATCTGGGCGAGGGAACGGGACGCAAGGCGTTGAGTCGTTACGTCAAGTTGATCAACGCTCAAAAGCCTGACGCAGTGCTCATTGCGGGCGATTTGATCGACAATTCGGTGGTGCCCGTCGAGCGCGACTCGATGTGCGAGGAGTTTGCAGCGGTCGATGCTCCGATCTATATGGTGGCGGGTAATCACGAGTATATCAGCGGTTTGGAGCGAGTTGAAAAGTTGCTCGAACCGACACCCGTACACCTCCTGCGCGACACGATCGTGACGCTCCCGAACGGAGTGCAGCTGATTGGTCGCGACGACCGTTCGAATCGCCGTCGAGAGCCTCTTTCGGCACTGATTGCACAGGCCGACCCGATGCGTCCGATCGTCGTTCTCGACCACCAACCCTACCACTTGGCGGAGGCCGACTCGCTGGGTATCGACCTGCAAATCAGCGGTCATACACATCGCGGACAGGTGTGGCCGCTCAATCTGCTGGTCGATCGAATGTACGAACAGAGCTACGGCTATCGACGTTGGTCGCGAGCGCACATCTATGTTTCGAGTGGTCTGTCGCTGTGGGGTCCGCCATTTAGAATCGGTACCCAAAGCGAGATCGCAGTAATCAGACTTAAAAACGAATAAAGATATGGCTGACAACTACTTAGGCAAAAAGATGGAGGAGTATATGGCTCGCCGCGACGCGGGCACGACGCCCCGACGCACACCCACGCTGGCGCGCCTATTGGCGAAAAATCGTAGCCACCGCGCCTACGACCCCTCGTTTGTGGTGCGCGAGGATCAACTGCGTCGCATTATCGAGGTCAATACACGCACTCCGTCGGCCCGCAATCAGCAGGTGTTGCGTTTCCGTGCGGTGCTCGCTGACGAGGCGACGAAGGTCCTGCCCCACGTGCGTATGGGCGGGGCACTGCCCGAGTTGCATCTACCCACTGCCGGCACCGAGCCGAACGCCTATATCGTCGTCTGCGCGACCGTTCCCGAAACGCGCGAAGTGAGCATTGATCTGGGCATTTCGGTGCAGTCTATGTTACTGCAAGCCACCGAGATAGGACTCAATGGATTGTGCATTGCGGCATTCAACCGCGAGGGTGTTAAAGAGGCATTGGAGTTGCCCTACGAGCCGCTGTTGGTGGTTGCGATTGGGCGTGGAACGGACCGCATCGAGCTGACCGAAATCTCGGCCGACGAGAACCACAAATACTACCGCCAAGAGGACACGCACTACGTTCCGAAAGTGCGCCTCGACGAGCTGATAATCAAGTAATCCGACCGACACACACAAAAGCCACCCCGCGCGGGTGGCTTTTACTATATATATAATGGTGATTTGAAAACAATTTTGTATCTTTGCAAAAATCTATTGACTGAAAACTATGGGATTATTCGATTTTTTTAAGAAGAAAAAGGCCGAAGAGCAGGCCGCAGCTCCCGAGGTTGTGGCTGCCGAGCGCGAAGAGTTGAATGCCGGTTTGGAGAAGACCAAGCAGGGTCTGTTCAGCAAGTTGGCGCGCGCCGTGGCGGGTCGCTCGAAGGTCGATGACGATATGCTCGACGAGTTGGAGGAGATTCTGATCACCTCGGACGTGGGCGTCGAAACCACCGTCAAGATCATTCGCCGTATCGAGGAGCGCGTGGCGCGCGATAAGTATATGAATGCCACTGAGCTTCAATCGATTCTGCGCGACGAGATCGCTCTATTGCTCGAAGAGAATCACGGCAAGGAGGCAACCTTCGGACTCGACGCCAAGGAGGGCGAGCCCTACGTTGTGATGGTCGTGGGCGTCAATGGCGCAGGCAAAACCACCACAATCGGCAAGCTCGCGGCACAGCTCCGCAAGGCGGGCAAGAAGGTCTATATCGGTGCGGCGGATACCTTCCGCGCGGCGGCGATCGACCAGCTGGGCGTGTGGGCCGAGCGCGCGGGTGCGACGATGATTCGCCAGGAGATGGGCTCGGATCCTGCGTCGGTGGCCTTCGATACGCTCAAATCGGCTAAGGCAAATGGCGCCGACGTGGTGTTGATCGACACCGCAGGTCGTCTGCACAATAAGATCGGTCTGATGAACGAGCTGACCAAGATTCGCAACGTGATGGCGAAGGTGATTCCCGATGCACCGCACGAAGTGATGCTCGTGCTGGACGGCTCGACGGGTCAGAATGCCTTTGAGCAGGCACGCCAATTCACTCAGGCTACGCAGGTTACATCGTTGGCAATCACCAAGTTGGACGGCACAGCAAAGGGCGGCGTTGTGATCGGCATCAGCGATCAGTTCCACGTTCCGGTGCGCTACATCGGCATTGGCGAGGGCATTGATCAGTTGAAGATTTTCGATCGCCGCGAGTTCGTTGACGCGCTGTTTGGGGATAAATAGTATCATTAAGCAAGTAAAAATTATGAGCCGAATTTTAATTACTGCCTGCGCAATCATTTTTACGACGAGTGCACTTTTTGCTCAACAACCGACGGCAGATAGCATTGCAACGGAGCCTAAACAAGCACGATGGACCAATGTGATCAAGGGAGATAGTTTGCTTGCACTTGCCGGCGCAAATGGAAAACTTGATTATGCAGTTTTCGGTCAGGTCGCTCGCAACGATGAGCAGTACAACGCATTGGTTGCTCGGTTTGAAAACTTAGATGGGAAGTTTGAGTTGTCCGATATCTTTGTACTTTATTATGGACAAGCCTTTCGTGATGATTTTGCAGGAGGACACATCTCAGGTGTCATAACGCCTGAAACATCAGATTTTGAGGCTGCTTATAATGAATGTTGCCAAAAATTGGCAAAGTCTCCCACATCATTACGATTGCTTGGTGAGGCGGGTATGCTGGCTCACAAACTCAATTTGCCCGAAGAAGTTGCAAAAAAATACCGTATTCGCTACCTGTTAATAAGAGAGGTGATAACGCTGACGGGTGATGGAACATTCGATCAACCTTATAAAGTCGTTCACATCAGCGATGAGTATGAGATTTTGTTCAGTCTGCTTGGGGCAAATTCAATCGTTTCACAAGGCATTGCAAGTGGAGCTACCATAATGGATCGAATTACTTACACGATAAAAAGTGCAACAACCGATCCTGTAACGAAAGAACAACAACTCGAACAACAAGATGCCTATTTTGATATAGAGTTGCCGATGGTCTATTTACAAAAGATGTTCTTGGGGGGGAGGTAAAAAGCGATGAAAAAAATTAACGTAGTAACGCTCGGTTGTTCGAAAAATACGGTCGATTCGGAGCACCTCGCGGCTCAGTTGGCCGAGGCTGGTTACGAAATTGCGTTCGACAGCAACCGCACCGACGCAAAGGTCGTGGTGATCAATACCTGCGGCTTCATTGGCGACGCCAAGCAAGAGTCGATCGACACAATCCTGCGTTTTGCCGCCGCAAAGGAGCAGGGACTGATCGAGCGTCTGTTTGTAATCGGCTGTCTTAGCGAGCGTTATGCTGACGAGTTACGTGCCGAGATTCCCGAGGTTGACGACTATTTCGGTGCACGCGATATGCAGGGCATTGCTCGCGCATTGGGTGCTGCGGGCGACCCCGACACCTCGACCGAGCGCCTGACCTCGACCCCGAAACACTATGCATATCTGAAAATTGCCGAGGGCTGTAATTGGCATTGCGGCTACTGCGCCATTCCGCTGATTCGCGGTCCGCATCGCTCGGTGCCGATGGAGCGTTGCGTCGAGGAGGCTGAGCGATTGGCGGCACAAGGCGTGCGCGAGTTGATCGTAATCGCCCAGGATTCAACCTATTACGGCCGCGATCTGTATGGTCGTCGCGCGCTGGCCGAGTTGCTCGAAAAGCTGTGCAAGGTCGAGGGCATTGAGTGGATTCGTCTGCACTACGCCTACCCCACCGACTTCCCGCAGGACGTAATCGAGGTGATGGCGCGCGAGAAGAAGATCTGCCCCTATCTCGATATTCCGTTCCAGCACATCTCGGATCATCAGCTCACGTTGATGAAGCGTCGCCACTCGAAGGCTGACGCCTATGCGCTGATCGAGCGTCTGCGTGCTGCGGTGCCCGATCTGGCTCTGCGTACGACATTGCTGGTTGGCTACCCCGACGAGACCGAAGAGGATTTTGCCGAACTGATGGAGTTTGTCGAGAAGGTCCGATTCGAGCGTCTGGGCGTGTTCCCCTACTCGGAGGAGGAGGGTACGTTCTCGGCTCGCGAGCTGGAAGACAATGTGCCTGAGGAGGTTAAGCAGGAGCGTGTGGATCGCATTATGGCTCTCCAAAACCGCATTTCGCTCGAAAAAAATCAGGCACGTGTCGGTCAGCGCGAGCAGGTGATCATCGACTCGCGTCAGGGCGACTGGTACGTTGCGCGCGGTCGCTACGACTCACCCGAGGTCGATCAGGAAATTCTGATTCCCGCCTCGGAGCGCCAGCTGCGACGCGGCAAAATCTACACGGTCGAGATCACGGGAGCCGAAGAGTATGACCTCTACGCAAGCGTGGTCGCAAAATAAGAGAGTACGAAATTTGTAAATTACACTTTATTTTCGTACCTTTGATGTTGAAAAGATAAAAAAGGACCCGAAAAATGGCAAACAAAAGCATTATCGAAGGCATTGAGACAAAGGTTGCGCGACTCATCGAGCAGCACGACCACCTCAAACGTCAGGCCGCAGAGTTGCAGGCCGAGCGCGATAAGCTCGTGGCTAAAAATCGGGAACTGATGAACAAATTGGCAGAGGCCGAGCGCCGCATCTCCACACTCGAACTGAGCGAGGGGCTGGCAGGCAATACGGCCGATAAGAAGCAGGCTAAGGCTCGCGTCAATCGTCTTATGCGGGAGATTGACCGTTGCATCGCCCTACTGAACAAATAACGGATAAACGAAGATGTCGAAACAATCGATAACGCTGAAAATCGCTGGTAAGCAGTACCCCCTGAGCGTCGACTCGCGTCAGGAGGAGTTGTATCGCCTGGCCGAGCGCGAAATCAACGAACGTTTTAGCCGCATTGAGAAGGCTAAGTTCAAGGATTTCAAGCGCGACGACTGCCTGGCGCTGGCCGCATTGCAGATCAGTTTCGACTTTATTGAAACACGCCTCAGCCGCTCGCTCGGTGACGAGCAGGTGGAGCAACTGGCCGAACTCGACTCGAAGTTGGATCAATATTTGAACCAACTCGACTAGGGTTTGGCGATGCAATTACGCAGCCCCGAAGGTGGGGTGCGTAGCCAGATTGCGATGGCGACGATGTGATATATCAGGGGGAGGTAAAGTGTTGAGAACGAACACTAACCGCCCGACAGGTTCTTTGAACATACAATTTTAGAATTGGAATATCCCGCATAGATTCCTTATAAGCTTTGCGAAACTGAACACTTTTTACATTGAGGTTAACTCGACCCTTCAAAAACAGGCCTTAACCACCTTCGCGGTGGTGTATCCGAGGATACCGTTGGACGTTTGCGATCGGATTTTGTCGGAGCCCTCACACCTGACTTATCTTTGCAGATTCGTCAAACAAGATTTGGAATCTCTATGCGGGTTTTTTATTTTGTAACAAACATTAAAACAAATACTTAAACCAAAAACACACAAAAATAACAATGAGCACAAGTATCGTAATACTGATCGCCGCTGTGGCTGCCGTAGGTTGCTACATCTTGGTGACGAACATCGTTACCAAGAATACAATCCGCGCACGCCGCGAAGCCGCTATCAAAGAGGCTGAGGCTGAGGGCGAAATGATAAAGAAAGAGAAGATTCTTCAAGCTAAGGAGAAGTTCATTCAACTCAAAAGCGACTACGACCGCCAGGTCAACGAGCGCAACGCCAAACTCAAAGAGCGCGAGCAGGCTATCCGCCAGAACGAAAACTCGATCAAGGATCAGCAGAAGGATCTCGAACGTAAACACAACGAGTCGAATCGTTTGAAGGAGCAGCTCGAAGGTCAGCTGGCGGCTCTCGACCGCAAAAAGGAGGACGTCGAGCGTATGATGCGCGAGCAGAATGCACGCTTGGAGCAGATCAGCGGTATGACCGCCGACGAGGCCAAGAATATTCTGATCGAGAATATGAAGGCTGAGGCTAAGGCCGACGCGATGACCTACATCAACGAGACCATCGAGGAGGCAAAGATGAGCGCCAACAAGGAGGCTAAACGCATTGTAGTTCAGACGATTCAGCGTGTAGCTACCGAGACCGCAATCGAGAACTCGGTGACCGTATTCAACATCGACAGCGACGAGGTTAAGGGCCGTATCATCGGTCGCGAGGGTCGTAATATCCGCGCTTTGGAGGCCGCTACCGGTATCGAAATCATCGTTGACGACACCCCCGAGGCAATCATCTTGTCGGGCTTCGATCCCGTTCGCCGCGAGATCGCTCGTTTGGCTCTGCATCAGTTGGTTACCGACGGCCGTATCCACCCCGCACGTATCGAGGAGGTGGTTGCGAAGGTACAGAAACAGATCGAAGAGGAGATCATCGAGGTGGGTAAGCGTACCACAATCGACCTGGGTATTCACGGTCTGCATCCCGAGTTGATCCGCCTGATCGGTAAGATGAAGTATCGTTCGTCGTATGGTCAGAACCTGTTGCAGCACTCGCGCGAAACGGCTAATATGGCAGGCATTATGGCAGCTGAGCTGGGTCTGAATCCGAAGTTGGCTCGCCGCGCAGGTCTGTTGCACGATATCGGTAAGGTGCCCGACGATGAGCCCGAACTGCCGCACGCAATTATCGGTATGAAACTTGCCGAGAAATATAAGGAGAAACCCGACGTTTGCAACGCTATCGGCGCACACCACGACGAGGCCGAGATGACCTCGCTCTACGCTCCGATCGTGCAGGTTTGCGA
The DNA here is from genome assembly GCA_045655685.1 of Alistipes sp. GTDB lineage: Bacteria > Bacteroidota > Bacteroidia > Bacteroidales > Rikenellaceae > Alistipes. The sequence goes on from JAZOPR010000010.1 coordinate 78,801, forward strand.
CGCAATTTCGGGTGCGCGCCCCGGTGCTCGCCGCGAGGTTGTGGAGTCGTACATCAAGCGTTTGAAGGAGATGGAGGATATCGCTCTGTCGTACCCCGGCGTGATGAAGACCTACGCAATTCAGGCAGGTCGCGAGCTGCGTGTGATTGTTGGCGCAGACAAGCTGTCGGATCAGGAGTCGGATCAGCTCTCGCACGATATCGCAAAGAAGATTCAGGACGAGATGACCTATCCCGGTCAGGTGAAGATCACCGTAATCCGCGAAACTCGTTCGGTCAGCTACGCAAAGTAGGCCGAGTACAACACTTCAACAATACCTCTCGTCCCTTATCGGGCGGGAGGTATTTTTTATGGACACCAAGCTGTGGGGGACAAATACATTGGAACTTTTTATAAATCACCCATCTAAGTTCCCAATATTAGTGACAGATCAAACCTCATCATAACCACTCATAACGACGCCCCAGTTCCAGCCAGGAATTGGGGCGTTTTACTTCGTTTTATTGGCATTGCGAGTAGGCTTATAACACAACACTTTGCTCCAAATCATCTTTCTATCAATCTGTAGTTATTCTCAAAAAAAGGCCCATCTGAGATATCTCAGATGGGCCCACGATTAATCTTTACTCGTACCAATTAATTGTATCGCTTATTAGTAATCAGCGTATTCAGATCATTAATACGAGATTTCGTATTGTTGTAAATTTTCGTTGCAGCGGTACCATACGACGTACTATTCTCACCATTCGGATCACCGGCGCCAGAAGTATTCCACATTGACCAATTATAAGTTGCCGAAGTCGTCAAATACGATTTGAGAGTAGGAATCTGCTCAACCATTGTTTCGAGCAAAGGCTTGATAACCGCCCAACGCTCCGAAACACGATTTTGGAATGCAGTATTCTGTAACAAACGGCAGTACCAGAGTGAATTTGCTAAGACAAAGTGCGAGTTCTTATTATAATACAAACCACTATCATTATAATCGTACATATATGTACCATAATCGAAGTCCCAGATCGGTCCAGCGTGCAACAAGCCATCATTCGGATCGTAGTACATATACACACTACCCGGGTTATTCGGTTCCTGGTTCATTGCCATCTCGAAGGTCAACCAATAATCAATATACGAATCAACGTGAATGTATTTTGCAATCTCCGACAAAGAAGTACTTGTGGTCATAGTATTGAAGATCCACTTTTCAGTATCATTTACCTTATTATAGATAAATTGATAAGCAGCCGTATTCTTTCCAGCGCCATTCTCGCCCAAATCTCCATCATCAGGACCTTTCAATCCAAACTTCATCTTGTAGTTACCATAGCTTACCTGAACACCACCATCATAATAATTCGTTCCATACATATAGCTGTAATTACGATTATATAACTGTGCATAACTTGTACTCTTGCGATACGATGTCCAATAGAGTTGCTCAGTCGCATCATTGCCCCAATAACGATCACATTCGAGCAGATATCCCTGATCTGAAGTCGAAGTAGTCGGGGTATCACTCTCTGCAATGTCAATACGATTTCCGTCAATCTTGATCTGCTCACACAACAAATAGTTTCCTAAATGTTTTCCATTGAGTACAAGCTCAACGCAATGACCCGAAGGGTTCCATCCCTGCTGCGCACCCGTACCATCGTTATAGCAAGCCTTTGCTATCATAAAGGCAACGCTATTACGCATCATAGATTTATCGATTGCATTTGCCAACAATACCCAACGCTTATGCTTAGCCATACCAAGCACCTCCTTCTTCTTTGCAAGTTTAATTGCGTAAGGTTTCTTTGGCCACTCCCAGGTTGTATTACCACGACCCTTCACCTGACAATTTGCCTCAGCAAAATCATCAAAAGCAACACCATCCCACGAGCTACGACCATCTGCATCGATATACAACTGACAGAACTCCTCATCGCTGACTTCGTCGCTTGCAGGCGTCCAATCGTCCTTCGAGGTAATCGCCGAGGGAGTACGTACATAAACAACAGGCAGACCCGTATCAGTCAACTGTGATAACTTCGCGGTATAAGTCTTGGTCAGTTCACCACACGTCATTACAATCTCAATGGGCATCGTCAAATCATATGTAGTGGAGCTTGAATATTGCTTACCATTGATTGTAATCGACGGAGCAACCTCCTCGCCATTAACCAACGATTTATAGCCAAGCGTAAGACGCGTAGCCGAAGGATTAGTATATCCGTTCAGGTCCGCCTTAGCAGTCAAAGACTCCTGGTCGATCGTAAATGTGGCAGCAGGGGTAGCAGCTGTAAGCGACGTCAACTCAAGTGCGGTCTCACCAACCACAGGCTCATTCACGAATTCGATAATCTTAGCCACCGTCTTCATCTTCGATGCTCCCAATGTAAATGTAGCACTCAGATCGTACAAATCAGTGTGATCCGCAGTCTTGAATACATTGCCATCAGTGTCGGTCAGCGTAATGTTAAAACCGCCATTGTAGGTCGCAGGAGGCAAAACAACGAAGAAATACTTCACCTCCGAGGGGCGCAATACGACTTCACCTTCGAGCTTTACCGAAGATGCTGTACCCGAACTCTGCATAGTCAGTACGGGCGCCGAAGGATTACTTACATTAATTTTGTAGGGGCCACATACCGCAACGCTAGGATCAGCAGCCTCGAACGTCAGTGACGACAACGTACGTCGCGACTTACTCACGACCGCAACTTTCAGAAGTCCACACGTATTTCTGAAATTGATCAGTTCGTCAAACGTATCGGTTGTAGCAACCATAGGCAACACATCGTGAGTTGATCCACTAACAAGTTTCTGCACCGCAGGCAGAGTTGCCGAGAGAGTATTACCAGAAAAAGTTGCATCATTCTGATAAGGATAATAGAGGTAGAACATACTGGGACTACCTACGATGTCACCAGTGAAATAGCCGGGCTGGCCATCAATAGTCGAGAACAGCACGTTTGTATTTCCCTGAGCAAATCCGCCAACTTGATCGTCGACGTCCCAATAATTCATATTACCCGCCAAGTGAGTTCGCGAGTCAGCGTCAGGTTTAACGTCAATTCCCGCAGCAAAAGTTACGGTGTGCTTTTCAAGTGCGACCTCTTCAATAGGTGACTGTTCGCACGCTACCAATGCTCCACTGAGCATCAATAGACATAAAAATTTTCTCATCATATTTATTTGGTTTTTGGTTAGAAGGCGTTTTTCATCAAAACAATTCTCACTTATTCCCTTTCGCACTCTCACCTATTAAAAAGCAAACGATGCCTGCGCCCTCGTGGCGTTGAGGGCTGCAAGCATCGTTCTATTTGATGTGTTTGTCAATATATCTTTGTTTGGTTTCTACTCAGCTGTTTCGGTTGAGTTGTACTCACGAATACAGCGTACGGGGGCTGCTTTTCGAGCGTCTGCGCCACCGATGCTATAAGTGCCAACACCCATCGGCGTGTTATGCACAGTCTGATTACTATACCAAGGCACATAACACTTCCAATCCAAGCCCGCGCCTGTATCTTTATATTCGTAATCACCATTGCCACGTGGACCGAACCAATGCTTGTCATAATTACCATTATCTACACGACCAGCTGCCCAAAGTGCATAATTGGTGTTAATGTTTGATGATGTTGCACTATAGGTATAGCCATTCCAATTATTTCCTGAACGTGAAGCAGTGATAACACCCGTATTGGGGAAATAGGTTTTAAGCGGTGTAGTCAAGTTATTAGTTCCGGCATATGCGGTGATTGTATAAGTTCGACCAGTAGTTTCCGACTCCCAATAATCACCTGCACTTTGGCGTGCGTTGATAATAGCAGCTACGTCGCCATATGTATCTGTATCCAAATTTCTATGATTGGTATAAGCAGTATTCGAATAAAGCGCACCATAGCCAAATACACCCGAACAAATTGCCGCAGGAGCAGCTGCCTCCCACTCACTGTTCTTAAAACTATCCCACTCGCGAGTAATAGGCAACTTATAACCCAGTGGACACGGGTCAAAGATTGTCTTCGAGTTATCAGTTGCGGGCTCATCGCTTGTTACCCAAGCATAGGTATATACGTTCGAACTCGATGAAGTACCAATCGTGTTACCATAGTTCATTGTCATAGGTTTAGCATAGGTGTTGGCAATAGTCATCGTACTAACACCCCAGCTCTGACCAAAGTAGCTATTAACGTAAGTGGTCTGAGCATTGGTCGGCCAAGTGCCATTATTCTTAGGAGTGATAAACGGCACGTGGCGACCCAACTGATAATACAAACCATAGCTGGTTACCTGACCCAGCTCATTGGTCTCAGCACCGAGGTTGCGGTCGAACATATACCAATCCTCGTTATTGATAGGAATCGAAGGACGAGTATTGGGGAAATTGTAGTGCTGCAATACGGGTCTGCAGAACCAAATATGCCAAGTCCAAATAATAGTAGTGCTATTCTTCTCATGTAAAGCGACAACAAGATTACCGCTCAACTCCGACGAGCCCTGAGGCTTAACAACCAACTCGCCTCTCTCAGCATCCATACCAACGGTTACGACACCATCAACACCACCAGCAGCGTCGAACGATGCACCCGATGCCCACAGCCAATCAATTTCGTAATCAGCATAATTAGTAGTGAAGAACTTACCACTCGAAGGCAGACCCAATGCGCTATAAGTAGTCTCATACGGCAACTGACCATTACCAGGGAAGCTTACATCGAAAGTATAAGTACCAGGATACGAGATAATGTAGCAGTTCGAGTTACCCTCGGCATCAAGAGCTACATTCTGGATCGTAGGATCGTTAACCTTATACGAAATATTGTAGAAATCGCCACCCTTGATAACATTATTACCCAAGCTAATATAACGAGTACGGGTAAATGTACCGATCACAACGCCATTGTCATTCTTCTTATTCAAGGTAACAGTTGCCTCGATGGCATTTACATTGCTAGCAGTAATATTTGATGCATTGATAACTGCGAACACAGGAACCTTCGAGTTATTCAGCAACTGCTGAGGCTCAGCTAAGGTTACCGAAACAACATCGTCGCCACCACCGCTAAGAAGCTTAACATCATTATACGAAACCTTACCCTTGTTGTAGGTATGAACGTTATAAGTAAAGTTACCAGCAATCTTTACCGACGTGAAAGTTGCGTCATCGGCCAGCGTACCATTGCTCATCGAGCCACTGATCTTACCCAAACGAACAACCATCTTTGCAACCTCAAACTCGCCATTACCATAATCGCTCGAACCAGCCTCACCAACTACACCCCAAGCATTGAACTGCAAATAAGCAGTCTGGTGATGCAACTCAAACGAACCGGCACCGGTATTGTCGCAAGTAGTCATATCGTATGCCGCACCATACTCCGAGATATTAACCGAAGGGTGGTCCATCGTACCAAACTCTGTACCATAAACCAGCTGGTCCTGCTGCGACTGCGTACGAATCTGAACACCACGCTCCTTCAAGTAGGTCGATACTACTGCATCAGCATCAGTAACAACATTAGATGAGTTGTAAGGCCAATAGATAAACAAATCGGCGTTCTCATTATTGTTAGGCGCATAGTTCAGATACGACGAGAATCGAGCCAAGTTCTTATTGCCCTCGTTGAGCTGGTTGATCTTAGCCTCATAGTTCTTCATCGTCGAACCCGTATTCAAAGCAAATACTCCAATCTCATCAGTCTCGTGCCAATAGTAAATCGTTCCCGATTGATTAGCGCTACCGATATATACGCGGCTATCATCATTATTTCCTTTCTTCGCTTCAAGTGTGATCTTCTTAACTACAAATTCTTGTTCTGCATCAGGAGTAATCGTCGGCTCCTCAATGAACGAGTTCTCACACGAAACAAGTCCAACGGCAATAAATGCCAATGCTAAATATTTCAACGTTTTCATCTTTTGCATAAATTATTAGTTCTCACCAAAACCGCCACCTGTTGAGTTCGAATCCGACCAATCTCCTGTGTCATCACCCAATTCAACATAGCCACCATCACCCGCACTACCATCGGGAGAGCCAACAAAGCCCATCTCTACCTCCGCCAAGAGGCAATCGATTCTCGGAACCTCATAGGGGTCCTTTTTAAGTTCACATTTGTTCATACTCACTGTTTTTGTTTAGTTTTTAATATTTTCCTGTTTTTTCGTTTAAATAAATGTGGAGAACGTGCGCAGTGATACACTGCACAGGAGAATCGAAAATATGTAATGGGAAACACCAAAAGCCCCAAGCAGAATGCCCAGAGCTAAATAATTAATATACTACCTACACAAAGATGGCCGTAACCACCTTTGATCGGCAGATAAAATCTGATTAATTCGCATTTTTGTTTTCGTTCTCCGCTACAAATGTACGAATTTTTGTCTTACGAAGAACACTTAAAGCATATTTTTTGCGAATTTTATTCGTTTTTATCGTTTCGGCGACTGTGGAGGTCTATTTTTTGTTGTGCCCTCGCGCGTATTATATAAATAGGTATCGACGCCTCTACGAACACAACACTACCTGCGCCGCAGCACCGCCAGCGAATCAATCACTGTCACACAAAAAAAGCGAGGCCACCTCGTGGATGAGGCGGCCTCGCGGCTATATGTCGGCTATACGACTTCGGATTACTCCTCCGAGAGGATCTCCAAAATCTTGATAGCAGCCGTTGCGATCGGAGTACCGGGACCGAAGATTGCTGCTGCGCCATCACGATAGAGCTGATCGTAGTCCTGTGCGGGGATTACACCACCTACTACTACTACGATGTCCTCGCGGCCCAGCTTCTTCAGCTCGGCAATGATCTGCGGAACCAGCGTCAAGTGACCTGCTGCCAACGACGATACACCTACTGCGTGAACGTCGTTCTCAACTGCCTGCTTAGCTGCCTCCTCGGGAGTCTGGAACAACGGACCCATATCGACGTCGAAACCGATATCGGCATAACCCGTTGCTACTACCTTAGCACCACGGTCGTGACCGTCCTGACCGAGCTTAGCGATCATAATACGGGGCTGACGACCCTCCTTCTTTGCGAATGCCTCAGCCATCTCCTTAGCCTTAGCAAAAGTTGCGTCTGCTTTCACCTCTGACGAATATACACCTGAAATTGAACGAATTACAGCCGAATAACGACCTACTACAACCTCGCAAGCGTCCGAGATCTCACCCAGAGTTGCGCGTACCTTAGCTGCCTCAACAGCCAACTCCAACAGGTTGCCCTGCTTGGTCTTAACGCACTCGGTGATTGCTGCCAGAGCCTTCTGAACAGCTGCCTCGTCACGGTTAGCGCGCAGCTCCTGCAAACGCTTGATCTGCGACTCGCGTACTGCGGTGTTGTCTACTGCCAGGATGTCGATCGGAGCCTCCTTCTCAAGACGGTACTCGTTTACGCCGATGATCTTCTCAACGCCCGAGTCGATACGAGCCTGCTTACGTGCAGCAGCCTCCTCGATACGCATCTTAGGAATACCGGTCTCGATTGCCTTTGCCATACCACCGAGCTTCTCTACCTCCTCGATCAGAGCCCAAGCCTTGTGAGCGATCTCGTTGGTCAGAGCCTCTACGTAGTACGAACCTGCCCACGGGTCAACCTCGCGGCATACGTTGGTCTCCTCCTGGATGTAGATCTGGGTGTTACGAGCGATACGTGCCGAGAAGTCGGTCGGCAGTGCGATTGCCTCGTCCAGAGCATTGGTGTGCAACGACTGGGTGTGACCCAGAGCAGCACCCATAGCCTCGATTGCGGTACGAGCTACGTTGTTGAAGGGATCCTGCTCGGTGAGCGACCAACCCGAGGTCTGCGAGTGAGTACGCAGTGCCAACGACTTGGGATTCTTAGGCTCGAACTGCTTAACGATCTTAGCCCACAACATACGTGCTGCACGCATCTTAGCGATCTCCATAAAGTGGTTCATACCGATTGCCCAGAAGAACGACAGACGCGGAGCGAACTGGTCGATGCTCATACCTGCGTTAACACCTGCGCGCAAGTACTCCAAACCGTCGGCCAGCGTGTAAGCCAGCTCGATGTCTGCCGTAGCACCTGCCTCCTGCATATGGTAACCCGAGATCGAGATCGAGTTGAACTTAGGCATATTCTTCGAAGTGTACTCGAAGATATCGGCGATGATTCGCATCGAGAATTCGGGGGGATAGATATAGGTGTTACGAACCATAAACTCCTTCAAGATATCGTTCTGGATCGTACCTGCCATCTGATCGAGGGTGCAGCCCTGCTCCAAACCTGCTACGATGTAGAATGCCAAAACAGGCAGTACGGCACCGTTCATAGTCATCGACACCGACATCTGGTTCAGAGGAATACCATCGAACAGTACCTTCATATCCTCAACCGAGCAGATCGATACACCTGCCTTACCTACGTCACCAACTACACGCGGGTGGTCAGCGTCGTAACCACGGTGAGTAGCCAAGTCGAATGCTACCGACAGACCCTTCTGGCCCGAAGCCAGGTTACGGCGGTAGAATGCGTTCGACTCCTCAGCGGTCGAGAAACCTGCATACTGACGAATGGTCCAAGGACGCATTACGTACATAGTCGAATAGGGACCACGCAGGAACGGAGCGATACCTGCTGCATAGTTCAGGTGCTCCATACCGGCCAGATCCTCAGCCGAGTAATGACCTTTAACGGGTATCTGCTCGGCGGTCAGCCATACGTTTTCGTTGCTCTCGCACGGCTTCTGTGCATCGCAAGCTGCGCCTGCGTATGCCAAATCAGCGAATTTTGCTCTCATAGTTTTTCCTTCCGTTTAGATACCGAGTTCCTTTAAGTAATATTCCAAGGTGTCGAGTACGTTAACCTTAACGTGGATAAAGTTCTCGATACCCTGAGCCTTCAGTTCGTCCATCGATGCGGGTGCACCTGCTACAACCAGGATTACCTTGTCGCCCAGCAACTCCTTAGCCTTAGGAGCTACGGTCAGGTAATCGTCGTCTGCTGCGCAAACCACTACGATGTCTGCCTGAGCTGCCAATGCAGCCTCAACGCCCTCCTCAACCGACTTGAAGAAGGTGTTGTCCTGTACGCGGATACCTGCGCAACCGAAGAAGTTGCACGAGAACTGTGCACGAGCGCGTGCCATACCCAGCGTACCGCAAGTCAGCATAAATGCCTTGGGGCTCTTCTCGCTGCGGTCAACCTTCAAGCGCATAGCCTCGAATGCCATTGCACCACGGTAGGGCTTCAAGCAGTTGCACTCGCAAGCCTTGCGGGTTACAACCTCTGCCTGTACGTCCTCAGCAGCTACCTCAGTGAAGTTAGGATACTGGTTAGCGCCCAACAGGATCTGACGGCGAGTTGCCACAGCCTTATCCTTAGCAGCAGCGGCCTTCTCAACCTCAGCTACGATAAAGCCCTCCTTGAATGCAGCTACGTAGCCACCCTTCTCCTCAACGGTCTTGAACAGAGCCCAAGCCTGCTCAGCGATGTTCTTGGTCAGGGTCTCGATGTAGTACGAACCACCTGCGGGGTCAACTACCTGGTCGAAGTGCGACTCGTGCTTCAACAACAGCTGTACGTTGCGAGCGATGCGCTCCGAGAACTCGGTCGGAGCCTCGAATGCTGCGTCAAACGGAGTAACCTCCAACGAGTGAACACCGGCGATGGTAGCCGACATTGCCTCGGTGGTACCGCGCAACATATTGATATAGGGGTCATAAACGGTCTGGTTCCACTTCGAAGTCACTGCGTGAGTGAACATCTTGGTCGAGCACTTGCACTCGGGCTTGTAAGCATCAACGATGTTAGCCCACAACATACGTGCTGCGCGGAACTTAGCCATCTCCATAAAGTAGTTCGACGAAACTGCCATCGTGAAGCGGATCTTCTCAGCCACCTCATCAACGCTCAGGCCCTGCTCCATCAACTTCACGAGGTACTCGTGACCAACAGCCAGCGTGAATGCCAACTCCTGAACGATGGTCGAACCAGCGTTGTGGAACTGCGAACCGGTAACGCCAACAACGCGAACGCGCTTGTAAGCAGCGGTCTTCTTCACCAACTCAGCCAGACGGGGGAAGCACTTCTCACCTGCCTCGCAGCAGCCGAACGAACCCTTAGTCGAGAGTTTCATCACGATAGGATCGACTACCAGATTTACACGCAGATCGTCAGCAGCTACGCCCTCTTTCTCGACCTTAGCCAGCAACAGAGCAGCAACCTGCTCAACAGCGCAGCCACAGATGGTCAGCTCGACAGCGGGCAGAGCGATGCCGGCGAGCAGGGTATCCAGATCCTCAGCCGAGAACTCAGCATTGCAGATGCAGAAACCAAGCGCGTCAACGCCTGCGTTAAGGATTTTCAGAGCCTCAGCGTTAGCCTTTGCGGGGCACTCTACACTGATGGTCTGGTGTACGCGCCACTCGTTGCTCTTGCCGGTGCTACGTACATACGGGAACTGACCGATGCCAGCGCCCACAAATTCGATAGCCTTAAGGTCTTCGGCGCGGTAGTAGGGACGTACGTTGAAACCTTCGTCGGTACGCCATACCAATTTGCGCTCATAGTCAGCACCTTTAAGGTCGGCTGTAATCACCTCTTCCCACTTCTCGGTCGGTACCGGCGGGAAAAGATCGAACAGCTTTTCTTGGGTATTTGCCATAACTATTAGTAAAATAAGGTTAAGTTGTTACTTTTTAATCAAACAAAGATACATATTTTTTTCGATTGTTATCCAAAAAACAGATTTTTTTCGCACTCTTTTCTTCAATTTTACCTATTTTAAAGAAAATAGTTATGAATTTTGAATCTTGAATTTTGAATTGAATAAAAATTGCTATCTTTGTAAGTTGATAAGTACACTAAAAACACAATGAGTGATAATAAAATACGAGTAGGTATCACGCAGGGCGACACCAACGGTATCGGTTGGGAGGTCATCATCAAGACCTTTGCCGACAGCCGTATGGCCGAAATGTGCACCCCCGTGATCTACGGCTCGCCCAAAGTGGCGACATATTACAAAAATCGACTGAGCGAGGTCGAGGGCTTCGTTTACAACCCCATTCAGTCGGCTTCGCAGGCGCGTCGTGGCAAGGTCAATATCATCGACTGCGGTCCGTCGGAGATCCCCATCGAGATGGGTAAGGCTACGGCAGCGGCTGGCGCGGCAGCGGTGGCGTCGTTGAAGGCTGCAATAAAGGACCTCAAAGAGGGCGAGATCGACGTTTTGGTTACCGCACCGATCAACAAGGAGAGCGTGCAGAGCGACGAGTTCCGATATACGGGCCACACCGAGTTTCTGGCTGCCGAGTTGGAGGGCGAGCCGATGATGATGATGTGCAGCGAGGTGTTGCGTGTGGGTTTGATGACCATTCACATTCCGCTGGCAGAGGTGTCGAAGGCGATCTCGAAGGAGAAGATCGTCGAGGCGTTGCACCGTCTGCGCGCGACGTTGCGTAGCGATTTCGCCATTGTTGAGCCGCGCATTGCGGTGCTGGCGCTCAACCCCCACGCGGGTGACGGAGGTCTGCTCGGCACGGAGGAGCAGGAGGTGATTCGCCCCGCAGTGCAGGAGGCCTTCGAGCAGAAGGTGCTGGCGTTCGGTCCGTTTGCTGCCGATGGTTTCTTTGCGAGCGGTATGTTCAAGAAGTATGACGCGGTGCTGGCGATGTATCACGATCAGGGTTTGGCTCCGTTCAAGACCATTTCGCCTGAGGGTGTGAACTTTACGGCGGCGCTGTCGAAGGTACGCACTTCGCCCGATCACGGTGTGGCATACGACATTGCGGGTAAGGACCTGGCCGATCCGCAGTCGATGCGCGAGGCAATCTACGCTGCGATCGACATCTTCGAGAACCGTCGTCGCTGGGCGCAGATGAATGCCAATCCGTTGCAGCATTTCGAGCGTGAGAAGGGACGCGACGTTTCGGTACACGACCTGAAACTGCCCGAACCCGCTGAGGAGTAAAAGAACTTAACAAACCAAAATAAACACCGACCGCCGTGTATTCCGTCTCGTAATTGTGGGAGCGCGGCGCGAGGAGAAATAACAACACAAACAAACAACACAAACAATGATGAAAATCACTTTCCCCGACGGCAGCATTCGTGAGTATGCCAAAGGGACTACGGCGATGCAGATCGCCGAGAGCATCAGCCAGCGTTTGGCACAGGAGGTGCTGGCGGCTGAGGTTAATGGCGAGGTTCGTGATCTGAACCTGCCGATCAATGATGACAGCCACGTGAAGCTGCTCAAATGGGACGATGATGAGGGTAAGCACGCATTCTGGCACACCTCGTCGCACCTGCTGGCAGAGGCTTTGGAGGCACTCTACCCCGGCATTAAGTTCGGTATCGGTCCCGCAATCGAGAGCGGTTTCTACTACGACGTCGATTGCCCCGTGCCCATCACCGAGAGCGACCTGCCGCGTATCGAGCAGAAGATGATGGAGTTGGCTCGCACAAAGGAGGCTGTCGTACGCACCGAAGTGGCTAAGGCTGAGGCTCTGCGTACATTCACCGAGAAGGGCGACCAGTACAAAGTCGAGCTGATCGAGGCATTGGAGGACGGCACCATTTCGTTCTACACCAATGGCGCATTCACCGACCTCTGCCGCGGTCCGCACCTGCCTAACACTGGACTTATCAAGGCTATCAAACTGACCTCGGTTGCAGGCGCTTACTGGCGTGGCGACGAGAAGCGTCAGATGCTGACCCGTATATATGGTATCTCGTTCCCCAAGAAGTCGATGCTCGATGAGTATCTGGCGATGATGGAGGAGGCCAAGAAGCGCGACCACCGCAAGCTCGGTAAGGAGTTGGAGTTGTTCGCGTTCTCGCAGCGCGTAGGTCAGGGTCTGCCTTTGTGGTTGCCTAAGGGTGCCGCTCTGCGCGACCGTTTGGAGCAGTTCCTGCGCCGTGTGCAGAAGGCTTATGGCTATCAGCAGGTTATCACCCCGCACATCGGTAACAAGGAGCTCTACGTAACTTCGGGTCACTACGCTAAGTATGGCAAGGACTCGTTCCAGCCGATCCACACCCCCATCGAGGGCGAGGAGTATCTGCTCAAACCGATGAACTGCCCCCACCACTGCGAGATTTACAAGACCAAACCCCGTTCGTATAAGGATCTGCCTTTGCGTCTGGCTGAGTTCGGCACGGTATATCGCTACGAGCAGAGTGGTGAGTTGCACGGTCTGACTCGTGTACGTGGTTTCACGCAGGACGACGCTCATATGTTCGTGCGCCCCGACCAGCTGTTGGAGGAGTTCGAGAAGGTTATCGACATCATTCTCTATATTTTCAAGACCTTGAAGTTCGACAACTACACCGCACAGGTTTCGTTGCGCGACCCCAACAACAAGGAGAAGTATATCGGTTCGGACGAGAACTGGGAGAAGGCCGAGCAGGCAATTATCGACGCTGCAAAGGAGAAGGGTCTGAACACCGTTGTTGAGTATGGCGAGGCTGCATTCTACGGCCCGAAGCTCGACTTTATGGTTAAGGACGCTATCGGTCGTAAGTGGCAGCTGGGTACCATTCAGGTGGACTACAACCTGCCCGAGCGTTTCGACCTGACCTACACCGGTGCCGACGACAAACCCCACCGCCCGATTATGATCCACCGCGCACCGTTCGGTTCGATGGAGCGTTTCGTGGCAGTGCTGTTGGAGCACACCGCAGGTAAGTTCCCGCTGTGGCTCTCGCCCGATCAGGTGGCTGTGCTGCCCATCAGCGAGAAGTTCAACGACTACGCCGAGAAGGTGACCGACTACCTCAACCGCAACGACGTACGCGCTCAGATCGACAACCGTAACGAGAAGATCGGTCGTAAGATCCGCGACAACGAGTTGAAACGTATCCCCTACCTGCTGATCGTGGGTGAGAAGGAGCAGGCCGATGGTCTGGTTTCGGTACGCGTTCAGGGTGAGGGCGACAAGGGTCAGATGACTATGGAGGCCTTCCGCGACCTGATCCTCGAAAAGGTGAAGGAGGAGACCGCAGGCAACGACAAAGTTCAGTAAATCAAGAAGTTTTATTAACCAATAGGAGGACAAAACTATAAACACTACAAAACCATTTCCGCCGAGGAACAACAACGCAGGCAACCAGAACGGTGGCCAGCGTCCTAACGGGCCACGCCGCCCCGAAAAGGAGAATCCTCATCGCATCAATGACGAGATCACCGCACCGCAGGTACGCGTCGTTGGCGACAATATCGAAAACCCCGTCGTGCTCTCGATTCGCGAGGCTATCAAACTGGCTGACGAGATGGAGCTCGACCTGATCGAGATTTCGCCCAAGGCCGATCCCCCGGTGTGCCGCATTGCCGACTATCAGAAGTTCCTGTATCAGCAGAAGCGCAAGGCTAAGGAGATCAAAGCCAAAGCCGTGAAGGTCGTAATCAAGGAGATCCGTTTCGGTCCGCAGACCGACGGCCACGATTACAACTTCAAGTTGCGCCACGCCGAGAACTTCTTGAAGGAGGGTGCAAAGGTGAAGGCTTATGTCTTCTTCCGTGGTCGTTCGATCGTCTTCAAGGAGCAGGGCGAGATCCTGTTGCTGCGCTTCGCAACCGATTTGGAGGAGCTGGCAAAGGTTGAGCAGATGCCCAAGCTCGACGGCAAGAAGATGACGATGATGCTCGCACCCAAGCCCAAGAAGGGTTAGTCGGAGCGCAACTGAGAGTTGAGCGATTTGGTTCGCAGGCCGACCCGCAGGTCGGTGGCACAGACCGCGCTGAGGGGTCGGTGCAGGGAGTCACGTGTGCGTGTACTCCGATGTACTGACGTAGTCTGGGGTTTGTAGCGTGGCTATGGCTACGTGTGCCAAAGTGGTTTGAATCGACTCCTAACGTGGACCGAGGGCACTCCCCTCGCCCACCATTTATAATTAAACCGCCCGTGCATTTCCGTGCACGGGCGGTTTTTTCTCGCCATATGGGCGAGCTCTGCTTTTATTGTAGGGCGCACACTCGCAGATACCACTACGCCTTTGTTGGAGTTTTAACTCTCAAACAAAAAGACAATTCGAGCCATTCTGCGTGTCTAAATCCACAAATAATCACCAACGAAAAAATTCACAAAAATGTTGTTTTATTAATATTTTTGGTCTACATTTGCATCTTAAACATCTTATAACACAATGACTTGGATACTCACACATAGTACCACACAGATGTGCAACTCGCTGAGGGGGGGGATTTACGGACTCTCACCTCAACCAGGTCATTAAGTAAATCATCTATTATAGGCAACCTTTTCGGCAGGGTCACAATCGATCTTGCCCGCACTTTTATGCTCATTGGCGATCGTCATTTGGGCATTTCATTTCACAGGATTGAGAAATTTTGGGCGCATTTTTCACGAAATACGTCCACACTTGACATCAAAAAACCTGTGCGTCGCAATTCTAGTCATTTAGCATTGGGTTTCGTTCTCCAACAGGATTCTTACAGCGACGCGTAAGAGTCCTTTTTGGGCAATTAATTAACAACTAAATATAGTGAAGGAAAGAGTATGAAAACAATTGAGAAAGAGAGTTATTTGGAGCCGGAGGTACAAGTTATCTCTGTGCTTATTGAGAATGGCTTCGCGGCGAGCACTGACTTGAGCGGTGGTTTCAACCACGAAGACAGCGGCACTGAATGGGTAGAAGGTGAGGATTAAGATTAATCAGAAAAAATCAGACTATGAAAAAGTTATACTATATGATGATTGTGCTCTGCGGTTTGATGGCGGCAGGGTGCGAAAACTTTGACCCCGAATCTACTGAGTTCAAGGAGGAGGTCAATGAGGTATTTATCTACGCTGCGGGCGACGAGGACACTCGTGCATACATTGGCGAGGTTGGTGCACAGACTGGAGCAAAGTCGAAGATTGTTTGGGACGCCGGTGATCAGGTCGGTGTCTATCTGACCGGTACTGCACCCGAGGCAAATGTTTGTTTCACTTCGCAGTCAGGCAAGGGCGCAAGTAAAGCAACGTTTAGAGGCGAGTTCGTCAACAAGCCTACCACAGGTAATTTCACTTGGTATGCATATTCGCCCTACAATGCAACCGCAGGTACCGCCTACAACGCTCTTGCTGGCTATTTGAGCCCCACTCAGATTCAGACCGATACTGAGGGTACTCACATTGGCGATCATCTGTTTGAAATTGCTAAGCCCGTAACCGCTACAAACAACAAGGGAGGTGTAAATATGACCTTCACCAGCAAGTTTGCTGTCCTGAACTTCAAGGTTAAACTTGGTACGGGTCAAAACGATAGTCAGTACTCGGGCGCAGAGGTACACGGTGTACGTATCTATATTGCAGAGCCGAGCGACACCAAGAACTTTACTCCTCTGCACGACAACGCCTACAAACTGGGTGGCAGCTACGTTGCAGACCTCACCGGTAGCAACATTGAGTTTAGCAAAGAGTCGTACGCTTGGATTATCGACTTGCAGACTGACAACAACCCGAGCGTAACTGCAACCACTATGGACGGTGCAGTTGACTGCTGGGCAGTTGTAAACCCCATTGCTGATCTTTCGGGCAAGAAACTCGTAGCCGAGATCTCGACCGATAAGGGTGTATTCGTAACTTCGCGCTCGATGCCGAACAACAAGTTGGAGGCTAACAAGGTATATGTTATTTCGGCAACTATCAAGCATCCTCCCGTATCGTTGCAGGCATTCCCCTTGTGGACCGAGGGCAACAACTTCTTCTCGACCTGCGAGTATGTTGAGAACGATATCACCGACCTGGGTAGCGCAACTGAGTTGAAGCCCTCAAACTGCTTTATGGTTAAGCCCAACACCCTCTACAAGTTCAAGGCTAACGTTCGTGGCCGTGGTGCAGAAGGTGTTGCAGCTATGGGTATCACCAGCGGCTCGAAGGTTGTCGGTGACTACGTGATCAACTCGAATGGTACTATCTCGGGCCTTATGGACGAGCACGACTATATCTACTTCAAGACTACAACTACCGGTAACGGCGTTATCTCGCTCTACAATGGTGGTACCGTACTTTGGAGCTGGCACGTATGGTCAATGAATGACACTCCCGATGCTGTATCGGTAGGCAATGGCATTCAGATGCTCGACCGCAACCTGGGTGTAATTACCGAGGCCCCCACCAATAAGCCTAGCACGCTGACATTGGCTCATTTTGGTTTGTACTACTGCTGGGGCTTTAATGTTCCCTATCCCGGTGTCCCGTCTTGGGCTAGTGCTAATGGAATTGCCCCCGGCTCCGCTGCCTCATCACAATTAACTAACATCTACTATTACAATGCAAATGAATATGACAAATATGATGTTAGTAAAACAATGGGCGAGGCGCAGGCGACTCGATTGATTGTACCCTCAGGCTCATTGGCGACAGCTATAATGCAGCCCAAAGTTCCTGCTTATCTGATGGCAAATGAGGATCACGATATTGCAACCGACCCCTATCTGCGAATGTGGGGCTATCAGGGCAATCACAATACCAATGCCACTGAAGAAACTGATGGCCAATATGACAAAACTGCATTTGACCCCTGCCCGTATGGTTATCGCATTGCATCGTACTATGACTATAAGGCTATATCGATCTCCAATGATGGAACAGTTGGTTCGGGTACTAATGTTCGTATTTTTGGTGGAGCTACACGTATGTATGACCAAGGCTTTGTAGGATGTATGTTATCGGACGATGGTAATACCAATGAATGGAGACTTAACTCAAAAAACTACACCTTTATGTGGACTGCAACTCCCGCTTGGTCAGCATCGCAAACCAACAAGAGAATCCAAACTTCATCTATTGGCGAAGGCGCCGAAACAGACCCCAATAATGCTCGTGCTATGTCGCGCTACATTAGAGATAATGACTCTCAGAACTACGCAATGCGTCGTTATCAGGGTGCTCCCGTACGTTGCGTGAAGTACGCTGCCGAGAACTAAAATCACTTTTCTATACTCCTTTCGAAAAGAGTCTGCCGCACAGCAGACTCTTTTCTTTTTCCCTCTTCGCTACACCCCACAAAAAAACAAGCGACCGTCCGTGCGGACGATCGCTGTTTCTCGTTGGATTGAAGTCAGAGGGTTTACTTGTTCGAAACCATACGCTTCTCCTTGATACGAGCCTTCTTACCGGTGAGCTCACGCAGGTAGTAGATACGTGCACGGCGAACAACACCAACCTTGTTCAGCTCGATCTTCTCGATGTGGGGCGAGTAAAGGGGGAAGATACGCTCAACGCCTACACCGTTCGATACCTTACGGATAGTAAACATCTTGGTCATACCGCGACCCTTGATCTGGATAACTACACCACGGAAGCTCTGCAGACGCTCCTTGTTACCCTCGACGATTTTGTAGGTTACGGTAATGGTATCACCGCTCTTGAATGCGGGAATCTCCTTCTCCGCCCACAAAGCCTGCTCAACAGACTTGATAATAAGATCCTTGTTCATTGTTTAAACAATTAATTAAAATTTAGCGCGAAATATTACGGCTGCACGAATCCTACCATAACGATCTCATTTCCCGACCGATAATCCCGTTGCGCACCCTTCTCTTCCCGACTTTGCTATTAAACAAAGCCCTCCGAAAACAACTGCGCCCCTCGGTTCGCACCCACGTAAGAGATTTCTACACTCCTTGATTGGGACGACAAAATTAAGGCATAAATTAGTCATAGACAAATTTTTGAGCGAGAAAATGCTTTTTGGCGGGTCAAGATGCGTCAAAAAGGTGGATTTTAGCTATCTTTGTAGACGGATAAGAGAAAAAAGTATCGCTAAAAATGACAAAACCACTGATATTCATCACTAATGACGACGGCGTGAATGCCAAAGGTTTCCGCCAGCTGGTCGAAGTTGCGGCTCGCTATGGCCGCGTTGTTGCGATTGCCCCCGCCGAGATGCAGTCGGGTAAATCGAACGCCATCACGATGTACAAGCCCCTCTTCCTGCAAAAGGTGGTCGATGAACCCGACAAGACGATCTATTCGCTGACGGGCACTCCGGTCGATTGCGCCAAGATGGCTTTCGACAACCTGCTGATCGGCGAGAAGGTCGCACTCGCGCTCTCGGGCATCAACCACGGTTCGAACTCGGGCATCAACGTGCTCTACTCGGGTACGATGGGTGCCGCAATGGAGGGTAGTTTCTATGGCTGTCCGTCGGTGGGACTGTCGATTGACGACCACAGCGCCGATGCCGATTTCGATGCGGCGTTGGAGGTGGCGGCAATGATGATTGAGAAGATGCTCGCCACCAAGTTCGACGAGCAGGTTTGCCTCAACGTGAATATCCCCGTCGGTCGCCCGGGCGAGTTGAAGGGCATTCGCGTGTGCCGCCAGACCCGCGGTTTCTGGCGCGAGGAGTACGACTGCCGTAAAGATCCGCGCGGCAACGACTACTTCTGGTTGAAGGGTGCGTTTTGCAACGCCGAGCCCGATGCCGAAGATACCGACGAATGGGCATTGAAGAATGGCTACGTAACGGTCGTGCCGGTCAAGATCGATATGACCAACTACCCTCTGATGGATCGTTTGAAGGATATTCTGTAAGGATCGGAGTGGGGTTTTGCGCCCCAACATACGCAAAAGAGAAAACCAGCGTTAGAGCGATCGTTCTAACGCTGGTTTTGTATAAGTGGGCGGATAAAATCTCGCACAAAAGGGGCGTAAAAAAGGGCGTAAAAACAATAAACCCCTCCACAATTGCTTGTAGAAGGGTTTTTGGAGGTCTGAAGCGGATTCGAACCGCTGTAGCAGCTTTTGCAGAGCTGTGCCTAGCCGCTCGGCCATCAGACCACATTTGCTCTTTTTGAGAGTGCAAATATACGGCTTATTTCTCAATTTCCAAACTTTCGAGCAATTCTTTCGCATTTTTTCGTGTTTTTCCGCCCTGCACCCACAAAAAAACGACCGCCAAGGCGGACCTTAGCGATCGTTTTATGCGGAACGTCGGTGCTACTTCAAGAACTCGAACAGTCCCCACGAGGTAGCCTTCTTGCCCTCGGCGTTGTCGAGCAAAGTGCCCGTAACAATACCTGCATTGATAGCCTTCTCGTCAGCCGAGCGGAAATTCTTGTACTTTGCGGGGTAGCCCGTCACCACAATCTTGGTAATCTTGCGGCCGAACAGACCCTTACGCTCAACGATAGCCTGCTGAGTCTCAACGAGAACGTCGTAATTGCCCGCTTCGAGCGCGAGGGTAATTGCAGAATTGATGCAGTTCTGCACACCGCCACGACGCACACGCTTGGTCGGCTGATAGGTGTACGAAATCTTCTGATCCGACACATCGAGATCGCCAATCACGGCCGAAACAATGGGAGCCTTCACATCTCGCTGCGTTGCGCTCTGGCGCACGGTCGAGCACGAAGTGAATGCGAGAGCCGCAACCAACGCAATAATTAATCTCTTCATAGTTTTTTTGAAATTATAAGTTAGTACGAATTTACCGATTTAGATTTACTAAACACAAAGGTAATCAGAAATCGGATAAATATCCCAACGGAGTGTCATTTTTTCGCAAAAAAATCGTACCTTTACGTTCGTAAATCGGGCGCGGGGCAATCCGCAAGCCCAACATTAATATTTACGACAATGGCAACTATCGACGATATTGCACTGAGTATGCAGTCGCGCATCGGTGCGCGTGGTGTGGTACATCTCGTGCGCACCTTCGGATCGGCCGAGGCGGTCTATGCCGCTTCGGTGGACGAATTGGTCGGGCGTGCCGAGTTGCAGGAGAGCGTCGCCCGCGAGATCATCGCCCGCAAAACTCACAAGGCAGCCGACCGCGAGCTGACCTATTGCGCCCGCCACGGCATCGAGCCAATAGCTTCGACCGACGACGCATACCCCACCCTGGCGCTCGAAACCGACGACTACCCGCACGTATTATATATAAGAGGTAATGCTGAGGCACTTTCGGGGCTGACGCTCTCGATGGTCGGCACGCGCCACATCTCGCAGTATGGCGTGACGATGTGCGAACGGCTGGTCGAGGGGCTTGCGCGCCGTGTGCCGCAACTGACGATTGTGAGCGGTTTGGCCTTCGGTGTCGATGTCAATTGTCATCGCTCGGCGGTGCGCCACGGACTGCCGACCGTGGCGGTGGTAGCCAATGCTCTGCCCGAAGTCACTCCCGCACAACACACGGCCTTTGCCCGCGACATCATTGACGAAGGCGGTGCGATCGTGACCGAACTCCACTCGCAGACCAAGCAGAATGGGCGTTTCTACATTCCGCGCAACCGAATCATCGCCGCGATGAGTGGCGGTACGGTGGTGGTCGAATCGGGCGCGTCGGGAGGCTCGCTCCACACCGCCGCAATGGCCGACAGCTACAACCGAGTGGTGATGGCCGTGCCGGGGCGTGTCACCGACATCTATTCGGAGGGTTGCAACTCGCTGATTCGCAACCGAAAGGCCGCACTTGTGATGTCGGCCGACGACATCATCACCGAGATGGGTTGGGATCTGCACGAGGGGTGCTGTCTGCCCTCGGCCAGCGAGCCCGTGATCGAACTCACGCGCGATGAGGCGGGACTGCTGTCGCTCATTGGCGACTCGGATCCCATTTCGATCACCCGACTGCAAGAGCTGACCGCCTTTGACGCAGGTACGCTGGCGACGTTGCTGCTCAATCTGGAACTTGCGGGCGCGATCCGACAAGTCCCCGGCAAAATGTATCTAAGACTTTGAAAATCACTTAAATTATGCTCCGACTGATAGATACCCACTCGCATATCTACGAACCCGAATTCGACGACGACCGCACGGAGGTTGTCGAGCGTGCCGTGGCGGCAGGCGTCGATCGTATGCTGCTGCCCGCAATCGACACCCATAGCCACCGCCGTATGCTCGATCTGGCACGTGCCTACCCCACCAACTGCTTTGCGATGATGGGCCTCCACCCCACCTCGGTGAACGAGAATCCCACGTGGCGCGACGAACTTGCCGAGGTCGAAGAATACCTCCGCAATGCGCCCGAAGGAGTGCGTTTCGTGGCGGTGGGCGAGATCGGACTGGACTATTATTGGAGTCAGGAATATATTGAGGATCAGCGAGAAGCGTTCGTCGCACAACTGCGTTTGGCTGCCGAGCTGGATCTGCCCGTTGCGATCCACACCCGCTCGGCGTGGGAGGATATGTGCGAAATCATCGAGCGCGAATCGGCTGCGGCACGTGAGCGCGGAGAACGTCTGAGAGGTGTGTTTCACGCCTTCTCGGAGGACGCGGCAACCTATCGACGCCTCAAAGAGTGTGGCGACTTCCTCTTCGGCATTGGCGGCGTGGTGACCTTCAAAAAGAGTGCGCTGGCCGACGCCGTACGCGAAATGTCGCCCGAAGACCTGCTGCTCGAAACCGACTGCCCCTACCTCACCCCCGTGCCTCATCGCGGCAAACGCAACGAGAGCGCATACATTCCCTATATATGCGCACGCGTGGCCGAACTGACCAACCGCACCGAGGAGGAGATTGCCGAGATAACAACCCGCAATGCCGAGCGAATTTTTGGGCTCGAATAGTTGTTTTTCGGAAAATAATTGCTAACTTTGTTAGACGGTTAGCTGCGCAAAGTGCGCCACAAAGCCTTCGCCGGCAACCCAAAACCGAATTTGAACGAGCAATGAAACCTTCAATTCTGATCATCTATACGGGTGGTACGATCGGTATGCGTACCGACGCCGCAACGGGCGTTCTGGTGCCTTTCGATTTCAGCGGCATCTATGACGAATTCCCCGCCCTCAGACGTTTGAACGTCAATATCGACGCCATCACGATGGATCCGATCATCGACTCGTCGAATGTCAGCCCCGAAAATTGGTGCCGTCTGGCCGAGCTGATCCGCGACAACTATGCCGCTTACGACGGTTTCGTGGTGCTGCACGGCACCGACACGATGTCATACACCGCCTCGGCAATGAGTTTTATGCTCGAAAACCTGGCCAAGCCCGTTGTCTTCACCGGAAGCCAGATCCCGATCGACGTGCTGCGTACCGACGGACGCGAAAACCTGATCACGGCTATCGAAATCGCTGCCGCAAAGCGAAATGGACGCGCGATCGTCCCCGAGGTGTCGCTCTACTTCCAGAATCAACTCTTCCGCGCCAACCGCACGACCAAACATAGCGCCGAACAGCTGAACGCCTTCCGCTCGTTCAACTATCCGCCATTGGCCGAGGTGGGCGTGAAGATCGAATACAACGATACGTTTATCGCCCCCGCTGCGGGTGACCCGAACGAGCCTCTGCGCGTAGCTACGTCGCTCGATACGGGCGTGGCGGTGATCAAGATCTTCCCCGGCATCAGCCCCCAGATCTTCCACGCAATGCTCAGCATCTACGGTCTGCACGCCGTCGTGCTCGAAACCTACGGTGCTGGTAATGCCCCGACGGCCGAGTGGTTCGGCGAGGTGCTGCGCGAGGTTATCGCTCGTGGCGTGATCGTGATGAACGTAACCCAATGCCCCGATGGTGCGGTGGCTATGGATATTTATGAGACGGGACGCCGATTGAAAGATATCGGAGTGATCTGTGGCGCGGACTCGACAACCGAAGCCGCAGTCACCAAACTGATGTATATTCTCGGTCAAAAACTGCCCCACGACGAGGCGGTCGAAATGCTGCGAAAAGCAATAAAAGGTGAAATTACGGAGTAAATCGTTGCACAGAATTAAAATTATTGCTATATTTCGCAAGTCTTTTATGCGCTTTTTGGAATAATAAAGTGGCAGAAAAGGCAAATTTTAAGGTTCATTGCTTTGATAGTCAGCGCGATAGGCGCAGGCTACTTGGCGCAATTTGGAGAAATGACCGAGTGGCTTAAGGTGCACGCCTGGAAAGTGTGTATGCCTCAAAAGGGCATCGTGGGTTCGAATCCCGCTTTCTCCGCGAAAACTTTTTTCAAGGCCAACTGATTTTTTTTGAAGACACGAAACTTAAAAACAAATAACAAACAAAACACAAACAACAAACAACAAACTAATTAATTTAATTTAATCTACTATGAAAAAACTTTTTTTGACTTTGTCAGTAGCAGGTATGCTTTGCCTTGGTACTGCTAACGTGTTCGCTCAGGAGGCCGCTGAGGCCGCTAACGCTGAGGCTCCTGCAACTGAGCAGGTAGCTGAGGAGGCTCCCGTAGCTGAGGAGGCTGCTCCCGCAATCGACGCTGAGACTGAGATCGAGGGTGAGACTATGCACCAGGTATTGAAGCAGAAGTTCATCGAGGGTTCGTGGATGTGGATGTTGCTGCCCTTGCTCTGCTTGATCTTTGGTTTGGCAGTAGTTGTAGAGCGTATCCTCTTCTTGTCGTTCTCGTCGATCAACACTAAGAAGTTCATCGCTAAGGTTGAGGACGCACTGAACAACGGTGGTATCGAGGCTGCTAAGGACGTTTGCCGCAACACTCGCGGTCCCGTTGCATCGATCTACTATCAGGGTCTGGATCGTTACGATCAGGGTCTTGACGCAGTTGAGAAGGCAGTTGTATCGTACGGTTCGGTTCAGAACGGCCAGATGGAGGCTAACCTGACTTGGGTAGGTCTGTTCATCGCTGCAGCTCCTATGTTCGGTTTCATGGGTACCATCGTTGGTATGATCGACGCATTCGACTCGATCCAGGCAGCTGGTGATATCTCGCCCGTAATGGTTGCAGGTGGTATTAAGGTGGCTCTGTTGACTACCCTGCTCGGTCTGATCGCAGCTTGTATCCTGCAGTTCTTCTACAACTACCTGATCTCGAAGATCGACTCGTTGGTAGTAGCTATGGAGGACAGCTCGATCACCCTGCTCGATATGCTGACCGCTTACAACAAGAAATAATCATTAATCACGACCTATATTAAAAACTAAACAATGAAAAAAGTATTGAACATACTGTTGGGCGTTATGATGGCCATCACCGTTGTGTTGGTTGTTATGATGGTCGCAGGCGGTCGTGACGCTGCCGGCAACCCCGATGTAAACGGCATTATCGTATGGACATACGTACTGTTTGCTATGGGTTTGGTTGCTGCATTGGTTAGCGCAGTTTACAACACCTTCACCAATCCTTCGGGCTTGAAGGGTTCGCTGGTGTCGCTGCTCGCGATCGCAGTTGTGCTCGGTGTTGCTTTCGCATTGACCGACTCGACTACCCCGATGAATATGCCCGACGGCACCGTAATGGACGACAAGCTCGTTCTGGGTGTATCGGACTTCAGCATCTATGTAACCTATTTCGCAATGGCTGCTGCACTGGTAGCTGCATTCTTTGCTGAGGTTAAGTCTGCAATTAAATAATTAAAAACTCTGACCTCAAAGCAATTATGGCAGCTAACAAAAGAAAAATACAGGAAATCAATGCCGGCTCAATGGCTGACATCTCTTTCTTGCTGTTGATCTTCTTCCTGGTTGCTACCACGATGAATACTGACTCAGGTCTGGCTCGTATGTTGCCGCCTATGCCCGATGAAAACACCGAGCAGAAGCCTTCGGACATTAAGGAGCGTAACCTAATGAAGGTATTCATCTCGCAGAACAACAACATCATGGTTAGCACTCAGGAGGCTGAGAACCAGGTGATCGACATCCGTCAGCTGAAAGAGAAAGCCAAGGAGTTCGTCCTCAACCCCTTCGATCTGGAAACTCTTCCCGAGAAGAAGGTGAAGGAAATCGAACTCGCAGACGGCTCAAAATGGTCGTATCCGGTTTCTGAGGGCGTTATCTCGCTCCAGAATGACCGTGGTACAAGCTATGAGGCTTACATTATGGTACAGAATGAGTTGACTCGCGCATTCAACGAAGTACGTAACGAACTCTCGAAAGAGAAGTACGGTATGGAATTCGCTGACCTCGGCGAGGCTGCTCGTAAGTCGATTACCGACGCTGTGCCCTTGAAGATCTCAGAGGCTGAACCGCGTAACGTAGGAGGTAAATAAACTATGGCAGTAATTAAGAAGAAGGGCTCGAAAGAGACCCCCGCAATCTCGACATCGTCGCTGCCCGACGTTATCTTTATGCTTATCTTCTTCTTCATGGTAAGTACACAGATGCGTGAGCAGGAACTGCTGGTTCGCTACCGCCTGCCGGCTGCAACCGAAATCCAGAAATTGGAGAAGAAGTCGCTCGTTAGCTTTATCCACATCGGTCCCCCGAGCTTGGCTATGCAGGCAAAGTTCGGTAACGCACCGAAGGTTCAGCTCAACGACAGCTACCGTACTACCAAGGACATTCTCGACTTCATCGCTTCGGAGCGCGATAAGCTCAACGAGGCTGATCGTAACGCAATGACTGTCTGCATCAAGGCCGATAATCAGACCCGTATGGGTATCATTACCGACGTTAAGCAGGAGTTGCGCCGCGCGAATGCTCTGAAGATTAGCTACGCTGCATCGAAGACCGCAGGTTACTAATCGTCGGGTAGTATAATACTACACAAGAGATCCGCACCTCATTTGGGGTGCGGATTTTTTTTGTGGTGGTGGGGAGGGACGGCGATGAGCGCGAGAGCGGGCAGACGGGCACGAGCGAGGGGTGCGGAGCGACGGAGGCAGAAAAGGGGTACAGGTGCGGGGTGATGGGCGCGGGCGGCGGAATGAGGGTGCTGGGGTAAGGAGCGGAGGTTTCGGGGCGAAGAGTGCGAGGCGGAGAGAGAAAGCCAGGCAATCGAATAGATAGAGAGTGAAATGGCAAGGCGGAGAGAAATGGCAGCGTGTGGAGCAGTATCGACTCCAAAAAGCGAGGAGAGCAACCTTGCGGCTACCCTCCTCTGGCGTTCTGCATAAATATTGGCGTATGTTAATACAGAACACATAATGCGACATACGGACCTAAAATGGGACATATATGTCTTAACAAAAATTGGCTTGATGAAAATCAAGAGTGATGTGCCGAAGCACATCGGGAAAATTAACCTAACTCCCTCTTTATAATATGATTCTGTTACGAAGTTAAGAACTATTTTCAAAAAATCCAAATCTTTCGGAGCAGTCTGAGCGCAAAATCCCCCCCCCTACAAATTGCATATCTTGCTGATTTACTGATTATTAGAGCACGTCACAAACCTATGTAATTTCTTTTTATTTTTTAGATTGGCTGTCGGCACGAAACTATCTGCAACCATCGCCATACTCCCCCGCCCCAACATTCAACCTGAGCACAAAACACCTCGCCACGTCGACAATTTATCTTGCTGAAAATTTGCGCTTTGCGAAAAAATGATTACCTTTGCGCCCGCAAGCATTTATGGGACGGCGGAAAATCCGTGCGTTGAGTGATGCCCAAGTAACTAAAAACTATCAAAAAACAATGAAAACTATTCAGATTGCAGCCGTTAAGCGTGAGGTTTACGGCAAGAAGGCCAGCAAGGCAGCTCGTCGCGAGGGTATGGTACCCTGCGCTATCTATGGTGGTGAGGAGACCGTACACTTCTCGGTAGAGGCTAAGGCTTTGAAGCCCCTGATCTACTCGCCTAACTCGTACATCGTTGAGTTCGACGTTGAGGGTAAGAAGGAGATCGGCGTTATGCGCGAGGTTCAGTTCCACCCCGTTCGTGAGCAGATCCTGCACATCGATTTCTACCGCGTACAGGAGGGTAAGCCCGTTGCTATCGACGTTCCCGTACGTCTGACCGGTAACTCGGAGGGCGTTAAGGCCGGCGGTAAGCTCGTTTTGAGCAAGCGTAAGATTCGCGTTAGCGGTATGATCGAGAACCTGCCCGATGAGTTGGTTATCGACATCACTTCGCTCGGCGTTGGTAAGTCGATCTTCGTTGGCGACTTGCAGTACGAGAACCTGACTATGTTGACTCCCGCTACCACCGCAGTTTGCGCAGTACGTGTAACTCGTGCTTCGCGTGGTGCAGCAGCTGAGCAGCAGCGCGGTAAGTAATTAACCGAAACAACAACTCCTTAAAACATTTATCGAGTTGAAATATCTGATTGTAGGACTGGGAAATATCGGTGCCGAGTACGCCGAAACCCGCCACAACATTGGTTTCAAAGTACTGGACGCCTTAGCTGAGGCGTCCAGTGCTGTTTTTAGCTCCGCACGCTACGGAGCCGTTGCCGAGTGTCGTCACCGCGGCCGTCAGCTCATTTTGCTCAAACCCTCGACATATATGAACCTCAGCGGCAAGGCGGTGCGCTACTGGCTCGACGCCGAGAAGATTCCGGTCGAAAACCTGCTCATTATCGTTGATGACATCGCGCTGCCATTCGGACAGTTGCGTATGCGCACCAAGGGCAGCGACGGCGGTCACAACGGCTTGAAGAACATCAACGAACTGCTCGGTCACAACAACTACTCGCGTATCCGTTTCGGCATCGGAGGCGACTTCCCGCAGGGATTTCAGGTCGATTACGTGCTGGGCAAGTGGACTGACGAGGAGCGCAAGGCAATGCCCGAGCGCGTGAAGGTGGCCGTTGACGCCATTCGATCGTTCGTTTCGGTGGGTGCGGCAATGACGATGAATACCTATAATAAAAAGTAGCGATGACGGACAAGGGTGCTAAATCGAAGAAGGAGCCGACGTTGCTCGCCACATCGTTCCAGCGCGAGCTGATCGAGGCGGGTTGCGACGAGGCGGGGCGAGGTTGCCTGGCAGGCTCGGTCTTTGCGGCGGCGGTGATTCTGCCACCCGATTTCAGCCACCCACTGCTCAACGACTCGAAGCAGATGAGCGAACGCAACCGCGACCTGCTGCGTGAGGTGATCGAGCGCGAGGCTATCGCTTGGGCTGTCGAAGAGGTCACGGCCGAACGTATCGACCAGATCAATATTCTGCACGCATCGTTCGAGGGTATGACGTTGGCTGTTAAGCGATTGGATCCTCAACCGCAGTTTCTAGCCATTGACGGCAACCGTTTCTACACCTCGCTGACGTTGCCGTTCGAGTGCGTCGTGAAGGGCGACGGCAAGTATGCCAACATCGCCGCGGCGTCGGTGCTCGCAAAGACTCATCGTGACGAGTATATGCGTCGTATTGCGGCCGAGTTCCCCGAATATGGCTGGGCAAAGAACAAGGGCTACCCCACTCGCGACCACCGCGTGGCGATTGCCCGACACGGACTTTCACCCTACCACCGACTGACGTTCAACCACACGGCAGGACAGTTGGAGCTGTTCTAATCGACTGATGATAAACAAAAATCCGCGACCCAAAAAGGGCCGCCAATTTTTTTGTTTCGGCCGAACGCCCGCCCACTAAAAATAGAGCGTCACGTTGCCCAGAGCCGAGATCGTTGCCTGCGGGAAATAGCACGACCACGATTTGCGATCGGCGAGCGTTGCGCCCTCCAACCACGAACCGCCATAGCCGCTCGCGCAATACTTCGCATTGAACAGGTTGCCGATCTTCACACCAAAGCGAACACGCTCGATACGTGCGGTCTTCATCTCGTACGAGAGGTCGAGATCGCTCACGCAGTAACGCGGCAGAGTCAGATCCTCATATTCGCCATTGGTCAGATATTGCTTGCTCACGAAGCGGGTCGAAAGACGTGCCGCAAAGCCGCCTGCGTGCAGATCGACGAACGCTCCTGCCGTAACCGAAGGCGAGTAGGCAATCGTCGTGCGACCACGCTCGAAGGCCACGCCATCGATGTAATCGACATAGTTTTCGATATAGTTCTGGCTCAATGTAGCATTTGCGCCCAGCGTCAGCCATTTGGCAGCACGCACATCAATCGCCATCTCGATACCTCGACGGAACGACTCGGGCACGTTGCGCGAGAGCAATTCGCCCGTATCCGACAGCTCGCCCGTCTGCACCAGCTGGTCGCGATAGAGCATATAGTAGCCATTCAGCGAGAGATCGACAACCGAGCCACGATAGCCGTAACCAAGCTCAAAATCGACCATTTTCTCGGCCTTGGGATACTCGCCCTCGCGGATATCGGTGAAGTTGTTGCGCGTAGGCTCCTTCTGACCCACCGCCGCCGAAGCATAGACCGAGTGGGCGCGTGCGAAAGTGTAGTGCAGACCCAGCTTGGGGTTGAAGAAGTTGTAGTGGCGATCGACGTCCAGACGCTGCATCGCGTTGATCGTCCAGTCGAAGTTGTCATTCACGCCCGAAATGCGGTGGGTGATATGGCGGTACTGCATATCGGCATAGAGTTTCAAACCCTTGGCAACCAGCCAATCAGCCTTCACGAAGCAGCCACCGTCCCACTTGGTGGTGTAGTTGCGATAGTACTCCGTGGTGGGATATGCGGGCGCAAGTTGCAACTCCGACACCTCGCCATAGTGAACGCCATCATAGAGCGACAGCGACAAACCCATCGTGAGCGAGAGTCGCTCTGCGGTGTAGGCCGCCGACGCAACCACACCTCCGAAATCGTTCACCATCGTCTTTTTGCGGAGCAGATTGGTGCTCTCAACCATCGCGCCCGCAACATTGATCGACGGCAAACCATACTCGGCAAGCTCCTGATCGTTCTTGTAGTTGCGATAGTAACCATTGCCATAGGTGTAGTGGGCCGTTGCGTTCAACTGCCAGCGATCATTGAAGATGTGACTGACAATCAGTTGGTTGTTCACCTGCGTATAGTTGTCGGTGTGGTCATCATAGAAGCCCACTACCGCATACTCGTGAGTGCCGTCAGCCAGAGGTCGGTAGCCCCAAATCTCGCCCTCGGGATTGTAGCGGCGATTCTCCTCCAACTGGTCGGCCGAGAGTCCCGTATAGGTCAGATATACCTTCGCTTTGCCACCGAACGAGAGCAGTTTGACCATCGTGCCACCGTTGTAGTAGCCCGCCTGGAACATATACGACGCCAGATCGCTCGACGCACGATCGACATAACCGTCCGACGACACGTGCGACAGACGACCCTCGACAGCCCAATGACCGCCCAGCAAACCCGACGCCAACGACAGCTCCTGCTTTGCGGTGTTGAACGAGCCATACGACATCGACGCACGACCCGCAAACTCGGCCGAGATAGGCGCCGAAGTCATATTGAGCGATGCTCCGAAGGCACCCGTACCCGCAGTCGATGTACCCACACCGCGCTGCAACTGCAACGAGCCTACCGACGAGATCAGATCGGGCGTATCGTACCAATAGACCGAATGGGTCTCAGCATCGTTCATCGGCACGCCATTGAGCGTCACATTGATACGCGACGGGTCGCTACCACGCACACGGAACGAGGTGGCACCGATACCCGTACCGCTCTCCGACGAGATCACCACCGAAGGCATATTGGCCAGAATCGAGGGGATATCCTCGCCATAGTTTCGGCGTTCGATCTGCTCACGCGAATAGGCCGAGAATGCGATCGGTTCATCGTGCTTGGCGCGCACGCTATTGACCTCGATCTGCTGAATGGCATAGAGCGAGTCCTCCGAAAGGCGTACATACGTTTGGTTTTGAGATTGTTGCGAGGCGTCAGCCTGCAAGGGAGTCGAGGTCATAGCCCCGACGGTTGTGGCACAGAATGCCACTGTGGCTAAAAGAAAAAACCTTTTCATAACCATTTGTGTTTTAGTTAAACAATAGTTTGAAAAGGGGTATTTTGTGTAAATTACACTCCTCCCGTTTCGGCATTATCCGTTTCGGTTCAATGGGTATAATCTCAGCCGAACAGCTCCACCTGGTCACGTTGCGCACCGCTTTCGAGCGAAGAGTTCAGCACCCCTTATGTCGCCACAAAGTTAATAGCAAAAATCGTTTCGCTCCAAATTTTTGCACAAAAAAGTGTTCTGCGTAATAAATCCTTAGCGCAATGCGTTATAGAAAAACCGCAATCGATGTAACTTTTGGGGCACTTGTGCGTCTAATATGTAAACACACGACGAAAAACATTTGACGAAAAGTCTTAAAAAAACGTAAATTATCGTTTTTCGGTATGTTTTTTTTGTTTTTCGATATATTGCGTTTGGATTTTATTTTTAGACAAGATACCTTTGCGCTGAATTGGTATCCACACTATGAACTCAGTTCGCGCAAAAAAACAGTTGCAAACAGATAATAAACTAACTGAAAAAGATGAAAACACTTCTCGGCTCGCTCTTGCTGGCACTCACTCTCCTCTGCACAACTGCCTCGGGGCAGAACACAACAAACTATTCGATCGAAGGTCGCGTTGTCGAGTCCTCGACCGACAAGGCAATCGGCTACGCAACCGTAGCGTTGTTGCAAACCGATTCGACCGTCGTAGCGGCGGTGGCTGCCGACGCAACGGGTGTGTTCAAACTCAATGCGAAGGCAAAGGGCAACTACACGCTCCAAATCTCCTCGGTGGGATACACTACACTCAACCGCCCGATTGAGATCATCGAAGAACGCACAAAACTCGGGCGCATAGCATTGGAGCAAGGTGTTGATATCAAGGAGGTTGTCGTAGCGGTGCAGAAACCGCTGATTGTAGCCGACGACGAGAAGCTCGCATACAGCGTCGAGGACGATCCCGATGCCGCGACGAGTCAGCTCGTGGATATTATGCGCAAGGTGCCGCAGTTGAGTGTCGACGCCGAGGGCAACGTGCTGCTGAACGGGCAGAGCGACTACAAAGTGTTGGTCAATGGCCGTTCGTCGTCGATGATGTCGAAGAACTTCAAGAGCGTCATCGAGAGTATGCCCGCAGGATCGGTCAAGAAGATCGAGGTGATCACCAACCCCTCGACAAAATATGAGGCGGAGGGTGTCGGCGGCATCATCAACATCGTCACAAATCGCAAACTTTCAGGCGGTTACAACGGCACAATCAACCTCTCAGCCTCGACCCAGCGTTCGCTCTACGGCAACGCCTACATCGCGGCACAGATGGGCAAATTCTCGCTCTCGGCATCGGTCTATTCGTCGATGAACAAGGCTCGCAAGTGGCATTTGAGCGATGGTTTCCGCGAGAATTTCGACGATCCGACAATGCACCTTATGACCTCATCGTCGCGTTTCAAATACAAAGGATCATACACAGGCGTGAACTTTAACGCCAGCTACGAGATCGACACACTCAATCTGCTGACCTTGGAGGGTGGTTACTATATGGGCAAATCGAAAAGCTACGCCTACTCGACAACCGAGATACTTTCAGCAGATAATCAGCGCGTTATGGGCTACGACAACTATACAGACAGCCGCTACGACTACGACAGCTATTGGGCTGCGGCGAACTATCAGCGCACGTTCAATCGCAAGGATCACACTCTAACCCTCTCATACGAAATGGACCTCTCGCCCGACAAAGAGGAACAGCTCTACGACGTTCTGAACACGTTCAACTACCCCACCTCGGCGCGCCGCAATCTGGGCGACAACGGCAGTTTCGACAACACCGTACAGATCGACTACTTCAACCCGATCAACAAGATGCACAGCATCGAGGCGGGCACAAAATATATCTACCGTCGTTACACCAACGAGTCGCAGACTCTGCTACGCGACGAGGCGACCGATGAGTTTGTCATCGCACCCGACTATCCGCGCAGCGATATGAACTACACGCAGAACATCTTGGCTCTCTATGCCGGTTACCACGTGAAAGGTAAAAAGCTTTCGGGACGCATCGGTGCGCGTATGGAGCAGGCGTGGAACGACGTAGTGGTTCGCACCGAGAAGGACAAGATCACTTACTCACCCTCGCTGTTCAACATAATTCCCTATGTGAGTGGCAATTACCGCCCCAACGACGCAAATACCCTCTCGCTGTCGTACACCCAGCGACTGAGCCGTCCGAACCTTTGGCAGATGAACCCCTATCGCAACGAGTCGCCTATGAACGTCAATTATGGTAATCCCGACTTGGACGCGACGGTTTCGCACTCGGTATCGCTCTCGTGGCGACGTTTCTCTTCGGCGTGGAACATCTCGCTCGGCACAAGTGGCACCTTCTCGAACAATGCTGTCAATCAATATTCGTTCGTTGAAGACGGCGTGCGACATCTGACATACGGCAATATCGCCCAACGCCAATCGTACGGACTGAACGCCACGATCGGCTATCGCAAAGATGTGAAGTTCAGCATACAACTCAGTGGTCGAGGCGGTTACGACGTCATCAAAGCCCCGACACTCAACCTCTCGAACCGCGGTTTCACCTACAACGCCTCGCTCTACACCTCGGCGGCTCTATGGAAGGACGCAACGATCTTTGCCAGCGGTTACGCCTATCGTTTCGGGCTGAGCCTCGAAAGCAATATGAAACAGACCTACTTCTCATACAGCCTTGGACTACGCCAGCAACTCTTCAAAAAGAAGATGACCATAAGCTTCTCGGCACACAACCCCTTCAATGCCGATTCGAAACTGACTCAGGTAATGCAGACCAACACGTATCGTAGCGAGAACTCGTCGTGGCAGCAGATGCGAATGTTCAACCTCTCAATCGGCTACCGCTTTGGCAAATCGCAGGTCAATGTCAAATCGACCAACCGCTCGATCCAAAACGACGATATGGAATCGACCTCACGCGGCGCAGGCAATAGCGGCGGGCAGGCGATGTAAGAGCGACTTCAATAACAACAAAATGGGTATCGAACTATGTAGCCGATACCCATTTGTTTTAGTCGTCAATCTTAATCAGATTGCCCGTCGCGTCGAACAACATCTCGCGGTCGTCCGAGAGCTCAATTTCGTAACCCGCACCCCGCTTTTCGATCTGCACAATCGTGGCATTGGGGTAATTCGTGGTGACCTGTTTGGCAATCGTCTCGGGCACCAACACCGCAGGCACCGCACCGCGAGCCACACTCACCTTCGTCCACACGCCATTACCGTCAAACTCCATCTTCGTGCCGTCCGCCATACGCACCTCATACTCGGTGCGGCGATCGCTCTCCTCGGTCACCGCCACCACATTGTTGCGGTCGAAGTGTCCCTCGATAAAGTTACGCGCCTGCAGCGGCAACTGCGCGTAAGGGATCATCTTGTCGTGTGCCATTGCCGCCACTGCCACGAGTGACACAATGACCGATAAAATCAAACGTTTCATACTCTCGATGTTTTAAAGTTCGGGAGTAGCCGTTGCAAACATCGTGCAAAAGGTCGTAAAAGTCGTTCGTAGTGGTATATTTCGCTGTTATACAGTCACGTGGCACGGGTTTTGCGAACATATCGAATGTTGCGGTACCAGCCGTATCGCAACAAAAGGTTTCTTCATTTATTTAAGTTTGGGTTAGTAGTTTTAAGGGTGAAAATCCCTTGAAGACGGGAGGCTGTCGTGAGATACCCTCCCGCCTTTTGTTTTGTTTGGGTCTTGTAAAATCAAATTTTTATACATAATTTTGTAATGCTGAAAGGTATTTCTTTTCGGCAGACATATTTATTAGTGAAAGTGTTTCGCTAATCCTTGACAATAAAATTTGGCGATTTTAAGACAACAAGGATAACGAATACTTACATCACTTGTATTGGTATGCTCGTGTCGGCACGTTCTGTGCCTGCTCCATACTCGTACGGGTGTGGGGTATTGTTTATTTGTTGTCGGGCCACGCCAAATGCCTATTGTCAGATAAACGAACATCTCCACACTTTCTTTTTTTTACTAATCCGTCATAGGAGGTGGGGCTAAAACAAACTTTTTTTATTATGAAAAAATTAATTAGTCTGATTACAATGTTGTTATTAACATTCATTGCATCGTGCGAAAGTAACAACAATAATTCTAATCCATTAGCAGGGACATACTGGGAATACGAATATACGAACTCCTTAACTGGGGATAAATATATACACTATTTAGATTTCACAGGAAGCAACTCTGTAATTTATGGATCAACATATGGCAATTGGACTGCTTCAGGAACTTATACAGTATCAAATAATATCGTAAATTTTTCTGTTAAATCTAACAGCGGCAATGTTGTGCTATACAAAGCAACATTCACAGATAGAACTCTAATTCTTGAAGGCAAAGATGCAATAGGAAAATTCAAAGATACTTTTTTTAAAAAATAGAAAGTATTCAATATAACAAGAAATATAATTATTAAAGCGGGAGACTGTCGCGAGATACCCTCCCGCCTTTTGTTTTTCGGTCGGAAATTCGTAACTTTGTCATAGTGCAAACCCGAAGCCGATGATCAACCGATTTATCGAATATATCACCGTCGAGCGACGTCTCTCGCCACTCACCGTCCGTAACTACCGACGCGATGTGGAGCAGTTCGTTGCGTTCGTTACGCACGACGGCAAGCAGCCATTCGACCCCGCAGCCATCAAGCGCGAGGACCTGAGCGATTGGATCGAGGCACTCTCGCGTAAGCCCCGCGAGGACGAGAGCGCGCTCCACCGTTCGTCGCGCGGCGAGCCACTTTCGCCCGCATCGATCAACCGCACGTTAGCCTCGGTACGCACATTCTACACCTGGTTGCGCCGCGAAAAGCTCTGCTCGACCAACCCCTTTGTCGGCATTGCACGACTCACTACGCCCAAACGCCTGCCCGTGGTGATCTCGCACCAACGTATGACCGAGATCGCCCGCGACAGCGAGGAGCGTTGCGAGAGCGAGGATTTCGACCAAATGCGTAACTCACTCATTATCTTGATGTTCTACACAATGGGATTGCGAGCATCGGAGTTGATCGGCATCGACCGCGACCATTTTTCGGGCGATTACACCTCGCTCAAAGTGCGTGGTAAGGGCGACAAAGACCGCATTGTGCCGATCATCGAGATCGTGCGCGAAAAAATTTTGGAGTACTTCAACGCAATTTCAAGGCAAAATATTTGCATTTCTGACGAAAAAGCACTATTTTTAACACAGAAAGGTAAGCGAATGTCGTACTCGACGCTTTATCGAGTCATTCATAGCGAGTTAGAGGCTTACGGCGTGCGAGGGCGCAAGAGCCCACACGTTCTGCGACACACGTTCGCAACGCATCTGCTCGATGGTGGTGCCGATATCCGTGAGATACAGTCGCTGCTCGGGCACTCGTCGCTGGCTACAACTCAGCGATATACCCACACCAGCATCGCCGCCATTCGCCAAGCTTACAACATCGCACACCCTCACCAAAAGGGCAACAAAAAGATGGAGTAACAAGCAACTTTGCGTGCAGGACTTCGCGACGAAGACCTAATCGCTTTAATATAAACGTAATTAGGAGGATTAATTATGAACGTACAGATTCAATCCGTGAAATTCGATGCCGACAAGAAGTTGGTCGAATTCGTAGAGAAAAAGATGTCGAAACTCGATCGTTTTGCTGAGCGTGCCACTTCGGCCGACGTGATCCTGAAACTCGACAAGGACAACGAACGCGGAAACAAAGTCGCAGTAATTACCGTCAAAATGCCGGGCGACGATTTGGTGGCTGAGAGCCAGTGCAAGACGTTCGAAGAGGCTGTCGATCAGTCGATTGACGCTATCAAAAAGCAGATCGAAAAACATAAGGACAAGTGGGCTAAATAAACCGCCACACGAGTTCAAGATAAACAACTGATAAGCCTGATCCCACTATGGGGTCAGGTTTTTTGATTGACGTAAGTCGTTGGATTTAGAGCAGTTGCAACACTCCGAAGGCTACGCACGCGGCAATCGTCAGCAATGACAGCTGAGGCAGACGAGGGTCTAACTCTCGCCCCTTAGCACGCATAACGCCATACAGATGAGCAACATACAACGGCAAGAAGACCAAAATAGCGTATGGATATGGCGACTGACGCAAGTGGCAATAGGCGGTCAGCAGCACGAAGGGCAACAATTCGAGCACACATTGATAGATCTTTGCGCCACGCTCGCCAAGCAGAATTGGGATGGTCACTCGGTTCTTTCGGTCGCTCTCCATATCGCGTATATTATTGATATTCAGCACTCCAACCGACCATAGTCCACAAGCAGAGGCGGGCAAAGCCACTCGCCAATCAACCTGCCAGCACATCAAAAAGTAACCGCCAATGGTCGAGAGCAGACCAAAAAACAGAAACACAAAAAGGTCGCCCAAACCCATATATCCGTATGGGTGGCGACCGAGCGTATAGCCGAGTGCAGCCACGATAGCCAGCGCACCGAGCACCAGCATCACCACTCCCTCGCGCGAAAAAAGAGCCTCGAACGAGGTGGCAACCAACGCCACTCCACTCAACGCCGACAGGGCTACAAGCCAGACTATCAGTCGTTTCATCGCTGCAATCGAGATCTCGCCACTCTGCAACGAGTAGACCATTCCTTGACGCTCGTCTGAGTCGGTACCGCGCAACGTGTCACCCAATTCGTTAGCTACGTTCGAGAGGATCTGCAACAGCAACACCGTCAGGAGCGCCAATGCAAATCGTCCCGCGTGGAACGCCCCATCGGAGGCCGCCAACATCGTTCCGAGCACTATGCCCGCCACCGACAGTGGCAACGTGCGCAAGCGGAACGAACGAAGATATGCTTTGAATTTACTCATCGTTTTAACTCTTTTATATAACCACGCAAAATGCCGTCAATCAGATCATTAGACGACGGCCACTGCACATTGTCATTGACTATCTGCCCGCCACTCAGCACGAAAAATCGCGGGAAACTGCGCACTCGGATATAGCGATCGAGCGTCGCCTGCGCCTCATCGTCAAGCCAATAGTTTGCCGAGCGATTATCGGGCACGTCGACCGTCAGCGCCCACTGCGGATAGGGCGACGAAACGCATAATGAAACAAACTTAATCGGCTCGTTTTCAAGGCGTTTCTCCATTCGTCGCAGATGTTTCATCTCACGAAGACAGGGCGGACACCACGTTGCCCAGACATCGACATAGATCACCTTCGAGTGCGATTCGGCAAGCAGGCGCTCGAACGTATGCTCGGTAAATCGACGCATATCGGCACGCCCGCGACGTTTTGCATCGAATCGCGCAAGCACCTCATCACCAATCAATTGGCGATCAAAAATCTGTTCGAGCACCGAGGGCAAAACCCTATCGGCAAGCGCCATATTGAGAAGAATCGTGCCAGCAACATCGCGCTCTGCGGGACTCGGCTCCTGCTCCGCAACTCGTTCAAGCGCAGCTACATAGGCTCCCGCATAGTCGCGCTGAAATCGCAAGCCCATCGTGTGCGAATCGCTCAGATAGCAGTCGCGCACCATATTCGCAACATAATCGACATAGTCCAGGTAGCCGCTCACCGAAGGATCGATCGGGAAGCGCTCACGGTCGTACAACGTAGCCACCGACACGCTGTCAGTCAGCGCATTACGACGCAGATACTCAACCGCATAGCCCGCATTGCGATAGCGAATCTCTGCCTCAGCCCACTGCCTCAGCAACTGCGGTGCGTCGTCCAATTCGCGCAACATTCGCTTGCGTTCGATCTCGATATTGCGATCGAGAATCGCGACAAACTCCTCGGCCGTCGCCACCTTATACGAAGGCGTAAAGCCGCGGAAGTTCATCTTTTTCAGGTAGTTATTGAGCCGTTGATTGATCTCGCCCACCGTACCCGTAAATCGAAGTTCGCCATCGACATACTCAATGTTCAGGTTCTGTTCGGGTGCAACGAGCACACGCGCAAGCATCTCATTACCAGCGCATACGGCGACCTCTGCAACCCCCTCAACGGGCACATTGACCTCGAAACGTCCCCCGTGGCAATGCGCATCGAGCGACGATCGTTGCAACTCCGAATCGGCATACTGCACCGACACCATACCATCGTACGTCGCCGCCACCCGACCCGAAACGTGAGCCGACGTGCTCTGTGCCGAGGCCTCAAAACAGATTATGCTGACAACCGCAATGGTCATCAGCATAGTCCATAAAGATCTGCGCCCCAGCAACATACGACGCACTATTTCTTTCCGCCAAAGTAGAGGTCGAGCAACTCCTTAGCCGCCACGAACGAACTGAGCTGATCGCCCAGCACACGCTTTTCGTACTCGGGAATCAGCCCCTCGATCTTCGCGTTCAGGTAGAACGAACTGCGCAGTGCATCGTTGATCGTTTCGTACATCCAATACTTATTCTGGCGGTTGCGGTTGTGGCGGAAGTAGCCATTGGCCTTGATGAATTCGAGATACTCCTCGACACCCTTCCAGACCTCCTCCAAGCCCACCTTGTCGACCGACGAGCAGGTGAACACCTGCGGACGCCACTCCGACTCGGGCATCGGGAACAACATCAGCGCATTCTGGAACTGACGACGTGCCAACTTCGCACGCAGAACGTTCTCGCCGTCGGCCTTGGTAATAACCATTATATCAGCCATTTCCATAATACCACGCTTGATACCCTGCAACTCGTCGCCCGCACCTGCGATCTGCAACAGCATAAACATATCGACCATCGAGTGCACGGCCGTTTCGGACTGGCCCACACCCACCGTCTCGATAAAGATCACATCGAAACCCGCAGCCTCGCACAGCACCACCGTCTCGCGGGTCTTACGGGCTACACCGCCCAGCGAACCTGCCGAGGGCGAAGGGCGAATAAATACATCGGGGTTCGACGAGATGCTCTCCATACGGGTCTTATCGCCCAAAATCGAGCCGCCACTACGCTCCGAGCTGGGGTCGATAGCCAACACCGCCAGCTTGTGACGCAACGAGGTGACCATATTACCCACCGCCTCGATGAAGGTCGATTTACCTGCGCCCGGCACACCCGTGATACCGATACGCACCGACTTGCCGCTATAAGGCAGACAGCGCTCGATGATCTGTTGCGCCATATCGTAGTGGTCGGGATTGTTGCTCTCGATGAGCGTAATCGCCTGCGACAGGATGGTGATATCGGCCGCCAGAATACCGCGCACGTAGTCATCAACCGTCAGGCGCGGCTTGCGCTTACGCACGAAATAGGGATTGACAATGGGCTGATCGCTAACACCTTCGGCCACGCTCAGCGCGCTATCGTGATGGGCATCGCAATGCTCCTTCTCGTAATGTTCGATTTTGGTAAAAGCCATATTTGGATTAGTTTTTTGTCGGTTATTTCAGATTTCGTTTGATACTCTCGGGCGTTGCCAGCTTCGGGTTGCCGATCCACTGCGCGCGACCCTTCGGATCGACCAGCACACCAAAGGGCACATAGCGAATCCCATAACTCTGGAACGCCCTCTCCGAGAGGTCAATCGCCACATAGAAACGCTCGCTCATATATCGAGCCAACGAGGGCGCAACACGCTCCTTAGGCTCCATCGCAACCACAATCACACGTTCGTTCTTCAACGCACGCGCCAACGAGTCGATATGGGGCAACATTTCGACACAAGGCTGACTCTCAGTGTGATAGAACACGAGCAGCGTTGCTCGTCGATCATCTTCCGAGGGTTGAGCACCGAGCCACTCCGTGGGGCGCAGGTCGGGCACTCGCTCGCCGATGACGATCTCCTGCGCGCGCACTGCCAGCGAGGCAACGAGCGCAACGAAGGTGAGAAATATGGTTCGTTTCATAGTGATCGGTTTTGAAGGTCAATCATTCCAACTCGCGCGCCAAACAGCCACCACATTACGCACGTGTGCGCGCGATTCCTACTGCGAAGATAGCGAATAATTGTCGAACAACCTACCCCACGGGCGATTATTTTTCATTTTCGTCACTTCGCGCGCCGACAACGCACCCCGCCCCGCCGCCACAAGCACAAAAAAAAGAGCCACCCCCACGCGGGGCAGCTCCTTAGTTTTGCAAAGCGTTCGCTCGGCTTACTTAATACGCTCGTAGTACTCGCGGGTGCGGGTATCAACGCGGATCTTGTCGCCGGTGTTGATGAACAAAGGTACGCGAACAGTTGCGCCGGTGTTAACCACTGCGGGCTTCAACGAGTTGGTCGAAGCGGTATCGCCCTTGATACCCGGCTCGGTGTAGGTAACCTCCATATCAACGATCGGGGGAAGCTCAGCCGACAGAACAACCTCCTTATCGGTGTGGAACATAACCTCAACGATCTGGCCGTCAGCCATCAAGTCGTAGTTGTTGATCAGGTTCTTGTCGATGTTGATCTCCTCGAAGGTCTCGGTGTGCATAAAGTGTGCACCCAGATCGTCCTCATAGGTGAACTGATAGGGACGACGCTCAACGCGTACCTGCTCGATCTTCTGGCCTACCGACGAGAAGGTGTTCTCCAATACGCGGCCATTTTCGAGGTTCTTGAGCTTCGAACGTACGAATGCGGGGCCTTTGCCCGGCTTGCAGTGCTGGAAATCGACAACAATAAAGGTCTTGCCGTCCATCTCGATGCACATACCGATCTTAATGTCTGCTGCTGTAATCTGCATATGAAAATTGTATAATTTAATTAGTTATTGTCGTTTAACGGCCACAAAAGTAACACTTTTCCCGAAAGTTTCAAAAAAAATCGTGCTCACTTTCTCATTATCAGCCTTTGGCGGTCGTGAGCGCTACTCGATACGGGCGCAGCGCAGTCCGCGACGACGAATCTCTTCGAGGGTGCGGGGCAGGGCATAGCGCATATTGCGGAAGGCCTTGACCGAGTCGTGGAAGACGATAATCGCACCGCCCTCGATATAGGGCACAACATTGCGCAGGCAGGTGGCGGGGGTGATCTTGCGGTTGTAGTCGCGCGAGATTACATCCCACATAATCAGTCGATAACGCGGCGCGAGTGCTCGCGTCTGGGCGGGGGTAATGCGTGCGTATGGGGGTCGGAATAGGTCGCTCTGAATCAGGTCGGCCGCGAAATCAACGTCCTCGACATAGCGATCGGTAGGCATACTCCACCCTTTCTGGTGCGAGTAGGTGTGGTTGCCCACGCGGTGTCCGGCGTCGAGAATGCGCTGATAGAGATCGGGATAGGCCTCAACATTTTTGCCCAAACAGAAGAACGTGGCTTTGGCATCGTACTTGTCGAGCGTAGCCAGGATCCACTCGGTGATACCGGGCGTGGGGCCGTCGTCGAACGTGAGAAAGACATTCTGCTTGTCATCGATATCCCAAATCAGATCGGGCATCAAACGGCGCAAAAATTTAGGCGGTTTCAGACGCATTGCGGA
Organism: Alistipes sp.; assembly: GCA_045655685.1. Taxonomy (GTDB): domain Bacteria; phylum Bacteroidota; class Bacteroidia; order Bacteroidales; family Rikenellaceae; genus Alistipes. Next base: position 121,613 of record JAZOPR010000010.1, read on the forward strand.
GATTGCTTTTAAATGTTTTACCAGCACAAAAGTAGCAATGATTGTGTCAAAATCCATTTTTTCGGGCGAAAATTTGCATAACTAAACAAATAGTTATATATTTGTCCTACCGATTTTCGTAATAACCAACAAAACATACCGAATCAACTATGAAAACCATTTCGAAACTCATTGCAGTTGTTGCTCTGGTTGCCGGCCTCTCGGCTTGCGACGCATTCAAAACCGCCGACAACCTCGACCGTCCCGTTTCGCAGGGCTCGCCCTACGAGCTGATTGTCATCGCCGAGAACGATGAGTGGCAGGGCGAATTGGGTGATACGTTGCGTGCCGTTTTGCAACAGCCCGTGCCCGTGCTGAACCAGACCGAGCCGCTGTTCGACTTGCTGCGCACACTGCCCTCGGGTTTCAAAAATCTCGTTCAGCGTCATCGCAACATTCTCGATATCGACATCAACCCCAAGCACTCGGAGGCTGGCCTGAGCGTGCAGTATGATCGTTTCTCGTCGCCGCAGGTGATTCTGCAACTGACCGCACCCAACCTCAAATCGGCAACCGCCTTCGTCGATGCCAACCGCCAGATGTTGTTGCAGGTGCTCGAATCGACCGAGCGCGACCGCACCATCGCCTATGGCAAGCGCTACTATGAGAAGGGTCTGTTGCAGTTGCTCTACGACAAGTTCGGTGTCACGATGAACGTACCGAAGGGTTATGTTCTTCGCAATCAGACCGATGACTTCGCTTGGATCTCGTTCGAAATGCCCCAATCGAGTATGGGTTTCTTCATCTACTCGTACCCCTATACCGGCCCGAAAGACCTCTCGCACGACGCACTGCTTGCGGCTCGCAACAAGTACGCGGCGCTGATTCCCGGTCCGTCGGACGGCTCGTATATGACCACTGCCGAGATCTATGATCCCGACTACCGAACCTTCCGTAGCGAGGGTCGTCTGTGGGCTGAGCTGCGCGGTTTCTGGGATGTGGCAAATGATTTTATGGGTGGCCCGTTCGTAAGCTACACGACCGTCAATACCACTACAAATGAGGTGGTTACGCTCGACTGCTACGTCTATTCGCCCAAGCTCCCCAAGCGCAACTATATGCGCGAATTGGAGCACCTGCGTTACCTGATCTCGTTCCCCGAGGATGCGCCCGCACCGCAGGCCGAGTAACGCTTAGTTTGTGTTTGTTGAATAAGAGAGCCGCCCCACGTGGGGTGGCTCTTTGTTTTAATTCATTATTCAAGATTGTCGATTTCTGAGGAAATCGATCTACCTTCGTGGGCTCGCCCTTCGGGCGACCGCCCCAGCCCACGAAGGTGCGCCATTCATTGAAAGCAAAGAAAAAAGCCACGCTTTTGGGCGTGGCTCTAATTGTGAATCGTAAATTTAGTTCTCAAAGGTCAACCCTGAGTCCGAGGCGTCGATTCGGATTGGGCGGGTGCGATCGACCTCGCCCGCAAGAATCTGCTTCGAGAGATCATTGACGACATATCGCTGGATCGTGCGCTTTACGGGGCGAGCACCGAACATCGGGTCGTAACCCGCCTCGGCAACCCACTTGCGTGCCGCAGCCGAAACCTCCAAGCGTATTCCGTTGGCACTGAGCATCTTCTCGACCACTCGCAACTGAATATCGACAATGCGCTCGACCTCCCCGCGCGACAACGGAGTGAACATCACAATCTCGTCGATACGGTTCAGGAACTCGGGTTTGAGCGTCTGTTTGAGCAGATCGACCACCTCGTCGCGCGTGCGCTCAACAACATCGGTCGGCACCTCGCCACCCTCCTCAATCGCCTTCGCAAAGCGATCCTGAATCAGGGGAGAACCCATATTCGAAGTCATAATGATGATCGTATTGCGGAAATCGACCGTGCGTCCCTTGTTGTCCGTGAGGCGACCGTCGTCGAGCACCTGCAACAGGATGTTGAACACATCGGGGTGAGCCTTCTCGATCTCATCAAGCAGCACCACCGAGTAGGGCTTACGGCGCACAGCCTCAGTCAGTTGACCACCCTCATCGTAGCCCACATATCCCGGAGGTGCACCGATCAAGCGCGACACGGCGTGACGCTCCTGGTACTCGCTCATATCGATTCGTGTCATCAGGTTTTCGTCGTTGAACAGGAACTCCGCCAGCGCCTTTGCCAGCTCGGTTTTACCCACACCCGTCGTGCCGAGGAAGATGAACGAGCCAATCGGGCGGCGACCATCGCTCAACCCTGCACGCGAACGGCGCACAGCGTCCGAGATGACCTCGATGGCCTCGTGCTGGCCCACCACGCGACGGTGCAACTCAGCCTCCATATTGAGCAATTTCTCGCGCTCGCTTGCCAACATTCGTGTCACGGGCACACCCGTCCACTTCGATACAACCTCGGCAATATCCTGAGAATCAATCTCCTCTTTGATCATCGAGCCATTCGCACCGGCAATTTCGAGTTCCTTTTGCAGGGCGTCAATATGCTGTTCCGCCTCGCGGATTTTGCCGTAGCGAATCTCCGCCACACGACCATAGTCGCCACTGCGCTCAGCCTCGGCCGCCTCGACCTTCAAACGCTCGATCGACTCCTTGTTCGACTGAATCTGCTGCAACAAATCGCGCTCGCCCTGCCACTTGGCACGCAGTGCGTTACGTTGCGAATTCAGATCGTCGAGCTCGTGCGTCAGCTCCTCGACACGTTGCTCATCGCCCTCGCGACGAATGGCCTCGCGCTCGATCTCGATCTGTCGTGCACGACGGTCGAGGGTGTCGATCTCCTCGGGCACCGAGTTCATTTCGAGGCGCAGACGTGCCGCAGCCTCATCGATTAGGTCGATCGCCTTGTCGGGCAGAAAACGCGACGTGATGTAGCGGTGCGACAGCTCGACCGCAGCCACAATCGCCTCGTCCTTGATACGCACCTGGTGGTGATTTTCGTAGCGCTCCTTCAATCCACGCAGAATCGACACGGCGTCCTCGACCGACGGCTCATCGACCATAACCTTCTGAAAACGACGCTCTAAGGCCTTATCCTGCTCGAAATATTTCTGGAATTCGTCGAGCGTCGTTGCGCCAATCGTGCGCAGTTCGCCACGTGCCAAAGCGGGTTTCAGGATATTGGCAGCGTCCATCGCGCCATCGCTCTTGCCCGCCCCAACCAACGTGTGAATCTCGTCGATAAAGAGCAGAATCTGACCGTCCGAAGCGATCACCTCCTGCACCACCGCCTTCAAGCGCTCCTCGAACTCGCCCTTATATTTCGCACCCGCAATGAGCGCACCCATATCGAGCGAAAAGATACTCTTCGAGCGCAGATTTTCGGGCACATCGCCATCAACAATGCGGTGCGCAATACCCTCAGCAATAGCGGTTTTGCCCACACCGGCCTCACCGACCAGAATGGGGTTGTTCTTGGTTCGGCGCGAAAGGATCTGCAACACACGACGAATCTCCTCGTCGCGACCAATCACGGGGTCGAGTTTGCCTCGACGCGCCTGCTCGTTAAGATTGATGGCGTACTTGCCCAGCGCATTGAACTCCTGCGACGAGGTGGGCGAATCGACCTTCGCACCCTTGCGGAACTCGGTGATGGCCGCTTTCAGCTCCTTCTCGGTTGCGCCCGCCTCCTTCAAAAGTCGCTGAGATTCACCACGTTCGGCAATCAGACCGAGCAACAGGTGCTCGACCGACGCGTACTTGTCGCCAAAGGTCGCGGTGAAATCGACCGCACGCTGCACCACCGCCGAGGCCTCGTGCGAAAAATATTGCTCGCCCGCAGCACCCGACACCTGCGGCAACGAGGCCACAGCACGTTGAACATTCTCGCGCAGGAGTTTGACATTGACCCCCACGCGTCCCAACAAAAACGCACCAAGCGAATCCTCCTCGGCGATGAGCGTCGAGAGAATGTGAAGCGGATCGAGAGCCTGCTGGCCACCGCGCTGCGCCAGCGCAAAGGCCTGTTGCAGAGCCTCCTGCGCCTTGATTGTAAGTGAATTGATGTTCATAGTCTTTATGGTTTTGATATTTGTTTTCGGTTTTACGGAGAAGATTTACAGCAAAACCACTGCCAATGTTGCGGCTCGGGCATTTTGTCACACACGACTGACACAATCACGCCAACCGACTGACTTCCCGACACTTTCGACTGCCAAAGCGTGCCGAATCGACACCCTCGGCGCGACAATTTGTCGCTCGCGTAAGCGCACGTACGTACATTTTTATAGCGCGATGTTGCGCTGGAAAGAAAAAGTTTTGCTATATTTGCGGTTGCTATGGAGAATTTTGTTGTATCAGCACGTAAATATCGCCCCGCTACGTTCGCATCGGTAGTGGGTCAAGGCCATATTACCTCAACCCTCAAAAATGCCATAGCCCGCGGTCAGTTGGCTCACGCCTATCTGTTCTGCGGTCCGCGCGGCGTGGGTAAAACCACCTGCGCACGTATCTTCGCTAAGGCAATCAACTGCTTCTCACCCATTGATAATGAGGCTTGTAACGAGTGCGAATCGTGCCGCTCGTTCAACGAGGGTCGCTCGTTCAATATTCACGAGCTTGACGCCGCATCGAACAACTCGGTCGAGGATATCCGCTCGCTCACGGATCAGGTTCGTATCCCGCCCCAGGTGGGTCGTTACAGCGTCTATATCATCGACGAGGTGCATATGTTGTCGGCGGCGGCATTCAATGCGTTCCTGAAAACGCTCGAAGAGCCCCCCGCACACGCAATCTTCATCTTGGCAACCACCGAGAAACATAAGATCATTCCCACGATCCTGTCGCGTTGCCAGATCTTCGATTTCAACCGTATTCGTGTCGAAGACAGCGTCGGCTACCTGAAATATATCGCCGCACAAGAGGGCGTAAGCTACGATGACGAGTCGCTCAACCTGATCGCTCAAAAGGCCGATGGCGGTATGCGCGATGCGCTGTCGATGTTCGACAAGGCGGTTTCGTTCTGCGGTCAGTCGCTCTCGTATCACGAGGTGGCTCGCTCGCTCAACGTACTCGACTACGACACCTATTTCACCACCATCGACACACTGATGGCGGGCGATTATACCCGTGCGTTGCTGCTGTTCGACCGCGTGTTGTCGGCAGGATTCTCGGCGCAGACCTTTATGGCGGGCCTGGCACAGCACTGCCGCGACCTGCTTATGTGTCGCGACCAGCAGACTCTGCCCCTGCTCGAAGTGACAGGAACGTTGCTCGATCGCTACCGCACACAAGCGGCTACGTGCGATGCGGAGTTTCTGTTCGGAGCAATCACGTTGCTTGCCCAACTCGACGCCACGATTCGAACGGCAACCAATCGACGCCTCACGGTTGAACTCGGTCTGATGAAACTTTGCAGACTGAGTCAAAAAAAAAATGAGCCGATAGGTGATTATGACTCATTCGAACTGCCCCAGTTGAAAGGTGCAGTCGCAGCTCCGTCGGTGACACAGCCCACGGCAACCGTTCCGAAGGTGGCGCCGCAGCCTGCTCCGCAGACAGTAGCGCAAACGCCGACCACCCAACCGAATGCGCCTCAAACCGTAGCACAACCCACAGACCAATCTACACCCGCTACACCACAACCTAAGCCTCGTGCAACAACCTCACCGCGCCCCTCGATTTCGGGTACGTCGATCGGTACGTTGCTGGGCAAGGCTAAACAGAAGGGTGCCGAGGAGGGTTCGGAGCAGGGCGCAGGCAACTCATTGTCGTCGATCGACCCGCTGACCGAGCAGAAGATTGCCAATGCGCGCGAGAAGTTCATCGCCAAACTGCGTGAGCAGAGCGTACGCCTGGCGCTGGCGTTCGACACGATGAAGGTCGATGGCAACCGCCTTGTGATCGAGGCCGAGAGCGAGGTGCTCGAAGATGAGATCCGCCACCATAAGACAGTCGTATTGCAGTTGCTGGCCGACACGGCAGGCATCAACGGTATGCTCGAATTGGAGATTGTGCGCCCGCTGGTCGAGTATCGCGCCCCGAAGCCCATTCGTGTCGAGGACCGAATGGCCTACCTTGTCGAGAAGAACCCGTTGGTGGACAAACTGCGCAGGGCTCTCGAATTGGAATTGGAATAACGATAAACAAATGATAAATTAGGACAAACAAAATGAATTTTGTAGAAGAACTTGAATGGCGTGGTATGATCCACGACATTATGCCCGGTGCCAAAGAGCAGTTGGAGAAGGAGATGACCACTGCATACTTGGGTATCGACCCCACGGCTGACTCGTTGCATATCGGTCACTTGGTGGGTGTTATGATCTTGAAGCACTTTCAGCGTTGCGGCCACCGCCCCATCGCTCTGGTAGGTGGTGCTACGGGTATGATTGGCGACCCCAGCGGCAAGTCGCAGGAGCGCAATCTGCTCGACGAGGCAACCCTGCGCCACAATCAGGAGGCTATCAAGGCTCAGCTGGCGAAGTTGATCGACTTCGATAGCGACGCGCCCAACGCCGCTCTGCTCGTGAATAACTACGACTGGATGAAGGACTTCACCTTCCTCGATTTCGCACGCGACATCGGTAAGATGATCACCGTAAACTATATGATGGCCAAGGATTCGGTTAAGAAGCGCTTCAATGGCGAGGGCGACGGTATGTCGTTCACCGAGTTCACCTATCAGCTGTTGCAGGGTTACGACTTCCTGCATCTGTACGAGACGCTCGGTTGCAAGGTGCAGCTGGGTGGTTCGGACCAGTGGGGCAACATCACCACCGGCACCGAGCTGATCCGCCGCAAGCTGGGTGGCGAGGCTTACGCCATCACCTGCCCGCTGATCAAGAAGGCCGACGGTACCAAGTTCGGTAAGACCGAGAGTGGCAACGTATGGCTCGACGCACGCTACACCTCGCCATACAAGTTCTACCAATTCTGGCTGAACGTGAGCGACGATGACGCTAAGAGCTACATTCGTATCTTCACGTTGCTTGACCGTGAGACCGTTGAGTCGCTGATTGCCGAGCACGAAGAGGCTCCCCACCTGCGCGTATTGCAGAAGCGCCTGGCTAAGGAGGTGACCACGATGATCCACTCGGCTGAGGAGTACGAGAAGGCAGTTGCTGCGTCGAACATTCTGTTCGGTCAGGCTACTACCGAGGCTCTGCACTCGCTCGACGAGCAGACTCTGTTGCAGGTATTCGACGGCGTACCTCAGTTCACCGTATCGAAGGAGGCGCTGGGTTGCCCCTTCATCGAGTTGGTAGCCGAGAAGTGCAACATCTTCGCATCGAAGGGCGAAACCCGCAAACTCGTTCAGGGTGGCGGTATCTCGCTCAACAAGGAGAAGGTTGCCGACCCGATGCGCGCCGTTGTGGCCGAGGATCTGATCGCAGGCAAGTACCTGCTGGTGCAGAAGGGTAAGAAAAATTATTACCTTATCACGGTTGAGTAAGCCATCGCGGCTCCACCCTGGTCGCTGACCGCGCCGCCGTTGGCGTCGGTTGCAATTATGACCCACCCCCAAACCCCCGCCTCAGGCAGGGGCTTAGTGCCACAAGTGGCACGTGGGGTGCAAATCGGGGGAGGGAGCGGGATAGGTGATCACGGTTGAGTAGGACATACCTATATAATATTAAAATAGATGATTTTCACGATTCGACTCGAAAATATGGAGTTCCGTGCCGGACACGGTTGCTACGATCTGGAAAAGAAGGTCGGTAATCGCTTCGTGGTGACGGTCGAGATTGAGGCCGAGAGCGAAGAGGCCGCACGCGAGGACAATGTGCAGAAGGCCGTAAACTACCTTAACGTCTATGAGCTGGTGGCACGACAGATGCGCATCACGTCGGACATCTTGGAGAACGTCGCACTGCGCATAGGCGACGCCATCAAGGCCGAGTGGCCGCAGGTGGAGCGCGTTCGGGTCGAGGTCTCGAAGCTGGCTCCGCCGCTCGGTGGCAAAATCGAGCGAGTGACCGTAGGAGTGACTCGGTAGGCGTTTTCGGCGAACTGTTGATAACTTGTAAATAAATTAGCACTCGTCGAGAAATAATTCCTGAAAATTATCCTCAACTTTGTAAGCACGTAATCCCCGTAAGGTTGGGTTACGTGCTTTGTTGTCTGGCAATTACAATAAACAAACAATATACTATGTCCGAAAAACAAAAAACAACCCAGCTGAAAGAGTATCCTTACGCTGAGGCAGTTGCGACCGCGAAAGAGTATTTCGCAGGTGACGAGCTGGCCGCTACGGTGTGGGTGAGCAAGTATGCTCTCAAAGACTCCTTCGGTCACATCTATGAGGCTTCGCCCGAACAGATGCATTGGCGTATCGCTAACGAGATCGCCCGTATCGAAAACCGCTACACTAACCCGATGTCGGCAGAAGAGGTGTTCTATCTGCTCGACCACTTCCGCTATGTGATTCCGCAGGGCGGCCCGATGACCGGTATCGGCAACACGCTCCAAATCGCGTCGCTGTCGAACTGCTTCGTGATCGGCCACAAGAACCCCGCTGACTCGTATGGCGGTATCATCCGCATCGACGAGGAGCAGGTACAGCTGATGAAACGTCGCGGTGGCGTAGGTCACGACCTCTCGCACCTGCGTCCCACGGGTAGCCCCGTGCTGAACAGCGCACTGACCTCGACCGGTATCGTTCCCTTTATGGAGCGTTACTCGAACTCGACTCGCGAGGTGGCTCAGGACGGTCGCCGTGGCGCACTGATGCTCTCGCTCTCGATCAAGCACCCCGATGCCGAGCGTTTCATCGATGCAAAGACCGACCTGGGTAAGGTTACGGGCGCAAACGTGTCGATCAAGATCGACGACGAGTTTATGCGTTGCGCACTGAGCGGTACCCCCTATCGCCAGCAGTTCCCGATCAACGCCGAGGAGCCCCTCTACAAAAAGGACATAGATGCAAAAGCATTGTGGGACAAGATTATCCACAATGCGTGGAAGTCGGCTGAGCCGGGCGTTCTGTTCTGGGATACAGTGATCCGCGAGAGCGTGCCCGACTGCTACGCTGACGAGGGCTTCGTGACGGTTTCGACCAACCCCTGCGGCGAGATTCCGCTGTGCCCCTACGATAGCTGCCGACTGTTGGCTATCAACCTTTACAGCTACGTGAAGAACCCCTTCACGCCCGAGGCAGAGTTCGATTTCGACCTGTTCAAGGAGCACGTGAACAAGGCTATGCGTATGATGGACGACATCATCGACTTGGAGTTGGAGAAGGTCGAGGCTATCATCTCGAAGATCGCAAGCGACCCCGAGGACGAAGATGTACGTCGCGTAGAGCTCGACTTGTGGAAGAAGATCCGCGAGAAGGCTTTGAAGGGCCGTCGTACCGGTCTGGGTATCACCGCCGAGGGCGATATGCTGGCTGCGCTGGGTCTGACCTACGGCACGCAGGAGGCTATCGACTTCGCAGTGAACGTTCAGCGTACGTTGGCAACTTCGGCTTATCGTGCATCGGTCATTATGGCTTCGGAGCGTGGCAAGTTCCCGATGTATGACTCGGAGAAGGAGGCAGGCAACCCGATGATCGAGCGTATCAAAGAGGCTGATCCTGAACTCTATGAGTTGATGGTTAAGCACGGTCGCCGTAACGTTGCGATGTTGACCATCGCTCCTACGGGTACCACCTCGCTGATGTCGCAGACCACCTCGGGTATCGAGCCCGTATTCCGTCCCGTATACAAGCGTCGCCGCAAGGTGAACCCCAATGATAAGGACGTGAAGATTTCGTACGTTGACGAGAGCGGTGACTCGTTCGAGGAGTACAATGTATTCCACCATAAGTTCCTCACCTGGTTGGAGGTGAATGGCTACAAAACCGACGATTTGAACTCTATTTCGGACGAAGAGCTCGATAAGTTGGTTGCAGCGTCGCCCTACAACAAGGCTACGGCAAACGACATCGACTGGGTTGCAAAGGTACAGATGCAGGGTGCTATCCAGAAGTGGGTTGACCACTCGATCTCGGTAACAGTGAACCTGCCCAACAGCGTAACCGAGGCTCTGGTAGCCGACGTTTACAAGACCGCTTGGGAGTGTGGCTGTAAAGGCGTTACGGTTTACCGCGACGGCTCGCGCTCGGGTGTGCTGATCGAGAAAAAGAAGAAGGGCAAGGACGAGGAGTGCAAGTGCCAGGAGGAGCACAAGCAGCTGATTCGTCGCCCGCAGTCGCTCGAAGCTGAGGTGGTACGTTTCAAGAACGGCTCGGAGGACTGGATCGCATTCGTCGGCTTGGTAAATGGCCGTCCCTACGAGATCTTCACCGGTAAGATCGAGGAGGATGCAATGTATATCCCCCGCAAGGTCAAGAAGGGTAACATCATCAAAGTCAAGGACAAAGATGGAGAATCGCGTTACGATTTCCAGTATGAGGACCGCTACGGTTACACCAACACCATCGGTGGCATCTCGCGTCTGTTCGACGAGGAGTTCTGGAACTATGCTCGACTGATCTCGGGTGTCTTGCGCCACGGTATGCCCATCATCGACGTTGTGGCACTGATCGAGTCGTTGCACCTCGACAGCGAGACCATCAACACGTGGAAGAACGGTGTCGAGCGCGCCTTGAAGAAGTACATCTCGAATGGTACCAAGGCTAAGCAGGCTTGCCCGAACTGCGGCGAAGACTCGCTGGTTTACCAGAATGGCTGCCCCGTTTGTATGTCTTGCGGCTACTCAAAGTGCGGTTAATCCCCGTTAACATCACCATAATTTCCGAAATCGGCTTGGGACGTTGCTCTCAAGCCGATTTTTCAATTGTAAAAAACATGAAATAAAAAGGACAAAATTTGTTCGTTTCTCATTTTTTTTATATAAATTTGCACCGTGCATTTATATACGACACTTGCAAACACCATTACATAGGGTTAGGAAAGTTGGTCAAAATGCATCGATAAAAGAGGAGAAGAAATTGTAAAATTTTAATAATCAAACATTTATGAAAAAAGTATTATTCACTATCGCATTGATGGTAACGGCTCTGAGTGCGTTCGCTCAGCAGCAGGAGGTTGAGCCGAAGCCCAGTCACGCGAACTTCGTTACCAACAAGTTCTGGGACAACTGGGAAATCGGTGCAGGTGTAGGTGTGCAGACTTGGTTCTTCGGTGATAATCAGGACGAAGGTAAGTTCGGCAAGCGTCTGTCGTATGAGGTAGACGTACAGGCTACCAAGTGGATTACCCCCGTATTTGGTGCTCGTTTGCAGGCGCAGGGTTTGCAGATGGAGTCGACTGTCTTGGGTAAAGACAGTTTCTTTGATGAGCTTAACCAGACTTTGGGCACTAATGTCCAGCAGGGCGATTGGAGCTACTACTTTATCCACGCTGACGCGTTGATCAACGTTCGCAACTGGATCGGTGGTTACAAGGAGATGCGCGTATGGCAGCCCATCGTATTTGGAGGCTTCGGTTACGCTCGTTCGCACATCAGCGGTGCTAATGTATATCGCGGTAACCAGGAGTGGGCATTCTCGTATGGTTTGTTGAACAAGTTCCGCGTGTCGAAGGCTATTGACCTGACCCTCGAGGCTAAGAATATGCTGGTTCGTGAGTCGTTCGGTCTGCGTGGTAGCGATGAGCAGGCAGTTGTTGACGGTTTTGGTCAGTACGGTAACTTGCTGTCGTTGACCGCAGGTATCACCTACCGCTTCAACCGTCGTGGTTTTGTTCGTCCGGAGGTTTGCCCCGAGCCCGACTACTCGGCTTACAACAAGCGTATCGAGAACTTGGAGAACGAGCTGGCTAACGCTCAGGCAACTGCTGACGACTTGGCTAAGAAGCTGGCAGAGGCTGAGGCTCCCGTTATCTATCAGGGTAAGGAGATTCCTATCGAGATGATCATCTTCTTCGAGTGGGACAAGCACAAGATCACTCAGCGCGCAAACTTGCAGTTGGATTACTTGGCTAAGATGATGAAGGAGTCGGAGGCTGAGTTCAACCTGGTAGGTTTCGCATCGGAAGAGGGTGTTGTTAAGCACAATATGGGTCTGAGCGAGCGCCGTGTTAAGGCTATCAAGCAGGCTCTGATCGAGCGTGGCGTTCCCGCCGAGAAGCTCTACGAGGATTGGAAGGGTGAGTCGATTCAGTTCCCCAACCTGCCTCCCAACCGTGCCGTTATCATCACTCAGAAGTAATTCGAGCGAGGTGCGAATATAATTTAACGTGCGTCCCAAACGGGGCGCACGTTTTTTGTTGGTAGTAGAGCAAGGGCGGAGGGACGGAGAAGAAGTGGCGGAGAGGAGAGGACGGAAGCGGAGAGGCGAGGGCGGAGGAGCGCGCTATCGGAACATACTCCTGTTGCGGGCAGGGCATATAGACAAACGAAGGTGTGCCACGATTGACACACCTTCGATACCTATGATAATATAATCCGCGAGATTGCGGAGCGGCAGTGAGCCCCTCTACTGCTTGGGTTTGAGAACGATATAGGGAACGATCATCTCCTCCATCGAGATGCCGCCGTGCTGGAACGTATTCTTGTAGTAGCGCACAAAGCGGTTGGCATCGTTGGGATATACGAAGAAATCGCTGTTATAAGCAAAGATATAGCTCGACGTGAGCGAGCCCGCAGGCAGCTGAATCTCCTCGGGACGCGTTATGTCATAGACCTCGCGCGTATTGTAATTGAGGTTACGACCCGTCTTGTAACGCAAGTTCGACGATGTCTCGCGGTCGCCAACAACCTTCACGGGGTTGGTTACGCGGATTGTACCGTGGTCTGAGGTGACGATCACCGTATGGCCACGCTCGGCCAGCATTTTGAGGATCACAAACAGATCCGAATGTTCGAACCACGAGCGGGTGAGCGAACGGAATGCAGCCTCGTCCTCGGTCAACTCGCGGATAATCTCGGTCTCGGTGCGGGCGTGCGAGAGGATATCGAGGAAGTTATAGACAATGACCGAAAAATCGGCATCATAGATGCGTTGAATATTATCAATGAGCTTTCGACCCGCCTCGGGGCGCACCAACTTATCGAACGTATATCGGTAGTTCTTGCCACTCGTACGCATCTGTCGTTGCAGAAACTCCTCCTCGTACTGATTCTTACCACCCTCCTCATTGTCGTTGAGCCAGAGTTTGGGCATCAGTTTGTCGATCGCCAGCGGCATCAGACCCGCAAATATCGCATTTCGAGCATATTGGGTCGCCGTAGGCAGAATCGAGCAATAGAAATCATCGACCGCAACATCGAAGAAGGGGTGCAACATCGAGTTGATCGAACGCCACTGGTCGTAACGGAAGTTGTCGATCAGAAGCAGCGTCGTCTTCGAGTTGTTGTCGACCATAGGGAAGATGTTGCTACGCATCAGCGTGTGCGACATCACGGGCGTATCCTCATCGCGACGATTGATCCACGAGGTGTAGTTGCGACGCACAAACTTGCAAAATTCATTGTTCGCCTCGCTCTTTTGGTACGAAAGCACCTCCTTGATACTCTTGTCGGTCGAGTCGGCAAGTTCGATCTCCCAACTGACAATCTTCTTGTAGATGGCGCACCACTCCTCGAACGAGCGAGCCGAGCCCACCTGCGCCGAAATGCGACCGAACTCGGCACGATAGTCGGCCGTAGTCTGCTCAGTCACAAGTTGTTGCTGATGGACATTCTTTTTGATCGACAGCAACACCTGGTTTGGATTGACGGGCTTGATCAGGTAGTCGGCGATCTTCGATCCCACGGCCTTATCCATGATGTTCTCCTCCTCGCTCTTCGTCACCATGATGATGGGCGTGGTGGGGCGCACCTCCTTGATTTTAGGAAGCGTCTCCAAGCCCGTCATGCCGGGCATCATCTCGTCGAGGATAATCAGGTCGTAGGCCTCCTCGGTGGCCATATCGATCGCATCATATCCGTTGTTACAGGTCTCCACCTCGTAGCCCTTCTGTTTCAGGAAGAGCACATGGGGCTTGAGGAGCTCCACCTCGTCATCGACCCAGAGTATCTTTACCATAAGTTGCAGATTTTCTCGATACAAAATTAGTTGTTTTTTCTTGAAACGCAAAAAACGAGCAATTTATTGAGTTACTACCCGCGCCATCGCGCCCCAATCGGGTCGATGCGCTTCGAGAGGCGGTTCATCTCCGAGTCGAGGTAGTCGTGCGTCACGGTGGCGTAGATCTGCGTGGTGCGTATGTTGCGGTGGCCGAGGAGCTTGGCGATGGTCT
>JAZOPR010000011.1:0-168355 GCA_045655685.1 Alistipes sp.
TCACTAACTAATTAAATTTACTCTATGAAAAGAAAATTGACTATTGGTTTGTTGTTCACGCTGGCGTTGGCAGTGTGCACAACGAATTTGATGGCAGCTGAGGCTTGGAGCGAGAGCACCGAGATTCAGAAGTCAGTCAAGGTTTCAGGTACTGTTGTGGACGAGGCCGGCGAAGGCGTTATCGGCGCAACCGTTCAGCAGAAGGGTACGAACAACGCTATCGCAACCGGTATCGGTGGTTCGTTCCAGTTGACAGTACCCGAAGGCGCAACCCTCGTGGTTACGTACATCGGTTATCAGCCTCAGGAGGTTAAGGCCGCTCAGGGTATGAAGGTTACCCTGCTTGAGGACGTTAACAAAATCGAGGACGTGGTAGTAACCGCTGAGTTCGGTATGAAGCGTGTAGCCCGTGCAGTGGGTTCGTCGGTTCAGAACGTGAAGGCTCAGGACATCATCGAGTCGGGTCGTACCGATTTCGTATCGGCACTGCAGGGTCGTGTATCGGGTATGACCGTTACTTCGACTTCGGGTATGCCCGGTGCTTCGACTCAGGTTGTCTTGCGTAGTATGACCTCGTTGTCGGGTAGCAACCAGCCTCTGTACGTTGTCGACGGTGTTCCTATGGACAACTCGTCGTTCCGTCCTCAGGATGGTTTTGCTGTGGCTGACGCAGTTTCGGTACGCGATATGGACTTCTCGTCGCGTGGTAATGACCTTAACCCCGATGATATCGAGTCGATGACCGTCCTGAAAGGTGCTGCTGCTGCCGCTCTTTACGGTTCGGACGCTTCGAATGGTGCAATTATCATCACCACCAAGAAGGGTGCAAACACCGATGGTAAGGGTTCGGTAACTTACAGCAACACATTCTCGTTCTCGAAGGCATACGGTTGGCCTGAGGTACAGGACAAGTATGCTAACGGTGCTTACGGTGCTACCAACTACTATTACAGCTCGCGTTTCGGTGGTTTGTTCCCCGAGGACGTTAAGCTCTACGACAACGTCGCAGCAGTATTGCAGACTGGTTTCTCGCACCGCCACAACGTATCGGTACAGGCTGGTAAGGACAAGATGGCGTTCCGTGCGTCGGCTGAGTTCTTGGACACCAAGGGTGTTATCAAGACTACTGACCTGAATCGTATGACTGTACGTATCGGTGGTAAGGCTGAGGTTAACAAGTGGTTGAACCTCGAAGGTTCGGTTGCTTACATCAAGTCGACTAACAACAAGGTAGGTCGTGGTACTAACGGTCCTATCCGTTATGCTTATTTGTGGCCTTCGGTTGACGATATGAGCAAGTGGCTGGCAGACGACGGTATGCATATGCGTCTTCCCGACTATTATCTCGATGATGACCAGATCAACCCCTTGTTCGGTATGTACAAGAACAAGAACTATGATGAGTCGGACCGTGCAATGGCTAACTTGACCGCTGTTGTTACACCTATTAAGAATACGTTCATCCGCGCTACGTTCGGTTGGGACTTCTCGGCTTCGAACTATGTAGTTGCTACTCACCCCTACTATCGTACTTACAACCAGACTTCGAAGGACGACGATAACAGCGGCTCGTACAACATCGCTAAGGATAACCTGAACAACGTGAATATGAACATCTTGGCAGGTTATCAGAACAGCTGGTTCGACGATAAGTTCTCGTTCTCGGCACAGGTAGGTTATCACCAGATTCATCAGGAGACCAACCGTCTGTCGTCGTACGGTTCGAACTTCCTCGTTATCGACCTTCTGTCGTTGAACAACTGTACTCCTTCGACCATCACTTCGAAGAAGACTATGACCACTCGCCGCTTGCAGGCTGTATCGGGTCAGGTTGAGTTGGGTTACAACCAGATGGCTTACATCACCTTGCGTGCTCGTAACGACTGGTCGTCGACTCTGCCCGTTGAGAACAACTCGTACTTCTATCCCGCAGTCGAGGGTTCGTTCATCTTCACCGAGATCAAGGGTCTTGACAAGTCGAAGTGGTTGAACTACTTGAAGGTTCGTGGTTCGTTCGCTCAGGTAGGTAAGGACGCTACTCCTCTGTCGATTGACCCCGCTCTGATTCCCACCGAGTTGTGGGGTGGTGGTTACAAGTATGACTTCACCGGCCCGAACAAGGCGTTGGTTCCTGAGATGAATACCGCATACGAGGTAGGTTTGGAGGGTCGCTTCGTTGACGACCGCATCAACCTCGACTTCACTTACTTCTGGAACTTCTGCGAGGACCAGATCGTAAACGGTTTCCGTATGTCGTACGCAACCGGTTTCGTGCTGAACAACTTGAACGTAGGTTCGTTTAAGACTTGGGGTTGGGAAGGCCACATCGACGCTGACATTATCCGCTCGGCAAGTGGTTTCCGTTGGAACGTAGGTTTGAACCTCTCGCACAACAACTCGTTGGTAGTTGAGCTGCCTGAGAACTTGAAGGAGTACTACAATGCATATACTTGGAACTCGGGTAACATCCGTAACGGTATCTCGAAGGGTAATCCTATCACTACCTTGACCGGTCGTGGTTATATGCGCAACAAGAATGGTGATGTCCTGATCAGCACTATCAGCGGTACCCCCGTTACAAGCGCGGACTGGACTATTTTGGGCGATCGTAACCCCGATTTGAACTACGGTATCACAACCAACTTGTCGTACAAGGGCTTCCGCCTGAGCGCAATGTTGTCGGGTATGACCGGTGCAACTGTTGTGAACGGTACGATGCGTAGTATGATGGAGAAGGGTCAGAGCTGGGAGTCGGTTCGTCTGCGTGAGAACCGCTTCTATGTATTCGAGGGCGTTTTGCAGGATGGTTTCGAGAACAGCGACAACCCGACCAAGAACACTATTGCAGTCGATATGTGGAAGTATGCAGGTACTTCGCTCTTCGTCGGCGGTGATGAGGACTGGTTGGAGAAGGATGTTAACTACTTGAAGTTGGCTGAGGTACGTCTGTCGTACGCAGTTCCTTCGGGCTGGTTGAAGAAGGCTACCAAGGGCTTCATCTCGAATGCTTCGGTATTCGTAGCAGCTAACGACCTCTGCACATTCACTAACTACTCGGGTGTTGATCCCGTTGGTAACACAATGTCAGCAGCTGGTGGTGGTACCGGTGGTCAGGGTTACGATGTTTGGGGTATCCCCGCTCCTCGTACCTACTCGTTCGGTGTAAACCTCACTTTCTAAGCTAAGCGAAACATTAGATAACGAACAAATAATACATATATTAATATGAAAAAGATATTTGCAGGTATTATGATGTTGGCCGCAGTAGCTTTCACCAGCTGCCAGGAGTGGCTTAACGTCAACAACAATATCGATGCTCCTGCTCAGGTAGAGTCGCACCTCTATCTTGCAGGTATTATCCAGCAGTTCCAGGGTATCTATTGGGATGCAACATACGCAACCAACGAGTATACTCGTATGATGAACGGTAACAGCAACTACACTGGCCACTTGAATCCTACTGGTTCGGATACCGGTGCTGAGAAGTGGCGTATGACCTACTGGAATCAGGGTATGAACCTTGAAAATATGATCAATCAGTCTATCGAGGCTGAGAACTGGACTCTGGCTGGTATCGGTTACGCTATCAAGGCTTTCTCGTGGGACGCTCTGACCAAGTATCACGGCGATGTAATCTTGACTCAGGCATTCGAGCCGGGTCGTACTTCGTTCGACTATGACTATCAGGACGTTGTTTACGCTAAGATCGACGAGTGGTATGACACCGCTATCCAGTACTTGGAGATGGAGGATGCTACCTTCTACGGTACTAAGTTGACCAACAACGACTTCATCTACTCCGGCGACAAGGCTAAGTGGATCAAGTTCTGCTACGCAGGTAAGATTCGTCAGCTCTCGTCGTTGGCTAATAAGTCGAACTTCGTTTCGGAGATCGCTCCCAAGCTGGTTGGCTACGCTGACAAGGCTATCCTCTCGAACGCTGACAATGCAACTGTAACCGTAGGTGGTGGCGGTCCGGATGAGCCGTTCAGCGCTTACAACAACTTCTGGGGTACTGCTCGTGGTAACCTCGGTACTGGTTACAGCCAGCAGGGTTATGCAGTTCGCGTAATGACCGGTACTGTACCTCTGTACGATGAGGAGGGTAACTATGTTATCTGCGAGGATACTACTATCAATTGGGACGATCGTTACAAGAATCACCTGAACCCCGTTCAGATCATCACCGACACCAACGTAATGGCTGAGGGCCACTGGGATCCTCGTGTTGTTGCTAAGTTGGGTACTTATAGCGATAGCTGCTTCCAGAACATTGAGAATTTGGATTCGATCAAGCGCCACCGCTATTATAGCGGTTGTACTCCTTGGGGTCGTTGGAATGTCACCAACAGCACTACCTATGACGGTCAGGGTCGTTGGTTGTACCACGATGCAGCTCCCTACATTCTGATGAACTCGGCTGAGATCAAGTTCTGCGTTGCTGAGGCTTACTTCCGTATGGGTGATAAGACTAACGCACTGACTTGGTGGAAAGAGGCAATCGCTGACGATATGGAGTTCACCGCATCGTACTTGAAGCCCGGTAAGGCTGCTGCAAGCGAGAAGGAGGTAACCGGTGGTGATAAGATCACTAAGGCACTCTTCGATCAGGCAGCTGCTGAGTACTTGGCAGGTCCGTTCGTAGGCAAGATCACCGCTAACGACTTGACTATGTCGCACATTATGATGCAGAAGTACGTAGCTCTCTATCCTTGGGGTTCGCCCGAGATCTGGGTAGATATGCGTAAGAACTTCTACGATGTTGAGTACACTGGTGAGTATCCTCACGTAGACAACGGTTGGAACAAGACTGAGGTACAGCAGAAGCGCGACGATGATCCTACTAAGGTATTCAAGGGCTACTATCTGGCACCTGCTAACTTCGAGGGTTACCGTAGCAAGTTCAACGATACTCGTACCTTGAACGGTTCGCCTTGCTTCCGTATCCGTCCTCGTTACAACTCGGAGTATATGTGGAACGTTCCCGGTTTGAGCGCACTGCGTCCCATCCCCGGTACCACTGCATACTACCACAGCTCGATTCCTTGGTTCTGCTATCCGAACGGTTATCCTGAGACTTATCCCGGTGTAACTATCGAATAAGCACAGAGACAAGAGTTTTTATTAACTTAATAAAACAAACAGAGATATGAAAATCTTTAAGTATATAATCATTGCATTTGCCTCGATGATTGCACTTGCATCGTGTGAGAAGCACGATTTGGGTTACGATTGCGAGCTCGTTGATGCTAAGGATAATGCGTTGGTATATTTCTACCGTATGATTCCTGAGGCAGCATCGACTGCAACTCGTGCTTATCGAGTTGAGATCGACGATCAGCCGATGTGGCAAGGTACTTCTGCTTACCTCAGCCAGTTCGACTATGTTCCTGCACAGGGTCGTCATTACATTATGAAGCCGGGTACTCACACTCTGAAACTCTATCTGAATCACGGAGATGCTGAGCCTTACTACAATCAGGAGTTCACCGTTAAGGCTGGTATGCAGGATGTCGTTATCACTAACATCAACGCTGCTCCTATTGTTTTCGACAACAATGCTGAGTATCCTCACGATGTTACTGCGCACACTGCTGAGTCGTTCTACCTCCGTTTCGTGAACATTATGTACGAGGACGAGAACTTCACTATTCCCGATTACAAGTTGCAGTACTACTATCAGGATCCTACCGACCTGGAGTGGTATCCCGCAAGTGATCCCGTTGCTTTCGGTGAGGCTTCGTCGTGGACTCGTATCCACATCGACCAGTTCGCTCCCCAGCGTTCGGGTGAGTCGGGGACCGGTTCGAGCCGCTTGGAGGCTGACAACCGTGTAGGCCACACCGTATCGAGCGGTTCGTGCTACATCTACTACAAGATGAAGCGCATCGAGGCTGACGGTACTGAGAGCTGGATGACCTACAACCGCAAGGGCGGTGCTGAGGGTTCGGACGTAGAGTACAAGGACTATTGGACTGCATACGTTGGTCGCCATCAGACTCACTTCTTCCGTGGTATGCGTGTTTCGCCTTCGGGTTCGGGTACCGGTAACACCGCTGCTTGGATTACGCAGATGGGTAAATACTAATCGAAACCCTCTATTATGCCCTACGCCTCGGTTAGATAAAGATTACAAAGAGGCGTTTGGTTCGGTCGCTCCCTTCGGGGAGCGACCTTTTTTTGTGGCTATTTGCAAGGCCGTGGCTCAAAAAAGAGCAATGATGCACAAAAAAAAGCGAACCAACCTCCTTCGGGGTCAGTTCGCTTGTGGGGTTCGCCTATGCTATTCGGTTGCGAAAGTTTATTCGCGGTTCAGGCGGTCGAGCAATTCGTCCAAAGCTGCTCGCCAATCCTCGCCATTGGCAGGACAGAGAGTGTGGATACCCAAAGCCTCCGCTGCTGCCACATTATGGGGCCCGTCATCGACGAAAACTGTTTCGTGGGGCAGAGATCCGGTCGCCGCCAAAACGTGCTCAAAAAAGCGCTTATCGGGCTTTACGACGCCCAACTCATACGAGGTGAAGATCGCATCGAAATAGTCGTCCAGAGGGCGTCCCTGAGCCGACAACTCCGCAGAGCGTGCCCAACTCATAATGTAGGGGTTGGTATTGCTCAACACATAGGTGCGATAGCGCGGACGCAGAGCCGTGATATAGTCCAACTTCTCGGTCGGAGTCTCGGTGAAGAAGCCCAACCACGCCCAGCGAGCCTCATCGTAGCTCACCTCGCGACCACACATCTGGCTCAGACGCTCGCGGAAACCCTCAGCCGTGATAGCACCCTTCTCAACTTCAAGGAAGATGCCGTTCTGGCAATAGTTGTCGAGTTGCTCGTTGGCGTCCTTCAAGCCCAACTGCTCGAAGCGCTCCACTGCACCCTCGCGAACAAAGTGCGCAATCACGCCTCCAAAATCGAATATAACTGTTTTAATCATCGTTTCGTTAGTTTTTCGTTGTGCAAAGATAGCGTTTCGAGTGCGGATATGCAAAAAATGGCGAGCCGTTTCTTTGTCGGTTCGCCTGCATCTGTGGATTATGATTGTGGGTTGTGTCTGCCCTATTCGCGTCGCTTGGGGATCTCGAACGTGCGACCCTCGGTCGCCAGTTCCGTCGCCTCGAACAGCGTTCGAGCCTCATTCAGGAGCACTCGTTCGTCCTTATAACGTGCCGAGAAATGGCCGATCAGCAGTTGTCCAACGCCCGCCATCGACGCGACCTTAGCCGCCAGCAATGCCGTTGAATGGCCTCGCTGATGCGCCGTTTTGCGCTCGATATCGAGGTAGGTAGCCTCGTGGTAGAGCAGGTCTACCCCACTCACTATTCGCGCTACCTTGGCCGAATACTGCGTATCGCTACAATATGCGTACGCACGCGGGCGGAATGGTCGATAGGTGATCTCTGACGCAGGCAACAGCGTGCCGTCCTCCAACGTCAAATCCTCGCCACGTTTTGCCGCCGCAATCTGTGCAATACCCAACCCATAGCGCTCAATTGCCGTCTTCTCGATATTCAGTTCGGGCTCTTTCTCGCGAAACAGATAGCCACAACAGGGCACTCGGTGGCGCAGCGGAATGGTTTCGACGGTCATATACGACGTCTCGAACACCACCTTCTCCGCACGGGTATTAACCTCACAGAATTGCACCTCGTAAGGCAGCTCCGAATCGAAATACTTGAAATGTGCCTCCAATATTTCGTCCAGCGGCTTCGGGCCAAACACTTTCAGTGGCGTTCGGCGGCCATACAGTCCCATTGTCGATATCAACGGGAACAGACCATAGAGGTGATCACCGTGCAGATGGGTGATGAACACCGCATTGATTTTGAGAGGGTTGATACCATAGCGAATCAGCTGTCGCTGGGTATCCTCGCCACAATCTATCAAAAAAAACTGCTCACGCACATTGAGTGCGTGAGCAGAGGTATGTTTATCGGGTGTGGGTTTTGCCGAACTATTGCCAAGTATGGTAACTCGAAAGCTCATTGTCGTCCGTTTTTGCTACGTCAGCCAATCAATACTCTCTCGTCAGACCGCCACCTGCCTCTTAGCTTAGCTCCACCCCTCGGCTGATGTTACTCAGCGTCCTTCTCCATCTGAGCCTTCAACTCAGCCAGCGAAGTGATGTCACCCAAAGTGGTCTTCTCAACCGAAGCGTTGATCTTCTTAACCGACGACTTGGTTGCCTCAGCTGCCTCAGCCTTAGCCTTCTTCTCGGCCTTCTCCTCAGCACGCTTAGCCTCCTCGAACAGACGGCTGTGCGACAGGGTGATGCGCTTGGTTGCCTTCGAGAACTCGATAACCTTGAACGACAGAGTCTCACCAGCCTTAGCCTGAGTGCCGTCCTCCTTTACCAACTGACGTGCAGGTGCAAAGCCCTCGATGGTCTCCGACAGAGTTACAACTGCGCCCTTCTCGGTCAGCTCCTTGATGGTACCCTCGTGAACGGTGTCAACAGCGTACTGCTGCTCGAACTCGTTCCAAGGATTCTCCTCCAACTGCTTGTGGCCGAGGCTCAGACGACGGTTCTCCTTGTCGATCTCCAATACTACAACCTCGATCTCAGCACCGATCTGAGTGAACTCTGCGGGGTGCTTGATCTTCTTGGTCCAGCTCAGATCCGAGATGTGGATCAAGCCATCGATACCCTCCTCGATCTCAACGAATACACCGAAGTTGGTGAAGTTGCGAACCTTAGCAGTGTGCTTGCTGCCAACGGGGTACTTGCTCTCGATTGCCTCCCAGGGATCAGCAGTCAGCTGCTTGATACCCAGCGACATCTTGCGCTCCTCGCGATCCAAGGTCAGAACTACTGCCTCGATCTCGTCGCCTACCTTCATGAACTCCTGTGCCGAACGCAGGTGCTGGCTCCACGACATGTCCGATACGTGAATCAGACCCTCTACGCCTGCTGCGATCTCAACGAATGCACCGTAGTCAGCCATAACAACTACCTTACCCTTAACCTTGTCGCCTACCTTCAAGTCTGCGCTCAAAGCCTCCCAGGGATGTGCGGTCAGCTGCTTCAAACCGAGAGCGATACGCTTCTTCTGATCGTCGAAGTCGAGGATTACTACGTTGAGCTTCTGATCCAAAGCTACGATCTCCTCGGGGTGATTTACGCGACCCCACGACAGATCGGTGATGTGGATCAAACCGTCAACACCGCCCAAGTCGATGAATACGCCATACGAAGTGATGTTCTTAACAACACCCTCCAAGATCTGGCCCTTCTCCAACTTCGACATAATCTCCTTCTTCTGTGCCTCCAACTCAGCCTCAACCAGAGCCTTGTGCGATACAACTACGTTGCGGAACTCCTGGTTGATCTTAACAACCTTGAACTCCATAGTCTTGTCAACGTAGAAGTCGTAGTCACGGATGGGCTTAACATCGATCTGCGAACCGGGCAAGAATGCCTCGATACCGAATACATCGACGATCATACCGCCCTTAGTGCGGCACTTGATATAACCCTTGATGATCTCGTCGTTCTCCAAAGCGAGGTTAACGCGATCCCACGATTTGAGCTGGCGAGCCTTCTTGTGCGACAGCAACAGCTGGCCCTTCTTGTCCTCAGCGCTCTCTACATAAACCTCAACCTTCTCACCTACGGTCAGCTCGGGGTTGTAGCGGAACTCGCCTACGGGGATAATACCTTCGCTCTTGTAGCCGATGTTAACGACAACTTCACGCTTGTTGATGTCTACTACGGTACCCTCGACTACCTCGCCTACCTGTACCTTCGACAGAGTCTGGTCATACGCACCAGCGATCTCGTCCTTCGAACGATCGTAGAGATCCAACTCGTTCTCGAATGCGTTCCAATCGAAATTCTCGTTTGCGACTACCATTTTGTTTTCTACCATAAAAATTTTTGTGATACAATCACTCGTTAAAAAGTTTGACAATAAATTGATTTAACTCTCTGGCGGACAGACGCTTGCACTTACGTACGCGCGTACGCCACCGAAAAAGCGCACAAATATACGGACTATTTTTCGGATTTACAACCATTTACGTGATTTTAATGCAAAATTCAAGATTGGTTACTTTGCTTTCACACGTTACACTCTGTGGCGTGGGGCGGCGCGATTTTTAATCGCGGGCGCCACAGAGTGTGGCGATTTTCGCAAAAATCGCCTTGTTTTGCATTTTTAGTGCGAAAAATTTGGATTTGTCGGTAAATTTTGCTTTCTTGCAAAACGCTGAATATGAACTAAAAAACAACTACTATGAAAAAATATTTACTTATCCTTATAGTCGCGATTTTATGTTTGCCGAGCGAGAGTTTTGCGCAAAATTATGGAACGCCTGGTTATTATGGGGAACAAATCCGTTCGGGTGAAAGTGCACTCGCGAGCATTTGGGCTGTCGGCAAATATGGCGGCACTGATGGTTTTAATTGGAATAGCAAACAAAAAAAGCCAAGAAAGACAACGACCCCGATTACAAAGGGGGATCTTGTAGCAGAAATGACAAAAGACACCGAAACAGGTCTAACAACTGTACGTTGGAATAATGGCGCAGTATATGTTGGCGAGATCAATTACGGCGAAATCAGCGGTACGGGCACAATGATCTACCCCGATAGCAGCAAATATCAAGGCCAATGGAAAAATGATCGTTTTCACGGTGTAGGTACAATAGAATATGCTGATGGCAGTGCATATTGTGGTCAGTGGGAGAATGGAGATCCCAATGGTCAAGGAACATTCCTAACTCCCGAGGGTGTTAAATACACTGCTGAATTCAAAGACGGGAAACCACGTGGAAAATGTATTATCCAAGATAAAGACGGTCGCCTATACTCAGCCCGTTGGGTGCGCGGAGTTCTGAAAGAGAAATCAATCAAACCCCTCAAAGAGAAAAAGTAAATCACACGTTTGCAAAACGTATCAAGTTCTGTGGCGCGCCCCAGCCACAAAACTTGGATAACGCCCAAAACCAACGAAAAAGCCACACCCCGCATTGGAGTGTGGCTTTAATCTTGAATTTTGAGTCGTGCAGCTACTTCTCGACAATCGAGATTCGCTCCTCGTTAGTGTATTTCAGAGGAGAGTGGTGGCGCAACTCATCAAGCAGTACCTCCGTCACGAGAATATTCGTAGCCTCGTGCGCACCGCTCTTATCGAAATTGTAGTTCTTATACATATAATCACCCATAGCAACTTTATAGGTGCGACCCTCTTTGAGCGTTGAGAACTTCACATCGATCGCCTCACCCTCAGCGTCGGTTACGATCGTATAGCTCGTACCGTAGGGGTTGATATCGGGACGGTGCGACTCCTTCGGATTGACCGAGTCGTTGAACTTATTGATGATCATTCCGCGAATCTGCTCGGTGGTCATCTGTGCGGTGTAAATCGTGCTGCTGAACGGCTCCAAAGTGAAGATGTCGCCAATGCTGATACCCTCCTTACGCATCGAATCAAGACGCACGCCGCCAAAGTGATAAAGACCAACCTCCGACTTCGAGCGCTTTGTGATCGCCTCGGCCATAAAGTTCGCCAAACCAACCTTCGACATCTGAATCTTCGACGAGCCAATCGGTGCACTCAGGTAGGGATCTTTATAATAGACCTCAACTGCCGCCTTCATCTCCTCGTCCTCGGCATAGTCGGCCAGCGCCACAAGGCGGTTTTCGAGGCGGGTGATCTTGTCGCCCTGCATCTCGACTACCGTCACACCGAGATTCTTCAAGCTCTTGCCCGTCTGAGTGATGAGCGTACCGTTATACTCCTGACCCTCAGCAAATACGGCGTGGGTGTGACCACCGATGATCACATCATATTCGGTTGCATCGACCGTCAGCACGCGGTCCATATCGTCGCCCAGATGCGACAGCAGAACCAGCACATCGCACTCCTCTTTGAGCGACTGCAACTCGACAGCCTTCTCGAAAGGCGACGGGAAGGTCAGACCCTCGAAATTGGTCTTCTGACCGTCGGGATAGCCATCGGCAAAGTTGGTCACAAGACCTACGAAACCGAACTTGATACCGCCACGCTCGATGATTGTCGTTGCAGGTACGGTCAGCTCCGAGCCGCACTGCTCCATATTGGCACAGATGATCTGGAACTCAGCCTGCGACACGCGCTCGCGGAGCAGTTCCTGACCATAGTCGAACTCGTGATTACCAAAGGTCGCAACGTCGTAACCCACACGATTCATCACCTCGATGACGGGCAGGCAGCGCTGCTCGGCCTTATCGACATAGGCATTGCCCGTCCAGCGGTCACCGGCATCGGCCAGGATAACCTCAACCGTATCGCGGCACTCGGCAATAGCCGTAGCCAGGCGCGGAAATTGCTGAATAGCACCGTGAATATCGTTGGTCGAGAGGATCACGACACGACGCGTCGGCTGGGGCGAACACGACGACACAAGGATCAAAAGTGCGAATGTAACAAAAGTTAAAAATGATCGTTTCATAACTAAAATGTCTGTTTTTTGTAGGAAAAAGTACTTTTTTGCTCGTCAAAGTTACATTTTTTTTGCGAAATATTAGCATAAGTGGAATTTATTTTGCAAATTTGTAGCAGACTAAACTATCACCTTATGACACCCGTAGTCAAAATTATATGCGAAAATAATGGCTCGGAGCTCGCCGTGAAAATGGGCACAGCTCTGGGCGAAGTGGTTGATATGCTTGCACTGAACAACACTCAACCATTCCTGGCGGCGTTCGTCAACAACCGCATCAAAGAGCTGGATTATAAGATATATAAACCTATATCGGTACGTTTCTTCGATATCACCCACTTCGAGGGAACTCGCGTCTATCAGCGCACACTCTTCTTCATTATGCACAAGGCGGTGCGCGACCTCTACCCCGACGCGACGTTCACAATCCGACACTCGGTTTCGAAGGGTTTCTATTGCGAAATTGACGATCACGACGAACTCTCGGACGAGCAAATCGCCAAAATCAAACACCGTATGGACGAGATCATCGCTGCCGATATTCCGATCGTGCGCGAGCGTCTGTTCGCCTCGGAGGTCGAAGAGATCTACTCGAAACTCGGTTTCGACGACAAGATCGCACTGCTGCGCACCCGCCCACGACTCTATGCCGACGTCTATCGTATGGCCGATATGGCGGGTTACTTCTACGGTGCGTTAGCCCCATCGACCGGCTACATACATCTGTTCGACATACGCCGCTATTACAACGGTCTGCATCTGGCTGTGCCCCAACGCACAAACCCCTCGCAACTCGAAAACATCGTTCCGCAGGACAAGATGTTCGACATCTTCAAGGAGTACAAAGAGTGGGTCGAGGTGATGGGTGTGCAGAACATCGGATCGCTCAACTCGAAGGTGCTGGCAGGCGAAAGCAGCGACTTGATCAAGGTGGCCGAAGCTTTCCACGAGAAGAAATTGGGCGCGATTGCCGACTCGATCTACGACGCAAACATCTCGCGTGGAGCCCGCATCGTGCTGATCTCGGGTCCCTCGTCGAGTGGCAAGACAACATTTGCGCAACGTCTTGGTATTCAGTTGCGAATACTCGGTCTGCGCCCCGTGACAATCTCGCTCGATGACTACTTCGTAAACCGCGAGGACACGCCGCGCGACGAGAAGGGCGACTACGACTTCGAGGCTTTGGAGGCTATCGACATCGCACTGTTCAACGACCAGCTCAACCGTCTGTTGCAGGGCGAGAGCGTGCAGGTGCCCAAGTTCAATTTCATCAGCGGACTGCGCGAGTGGTACGAAAAACCGCTGCAACTCGACGAGCGTTCGATACTCGTCATCGAGGGTATTCACGGACTCAACCCGCAGCTGACAGCGGGCGTTGCCGACCACCTGAAATTCAAGGTATATATCTCGGCTCTGACCTCGATCTCGATGGATAACCTCTCGCGTATCGCTACTACCGACAACCGCCTGATTCGCCGCATCACACGCGACTACTACTCGCGTGGCGCAAATGCCGAATCGACCATTCGTCGCTGGCCGAGCGTACGTCGTGGCGAGGACAAGCACATCTTCCCCTATCAGGAGAATGCCGACGTAATGTTCAACAGCTCACTCTTTTACGAGATTGCCGTGTTGCGTCAGTTCGTCGAGCCGAAGTTGCGCGAGGTGCCCAACACCGTGCCCGAATATGCCGAGGCAAAACGACTGCTCAAATTCCTCGACAACTTCCTGCCGATCGACCCCGCGGAGATTCCGCCAACGTCGATTCTGCGCGAGTTTATCGGCGGCAGCAGCTTCAAATATTAGCCAAATGAACTAACCTAAAATATTAACCTAAGACCTTAAAATACCAAGCTATGACCGTTGATAGAAATTTACGCCGTAAAGTGCTGCTCAGCAGTTTTTTGAACACCTTTGCACGACACGGCCTGGATAAGACCTCGATGCGTTATCTGATCGTAGAATCGGGCATTAGTTCATCGTTCATTTACGAGATGTTCGAGGGGCGCGACCAGATGGTTATCGAGACCATACGTTTCTACTACCAGTCGCTCATCGACGCCAGCGACGATATGCGTAAAGATGAAAACCTGACCCTCATCGACTTCCTGAACAACATCGAACAAAAGGCGATCGAAAACCTGATGTACGACCGCTTTGTGATGCAGTCGATACTCCACCCGGGTTACCGCCCCAGAGTGTTCGATCTGGTCGAGAAATTAGACGAAGATCAGGCTATACTCACCGTCGAATTGGCTCAAAAAGAGGGCATCAAGCCCGAATATGCCAAAGTCGTGATGGACTACCTTCACTCGGTGCTCAACGCCTACGCAATTATGATGGACGAGGAGTTGTTCCGCACCCAGATGGAGCGTCTGCGCAAGTTCTGGCACCGTCTGCAACAGGGTGAGGAGCCCAAACCGACCTGGTCATTGTAGTAAAATCGCGCGTCGCGCGTAAGATTTTCGACAAAGTACGATACAAACCGAAAAAAATTAGGTAATTTTGTATCGTACTTTGTTACGTTCAGAAATAAACTAATAAAAACATATTCATCTATGTCATTCGATAGATTCGCATCGCGCCACATTGGCCCCGATGCAACTCAGCTCAAAGAGATGCTCGAAGTGATCGGCGTTGAGAGCCGCGAAGAGCTTATCTCGCAGGTTATTCCGCAGTCGATTCGCCTGCGCAAACCTCTCGCACTGCCCAAAGAGGGTCTGAGCGAGTTCCAATTTGCTCAATTGATCCGTTCGCTGGCAGAGCGCAACCGCCCCCTGCGTTCGTTCATCGGTATGGGTTACTACCCTGCCGCTGTGCCCGCTGCTATCTCGCGTAACGTATTCGAGAACCCCGCGTGGTACACCTCATACACCCCCTATCAGGCCGAGATTTCGCAGGGTCGCTTGGAGGCTCTGCTCAACTATCAGACCGCAATTATCTCGCTCACAGGTATGCAGATCGGTAACTGCTCGCTGCTGGACGAGGCTACGGCTACGGCTGAGGCAATGTTGATGATGTTCGCTCTGCGTTCGCGCGAGGCCGTGAAGCAGGGTCGCAACGCGCTGTTCGTTGATGAGAAACTGTTCCCGCAGACAATGGACGTGCTGCTCACTCGTAGCGAACCGTTCGGCATTGAGATCATCTGCGACGACTTCGCCGAGTATGAGTTCACGGGTCGTGAGTTCGGTGCAATCGTTCAGTATCCCGCAGCCGACGGTGAGGTGCGCAATTACGAGGCCTTCGCTGCGAAGGCTCACGAGGCAGGCGCGCTGGTTACGGCAGTGAGCGACCTGATGGCTCTGGTGCTGATGAAGGCTCCCGCTGAGTGGGGCGCAGACATCGCCGTTGGTGGCACACAGCGTATGGGTACCCCGATGGGATTCGGTGGCCCGAGCGCAGGTTATATGGCTACACGCGAGGAGTTTAAGCGCAATATGCCGGGTCGAATCATCGGCGTCAGCGTCGACCGTCTGGGCAACAAGGCTCTGCGTATGGCTCTCCAAATGCGTGAGCAGCACATCAAGCGCGAACGCGCAACGTCGAACATCTGTACCGCATCGGCTCTGATGGCTTCGATGGTTGGTTTCTATGCCGTTTATCACGGTGCTGAGGGTCTGCGTCGCATTGCCGAGCATATCCATTCGGCAGCGGCTACGGTTGCTGAGGCTTTGGAGGCGCTGGGTTGCACGCTGTTGCACCGCTCGTTCTTCGATACGATCGAGGTTACCGACGTTGACGCTGCCGTTGTGCAGTCGCTGGCGTTGGAGCGCGGTATCAACTTCTTCTACCCCGCATCGGGTGGCGTGCGTATGAGCTTCGACGAGGTTACCACCGACGAGGAGATTGCAACCGTAGTCGAGATCTTCGCATTGGCTAAGGGTCGCAAGGCACCGAAGGCTGTCAAGACCGCAACCAAAGCGTACTATCCCTCGGAGCTGGCTCGCGAGAGCGCAATTTTGACCGAACCCGTATTCAACAAATACCGCAACGAGAGCGACCTGATGCGCTACATCAAGCGTTTGGAGCACCGCGATATCTCGCTGGCTGACAGTATGATTTCGCTCGGCTCGTGTACGATGAAGCTGAATGCTGCGGCAATTATGCAGCCCCTCAGCCTGTCGGGCTTTGCCGACGTACACCCCTTCACTCCCGCCGATCAGGTCGAGGGTTACAAGATGTTGATCGAGGATTTGGAGAACGATCTTGCAACCATCACGGGCTTTGCCGCTTGCTCGTTGCAGCCCAACTCGGGTGCTGCGGGTGAGTATGCAGGTCTGATGGTGATCCGCGCATACCACCAGAGCCGTGGTCAGGGCTACCGTAACATCGTGCTGATCCCCGCATCGGCTCACGGTACCAACCCCGCATCGGCAGCTATGGCAGGTATGAAGATCGTGACCGTAGCGTGCGACGCTAATGGCAACATCGACGTCGAGGATTTGAAGGCTAAGGCCGAGCAGTACAGCAGTGAGTTGTGCGGTCTGATGGTTACCTATCCCTCGACTCACGGTGTGTTCGAAAGTCGTATCCGCGAGATCGTTGACGCAGTGCACGACGCTGGTGGTCAGGTATATATGGACGGTGCAAATATGAACGCTCAGGTAGGTCTGACTAATCCGGGTTATATCGGTGCAGACGTCTGCCACCTGAACCTCCACAAGACCTTCGCAATGCCTCACGGTGGTGGCGGTCCGGGTGTTGGCCCGATCTGCGTGGCTGCTCACCTGGCTAAGTTCCTCCCCTCGCACTCGTTGGTTGAGACGGGTGGCGAAGAGGGCATTACGGCAGTTTCGTCGTCGCCCTGGGGTAGCGCACTGCTGTTGCCTATCACCTACGGCTACATCAAGATGCTCGGCGAGAGCGGTCTGCGCGAGGCTACCGAGATGGCTATCGTCAATGCTAACTATATGTCGGCAGCTCTGTCGAAGGAGTTCCGCACCTACTATACGGGCGAGAATGGTCGCGTAGGTCACGAGATGATCCTCGATCTGCACGAGTTCAAGAAGCTCTATGGCGTCGATACGGGCGATATGGCGCGCCGTTTGATGGACTACGGTTTCCACGCTCCTACCCTCTCGTTCCCCGTGCACGATACGTTTATGATCGAGCCCACGGAGAGTGAGCCTAAGGCCGAAATGGACCGCTTTATCGAGGCTATGATCTCGATCAAACGCGAGTGCGAGGCTGTGGCTGAGAGCGGCAACACCACCGACAACCCGATCGCAAACGCGCCCCACACGGCCGTTGAGCTGGCGGGCGAGTGGTTGCACCCCTACACCCGTGAGCAGGCTGCATTCCCGCTCGAATGGGTTAAGCAGAGCAAGTTCTTCCCCTACGTTTCGAAGATCGACAACGGCTTCGGCGACCGCAACCTGGTTTGCACCTGCAAGGAGTTGTAAGAGATTTAATTCAAGATTCAAAATTCAAGATTTTGATTTGAGGATTAATTAAGAACTAACTTTGCACCGACCGATCGGCTCGCAACCCGCCGCGTAAGCGGCTAAGCCCCTGCCTGAGGCGGGGGTTTGGGGGTGGGTCAGATTTGCCCACGCGACGGAACGTCGCGCACGCAAGGTCGAGGCTCAAACAGAGATTACAAACACTTAATAAACAACACAAAACAATGAAAGTAGAACAGAACAAATTTGTAGCGGTAGATTACAAACTGACCGTTGACGGTCAGATCGCTGACCA
Organism: Alistipes sp.; assembly: GCA_045655685.1. GTDB lineage: Bacteria > Bacteroidota > Bacteroidia > Bacteroidales > Rikenellaceae > Alistipes. Next base: position 18,121 of record JAZOPR010000011.1, read on the forward strand.
GTCGCACCCCGAACACCCCCTCGAATTTATCTTCGGCACGGGTATGTTGCTCCCTAAATTCGAAGAGGCTATCCTCGGTAAAGAGGTTGGCGACGAGGTGGCTTTTACCCTCCAGCCCAAAGATGGTTATGGTGAGGTGATCGCTGAGGCTATCGTTGATCTGCCCAAAAACATATTTATGATCGACGGCAAGCTGGCTGAGGAGATGTTGTTCGTTGGCAACCAGGTACCTATGAGCGACAACCAGGGTAACCGTATGCTCGGCACTATCCGCGAGGTGGGCGAGGAGACCGTGAAGATGGACTTCAACCACCCGATGGCAGGCAAGGTGCTCAACTTTGAGGTTAAGGTTGTTGGCGTACGCGACGTACAGCCCGAGGATCTGGCTCCGAAGGGTGGTTGCGGTTGTGGCTGCGAGCACGATAGCTGCGGCGACGAGTGCGGCGATGGTTGCGGTTGCAACGACGGCTGCTGCCACTAGTAGCGCAACGATCGAAGTCGATTCGATACAAAAAATCCCGTTCCTTTCGAGGAACGGGATTTTATTTTGTAGGTCGTGCGACCCAAACTATTTCGCCTGCTGTTGATTGCGCTTGAAACGACGGAAGAATCGATCCGAGATACGGCTGCGCTCGACATTCATATTCAAACGGCGCACCAACACCGACTTAAACTTATCGGGCTCGATATCGCGCTGAATGACACCACCTTGCGCGATCGACAATCCGCCCGTCTCCTCCGAAACGACCAGAATAATCGCGTCCGAAACCTCACTCATACCCAATGCGGCACGATGACGCGTGCCATACGACTTGGGCACCTGCGACTGCGTCGAGGGAAGGATACAACGCGCTGCCACAACACGATTCTTATTGATGATAATTGCACCATCGTGCAGGGGTGAATTCTTGAAAAAGAGGTTCTCCAACAGCGACGACGACACCTTGGCATCGACTGCAATACCACCCTCGGCCATAAGGCTCAAATCTGAGGTCTGTTGCAGCACGATCAAAGCGCCCGTCTTGCTCTCGCCCATATCTACACACGCCTTAACCAGCGAGTCGATATCGAGATTATCCTCTACATTATCGCCACTGAACAGACGCGACAGACGCTGGTTCTGCTGCAAGCCGAACATCTGCAAAAAACGGCGTATCTCGGGCTGGAAGATCACAATCACCGCAATGATACCCACGCCAATAAACTCGCCTAAAATGCCCGAAAGAAGCTCCATATTGAGCGCGCGCACCACTACATACATCAAGTAGAGCATCACAACGCCCAAAATGATACTGAACGCGCTTGTGCCGCGCGTAACGCGATAGAGATAGTAGAGCATCAACGCCACCAGAAAGATGTCGATAACGTCGATTATGCCGATGTGAATGAATCCCATTGTCTGAATCGTGATTTGCATCGATTATTCTCCGCAAAACTACACAAAAAAAAGAAGACCCGCAACCATTTGCGAGCCTTCTTTTATCGAATTACTCCTTTCGGACGATTAATTCTTCTTGTTTGCCTTCTTGGTCATCATCTCGTAAGCAACGGGAGTTGCAACGAATACCGACGAGTAGGTACCTACGATGATACCGAACATCAGTGCGAAGACGAAACCACGGATGGTCTCACCACCGAACAAGAAGATAGCCAACAGAGTTACGAACGTCGTACCCGAAGTGTTCAACGTACGCGACAGAGTCGAGTTGATCGCCTTGTTGATGTTCTCACCAATCTCACGCTTGGGATAGAGAACCTGGTACTCACGGATACGGTCGAAGATAACCACGGTATCGTTGATCGAGTAACCGATGATGGTCAGGATCGCAGCGATGAACGACTGGTTAACCTCCAATGCGAAGGGCAGCAGACCGTACAACAACGAGAAGATACCCATCACGAGCAATGCGTTGTGAGTCAGCGAAATAACTGCACCCATACCCCACTGCCACTTCTTGAATCGCAAGATGATGTACAGTGCGATTGCGATCAGCGAGAAGATAACGGCCAAGAATGCCGAGCGGGTCATATCGCGTGCGATCGAAGGACCGATCTTGTCAGCCGAGATGATACCGTTCTGGTCGGTCTGAGTGCTGGTGAAGCCCTCGAGAGTGATATCGTACGAGTACAGACCCTTCAAGTTGTTGTAGAGCAACTGGTCAACCTCAGCGGTAGCCTCCTCCGAGGTATCGTCGAACTTGTACTGAGTTACGATACGCATCTGGTTCTCGTCACCATACTGCTTAACCTCCAAGCTGACGTTGCTTGCGTCACCGGGGAATGCGTTCTCCAATGCCGAACGAACAGCGTCTGCCGATACATTCTGATCGAAACGAACTACGTATGCACGACCACCGGTGAACTCAACACCCATATTGAAACCGCGAATTGCGAACGACGCAACCGACAGAAGCAACAGAGTACCCGAAACGATGTAAGCGATCTTACGCTTGCCGATGAAATCGAAGTTGGTGTTAGCCAGCATATTCTCCGACCACTTGAACGAGAACTTAACATTCTTGCCCTTATTAACGCGAGCGTCAATGATCAGACGAGTGATATAGATCGAAGTAAATACCGAAGTGATGATACCGATGATCAAGGTAGTTGCGAAGCCCTGAACAGGACCGTTACCGAAGATGAACAGAACGATACCGGTAATCATAGTAGTCAGCTGACCATCGACAATTGCCGAGTAAGCGTTGCTGTAACCGTCCTTGATAGCCATTGCAAGACCCTTGCCTGCGCGCAACTCCTCCTTGATACGCTCGTAGATAATTACGTTAGCGTCCACTGCCATACCCATCGTCAGTACGATACCTGCGATACCGGGCAGAGTCAGAACTGCACCAAACGATACCAATACGCCCATCAGCAAGAACAGGTTGGTAACCAACGCTACGCACGAGATCCAACCACCGGTGCTATAGAATACACCCATATAGATCAGAACCAGCACGAATGCGATGATGAACGAGAACATACCTGCGTTGATCGACTCCTGACCCAGCGAAGGACCTACAACGGTATCCTGAATAATGCGCGACGGAGCACGAACCTTACCCGACTTCAACACGTTAGCCAAGTCCTTTGCCTCGTTGATGGTGAAGTTACCGGTGATACGCGACTGACCGCCGTCGATTGCCGACAATACGTTGGGAGCCGAGTAGATGTAGCCGTCCAAAGCGATTGCGATAGCGCGACCGATGTTCTGACCGGTCAGCTGTGCCCACTTCTGCATACCCTCCGAGTTCATAGTCATCGAAACCTCAGCATCAGCACCCTGACGTGCGTAGTCAGCCGTAGCATCAACAACTACACTACCGTCCAGAGGAGCCTTGCCGTCGAAGGTGTTAACCTTAACTGCGAACAGCTCGAACTTGCCATCGAAAGGATCTGCAATGCCCTCAGCAGCAGCACGCTTGTTCTCGTAGGGCTTAACGCTCCACATAAAGCGTACGTCGCGGGGGAAGAGAGCCTTGATCTGGGGCATAGCCAGATACTTATTTACAATGGTGGTATCGGTCGAAGTTGCATAACCAATGATCGGGTTGTTAGCGTCAGCATAAACTGCACCGGGGTACAGACGAACGAACAGAGGATTGATCTTCTCCTGCTCCTCGAAGCTCATAGCCTCGGTAGCAACTGCTGCCTCTGCGGTCTGCTCTGCAACCTCAGCTACCAATGCGTTGTCCTCAGCGGGAGCTGCCTCCTCAGCAACCTCCTCAGTAGCCTCCTCAGCGGGAGCAACCTCGCTCGACTTGATGTTGCGCAACAGAGCATCAGCCTGCTCCAAAGCACCCATCAACTCGTTGGTGCTGTAAGTCTCCCAGAACTCCAACGATGCCGAACCCTGCAACAGCTTACGCACACGCTCAGGCTCCTTAACACCCGGCAACTCAACCAAAATGCGGTTCGAGTTGGGCAGACGCTGGATATTGGGCGAGGTTACACCGAAACGGTCGATACGCGAACGCAAGATGTCGTACGATGCTGCGATAGCGTCGTCGCTCTCAGCGCGCAATACCTTCAAAACCTCCTCATCGGTCGAGTTTGCGTTGATCTCCTTCATCGAAGGGGTGTTGAAGATCAGAGCCAAAGGCTGACCACCCGAAACCTGAGCATAGTTCTTAGCGAAAACAGCGATATAGTCGCCGCCATCGCGAGTCTGCTCCGAGGTCAGGCTCAACGCTTCGAGGAACTTAGGATCCTGCGAGTCGTCCGACAGCGATTTGAGAACGTCACCCTGCTGTACCTCCAACATTACGTTCATACCGCCCTTCAAGTCAAGACCCAAATTGATCTCTTTCTCCTGGCACTCTTTGTAAGTGTAATCTACGATTCCCAAGCTGTAAACGGGCAGATTCTGGATCGAATCCAGATACTGCTGTTCCATTTTGTCTTGCAGCTCAACGGGATAGGTAGCAGCATACTCAGCTGCCTTCTTCTCAACTCTACGTGTCGCAAACGAGAACGAGAGCTGGTAAACACAGGCAATCGCCAAAAGGACTGCCAATAGTTTAATTACTCCTTTGTTTTGCATTGTTTAGAAAATTATTTATTTGTTTATTTTGTTACGTATCTGCTACGCATTCGGCTTCGTCATTACATAACTCGCCAATAGGGCACAAAAATAGTAAAATTTCTCTAAATATGCACTATTTTCATTAAAATAATCATCTTTATCTCATTGATTGAGAATTATGCATAAAAAAAGACCCGACCTCCACACTCGGAGATCGGGTCCTTTTGCAATATTGTGACGAGGATTACTTCACCTCCTCGAACTCAACATCCTCAGGCTGCTGGGCACCACCCTGAGCACCGCCATTCTGCTGCGCGCCGCCCTGAGCGTTCTGTGCCTGCTGCTGAGCCTGCTGGCTTGCGTAGATATCCTGCGATGCTGCCTGCCAAGCGTTGTTCAACTCGGACATAGCGGCGTCGATAGCTGCCAGATCGGCTGCCTTGTGAGCCTCCTTGAGCTTGCCGAGTGCGCCCTCGATAGCAGCCTTCTTGTCAGCGGGGATCTTGTCGCCATACTCCTTCAACTGCTTCTCGGTGGTGAAGATGTGCGAGTCGGCAGCGTTGATCTTCTCGATACGCTCCTTCTCCTCCTTATCCTTAGCCTCGTTAGCCTTAGCCTCGTCGCGCATACGCTGGATCTCCTGCTCGGTCAGACCCGACGATGCCTCGATGCGGATCTTCTGCTCCTTGCCCGTACCCTTGTCCTTAGCCGATACGTTCAAGATACCGTTGGCGTCGATGTCGAACGTAACCTCGATCTGCGGAACACCACGCGGAGCTGCGGGGATACCGTCCAAGTGGAAGCGACCAATCGACTTGTTGTCGCGTGCCATCGGGCGCTCGCCCTGGCATACGTTGATCTCAACCGAAGGCTGGTTGTCCGATGCAGTCGAGAATACCTCGCTCTTGCGGGTCGGGATAGTGGTGTTAGCCTCGATCAGCTTGGTGAATACGCCACCCAGAGTCTCGATACCGAGCGACAGCGGAGTTACGTCCAACAGCAGCACGTCCTTAACCTCACCGGTCAATACGCCACCCTGGATCGATGCACCGATAGCAACAACCTCATCGGGGTTCACGCTCTTGTTGGGGGTCTTGCCGAAGAACTCCTCTACAACCTTCTGGATTGCGGGGATACGGGTCGAACCACCTACGAGGATAACCTCGTCGATCTGCGATGCCTGCAAACCAGCGTCGCGCAGAGCGATCTTACAGGGCTCGATGGTCTTGCGTACCAGGTGGTCGCACAACTGCTCGAACTTAGCGCGGGTCAAGGTCATCACCAAGTGCTGGGGAATACCGTTTACGGGCATAATGTAGGGGAGGTTGATCTCGGTCGAAGTGGTCGACGAGAGCTCGATCTTAGCCTTCTCAGCTGCCTCCTTCAAGCGCTGCAACGCCATAGCGTCCTGACGCAGGTCGATACCGTGCTCCATCTTGAACGACTCGGCCATAAAGTCGATCAGTACGTGGTCGAAGTCGTCACCACCCAGGTGAGTATCACCGTTGGTCGACTTAACCTCAAATACGCCATCACCCAATTCGAGGATCGAAATATCGAACGTACCACCACCAAGGTCATATACGGCGATCTTCATATCCTTGTTCTTCTTGTCCATACCGTAAGCCAGAGCTGCTGCGGTGGGCTCGTTGATGATACGACGAACCTTCAAGCCTGCGATCTCGCCTGCCTCCTTGGTAGCCTGACGCTGCGAGTCCGAGAAGTAAGCGGGAACGGTGATAACTGCCTCGTTCACCTCGGTACCCAGATAGTCCTCAGCGGTCTTCTTCATCTTCTGCAAGATGATAGCCGAGATCTCCTGTGCGGTGTACTGACGGCCGTCGATATCAACGCGGGGAGTGTTGTTGTCGCCACGAGCAACGGTGTAGGGAACGCGAGCGATGTCGCTCGAAACCTGATCGTAAGTTTCACCCATAAAACGCTTGATCGAGAAGATCGTACGCTTGGGGTTGGTGATAGCCTGACGCTTAGCAGGATCACCCACCTTGCGCTCGTTTGCGTCGGTGAACGCTACGATCGAAGGGGTTGTGCGATGACCCTCGCTGTTGGGAATTACGACGGGCTCGTTGCCCTCCATAACTGCTACACACGAGTTGGTAGTACCTAAGTCAATACCGATAATCTTTGCCATAATTTTGTCTATTTTTTAATTGTTATACTTATTTTCTGAAAAATTCGGTGGTCGCACCCGTTGCGCGACGCTTTCTTTTGGAACAAACGTTATACCAAACTCGCCATTGGCCGTTTTTGGCATAAAAGTGGCTCCGTGCGACACACAAAGGTCTGCCAACTGACAGTTTTGCTGACAAAACATCTGCCACATTGTCACCCATTGCCGATTTGCACGCCGTGCCACACATATTATTTATATAAAGCAAAAACAAAAAATGGAGTTCAAATTTGCGTTTTTAGTGAAAAAAATTTTGTTGTTCCAAAAAACTTTCTTACCTTAGTACCACTGAAAATATCAATTTAAAAGAAATACGACTATGATTATCACTTTTAACGAACTCAGAAGAATCAAGGACAAGTTGCCCAGCGGCAGCTCGCAGCGTATCGCAGACGAACTCGGTATCGACGTTGACACCGTACGTAACTATTTCGGCGGTAACCACTTTGAGTCGGGTCAGGTAGTGGGTGCTCACTACGAGAAGGGCCCCGATGGCGGCGTTGTAACTCTGGACGATACTGCTATTCTCGACGCTGCGATGCGCATTTTGAACGAGTTGAAGTAAGCGTTTCCTTAATTCTCATTCGGGCGAGCTGAGCTATCATATAACTCACATTAACCCAAAGTCAAACTATGGCCACTCCAATTGCGGAGTGGCTTTTTTGTTGCATTGCGGGAAGGCTATCTCGTCGGCAGTCGCTGGCGCCGCCGTGCGTCGAGATCTTTGCGCTCGCGTAATTTTGAATCAACAAAAAGGGCCGCCCCGAAATTTCGGAACGACCCTCAACATTATGAAGAAGTTTGATGTGTTGCCTACATCTGCTCCTCAATGTTCCAAACAAAGGCGCGCGAACCCTGCATTTTGGTCTCGGCATCCATTGCGCGGAACTCCTCCAACAGCGGCTTAACCTTCTCGTCCTCAACGATCGTCAGAATCGACGAGTTCATTGCAGGCCAAGCGTGCGATGCGTAGTGAGGCTCACCATCGACCGTGCCACGACCGTGAGTCAGCTCCCACTTGGTGAAGCCACGCACGCCATTGCGATCCAAAATCGACATCACGCGGTCGGTCAATGCCTGATTATATGAAATGAATACTGCTTTCATCTTCGTGTCAATTAATTAGTTAATCTTGTTAGCAATTGCCTGCTTACGCTTGCTCACGCCATCGTGCTGAACATTGTCAGCACCACCCTGCTCCTTAACCGTGCGGTCGCGGAAAATCACATACAGTGCGGGCAACACAAGCAGCGTCAGAATCGTCGAGAAGGTCAGACCACCGATTACGGCAACACCCATCGGCTGCCAGATCTCCGAACCCTCACCAAGACCCATCGCCATCGGCACCATACCGAATACGGTCGTCAGCGAGGTCATCAATACGGGACGCAGACGGCTCTTACCTGCTGCAACAGCTGCATTAACTACGTTCGAGCCACGCTCAACAAGCAGGTTGGTGTAGTCAACCATCACGATACCGTTCTTCACTACGATACCCACCAGCATAATTGCACCAATCAGTGCGATCAAGCTCAGCGACGTACCTGTCATCCACAATGCCAGGAATACACCCGTAAATGCGAAGGGAATCGAGATCATAATCATCAACGGCATTGTCATCGACTCGAACTGGGTTGCCATAACGATGTAAACCAACACCACGATCAGCGCCAACAGCAATACCAAGTCACCGAAGGTCTCCTGCTGATCCTCCAACGTACCACCCAATTCGAGGTCGATACCGTCGGGAGTATCATACTCGTCGATCACCGCCTGCACCTCATTCACAACATCACTCAGAGCCACGCCCGGAGCCAACGACGCCGTAACCTTAACCAGACGCTGACGATTCTCGCGCTGGATATCGGGAGCTGCAAACTCCTCAACGACCGTCGCAACCTCCTTCAACTTGATCGTGCGACCCGTAGCCGTCATAAGGTTGATATTCTCAACGTCCTGCAACGAGGTACGGTGCTCCTCGGCGTAACGAACTACGATATCGTACTCATCACCGTCCTCGCGGTACTTCGATGCCTTCATACCGTCGATACGGTTACGAACTGCCTGCGATACCGAAGCATTGTTCAGGCCGTGCAGAGCCAACTTCTCGCGATCGAACGTAACGTTATACTCGGGACGCAGGTCATCACGCGACAGATCGGCGTCACGCACGCCCGGAAGTTTCGAAATCTTGTCGCGCAGATCGATAGCTACACGGTTCGAGTTATCCAGGTCATAACCAAATACCTTAATCTCGACGTTGCTACCGCCGCCCATACCGCCGCCACCGCCACCGGGGGTAACGGTGAACTGGGTGATTTCGGGAATCTTAGCCAGCTCCTTACGCCACAAATCGGCGATCTCGAAGATCGTGCGCTCACGCTCGGTCGAACGGGGCAGACGCAAGTTGTAGCTGATCATATTCGAACCCGACTTCTGCATCGCAGCCATAGCGTTGTTCGACGAACTCTGACCCGTACGAGCTGCAACCAGCTGTACCTCGGGGAAGTTCTCGGCGATGATGGCGTCGATACGCTCAGTGATCTGGCGAGTGTACTCCATCGAGAGGTTCTGCTCGGTCTCAATGGTTGCCGTAATCTGTGCATTATCCGACTGGGGGAAGAAGTCGAACGGAACGTACTTCAACAGACTAAGCGACGCTACGAAGGTTGCCAGCGCGATGATAACCGTAGTCCAACGGTGACGAACCGTCCAGGTCAGCATACGTGCATATGCATCGTCCAACCAATCGAGGAACTTATCAATAGGCTTATAGACGATACCTACACCCTTATAGTCGTGCTTGCCACCCTCCGACGAGAGGATATAGGCCGACAACATCGGGGTCAGCGTAACTGCCGCAGTGGTCGACATACATACCACGATCGAAACGATCCAACCCAACTCCTTGAACAGGATACCTGCCATACCGGTCATCATTGTCAAAGGCATAAATACCGCTACGACTACCAGCGTGGTTGCGATTACCGACAGCCACACCTCATTGGTAGCATAGATTGCCGCCTCTTTGGGGTTCGAGCCGCGCTCGATGTGGGTGGTAATGTTCTCCAACACCACAATCGCGTCGTCCACAACCATACCAATCGCAATCGACAACGACGACAGCGAGATGAGGTTCAGGGTCGAGCCCGTCGCAAACAGATAGATGAATGCCGTTACCAGCGAGATAGGAATGGTCATACAGATGATGAACGTAGCACGCCAGCGACCCAAGAAGACCATTACCACGATGATGACGAACACGAACGCCAGCAAGACGGTCTCAACCAGCGAGTTGATACTCTTCTGGATCTCGGTTGCGCCGTTCGAAATCTCGACAATCTTGATATCGTTAGGCAGCGACGCCTCGATTGCCGGCAGACGCTCCTTGATCTCCTTAACAATCTCAACCGTATTGGCACCCGACTGCTTCTGGATCATAATCATCGCCGAGCGACGACCATTGGCGCGGGTATCCATCGTGATCTTCTGGATTGTATCCTTAACATCGGCTACGTCCGACAGTTTGACAACGCGGCCACCGCGATTCGATACAACCAAGTGCTTCAACTGCTCGCTATCGGTGAACTCGCCATCGGCCTTAACGTTATAGGTGCCGCTTGCCAAATCCATCGTACCTGCGGGTACGTTGATATTCTCCGACGCGATGATACCGCCAATCGACTCGATCGTCAGACCAAACGCCTCGATTTTCTCGGGATCGACATTGACCTGAATCTCGCGAACAGGCTGACCAATGACACTCACCGAACCGATACCATTCACACGGTTCAGAACATTCACCAGACGGTCGTCCAGAATCTTATCCATCGCAAAGTAGCTCTCGTCCGCCGTAACCGACAACATCATTACGGGCATCATCGAGCTACTGAACTTGAAGATGGTCGGATAGTCCACCTCATCGGGCAACAAAGTCTGCGTACGGCTCACAATGTCGCGCACGTCGTTCATCGCCTCGTTCAGGTCCGAACCCCACTCCATCTCCAACGTAATCATCGACACGTTGTCCTTCGAGGTCGAAGTCAGAGTCTTCAAATTCTCCACCGAGTTGAGCTGATCCTCCAAAACTCGGGTAATATTGGTCTCGATATCGGCTGCATTAGCACCCGCATAGACCGTAGCGACCGTAATATAAGGAGGGTCCATCTCCGGATACTGGTCGATAGCCAGATTCTTCAACGAGAAGAGTCCGAAGATGATCACACCCAAGAAAAGCAGGCAGGTCGATACCGGCTTTCTAACGGCTGATTCGTAAATTTTCATATTACTTCTCTCCTTTTATTATTAGTTGTTGCTAACCTCAACAGCTGTACCGTCGTCGAGCTTGCTCAAACCCGTTACCGACACCTGCTCACCTGCATTCAGACCCGACAGAATCACGTAATTCTTGTCGATCTGGCGACCCAGCTCCACTACGCGGCGCTCAACCGTACCGTCCTCCTTCAATACGAACACAGCACGCTCGGCAGTACCTGCCTGACGCTTAACCGCTACATCGGGAACCAACACGCTCTCAACCTCACCAAGGTTGAAGATTGCGCGAGCAAACATACCCGGACGCAGCTTGTTGCCGGCATTGGGGATAGTGATCTCAACGGTGAAGGTGCGGGTTGCAGCGTCCATTGCGGGATAGATCAACGATACCTTACCCGTGAACTTCTCGTCGGGCAGAACCTCGGTCTGGATCTCAACGGGCATATTCATCTTAACCTTCGAGAAATACTTCTCCGAGATGCTTGCGGTGATCTTCAACGGATTGATCTGCATAATCTGCAAAATGGGCATATTGGCAAACATATCGCCAGCCTCAGCGTTACGAGCCGTAACAACACCCGAGATGGGCGAACGCAACTCGATATTCTTCTTCAAGTTGGCAACTACATCGCGCTGAACAGTCACCTGAGTCTTCATTGCGTCGAGCTGCTGTGCCGAGATACCACCTGCCTCGAATACGGGAGTCATACGTGCCAAATCAGCCTCCAAATTGAGCAACTGAGTGTTTGCCTGGTTATACTGAATGGGATCCATCGCTGCAACCAACTGACCCTTCGATACATAGTCGCCCACATCAACCAAAATGCGGTCGATACGCACGCCCTGAACCGCGGGGGTAATCGAGTTCTGCTTGTAGGGCTGGATGTTGGCCGAAACCTCAACCAACTGACCAACCATTGCCGAAGTAGCAACATCGGTCTTGATCAACACCTTCTCAGGCTGGATCAACTCAACTTTCTGTTCGCTCTTGCCACCGCAACCTACCATTGCCAATGCTGCAACGAGGGCGGTTGCCAATACTAAATTCTTTTTCATCTCTGTTTATCTTACTTTTTAGTTATTATTCCTCTTTACCCACGATCTGGTCGTAGTCGGCCTTTGCCGAAATGTAGTCATAGATTGCCTGCGAGTAGTTCAACTTCGCCTGAGTCAGCGACAACTCCGACGAGTTCAACTCCAAAATCGTTCCCGCACCAGCCTTATAACGAGTGTTCGAAATGTCGTAAGCCTTCTGAGCCTGAGCTACGGTCTTCTCGTTAGCGAACATCTTCTCGCGTGCAGTCAGCAGATTGTTGATCGCCGTACGCACCTGAACATCGGTGCTCTTAGCCACATACTCGCGCTGGATCTCCAACTGACGAATCTGGTTGCGTACCTGCTTAACCTTATTCGTATTCTTGAAGCCCGAGAAGATAGGCACCGACAGCGACAAACCTACCGAAATCGGGTGCTGCCAATAGAAGCTCTTCTTCGCAGCCTCGGCCGTGCCAGCGTCGGGAGTGGGAGTGCCGGTTGCACCGCCTGCTGCGCCGCCACCCATCATTGCGCCCAGGTTCAGACGCTCCATATCGTTACCCGAGTATGCGAACTGACCAAACGCCACCAAAGTCGGCATACGCGAGGTCTGCGTAAGTTTCAGGTTCTGCTGCAACAGCTCGCTCTGGATATCCAGCTGCTTCAAGGTGCTGTTCTCCGAAACATCGGTCGAGAGAGTCTCGTTGCCATTCAGAATCGCATCGCGGAAGTCGTCCAACGTACCTACCAGCGCGATATCGACATTCTCGGGCAGGCTCAAATACATCTTCAACAGACGCTTAGCCACGTCGATCGAGTTTGCAGTCTGAATGATCGAGGGCTGCAAGTTGCTCAACTGCACCTCAGCGGTCAGCAGGTTATACTCCGACGCCAAACCGTGCTCATACTGCACGCGGGTCTGCTCGACCGTCTGGCTCACCATAGCCTCGCTCGAACGCAACACCGCCAGCGACTGCTCGGCCAGCAAAATATTGTAGTATGCCTTCTTCACGGCATTGACCATATCGATACGCGACGCACGCGCCTGCTCCACGGCATTCTCCATCTGGATCTTGGTCATCTTGATCGAACGCCACACTGCGGGCATCACCAGCGGCAGACCAACCTCGGCAGCTGCTGCGATCGTATTGTCGGCACCAAACGACAGACCCTTCGAGATCTCGCTCTTAACCACAGCGTAGGTATATGTTCCGCTTGCCGTGATCGAAGGATAGAGGTTGCCCAGAGTCTCCTTACGAACATAGTCGTAACGCTCAACCTCCAAATCTGCCACCTTGATGGTGGGGTTCTCGCTCAGCGCGAGATCGATGGCCTCCTGCAACGACAGTCGCATTGTGGTCATCTCCGTTGCGCCCTCTGTGGTCTGTGCCCAAACGCCAAGCGTCAGCACCAGAGCGCAAAGTGTCATCATCATCTTTTTCATCTTTTGTCCTAATATGTTTTTTGTTTTTTAATTTATTTTCGCTATTTGCGGCTTTTCGAACTTGCTCAAAAATGTATCGATAATCTCCATTCCCTTAACCGTCGAGATACCTCGCAGGAAGTTGATCACTACATATCTCAACGCATATTCGGGCGTAATATTGCTGGGCAGTGTGGCCTGACGGGTATCAACAACCCCCGAAAGCGACCAACCGAGCATTGCAACCGCCAAATCGACATCAATCGTTGCGTCCAGCAACCCATCATCGACACCCTTCTGGAATGCTGCTCGCAGACGATCGCGATTGCGCTGCTGCATCATTGTCGAGAGCTCGTCATACAATGCGGGATAGAATCGACGCAAGTTGGTCTGCATACGCTGCTCCGTCTCGCTATCAACCAAAAACAGATCAAACGCCGTCAGGATCGATTCGAGCACATTGCTGCACTCCGAGATCTTCTCGTTGATGTAACCGTGGCGCGTCTCATAGTAGTTGATCATACAGAGTTTGAGAAGGTTCATCTTATCGTCGAACAGCTCGTAGAGTGTGCGCTTCGACACTCCAAGATTGCGCGCGATGTCGTCCATACGCACAGCCTTGATACCGAGCTGACGAAACATCTCGGTGGCCTGTTCGATGATATACTCCTTTTGCGACATAGTGGTTGTTTTAGTTTTCACATAACATAACGCGTGCAAAGATACGCAGAAAACTTTATAAACCAAAAAAGTTTTCCGTTTTCCGGGTTTTTTAAATCGTTTTTTTACAAAGCGTACCGTTAATTCGACTTTTGGTACACCGCGCCGCAGCAAAAACGCCCTCAGAAGCCACTCTCGGCCACAAAAAAAGGTCGTACCCGAAACCGAGTACGACCCACTCAAAATGATATTACTTGTGCTTATTAGCCCAGGTACGATTTAAGTAATTTGCTACGCGACGAGTGGCGCAGACGACGGATTGCCTTCTCCTTGATCTGGCGAACACGCTCGCGAGTCAGACCAAATTTCTCGCCAATCTCCTCCAAAGTCATCTCCTGACAACCGATACCGAAGAAGTACTTGATGATATCCTTCTCGCGATCGGTCAGCGTCGAGAGTGCGCGCTCAACCTCGGTGCTCAGCGACTCGTTGATCAGACCACGATCGGCATTGGGCGAATCGGTATTGACCAACACGTCGAGCAGACTGTTGTCCTCGCCATCGGCAAACGGAGCGTCAACCGACACGTGACGACCTGCCACACGCAATGTATCCGACACCTTCTCCTTAGGCAACTCCAAAGCATTTGCCAACTCCTCGGGCGACGGGGTACGTTCGTTCTCCTGCTCGAAACGGGCAAAAGCCTTATTGATCTTGTTGAGCGAGCCAACCTGATTCAGCGGCAGACGCACGATACGTGCCTGCTCGGCCAGCGCCTGCAAAATCGACTGACGAATCCACCACACGGCATACGAAATGAACTTAAAACCACGTGTTTCGTCGAACTTCTCAGCCGCCTTGATCAGACCCAGGTTACCCTCGTTGATCAAGTCGGGAAGACT
This sequence comes from Alistipes sp., assembly GCA_045655685.1. Taxonomy (GTDB): domain Bacteria; phylum Bacteroidota; class Bacteroidia; order Bacteroidales; family Rikenellaceae; genus Alistipes. The sequence continues at coordinate 33,132 of JAZOPR010000011.1, forward strand.
CAGACCCTGATTCTGATATTGTTTTGCTACCGAAACCACAAAACGAAGATTTGCCTTCGTCAGCTTTTCGAGAGCCTCTTGATCACCTTTTTTGATTCGTTGGGCGAGTTCCACCTCCTCCTCAACCGTGATCAGATCCTCTTTACCGATCTCCTGCAAATACTTATCGAGCGACGCGCTCTCACGGTTGGTGATAGATTTTGTAATCTTTAATTGACGCATTTTCTTCTTCTATTTTCGTTTTCTTCAATTTCTCGTTAGTTGGTCTGCTTCACTCGCCATTTGGGTCTTTCACTCCACAAAAAAGGCGAGGGATCCTCTTGCCTTGCAAAAACTCCCCCGCCTAAGCTATATTCGGCCGTGTGCCCTACTCGACAAAAGTGTAGCTGGCTGCTCGACCATTGGGATAGATGCCGTCGATCGAGGCGATCTTCTCGTTGATCTTCGAGAGGTCATTGACCGAGCGCACCTGACGATCGTTGATGTGCGTAATGATGAATCCCTCACGCACTCGCGCCCTTGCCAGCAAGCCACCCTGCTTGATCTGCACCACCTGCAAACCGCCCTTGATATCCAACTCGCGCATTGCTCGCTCGTTCACAGCCGCAAACTTGCCACCCAATGCCTGCTCGACATCAACATCGTCTTTCGAGATGAGTTCTGCTTTACCTGCTTTATTACGTAAAGTGACCTCAAAATGTTTCATATCATCGCCTCTTTTTACCGAAATTTTTACCTTATCGTTGGGACGATGTTTACCAATCTGCTCAGACAACGTAGCTCGGTCGTTGATTTTCACGCCGTTAATCGACATTATGACGTCGCCCTTGCGAATGCCTGCTGCCGACGCCGCTCCCTCGGGATCGACCGACGCAACGTAGGCACCGCCGATCTCCTTGATGCCGCTCTCCTCGCCCTGCTCGTCAATGAACGCCTGATCGACGGGACGGTAGCTGATGCCGAGCATCGCGCGCTGCACGATACCATACTCCTTCAAATCGATCACGACCTTCTTTACGATCGACTCGGGTACAGCGAACGAATAACCAATGTAACTACCCGTAGATGACTTGATTACGGTATTGATACCCACCAGCTCGCCACGAATATTGACCAATGCTCCGCCCGAATTACCGGGGTTCACCGCCGCATCGGTCTGGATAAACGACTCGATACTGAACTCATTGGGGATCACATTCAGCTGGCGAGCCTTTGCGCTCACGATACCTGCTGTGATGGTCGATTGCAAATCGAACGGGCTGCCGATTGCCAGCACCCACTCGCCCAGGCGCAGAGCGTCCGAGCTACCGAACGGAATGGTCGGCAGATTCTCGCCCTCGATCTTGATCAGAGCCACGTCGGTCGTGGGATCGGTGCCGATAATCTTCGCATCGAAGACGCGGTTGTCGTTCAGTTTCACACGCAGTTTCGAAGCATTCTCCACAACGTGGTTATTCGTAACGATGAAACCGTCCTCCGAGATGATCACACCCGAACCTCCTGAGCGACGCTCCTGCGGCTGCATCGAGTTGCCACCCTGCGGACCAAAAAAGAAATCGAAGAAGGGATCCGACTGACGATTATACTGCACCTCCTCGGTCTTTTCGATATTGACCACCGCCTTCACTGCATTCTCGGCTGCGTAGGTCAGATCGGGATAGTTCTGCGAGTCGTATGCCGTAAAGTGCGAGCCGACACTCTCCGACGCAAACTCCGTAGTCGCGTGCGGAGCTAAGGTCGCAACCTCGCTCTTCTGATTGGCAATAAAGTAAGCCGACGCTGCACCCGTCAGTGCCGACGCTGCCAAAGCAGCAATAAAAAACATACTCCTTTTCATAACATTAGTTCGTTTTACATTTTTAATAATACAAAAAGGCAATGTGCTCCATAGGCAAATATTCTGGTTTTGTTTTCACTCTTCAAACGCAATAAGTTTACAAATATTGCGCAAGATATGCTTTTTTTTACCCAAATGGAACAATTTCGTTCTTCTCTCTCACTATCAACCGTAGTTTCTGCGAAACTGCCCAAGTTCAGTGGCTCGCGCGAACGTAGTCGCACGCCCCCCCGCAGCCGCAGAACTTGGATTTTTGACACATTCATTTCTCAACAAAAAAACAGAGCCACCTCCGGTGTAGGAGGCAGCTCCGTTCTTAACGCTGTCGCAGTGTCGTTTACTTCACAATCTCGATGTCGTCCAACGAGTTGATCGAGATCTGGAACGCGGGTTTGCCACCTGCGTAGTAGACCATAATACCCTCGATGTTGCAAACCGTGCCCTTTGCCGGGGTCTTCTCGCCTGCAAACTTCGAGTAACCACTCGAACGAACATTGATCTTGGTGCCATTCACATTGAAGATAGCGTTGCCATACTTGCCGACCGACGACTCGCCCTTGTAGTCCTTATTTGCCCACGTGTCGATGGCGATGTCGCCACCACCCATCGTAGCATCACGATCGTAGAAGGTGCAACCCTCAAACACGGCATTCTCGAAACGAACCCACTTGCCATAGCTGCTCACGGGAATCTGACCGTTGCTCAGGTCCAAAGGCTGAACACGCTCACCCTTCTCGCCCTTCTTGATCACAAGGTCGATCACGGCCTGAGGCTCGATGTACGAGGTTTCGTAATCGTAGTTCTCGGGAATGGTACCGCCCAGATTGACCATACCGCCATAGCTGCCCATACGCAGACCATTAGCCTTGACGTAGAGCGTCTGACCCAGCTTGTAGTCGTTATAAAGACCCGACTTGCCGATACGCAATTCGATACCGCCCGTGGCGTCCTGAATATACATATTCTTATAGAAGTTGCCCGTCTCGTCGCTGGTGGTCACCTTACCCGAAATGATGATATCATCGGTAATATCGAACGCACCACCACGCTCGTTGAACATCGCCTTGAACTCGGCAATGGTGTGAGTCGGGGTCAGCGTAACCGTCGGATCGACTGCCGGAGTGTCGAAATCCTCGTAGCAGCCTACCAACATCAGCGCAGCTGCAATCGCAAGTATATACTTTTTTGCACTCATAGTTTTCATTCTTTTTAGTCGATTAGAAACGGAAATAGACATTCAGATAGTAGGTCGTACCCATCAGGTAGAAATACTTCGAGTCGAAGCGATCGTACTTAACCGTCGTACCACTCTCGTCCTCGCGCAGACGCATCTGCTCGTAACCACCCGTACGGATCGAGCGGTTGTTCAACAGGTTGTTCACCTGCAAGCTCACGCCCAAGTTGTACTTGCGATTGACGATGTACCAATTCTTGCCAATGTTGGCATTGAGCACAAATGCATTGTCGAAACGCTCCTGATGAGTCATCTCCTTGACTGCCGCCAAGTTCTCGGCGTCGGTGTTCGACGAGAAGATACGACCCGTCAGTGCCTTGTCGGTACGATACAACGGGTTCATCGACAGATAGAGCGCGTTGTAGTAGTTGACATCGATGCCTGCGTAGATGTTGTTCGAGGTGCGCAGAGCCAGACCCAGGTTGGCAGCGGTCTGCGGTGTGCTCTCGACGTGGTAGCCCTTCCAATATACCTTCTCACCCGACATCACGATCTCGGCCGAGTTGTCAGCCGTCTGCGTGATCAACGGATTCGAGGTGTAGCGGTAGTCACCATAGCTCACTGCACCATTCAGGTTCAAGAACTTGAACAGAGGAATCGAGAAACCAACCTCAACACCGGCATAACGGCTGTCGATATTGCTCATCGCAAAGTTGGTAAAGGTCGATTGCAGGTCGTCGTAGAAGCTGATCACCTTCGAGCGATCCTCGATTGTGGTGTAGTAACCCGAAACACGAGCCTTGAAACCGCCAACGTGCAGATCGTAGGTCAGATCGGCACTGAACACCTTCTCGGTCGTCAGGTCGGGAGTCACACTATTGCGCGTACGGGGCGACACGAACGAGGCCTGGAACGTAGGTGCCTGCTGCATATAGGCTACCGACGCGGTCAGCGAGTTTGCACCCGAGATCTTGTACGACAACGAACCCTTAGCCTTATACTCCAAGAAGTTGAGCTTCTGGCTGGCACCCTGCGAGTTATCCTCGAAGCTACCCTTGCGGTAGATACCCTCGCGCCACTGGCTTACGTAGCCTACCTCACCTGCAACAAAGCCCTCCAAACGAGCCGTGTTGTAGTTCCACATTGCCCACGCCTTAGCGTCGCGAACGTGTGCGTAGTAGTCGTAACCATACTTGTCACCCTCCTTAACGATCGGAGCGTGGCCATTCGCCTCGTAGTAATCCAGATTGTTCTGCATCACGCGCTCGCCTACGAAATCGCGCTCGGCATACTTATCGACGTCGATCCAATAGTCGCCACCCAGCAGGTCCTTCATCTTCTTGTAGTACTCGGTGCGGTTGTAGCGCGCATCAAGACCCATATTCAGACGATGACCACCACGCAGCGTCTTCATCCACTGCACCTTGAAGTTGGCATCACGCTGGTCGGTGTGGCGCTCCTCGATCACATAGTTCGAGCGGCGCAGACCATTCAGACCCTCGATCTTCGAATCCTCGGTCACGTTACCATAGTTGTTATTATAGAGACGATCCCAATCGATCTGGCGGGTACCCCAATCCGAGCCCCACGCCCAACGAACGATATCGGCCTTCTCGTAATCGCCCTGACGCTCGAAGTAGCTGGGCAGATAACGATAGTAGTCGGGACGAGGATCGGCACCATCGTACCAATCGAGAGCCGAGTAACCATTGCGACCAAAACGATACGACACCGTCGCCATCAGAGTCGAGGTGGTCGAGGGCGTAAAGTAGTAGTTCAGCATTGCGATCGGCTCGTGGAAGTTACGGATACGGGCATTGCGCTTCTTATCGACCTGATAACCCCAATTAGAGTTATAGTAGTTGCTGCCCACCATATCGTAAACCTCCTGCGTCGAGGCGTTCTGCACGCCACGCTGAGTCGGTGCGCCCAGCACGGTCAGCGCAAAACGGTGGCAACGGTTCAGTCGTTTCTCGACCGATGCGAAGTAACCGTAAGCGTTGTAGTAGGTGCCGTTGATCCAATCGTTACCGCCCTGACGGGTCGAGAACGAGAGAGCGTATGCCCAGCCATTGTCGAGCATACCCGACGCGTAGCTTACCATCACGCGGAAACGGTAGTTGTTGTTGGCATTGACCACACTTGCGCGGAAACCCTTACGCATCTGCGAGGCGCGAGCATTGATATTGGTCACACCGCCGATACCACCTACACCATAATCCGAAACGCCCAGCGCCGACGAAACCTCCTGGTTGCGTGTAGCCTCGTTCAGACCCGACCACAGCGACCACGGACCGTAACCCGTCAATGCGTCGTTGAAATAGACACCATTCAGGTAGGTGCCCTCCATCTCCGAGTCGTAACCACGCGGACGGAAACGCATCTGACCAAACTGATAGCCTGCAATGTTGTTAAAGACGTCCTTCGATGCCGACAGCGACGAGGGCATCACCTGTGCGTCATTTGCGGTTTCGGTATCGAACTCGGAAAAGTAATCATCACCCACGCCAATTGCCATAACGGCATTCGACATCGGCACCAGATTGATATCCTTGACCGCCTTGCCCACCTTAACCATCAACGTAACCGTCTCATAATCGGGAACCTCGAAAGTCAGTCGGTAGTCACCTTCCGCCAAACCCTCGATCGAGAACTCGCCCTGCGCATCGGTATAGACCACCTTGTTGGCCGGTGCGATCGTAACCTTCACCTGATCGATGGCTGTTCGACCCACGCGCTGCACGGCACGACCCTTCACACCACCGTCCTGCGCCGCAGCACCTACGGTGATAAGGGTAAAGAGTAGAATTAAGAGATTTTTGATCTTCATATCTTTTTAGTTTTATTTGCCTATAAATATGTACACGGGCAGGTGGTCGCTATAACCACCCTGAAAATCGTTACCCACAAACGTACGCAGAGGATAGCCCTTATACTGTCCCGATTGCTGGAACAGAAACGAGGCTCGGTAGATATTGCCGTAGAACTTGGGATCGGTGCCCTTCTGCAAGCGCAACTCGCCACCTTTGGCATTGACCAGATTCTCGCTCACCACGATGTTGTCAAAGATGTTCCACGCATCCTGATATGCCAGCGTGCCATAGCCCGCTTTGAGCATCGACCAATAGGGATTGAACAGATCTCCCTCCTTCAACTCCTTGGTCTTCTGCTTGGCATTGAGCACCTCGGCCATACTCGGATCGAACGGATCGTCGTTGAAGTCGCCCATCATCACCACCTTACAGTCGGGATTGACGCGGTGGATCGAATCGGCTGCATCGCGCATAATCTTCGCTGCCCCACGGCGCTTGGGATCCGATGCTGCCTGGCCTCCACTACGCGACGGCCAATGCGTAACCATAAAGCAGAATTGCTCACCCTCGATCTTGCCCCACATCAGCACCACATCGCGTGTGCGCATCGCAGGAAACTCCTCCATACGCACCGGCAGAGCCGACTGACCCTCGAACTCGAAGCGGTCGGGACGATACAAGAACGCCACATCGACACCGCGACGGTCGGGCGAATCGTGATGGCAGATACGATAGTTGCCGTTGATCAGTTTGCCCTGCACGATAATATCCTCCAACACGTTGCGGTTCTCGATCTCCGACAGACCGATTACCACCGGGAAATCGCGATTCGCCGTAGCCACGCCCATCAGCACCTGCTCGATGTTCTGCAACTTTCGCATATACTTCGACGTATTCCACGCCTTGGCAGCCGACGGCAGGAACTCCTCATCGTTGATGTCGGGATCGTTCAACGTGTCGAACAGATTCTCAACGTTGTAGAACATCACCGTATGGCGTTTCTGTGCCGATGCATCGAAACCGACAAACAGCACCGAAAGCAAACAGACGATTAATATTAAATTGTTTCTCTTCATATTCAGTTCAGTTGTTTAGAAACCCCAGCGAGCCAAATCTTTCATCTCCTTGATCTCGTCCGAAATCTGCGGGAAGAAGGTGAAGCCCGTCAGTCGCTCGATCTCATCGACACTCTTCACATCGCTCACGCGCGGAGTCGAGTAGCTATACCTGCGGTTCTCATACCAAAAACCGATGGTCGTAGCGTTCGAATTATCGACCGCTTTGCCCGTATTGCCCGACTTGGTGCGCAGCAGCACCTTGAAGTATGCCTTCGGAACTGCCACCTGACCACCATTGCGATTATTGACCCACTGCACCTTCTGGTCGGCAGCCGTAGTCATCACACAACCCGTCACCACATACAACGTGTCGCGGCAAGTGTACTCGTTACGAATCTTGTTTTCCAGATTGTTCCAGATATCCTGATTCATACCTGCACCCACCTGAGCCGTCATATTGGTATAGTAGAAGGTCTGCGAGTTCATATCGTACGAGGCCAAACGGTCAGCCGACGCCACCTGATGGCCACGATCGTAACCATTGCTCATACCCTTCTCCATATTGACCTGGTACTTGGCCGGAATCAGCGGATCGTAACTCCACGCATCGGTGCGATCGACCGCCTTGCGGGTGTAGCACTCGTGCAACGGATAGGCAATCCACAGCGCCGCCTTCACATCGGGATCGTAGCACATCGAGTAGTTGCGCATAGTCTTGCCATTGGCCTTGGTCATATGCGTAACGTACAGATTACCATCGTTTTTATTGACAAGCGGCATCTCGGCCCACGACGACTCTTCGTAGTCGATTTCGGGAGCCTCCTCCTGCACAAATGCACCCTGCGTCAGTCGGAGCGTTACGGTTGTCGTGCCCTCGAACTCCACCTCAACGGTTGTCGAACGCGAGCTCGACGCACCATTCGAGGCGATGTACAACGCCACCGAGCCGTTACCCTGACCCTGAGTGTAGTTGTGGTAATCCTCGTAGTCGAACCACGCCCAATCGTCCTCGACACGCGCCGTCCACTTTTGGGTTGCGGGGGCCGTGATCACGACAAATTGGCTTGCGGTGTTCCACTCGACATTCTCGCCGACCGAGAGTTTGGCTTTGCAGTTGGAGTTGTTCGGTCCGTCGGGATCTATGGGATTCTTCTCGCCACAGCAAGTACCGATCACCGCCGCTACGACCGCAATCACCACACCGAGTATTTTCTTGAAATTCCTCATTTAAATATTCATTAACCGACCTTCGGGGATAGAGAGCTAATGCCCTCTACCCTCGTTGGTCGTAAGAAAATTATTTCATACCATAAACAATCACATCATCAATCTTAATATCGCGATTGCTCGACGTGCTTGTGGCATTGGTAACATAAGGCGCGAAACGAATCATCACCGAACCACTCGCATTAATATTTGCGGTATATTCAGTTGATGTTGTTGTCAATGCCTTATTAAAGTCTGAATCAACCCAAGTTGCACCATTATCGGTAGAATACTGCACCTTCATACTGATCGTTGCAGGAGCCGTAGATTTGAAAACAACCTTTGTTACCTTATTCGTTTCCGAAATCACTGCCGTAGTTACAGTCGGAGCATTAGTCGTTTTTTTAGCGATACGAGCCATCGCATTAAACGAACCAGCCAAAGGACTACCCGTATTTACAAGATCAGCATAAACAAATGTCCAATCCTTTCCATCGGCCGTATATGTCTTAGCATCTGCGGTATAGCTATTAGTTGCACTTGTATCACGGTTGTTAACCTCAAAGCCCGTAGTGTAAACCACCTGCTCAGTTTCGTCACCCGTCGAGGGAGCTGCCTGCGAGCAAGTGATCTCGGCCGATGCAACAGCCTCAGCGTCAGCAGTTGCTGCCATATAGACAGTTACGGTTGCCGTCTTAGCCTCGGTGCTCTCGTTAGCTGCCGCAGTTACGGTCAAAGTCGTACCCTCGATAGTTGCAACGAAGTGCTCGTTGTTACTCTTGGCAAAGAGCTGGTTCTCGCCCTGACCTGCTACGGTCAGCTCAACGCTCTTGCTCTCGCCCTCAGCAACGAACGACATCGAAGTCGCCGCGGGAGTAACCTTAGGAATTACGTAGTTGGTCGTAACCTCCGAAACAACCATATTATAGTACTTGCCACCGCTTACTGCGATTGCGTAACCCTTAATGGTGATATTGGTGCCCGTAGTCAGAGCGGCCTTGATATCGTTGCTCGGATAGTAGATGCTACCCATATTGGTGGTACCCTCAACAGCCACGTTGTAGTAGCTGCCACTGATATCCAAATCACCCGTCAAGGTTACATAGGTAGCCAAGCGGTTAGCCGTGTTCGAAATAAATGCGTCGATAGCCGCTGCATCAGCCGTTGCGGGGGTAGGATACTCGTAAGTAACAACCTCGCCCTCAACGATCGTTGTGCTCGTGCCATCGATCTGCAAGCCCTTGTTATACTGGCTAATCTTGCCCGTAACGGTCAGCGTCTGACCAATAGCGTAGTTCTTCGAGCCGTAGTAGAAGATCGAACCGCTCTCGTCGGTCAGGATAAAGCCTCGCGACGAAAGTGCAGTTACAACACCCTTAACGGTATAGGTACCGTCGAGCTCGACATTAGCGATCGGAGTGTACTCCTCCTCTTCCTGCTCAGGAGCCGCCGTAGTGAAGGTCTTAACCTCGCCATAGGTGGTTTCCTCGCCCTTCACTGCGTAAGCGCGGTACTCGTAGGTGCTCTCCTCAACCAGCTCGGCAACCTCAACCGAGAACGACTCGGCAACAGCCACTGCTGCAACCTTGGTGTAGTCAGCCACACCGCTCATTCGGTACTCAACACCGACCTCAGCGGGAGCCTCGGTTACGCCCGAGTACGAACCTGCAAGGGTTGCGCTGGTTGCGGTCACATCAGTAGCCTCGCCTGTGGTTACAGTCAGCACCTCAACGGGAGCCTCAGCAGCACCAAACTCGACGTTGTCCAGACGGTAGGTATTCGACTTACCGGTGTAGCGGAATGCTACTGCCAGAGCCTTCTCCGCAGCGTACTTGGTCGACAGATCGAGCGAGTACGAGGTCCAGGTGTTCATCGGGTTGATAGTCTCGTCGGTATAGGTGTACGACTCAACAACCTCCCAAGTTGCGGTTGCTACATCGCCCGTGTAGTCCTTCGACGCTACAACCTCGAACTTCGAGTTATCCTTGGTCTTGAAGTACCACGCCAGATCGAAGGTCAGTTTCTTGCCCTCGGCGTCAGCCACGTTGAATTTGGTCATCACGGCGAATGCCACAACCTCCGACATCGACGAGCTGTAAGGAGCTACGTTGATATATTTCGAGCCGTCGCTGTAAGTCTTACCAAACCAGCCCAGATAAGCGTTTGCGGGCCAGCCAGCGTCGGTCGAAGTGAAGGTCCACTTACCGCTGGTGTAAACCTTGTTGTTCTCAACCGTTGCAAAATCGTCAGCAAAGTAGGTGACAGCTACGTTTGTATCCTTCTCGGTTGCGAAAGTCTTCACATCACCCTTATACTCCTTACCGTCAACCACTACGTAAGCATAGTACTCGTAGTTGGTGCCGTCGTTCAGGGTGTTGAGCGTGATCGAGAAGGGCGACTGGATTGCGATAGCCTTCTCAACGGTGTAGTCAGCCGCGCCCTCAGCCTTGTAAGCCACGCCGGCCTCCGAGATCGTGCCATCGAACTCGTAGCTACCGCCAATGGTTGCACCACTCTTAGTGATGTCGGTTGCCTCGGCAGTCTTGACTACGGGAACAGACTCGATCGTCACGCCCTCGTCCTTGGTCGAGAGGGTCAGGTCATCGATACGGAACTGCTGCTCAGCCACCTTCGAAACGAACTTCAAGCCTACGATGCTCTCGTTCTCAGCAACGGTGAACGATGCGGTGGTAATCTTCCAACCATCACCGGCGTCGCGAGTCAGCGACAACGGTTTGTAGGTTGCGCCACCGTCGGTGGTATAGTATGCCTCGAACTCCGATGCATTGTATGCAGTGAAGACACGCAGACCCATCGAGAGGTCGATATTCTGAGCGTTGCCCACATTGATGTTGTTCACAACGAACACCACATCGGCCTTGTTACCGAATGCGTTGTTGCCACCCGATGCACCTGCATAGCTCTCCGAAGCGTGCGACTTACGGAAGTCGAAGGTAGTACCCGTATAGGTTGCGCCTGCGCCACCCAGACCCTGACGAACGAAACCGCCAGCAGTCTCGAATGCGTCGAGCTTAGTATTTGCCGACAAAACGACACCGTCGAACGACTCATAGTAGAGCTTGGTGCCATCAACCGCAGGCTGGTCGGGCTGGTCGGGTTCGTCTGATGAGCCTGCTGCCAGGTCAACCTCCTGACCACCAGCACCGGTTGTCAGATTGATATCATCGACACGGGTTGCAACGCTTGCCTCCATCTTGATGTAGAGATACTCGGCAGCCTCCTTCAAAGTGAAATCGGTCGACGCCTTATCCCACGCGCTGTAATCCGAGCGGGTGTAGGTGATCTCAGTCCACTTCGCGCCGTCAGCACTCAACGAAAGCTTGAACTCGGCAGGGTTGAACGGAGCATCATAGTTACCATACTCATTGCGCTCAACACCCCACTCCATATGCAGCTTCTGCTCGCCACCGAGAGCGATCTTGTTGATAGTGAACGTACCACCAGCCGAGAAATAGAGGTTATTGACACCCGAAGCCTCGTTCTTGGTGTAGTCCGAGGTGTTGTACTTGGTGTCGTTCGAGGGCGAATTGCTACGAACGGTTACGCTCTTCGAGTCGTAGGTAACCTCGGCAGCACCCGTACCCTTCTTGTTGAACTTCTGGAACTCGTTAGCGTAGGGCCACTTGTTGTTCGAATCCTGCGACGCAGCCTCGCCATCGAGGTTGTCAGCAAAGATAACCTTGGCGTCAGCCTGCTCACCCTTCTGCTCGATGTAGATCGAACGCTTGAACAGAATGGTCGAAACGATGATCTCGGCCTTACGAGTCGAACCGGTATTACGGCTCACGGTCACGGTCAGTGTGTTGTCGCCGTCACCCTCGTCGGGGTTGACCACACACCAATCAGCGTTGCTCGACACAGCGGTCCACGCACGATTGCAACGCACGGCAAAGGTCTTGCTGCTCTCCGTTGCATCGAACTGCAAGGTGAGCGATTCGAGAGCCTCGCCTGTCAATTCCGCGGCGATCTCCAACTCCGGAATGACCGGATCGACCTCCTCGGTGTTACACCCTGCAAACGACATCGCGATGAACAACATCGGCAGAGCGAAAAGCAAATGTTTCAAATGTTTCATAGCTCTTTGATTTTTAGTTGTTTGTTAAAATTTTAATTAATTCTAATTATTTCGATTACAATTTTAGATTTTTCGGCTAATTTAACTCACAAATATAACAAAACGTAGCGGAAAGTACAACAATCCGACACCACGGGTTACTAAAAATTATTCAACACAAACAGCCGATTTTTCAACATTCGAGCAGAAAGCATTAGAGCCTTATTTTTAGAGATTTGGGGAAATGCGAAGGGCGAAAAATCGCAGGTTATCAACATTTGAACATTGAGTTTTCAACAGTTTGAGAAACTTTTGGGGCGATACGCACCGCTCCACGATGGCATTTTCGGGCATTTTCGGACACAAAAAAAGTCGCACCTTCCATTCGGAAAGTGCGACCTTAAACTACTCAATTCGTGCAGCCTAATCCTTCATAATATAGACCGTTTCGTTCCTCTTTTGCAGATTGTAGTGCTCGCGGGCATAGGCCTCGATATACTCGTCGTATCGCAGATTTTCGAGCATCGTGCTATCCTCGGCAATCTTCGCGCGGCAGGCCTCAACCTCCTTGGTCAATGCCGCAATATCGCGTCGCAGGCGAAAACACTCAACAACATAACGACCCGACAGCAAAGAGATCACAACCACTGCGATAACCACAGCAATAATCCAAAAACGCTTCGTGCGATACCACTCACTCATAGCCGATTAGGGAATATGCATAAACTTATGAATCTGGATCGAGATGTTCCACTTCGGGTGCGCCTTGACATACTCGACAATCGTCGGCGTCATCTGCTCCGAACGGCTCCACTCGGGCTGCATAAAGAGCATACAGCTCTCGCCAACCTTCGCAGCGCACTCCTCGGCCCAGCGCAGATCCTCCTCGGTTTCGATAATCACCTTCAACTCGCTCGCCGCCGCAAAAGCCTCAGCCAAAGGCGGTTGCTTGCGCTTAGGCGACAGGCAGATCCAATCGAACTTACCACTCAGCGGATGCGAGCCCGACGTTTCGAGAAAGATCGCCAAACCGTGTGCGTGCAGACGCTCGGTCAGGTAATCGAGCGGATAGATCAGCGGCTCACCTCCCGTAATGACAATCGCCTGCGCCTCGAACGATGCGGCACGCTCGACAATCTCATCGGTATCAACCAGCGGGTGGCTCAGCGGATTCCACGTATATTTGGCATCGCACCAGCTGCAACCCACATCACAACCGCCCAAGCGGATGAAATATGCCGGTTTGCCCGAGTGAAATCCCTCACCCTGAATGGTGTAGAAATCCTCGACCAGCGGCAGGCGGTGACCTCCGCAGAAATCGGTATCGGGACGACGACTACTCATTGACTACCACAAATACATCTTTCAGATTGCGACCCAGCTGGTCGTAATCCAAACCGTAACCAACAATAAATTCGTTGCCGATCTCCAACGCCTTATATTTAATAGGTATCTGCTTCGAGTACGAATTGGGCTTGAAGAAGAGCGTAGCAACCTCGACACTCGCGGGGTTGTGGCCCGACAGCGAACGCATCAGGTGCTCGATGCTCTCACCCGTATCGACAATATCCTCGACCACAATCACGTGGCGACCCTCGATATTGTTCTTCAATCCGATCAGCTCCTGCACCTTACCCGTAGTCGATGTGCCGACATACGACGCCAACTTGACAAACGACAGCTCGCAGTTGAAATCGACCTTCTTCATCAGGTCGGACATAAACATAAACGATCCGTTCAGAACGCCCAAAAACAGAGGCGTCTGGCGATCAGCATAGTCGGCGTTGATCTGCGCAGCAACAGCTTCGACCGCACGGTCGATCTCTTCGGCCGAGATCATCACCTCGAAGGTCTTGTCGTGCAACTTGACCCTATTCTTGTTACAACTCATAGATTTATTTCGATAAGAGTTAGACTTTGCGTTTGAGTTTCGTAAAAAAACAATTAACTTTGCGAAGTTACAAACTTTCGATCAAATTTCAAAAATTTTGTGCAATATGACACCAATAGTTAGCATTATTATGGGCAGCACCTCGGATTTGAAGGTGATGGAGGCTGCCGCTAAACATCTTGACGCAATGGAGATTCCCTACGAGATTCTCGCACTGTCGGCTCACCGTACACCCGCTCTGGTTGAGCAGTTTGCACGTGGTGCAGCCGAGCGCGGCGTGAAGGTCATCATCGCAGGCGCAGGTGGCGCAGCTCATCTCCCCGGCGTAATCGCAGCGATGACTCCCCTGCCCGTAATCGGTGTGCCCATCAAGTCGGGCAACTCGATGGACGGCTGGGACTCGGTGCTCTCGATTCTGCAAATGCCCGCAGGTATTCCCGTAGCTACGATGGCTCTGGACAACGCTAAGAATGCCGCTATCTTCGCTACTCAGATTCTGGCTGCCGGCGACCCCGCAATGATGGCTAAGGTGGTGGCTTTCAAGGACGAATTGGCCGAGAAAATCGACAAGGCTAACCGCGACCTGTCGGCAATCAAAATGCCCTTCAAAGTAAACTAAACCGCTATGACTCAGCAGGTCATATACGCATTCGCAATCACGCTTGCAGCAGGCTTGGCGACGGGTATCGGTAGCGTCATCGCCTTTATGACCAAGCACACCAACCGCCGTTTTCTGGCCTTTTCGCTCGGTCTTTCGGCGGGTGTGATGATCTACGTGTCGTTTATGGAGATGCTCTACTCGGCTCGTGTCGAGTTGGAGGCAATGCGTGGCGAGCAACAGGGCGCACTGATAGCTGCGGCGGCTTTCTTCGGCGGTATGCTCATCGCCTATCTGATCGACCGCGCTGTGCCCGAGGCCGAGAACCCACACGAACTCCACTCGTTCGAGGAGCTCGAAGATGACTCGCGCCACAACCACCGTCTGCATCGTATGGGACTGCTCACGGCGTTGGCGATCACGATCCACAACTTCCCCGAGGGCATTGCTACCTTTATGTCGGGTATCAGCTCGATCGAAACGGGTGCGGCGATTGCCGTTGCCGTTGCGATCCACAACATTCCCGAGGGTATCGCCGTGTCGGTGCCGATCTATGCCGCTACGGGCAGTCGCCGCCGAGCATTCTGGTACTCGTTTATGTCGGGACTGTCGGAACCGCTCGGAGCCATTGCCGCCTATCTGTTGCTGATGCCGCTGATGGGACCAATGCTCCTGAACTGCACCTTCGCAGCCGTGGCGGGAATTATGGTCTTCATCTCGCTCGACGAGTTGTTGCCCGCTGCCCACCAATATGGCGAAAACCATACCTCGATCGTGGGTATGATATGCGGTATGGCGTTGATGGCCGTAAGCCTTATACTGCTGATGTAGCGACGTTTGCGCGCGAAAATGAATGAGCCTCACTCCGTTTGCAGGGTGAGGCTCGTTCGTGTTTAGTTATTGGCATAGACATACCAATTCAGATAGGTAGCGAAGAGCAACCACAGCATATAGGGCACCATCAGCCACGCCGCCCAGGCCGATGTGCGTCCCGCCGACGACATATACCAAATCGTGAGCACGATGAGCAGCAGCATCGCCACCACACCCAGCAACGGATCGCGCAACCAGAAGAACAGGAACGACCACAACACATTCACCGCTAGCTGCAACACCCACGGCAGCACTGCCCGCATATTCTCGGTGCGGAAACATTCGCCCAGCGACAAACCCATCAGCACATACAACACTCCCCACACGATCGGGAAGACCATATTGGGAGGCGACAGAGGCGATCGGACAATGGTCGGATACCACTCGCGCAAGGCGTCAGCCTGAATCAGACTCGAAAGATAACCCACCGCCAAGCACACCACAACAGCAATGGGATAGGCAATAAACTTTTTCATAATCAGACATTGAGTTGGTTTACGGTTAGTACTTGGGCAATTTTAGGACCAAATGGTGTCGGTTTTGGGTAAAATTTATCGCGCAGAGAGTTGATGAACCAAACTTTTTCGTAAATTTGTAATCAAAGATTGAAAAACTTAAACGACTTTAACACTATGGTTATCGATTTCAAAGAGCGCGCAGAAGAGGTGCTCGAACACTTCAACGGTGGCGAGAAAGAGTTTATCGTACGCCGATATATGGACGATAAATGCAAGATTATGAAGGGTTTGCTCCACAGCGGTGCATCGATTGGCGTGCATACCCACACCACAAATTGCGAGTTTATCCACATCATCGAGGGTCGCGGCACGGTGCTGATGGACGGCGCATACGAGGATGTCGAGGCGGGTCAGTGCCACTACTGCCCCAAGGGTCATTCGCACAGTCTGATCAATAACAGCGACGCCGACCTGCACTTCTTCGCTACGGTTGTCGAGCAGTAGGAGTCGAGCTCATTCGCCTAAGTTAGAGCCACACTTTCGAGTGTGGCTCTCTTTTTATCCAAGTTCTGCGGCTGCGGGGGTCGGCCTTTTGGCCGAGCCGCAGAACTTGACGAAATTCTGCGAATTTCGCATTTGACCGACAAACAAAAAAGCCACTCCGGTGACGGAGTGGCTTTTCTTATAACGATTTGTGGCGTTTAGCGGATTCGATCGACCGAGCGAACCAGCGCCTCGTCAGCTGCGATTGCCTTCATCGCCAGATAGTTAAGAAACAGTGCTGCAATCGGCAACAACATCGTCACCTTCATACTCAGTGCGTGGAAATCGAAATCGGCAAATGCACGATAGAACAAAAAGTAGTGCAACGCCAACATCAGCACCGCGCCAACCAACAGCACAAACTCCACAATGCAGTAACGGATCTGGGTCATTCGACGCTTATAGAGGAAAATATTCACCAAAGGCAACAGTGCCGCAGCCACCAATACAATCGCCAAAAAGATGGTCGATTTGTAGATCTCGCCCGTCGCTACCGAGCGCAGACCGTAGCCATAGAGGTTGAAGGTCTCCGCACCACACAAAAACTCGGCCAGCGGCAGACACATCATCAGCGTCGTGAGCACCACGACACCAAGCAGATAGAGTGTTTGAATTCGTTGAATCATTATTTATCAGTTTTCGTTTAATCAATATAGACATCTTCGTCGTCGAGCGCACCCGTCACATCGTCAATCAGATAGCTGTTGCGATCCGACGAGTTGCGGTTGATGAGTTCGCCCAAAAATCCCGCCAAAAAGAGCATAACACCCAGCACCACTGCCACCAGCGAGAGATAGAACAACGGTTGATCGGTTGCGCTGCGCCAAACAAGGCCATTGGCCTGGCGGATAACCTTTTGCAGCACGATCCAGATAGCCGCGCCACCACCAAACAAAAACATCAGCGTACCCAGCGAGCCGAAGAAATACATCGGGCTGCGACCGAACTTCGACATAAACATCACCGAAAGCAGATCCAGGTAGCCCTTGATCATTCGCTCCCAGCCGAATTTCGACACGCCATATTTACGAGCGCGATGGCAAACCACCTTCTCGCCAATGCGCTTGAAACCAGCCTGTTTTGCCAATATCGGAATATAGCGGTGCATCTCGCCATAGACCTCGATACTCTTGATCACCTTATTGCGATAGGCCTTCAAACCGCAGTTGAAATCGTGCAATTTGATGCCCGACACCACACGCGCCGTCGCATTGAAGAACTTGCTCGGCCAACGCTTGCCAATGGGGTCGTGGCGCTCCTTCTTCCAGCCCGAAACCAGATCGTAACCCTCCTCCACGATCATCTTATAGAGTGCGGGAATCTCATCGGGCGAGTCCTGCAAATCGGCGTCCATCGTGATCACAACCTCGCCCTCTGCAACCTCGAAACCGCAATAGAGAGCAGCCGACTTGCCATAGTTGCGACGGAAACGAATGCCGCTAACCGACTCATTCTTAGCCGATAGCTGTTCGATCACCTCCCACGACTCGTCGCTACTGCCATCGTCGATCAGAATCAGCTGGTACGTAAAATGGTTTTCGTGCATAACACGATCGACCCACTGCTCCAACTCGGGCAGCGACTCATACTCGTTGTAGACCGGAACAACGACCGAAATATGACAAGGCATTCTATCTGCTAACATAATATTACTCATTACTTTCGGTTGTTTCGTTCTGCTGCGGCTCCTCGGCAAACGGATCGGCCTCACGACGTGTGAAAGCTGCGATCACAAGTCCATAGAGCACACCGCTGAACACCATACTGAAAATGCTCGAAAAGACGATGAAGATCGGATTGAACTGCATCGTATTCATCATTCCGTTCATCTGCTTGATCTGCGCCTTCGAGTAAATGCCCATCTGCTTGATCATATCCATCGACTGACCCAGCAGAGCCTTGTACTGCTCCTCGATGAAGGTATTGACTGCCACAGCCTTAATCGCACCATACAAAATACCCGCAAAGATCATCGCTACGGCAATGAATCCCAGCACCTGACCATACGAGCAACCTGCCTTACCGCACGAAATGGCGTACTGACGTGCGTAGAACCAAATCAGCACCACAGGCACGATGAAACCAATGAGTCCCAAACCCGTGAACGGGCAGCAGATCTGCATCATATCAAACACCACCGACACAGCGCCAATCACAGCGCCCGCAATCGATGCTCGAAACAAATAACTATTATTCATATCTGTTTGCACTTTTCTGTAATTTCTTCATTCTTAACGCAATTCACCACGACCCTCACGCAGAATCTCCTGCTCGTCCGAGGTCAAATCGACCAGCGTCGTGGGCACATTGTCGCCAATGCCGCCATCGACCACCAAATCGACCAGATTCTCGTAGCGCTCCTCGATCAGCTCGGGATCGGTCGTATATTCGTCGCCATCGTCTGTCGGGCGACGCTTGACCGACGAGGTAATCATCGGGCAACCCAAACGCTCGACAATCGCACGTGCAATGGGGTTGGCTGGAATACGCACACCCACGCTCTTGCGTTTCTCCAACGCGCGATCGGGCATCTTCGACGAGGTGTTCAAAATGAACGTGAAGGGACCCGGCAGGTTGCGCTTCATCAATTTAAATGTCAGATTATCAACACGACAATACTCCGATACGCTCGAAATGCTATCGAAAATCACCGAAAGCGAGTCCTCACTCTTGGATTTGATCGTGCGCAAGCGCTCGATGGCTTTGGGCGATTGGAGCGAGCAACCGAAGGCATAGATCGAATCGGTCGGATAGATGATCACGCCTCCGCGACGCAGCACATCGGCAACCTTATCCAACTCTTTTTCGCTCGGATTGACCGGATAAATCTTGACAAGCATAGTAGTTTGTGTTGTTTGGTTAATTTGTCAAAGATAACGCTTTTCGATCGAATGTCCAAACTCTTGGCTCGCTTTTTCGTGTTATGCAGGGTTAGTCACGTCGGATTTTCAGGCGCGACACCACGGGATAGTGATCCGAAACGCCCAATCGCGGCGAGGTGTACGACTGAACCTCAAACTCACGATCGACCATAATGAAGTCGATACGCAACAGATTGAAGAATCCGCGATAGGTATTGGTCATTCCGCGGGCCGCCTCGACAAACGTATCGTCCATACGGCGACCGATCTTGCGATAGGCATACGACATCGCGCCATCGTTGAAATCGCCACAAACAATCACACGATAGGGCGACGCAGCCACAAAACGCGATATGGTATCGGCCTGATCGGCACGGATTTGCGAGTTAAGTTGGAAACGGTCGGCAATCGATCGCAACTTACCCTCGCGCTCGCCCGAGCCGTCCTCGATAAAGTCGCCACTGACCAGATATTCCTGATCGTCGTGCGTAATCATCGTCGTACGCAGGTGGTTATTGACCACACGCACCGTGTCGTCACCAATCATCAGATCGGCCCACTGAGCGATACAAGCCGTCGAATCCAGCTCCGTGGCATTGTCGATCACACCCGAGCGCACGATCTTATAGCGCGTATAGATCGCATTGCCCACGCCGTGACCCAGCTTGGGGTGAGTCGTCAGTCGCAACGACACCAATCCGCGATATTTGCGGCTCGTGAGCAACGTATCGAACATCTCGCGCGGGCAGGCAGGCGTACTCTGGAACTCCTGCAAGCAGATGATATCGGGCGACAGCGAGTCGATGACCGCAGCACCCGTTGCGACAGCGTGCTGAGGGTCCTGATCATCACCGTAGTAGGGCTTGAAATTGCCTATGTTATAGGTCATTACCGTGAATGAACTACGTTCGGGCGATTGTTGTGCCGAGTAGTCGCGCATAGGCGTAATGCGGTAGTAACGCGACACCTTACCCACACCTATCAGCGCCACCAGAATCAGCGGCAGAGCATACTTCCATCGCCAGCGCATCACCCAATAGAGGATCAGCAGCACCATCAGCGCATAGCTGAACGGAGCTCCCAAACCGAGCAACGACAGAATCCACATTCGGTGCGGGCTGACAATCGGTGCCAGATACGACAGCAACACCACGACCATCACCACGATCGAGATGATCACCATCACAAAATCGAACAATCGTCCCGCCAACGAACGTCGCGACGAGCGGCGATCCGAGTCGTTAGGCGATGCGTAATAGTATTCCGACATAGTTTCGAGAGATTTTGTTAGAAGTAGATTTGGTGGGTTTTCTTCCAATATCGTAGCAGCAACCAGCCCCACAACATTCCGCCCAGGTGAGCAAAGTGGGCAATACTATCGCTCACACCCACAACACCTGCCGAGAACTCGATCACCAAGAAGATGACTACGAACCACTTAGCCTTCATCGGGATCGGCGGGAACATCAACATCACCATAGCATTGGGATGCAGCACGCCGAACGACATCACGACACCCATCACCGCACCCGACGCACCGAGCATCGCGTGGTTGGTGAAGATCTTATTGGCTAATTGCGCCGCACTCACGCCCATCGCTGCTGCCTCAGCCGCCACCTGCGACTTGATGTTGAGCCACTCCACAGCCGCAACACCCATATGCAACAACGCTGCGCCCACGCCACACACGAAGAAGTAGGTCAGAAACTTCTTGGGACCCAGGTCGATCTCCAACGTGCGACCGAACATCCACAGCGAGAACATATTGAAGAACATATGCTGAAAATCGGCGTGCAGGAACATATATGTGAAGAATTGGTAGGCGTGAAACTTCTCGCTACCAATCCAATACAACATTCCATACTCGCGAATCGCATCGCCGATGGGCAATATCGCACACGCCAACCACACTACGAAGTTGGCAATGATCAAATTCAGGGTTATGGGCGGCGTGGCAAAATATCCACGTCCAAATTGGTTATTCATCGTTCAATCTTTTTTTGCTTTTCTCTTGTGGTCCTCCTACCCCAGACGCGAACGAATTTCGCCCGCCGAGATCTCGACCATTATCGCCTTGCCCGACGGAGCAAAGCTCACATTTTCGCATTTCGACAATCTATCGAGCAGAGCCTCAGCCTGTTCCACGCCGATCACTCCACGCATTGCCGCTGCACGACGCTGGGCAACCATCGCCGCCAATCGCTGACGACGCACGGCCACGGGCGAGTCGCCCTCGGCAATCGAGTGGATCACATCGTAGAGCAGACGGTCGATCTCGACACCCTCCATATCGGCCGGTGTGCCACTCATCTCGACCGTGCAATCATCGACCACACGCAGGTCGAAACCAATCGCCGACAGATCGTCCATACACTCCTGCAACAGTCGCACCTCGTCGTTGCTCATCACCAGCGGCTCGGGGAACAGCAATTGCTGGCTCACCGACGAACCGCCACCGAGCATCTTTTCGTAATCCTCGAAGCTGACTCTCTCGCGTGCACGACGCAAATCGACCACCACCAGACGACCGCGATAACGCGCTGCCGCCAGCGTTTCGGGCAGTGTGATAACGTCCTCAAACTGAGCCTCCTGCGCCACATCGAACTGCTGCTGAACAGCGTCGGTGCTCTCGACAAACTCGAACTCCTCGCTCATCGATTGAGGTTGTTCCGACGACACAAAATCGTGGAAGCTATCGCCACTCTCGACAATCGCAAACTCCTCGCTCTCAGCACCAACCAGCGAATCCGACTGCCACACATCATAGCTCTCGTGCTGAGGTTTGGCACGATACTCGCCTGCGAAATCCGACAAATCGGCCTGCGAGCGACGCCCTGCCGTAGCACCCGAAGTATAGCCCTCGCGGAAGGGATTATAGCCCTCGACTCGGGCCGCTTTGGGCTCGCTATAAACTCGATTCGACGGTCCCGCAACGGGTATGTCGATCGCGCCCTCGTCATCGAAATCCATCAAAGGCACCGCACCCGTCTTGGCCAACGTTTCGCGCACCGCAGCATTGATTATCTGCCAGATAGCCTCGCCGTCCGAGAATTTGACCTCGGTCTTCTGCGGGTGGACATTCACATCGATACGCTCGGGATCGATCGTCAGATAGAGGAAAATATCGGGTTGGGTCTGTGCCGGAATCAACTTCTCGTAGGCCTTCATCACCGCCTTATAGAAATAGGGCGACTTGAAGTAGCGACCATTCACAAACAGGAACTGCTTGTACGAACTCTTCTTTGCCGCCGCAGGACGACCCACAAAGCCCTCGATCTTCACCAGCGACGTCTCGGCCGACACCTCCAACAGATTATTCTTGATGTTTTTGCCCACAACATCGACTATTCGACCACGAAGATTCGAGCGATCGAGGTCGTAGATCGGGGCTTGATTGTTATACAACTTGAAGGCAATCTGCGGATTACACAACGCCACACGCTCAAATTCGTCACGAATCTGGCGTGCCAATGTCGTGCTCTTCTCCATAAATCGACGACGTGCCGGAACATTATAGAACAGATTGCGCACAAAGAACTGCGAACCGACCGAGCAACCACACGGCTTCTGTTTGTCGAACTCACCGCCATTGATAAAGACCTGAGTGCCAAACTCATCACCCGCCTGGCGCGTCTTCAACTCCACCTGCGCCACCGCCGCAATCGACGCCAACGCCTCGCCTCGGAAACCGAACGTATGGAGTTGATAGATATCATCGACCGAAGCAATTTTGCTCGTAGCGTGGCGGTCGAAGGCCATACGTGCGTCCGTAGGCGACATACCGCAACCATCGTCCACAATCTGGATCAGATCGCGACCGCCATCAACAAAATTCACCGTCACGGTGCTCGCCCCCGCATCGATCGCATTCTCCATCATCTCCTTGACAACCGACGAAGGTCGATTCACGACCTCGCCCGCTGCAATCTGATTAGCAACGACTTCGGGTAGCAGTTTAATTCGATCGGCCATAGTTCTCTTGTCAGCTTATTCGCCTTGGTAATCGTTAGGCACCACTCGAATCGGGCGGTAGGGGTCGAACTCCTCCTCGGCAGGTGCGCTCTGCACTGCCGTATTCTGCTTGGCCAGATCGAACATCTCGGCTACGCGGGGCACAACCACAAATATCACAAGCGCCACCACCACAATCATAATCAACATACGGATCATACCTCGTGTCTTGCGAGCCGCATCCTCCTGACGGCGCTGCTCGTTACGAGCCTCACGGCGACGGCGAATATACTCGCCAGCCACATAGACATTCTCGCCTTTGCTCTCCTCGGGTGTCTGCTCGCCGCGCTCGGCACGACGCTCACGAAATGCCTCCAACTCGGGGTCGTAGTAGCGAGGTGTGTAGTTGAACTGATTGGCGTGTTTCTTAAATGGTGAAAATCCTAACATATCGCTTTAACTTTTTGCCAAATATACATTTTTTTGCGCTGATGAGCAACCTCTGCCCACCAGCTTTTGCTCCACTACTGGAAGAAATTCTTCATTCGCTCGAAGATATTCTGATTCTTCACCGGCTCGGCCTCCTTGAACGAGGGCTGCTCGGCCAGCTTCTCAACCAGCGTGCGCTCCTCCTTCGAGAGTTTCGAGGGAATGGTCAGATCGACCACAATCAGGATATCGCCTCGACCATAGCCATTCACGTCGGGCAGACCCTTGCCACGCAGACGCAACACCTTGCCGGCGTGGGTACCTGCATCGATCTTGATCTTCACGCGCGAATCGATGGTCGGCACCTCAACATTGCCGCCCAGCAGAGCCGTCGTAACGGGGATATTGAGGTTGTGAATCAGGTCGTTACCGTCGCGTACGAAGTCCTCCGAGGGGATCTCCTCGATCAGCACCTGCAAGTCGCCATTCACGCCACCGTGGCGCGCAGCGTTACCCTTGCCCGACACATTGAGGCGCATACCAGCACCCACACCTGCGGGAATACGGATCTCGACAACCTCCTCGCCACGTACCGTACCCTCGCCGTTACACTTGGTGCAAGGATCCGAAATGACCTTACCCTCGCCACCGCAGGTCGGGCATACGCCCTGCGTCTGCATACGGCCAAAGAATGTATTCTCGACACGCGTCACATAGCCCGCACCATTACAGGTCGAGCAGGTCTTATAGTCGTTGGCCGTCTTAGCACCCGAGCCGCCACACGCATCGCAGGCTACGGTCTTATTGATTTTGATCTTCTTGGTTGTGCCCGTTGCGATCTCGGCCAGCGTCAGCTTCACCTTCACTCGCAGGTCGCTACCGCGATTGACCGACTGGCCGCGACCACCGCCGCCAAATCCGCCAAAACCGCCACCAAAGTGACCTCCAAAGATATCGCCAAACTGCGAGAAGATATCCTCCATCGAGAAGCCGCCACCAAAACCACCAAAGCCACCGCCCGCAGCCGAACCGTTCATACCTGCGTGACCAAACTGATCGTAGCGCGCACGCTTATCGGGATTCGACAACACGTCATAAGCCTCGGCAGCCTCCTTGAATTTCTCTTCGGCCTCCTTATCGCCCGGGTTCTTGTCGGGGTGATACTTGATAGCCGCCTTGCGGTAGGCCTTCTTGATCTCGTCGGCGTTGGCATTACGCTCGACACCCAACACTTCGTAGTAATCTCGTTTTTCCATCTTATCTCATTGACCACCCCGCCGTGACGGGTATGATCGTCTTGTTTTTCAGTTTATAGTTTACTCTGCAACAACTACCTTCGCATAGCGAATAACCTTCTCACCCAACTTGTAGCCCTTCTGAACCACATCGATAATCTCGCCTGAGGCCTTACCATCAATGGGAAATCGGGCAACAGCCTCGTGATGATCAACGTCGAACTCCTTACCGACTGCTTCGATCTCACTGACGCCCTGCTGACGCATTACCTCGTTGAACTTCTGCGAGATGAGTCGAACACCGCCACGCAATGCCTCGACATCGTCGCTCTTCTCCATCGCTGCCAGCGCACGATCGACATCATCGACTACGGGCAACAGAGCCTTGATCACATTCTCGCCACCCGACTCCACGAGCGACATCTTCTCTTTGAGCGTACGTTTGCGATAGTTGTCGAACTCGGCCTGCAAACGCAGATACTTATCGCGCCACTCGGTAGCATCTGCCTCAGCCTTTGCCAACGCCTCTGCTGCCTCATCGATGGGGTCAGCGTCGGTCTGGTCTGCCATTTCGTCAACCGCCGAAGTGTCATCATCTGCCATATTGGCACACGACTGACCCTCGCAGTTGGGTTCAACATCGCCTTCGGCGAAGCCCTCCTCGGGCTTAACTTCCTCGTTATAAACTTCTTGCTTGCTCATAATCTATTTCGTTTTTATTTTATTTCGTTCATACCACTCTTAGTAACACAAATTGCATACCACATTGCCTTTCGTGCTAAGAATCTGCAAAGTAACGAAATTTTCGCCAAACGACCGAATATTTCGGCAGATAAAGCCCATTTGCCACCCCATTTTGCAAACCAACAAACCAAAAAACAGCAGGTATCAATTTTTGTTATGGAGGGATCGTTATTTTTTATAGCGTTTTTGGTCCAAGTTTGGAAAAAAGTGCGTACCTTTATGCTCGGAAAAATATGATAAATTAAACAGATAACACTATGCTTACAAGAATTATTAATGGTAATGTTCTGACCCCGTCGGGTTGGAAAAAAGATTGCTCGGTATTCGTTCGTGACGGTAAGATCGTCGAGATCTCTGACACCAACCTCGAAGTTGTCGGTGCCGAGATTTTCGACGCTCAGGGCTCGTACGTTGTTCCCGGCGGTATCGAGATTCACGCTCACGGTGGTGGCGGTAGCGACTTTATGGAGGGCACCGAGGAGGCTTTCCGCACAGCAGTTGCTGCTCATATGAAATATGGTACCACGGCTTTCTACCCCACCCTCTCGTCGTCGACTATGCCGATGATCCGCGCTGCGGTGGCTACGACCGAGAAGCTGATGGCCGAGAAGGATAGTCCCATTATGGGTCTGCACCTCGAAGGTCACTACTTCAATATGGTGATGGCCGGTGGTCAGCTGCCCGAGAATATCAAGAATCCCGATCCCGCTGAGTATATTCCCCTGCTCGAAGAGACCAACTGCATCAAGCGTTGGGACGCTGCTCCCGAGTTGCCGGGTGCTATCGAGTTCGGTCGCCACATCACCTCGAAGGGTGTTCTGGCGTCGATCGGCCACACCAAGGCTGAGTATGGCGACGTGCTGGCTGCTTACAACGCAGGTTACTCGCACGCAACCCACTTCTACAACGCTATGCCCGGTTTCCACAAGCGTGGCGAGTACAAGTACGAAGGTACGGTCGAGAGTATCTACCTGTTCGACGATATGACCGTTGAGTTGGTTGCTGACGGCATTCACGTTCCCGCTCCGATCCTGCGTATGGTCCACAAGATCAAGGGCGTAGAGAACACCGCTCTGATCACCGACGCACTGGCTTGCGCTGCAAGCGACTCGCAGGTGGCATTCGACCCCCGCGTGATTATCGAGGACGGTGTCTGCAAGCTGGCTGACCGCTCGGCTCTGGCAGGTAGTATCGCAACGATGGACCGTCTGCTCCGCACGATGGTATTCAAGGCCGATATTCCTCTGATGGACGCAGTGCGTATGTCGTCGGAGACCCCCGCACGCATTATGGGCATCCTCGACCGCAAGGGTACGCTCGAAAAGGGCAAGGACGCCGATATCGTAATGTACAACAAGGCTTTGGAGGTACAGTGCGTATGGTCGATGGGTAAGATCGTCGAGGGCACTAACAAGCTGGGCTAATCCTCCCATTGAGGTTTCGATAGAGATTAGGTCGCTCCACGCGGGGCGGCCTAATTTTTTGTTCAAAACATTTTCATTTTCAGCGGAAAATTCCTAATTTTGAGGTAGAATATTAACCTAAAAAACAAACCAATATGCGTATCAACAAACTGTTTATGTCGATAGCAGCCATTGCAGCGCTGCTGATGTCGAGTTGCTCGACATTCCCCACCGAGCAGACCGATCAGGCTATCCAGACCGTGCTCGAAGAGTTTCAGGCTGTCGGTATCTCGGCTGCCGTAGTCAAAGATGGCGAGATTGTCTATAACAAATCGTTCGGCTACAAGGATCTGGAAAGCAAAACTCCGCTCGCAAACGACGACCTTATGCGAATTGCCTCGATCTCGAAATCGTTTACGGCAACCTCGCTGATGCAGCTTGTCGAGCAGGGCATCATCACGCTCGATGACGACATTAGCGACCTGATTGGCTTCACAATCCGCAACCCCCACTTCCCCGACACCCCGATCACGCTGCGAATGGTGCTGTCGCACACGGCAAGTATCCGCGACCAGGCCGATTACTCGACGCTCGATCACCTCAATCCTGAGATCTCGGGCGATTGCGCGGCTTCGTTCTTCGAGTACGAGCCGGGCACGGGTTACAACTACTCAAATCTCGGTCTGAACCTCGCAGGCACGATCCTCGAAAAGGTTTCGGGCGTGCGTTTCGACCAATATGTCAAGGAGAACGTCATCAACCGCCTCGGTCTGACGGGTGGTCACAACGTCGATCTGCTCGATTCGACCAAGTTGGCCAAGCTCTACAACTTCCGCAATGGCGAGTACGTCGAGTCGACCAGCGCATATCGCAGCGTGGCTGAGTATCTGCCCGACTACGTGATGGGTTATTCGGCACCCCGCTTCTCGCCCACAGGTGGCGTGAAGATCTCGGCACACGACCTGGCTATCTATATGATGATGCATATGAACTATGGCGAGTATAACGGCGTACGCCTGATCTCGGAGGAGAGCTCGAAGCTGATGCAGACCCCCGTATGGTACAAGCAGAAGGAGGGCGAGGATCAGTATGGTCTTTGCTTAGAGGAGTTTGTCAACTATATCGACGACGAGAAGTACAACGTAGCGGGCAACTACCCCGTCGGTCATACGGGTAGCGCTTACGGTCTGAACAGCATTATGATATGGAGTCCTGCCGACGGTTGGGGCATTGTTGCGATGACCAACGGCTACGTCTGGAATCCCGACAAGAGCTTCGTGAAGGCCCTCGCCAACGCAATCTATAACGCTTGCATCAAGGAGCAATAGTCCGATCCGCTCGAAACGAATTAGGCCGCACCCCATCGAAGGAGTGCGGCCTAACTTTTTGATTGTGACCCGATTTAGAACGGCAGATCGTCGGGCTCCTCAGCGGGAATCGACGGAGCTGCGGGAGCGGGCTGAGGTGCTGCATATGCAGACTGCTGATAGCCTCCCTGCGGTGCACTCGGCTGAGCATAACCACCCTGAGGAGCGCCCTGCTGACCCTCGGCACGACGACCCAGCAATTTCAACTCTGCGGCCTGAATCTCGGTCGAGAAACGGCGGTTGCCCTGCTGATCCTGCCACTCGCGCGTACGCAACGAGCCCTCGACATAGATCTGCGAGCCCTTGCGGACATACTTATCAACCACATCGGCCAAACCGCGCCACAAAGTCACGGTATGCCACTCGGTGTGCTCGGCGCTCTCCTGCGTCTGGCGATTGAATATACGCTCGGTCGTAGCCAAGCGGACACGTGCCGTCTTAACACCACTTTCGAGCGTGCGAACTTCGGGATCGGCACCTACGTTACCCACCAATATTACTTTGTTAATCATCTGTTTATCTAAGTTTTAGAGTTTACTTACCATCTCAATAAAGAGCGTTTTCATCTTCTCGGCAGCCTTTGCGCCCTGACGCTGAACGTCCTCGTGGTCACCCAGCTCGTCCGACAGACCGCAGTTGGTGATCACCGACACACCGAACACGGGAATCGACATATGACGCGCCACGATCACCTCGGGAACGGTCGACATACCTGCCGTATCGCCACCAATAGCCTTGAAATAACGATACTCGGCCTGAGTCTCGAAGGTCGGGCCCGTGCCACCTACATAGACACCATACTGCAACTTGATGTTGTGCTCGGCCGCGATGTCGGTTGCCATAGCGATCAAATCCTTATCGTAGCAGTTGTGCATATCGGGGAAACGAGGACCAAGCTCGGCCATATTCTTGCCAATCAGCGGATTGGGCATAAGGTTGATATGGTCGGTGATGATCATCAAATCGCCCGTACGGAACGAGGTATTGATACCGCCACTTGCATTCGATACGAAGAGAGTCTTGATGCCGAGCAACTTCATCACGCGCACGGGGAAGGTCACCTGCTGCATCGTGTAGCCCTCATAGTAGTGGAAACGACCCTGCATAGCAACCACCTGCTTGCCACCCAACATACCAAAAATCAGGCGACCCTTATGGCCCTCAACGGTCGAAACGGGGAAATTGGGAATGGTCGAATATTCGATCGAATATTTCACATCGATGCTCTCGGCCAGACCGCCAAGACCTGTGCCCAGGATAATGCCCACTTCGGGGACGAATTCGTTAATCTGCGAGCGAATATACTCGGCAGTAGCTTTAATTTGTTCTAACATCGTTTTCGAGTTTTAGGAGGAAGTCCGCGGGCGAACTACCTATGAATGTGATACTTATCGGAATATAATAGAGCCTCGAACGCAGCTCAGCCGGAATCTTGTTGCGATTGAGCAGTTTCACAGCATCTTTTTCGGTCGTAATGATCACACCACGCTCGCCTGCCGCGTCGAGCATAGTCTGCAAATCGTGGCGACGATAGACGTGATGATCGTCATAGACCAGCTCCTCGATGACGCGATAGTGCTTGCGCAGACCTTCGAGGAAGGGGTTGGGGTTACCTACACCTGCCATCGACACAACCTCCGAGCCATACTCAACAGCTGCGGGGGCGTCCTCGGGGAAGATCGGGCAGGGAGCACCACTCTCGATACCCGTCATATAGAGGCTCTGGTAGGGATAGCGCAGGAAATCCTTTTTGAGCAGTCGGCGCTCGATCGGAGTCAAGTCGTCGTGGCACTTCGTAACGATAAAGTACTGAGCACGATACAACTGCGACGGCAGATCGCGCAACTGACCCGCCGGCAGGAACTTATCCTCATAGACCGGACGCGTGTAATCGACCATAATGATATTGATCTGAGCCTCGACATAGCGGTGCTGGAAGCCGTCGTCCATCACCACCACCTGCACCTCGGGGTGCTCCTCGCGCAGACGCTTGATACCCGCCACGCGATCCTCACACACCACAACCGGCACATCGGGGAACTTCATCTTGATCATCTTCGGCTCGTCGCCCACCTCGATATAGTGGACATCTGGCTGCACCTCGATATAACCCTTGGTCTTGCGACCATAACCGCGCGAGATGAGTGCCACCTTGAACGATTGGCTCAAATGACCGACGACCATCTCAGCCATTGGGGTTTTACCCGTGCCGCCTACCGTGATATTTCCAATGCAAACAATCGGTATATCGAACCGCTCGGTCGGGAGAATACCCCAATCGAACAAGCGATGACGAAACGAAATCGCCATCTTATAGAGCCACGCCAACGGCGCAAACCACGGGTTCGTCTTAACCATACTATTCACAAATTGTCCAAAGATAGAAAATTTTGCAATAGTTTCCAAACTTTCGAGCCATCAATTCGCACATAACTCGCCGCTTCGACCTCAAAAACAGCCGAAACGATCATTTTGTGATGTAATTTAGTGATTTTTCGGCGATTATTCGCCCTCCTCCAAACGTGCCTGACGCAACGCTTCGAGCGCTCCCATACGCGCCTTTTCGATCGCCGAAATCAACTGTTCGGGATCGTCGCACGACACCAAGAATTGCTGTTCGTACTTGTCGGTAATCATCACCAGATCGCTCCACTTCGTTGCATAGACGTGCACCCTATCCAACGTGCGCAGGTTGAGATAGTAGCCATAGTAGCCGAACAGTCCGTAACTCGCCAGCGTTGGCACTAACCACTTGATCTGCTGGCGTTCGACGCGCTCAACCGAAGCCACGTCGATCAACTCGATCTCGGTCATTTCGAGTATGCAGTGGATCTCGATCGAGGCCTCATCGATGCGGATATGGCGCGGTATCGACAGCACGCACAACGCGACAACAGCCACCGTCACACTCAAAAACCACATCGAGATATACCCTCCGTCGTAGAGCAGATAGAGCGCAAAAACCACCGCCACAATCAAGGCAAGTACCCCGATTGACGCCCAGCGGATTCGACGCCCAAACGTATATTTAAAGATTTGCTCCATTTGCCCAAATCACCTCCGCCACACTCAGATCGGTCGGCGTAGTAAGTTTCAAGTTCTGCGGCTCGCCCTCATAGAGCGCAACCTTGTAGCCCGCCATCTCGACCACCGACGCATCGTCCGTAGCCTTCGAACGATCCTCCAAGTTCGCCCCGACAATCTCGTATGACTTTCGGAGCAGATCCGAACGGAACACCTGCGGAGTCTGCACCGCGCGCAAGCGACTACGATCGACCGCGTGCGAGCCCTCAGAGTCCACCTCACGAATCGAATCCACAACCGCAATCACAGGCACCGCAGCCCCATTTTCGGCAGCACACGCAACCCCTCGGCGGATCATCTCCACCGACAACATCGGGCGCACTCCGTCGTGCACTGCAATCAACTCGCAATCGTCGCTCAGCGCCGCAATACCCGATGCCACCGAGTCGAAACGTGTCGCACCTCCCAGCGCCACACGGTGCTCAACCCGACACTCAGCCTTGGCATAGCACTCGCGCCACAGCTCTACGTGCGCCTCAGGCAACACCACAACGATCTCGGCCTCGGGCAGTGCCTCGCGCATACGCTCGATGGTTCGCACCAATACGGGGCGACCCGCAATATCCAGAAATTGCTTGGGCATTGCAGCTCCCATACGGCTGCCGCTACCACCCGCAACAACGACTATACCTACACGCTCCGTCATCACTTCTTTTCCTCCTTTACGTTCTCAGCAATCGCCTCTTCGGTCGGCTCGGCCACATGCACGGGTAGCGAATCGAGTTGAACAATAATATCCTCTACGGCAATCGAATCGCCTCGCAACTCGGCCATAATGCGCTCACGAACATACTCGAACGGCTCAATGTTCTCCTTCTTGATCGGCTCCGAGGGCTCCGAAGGCACCTTCAACGGATCGATCGGCGTGCCGTTGCGCCACAGACGGAAGTCGAGGTGCGGACCGGTCGACGTACCCGTTGAACCGACATATCCGATCACATCGCCCTGACCCACACGACTACCCTGCTTGATACCCTTCGCATAACCGCGCAGGTGCAGATATCCCGATTGCAGGTTGCCGGCGTGCTTGATTTTCAGCGTATTGCCGCCGCCACCGCCCCAGCCTTTGAACACCACGACGCCATCAGCCACAGCCACAACGGGCGTGCCCGACGGAGCTGCATAATCGACACCCGTATGGGCACGATAGACGCGATGAACGGGATGCAGACGGCGATAGGTGAAGCGCGACGAGATGCGCGAATATTTGAGCGGAGCTTTCAGCAGAGCCTTACGCAGCGAGTTGCCCTGCTCGTCCCAATATTGGATCTTCTCGCCCTGCTTGAAGGGGATTGCGTAGTACGACTTGCCGCCCTGCACAAACTCGGCGCCCCAAACGCGACCCAACCCCACATCGACCGTATCGACCATCTGGCGGTCATAGATCACCGTGAAGCGGTCGCCCTTCTGTATCGAGAAGAAGTCGATCGACCACTGGTAGATATCCTCCATCTCGGCTGCCAGCTCGAACGGGAGGTTTGCCTCCATAATTGCGCCCCAAAGCGACGAGGTGATGGTCACCGTATCGCGCTCACGGATTGTTGTCACCTCCTTTGCGCCCTCGACCACCGACACCGAATCGGCCATAAAGTTGAATACGACATAGTCAATCGCATTCTTCTCGTAGGCCAGGTGGCGCAGCGTACGCACGCCTGCCGTCGTATCCTCCTCGATAAAGGCGGTATAGGGACGGCCTGCTCGCACCTTGTTCAGGGGCATAATATCCTGCGAAGCGGTGTTCAGTTTATCGACCATCTGTGCGCTCACGCCATAGCCACCCAGCAGCGCTCCCATCGTCTGACCGTCAGCGATCTCGCCCGTTTCGAGCGTCAGGCTATCGGCCACAATACCATAGATAATCAGTTTGTGTTCGGGCTCGGCGGGTTGCTCCTCAACAACGCCACTCGGGCACAAAATCCACGTCACAACGATGAGCACCGCAGCCACAACACCGATTGCCGCGGGCAGATATTTCTTGTATTTTTCGAAAAGTTCGAGCATAGTTCTATTTTATCTTTTAATCTTACAAAGATAACAATTCGCCACCACAAAAACGAATCTCGCACACGAAATATTATACCTATTATATATAAAAAAAGCCCGCCCAACCCTTGCGGGTCAAGCGGACTTGCTTTGATATGTTTGAAATTGTATATCGAGAGGGATCTCCAGGCTTGCGAAGTTTGCGCCACCGCAGCATACTCGGCGTATGTAAGGAAAGCGCAACCGAGCGTAACGCAGAAATCACCTCGATAGACTATTTCTTGCCGTAGGTAGGATCGATCTTACGGTAAGCCAATACCGATACGAACAGCGTACCAATGCAGCAAACCATAACCATCCAGAAGAAGTTAACGTAACCGATAGCCTCCTGAATGTAACCTGCAACTGCACCCGGCAGCAACATACTCAGTGCCATAAATGCTGTACAGATCGCGTAGTGCGAAGTCTTGAACTCGCCCTCCGAGAAGTACATCATATAGAGCATATAAGCGGTGAAACCGAAGCCATAACCGAACTGCTCGATAGCGATTGCAGTCGAGATAGCAACCAGGTTAGTAGGCTGAGCCATCGACAGATATACGAAGGTCAAGCAAGGCAGGGTCATACAAGCTGCCATCACCCACAACGACTTCTTCAAGCCCAGGCGCGACGCGAAGATACCACCCAAGATACCACCCAGAGTCAGGAAGATCACACCGATAGTACCGTATGCCAGACCTACGTTTGCAGTCGACATACCCAGACCACCTACATCGCGCGATGCTACCAAGAAGGGCATACAGAGCTTCAACAGGAATGCCTCAGGCAGACGGTAAAGCAACATAAATACGATTGCCAGAACCACACCGGGCTTCATAAAGTAGGTCTTGAACGTACGACCAAACTCCTTGAAGATAGCGCCCACGGTTGCCTTCTCGCCTTTGAGCGACGAAGTATCGGTCGTCGGACGAGGAACAATGAAGGTGTGATACAAGGTTACCAAGCTGAAAATTACAGCAGTAACGAGCATCGTAATTCTCCACGAGTTGGGAATATCGCCCGTGCTGGTCTCGATAACACCTGCCAACCATACCAATACACCCTGACCGAAGATCGATGCCAGACGGTAGAAGGTCGAACGGATACCAACGAACTGAGCCTGATCACCCGACGAGAGAGCCAACATATAGAAACCGTCAGCTGCGATATCGTGGGTTGCCGACGCAAATGCCGTAACAACGAACAGCAACAGTGTGATGGTAAACATACTGATCGGAGTCTGACCCGAAGCAATCATCTCAACATCGGGACGCGGAATGGTCAGCGTCAACAGAATAAATGCCAACGACATCAGGATCTGCATCGAGATAGTCCACCAACGCTTGGTCTTGAAAATATCTACGAAGGGGCTCCAGAACGGTTTGAGCGACCAGGGCAGATAGAGCAACGAGGTGAACAGAGCCATCTCGCCATTGGGTACACCCATCTTGGTAAACATCATTACCGAGATGTTGTTCACGATGAAGTAAGGGATACCCTGCGCAAAGTACAACGTAGGAATCCACGTCATCGGGCTACCCCAGAATTTCTTTGTTTCGTTCATTTCTTATGAAATTAAGTTTTGAGTTTCGATTAATACTTCTTCTCGATCTTCGCACCACGGAAATAGTGCTCCAAAATCTCGCGATAGTTGTAACCCTTAGCGCCCATCACTGCGGCACCAATCTGGCACAAACCTACACCGTGACCCCAACCTGCACCACGCAGAATGAAACCACCGTCCTCGCGACGATCAACTACGAATGCCGACGAGTAGAGGTGCGAACGCGAGAAGGCCTTGCGAATGATCAACTCCTTGCCGATGGTCATCGTACGCTTGGTACCTACAACCTTCAACTTGATCAAACGGCCCGAAACACCACGCTCAACGGGGATCAGATCGGTCACAGTACCGAAGTCGATACCCAGACGCTCGCGGATCAGATCCGACAGACCCTCCTGAGTGAACTCCTCGGTCCAACGATAGAAGTTCTGAGTCTCCTGGTCGTAGGTGTTGAGCACCTCCGACAGAACCTTAGCATCGGTCGTGTTGCAGAATGCCTCGGGCGAAGTGGTGATCCACTTGCGAGCCTGCTCCTCGACGGTCAGATCCCACGAAGGATCCTCAACCGCTGCGTCGTAAACCTTTGTCAAATAGGGGTGAACAACCGGCTCCCAAACATTCTCAAAACGCTCGGCTACACCGCCACAGCACTTCGAGAAACGTGCGTCGCAGGTCTTGCCGTTGTATGCCACAACCTCACCGCGCGTCTCGGCAATAGCCTGACGAACAACCTCGGTCGATGCGCGGTTGATACCCTGATAACGCTGGCAGTGGTCATCAGCGCACACGTCGAAATTGGTGTGATCCTCGCGGTCGAACCAACGAACATACTCATCGTCGGTGCGGGTCTCGGTCTTATAATCAGCCTTAGCCTGCTCCAACTCAGCCGACTTCTCGATCTGCGCGATCAACCAGCTACGCGAGATAACTGCGTGAGCCTTCAACAGCTGCAACGACGAGGTTGCGCTCATCTCCGACGAGATTACGCTCAAAAGATAGTCCTCGATATCCAAAACATTGATTGCGGTCAGTTTCTCGTCCTCCTCGATGAAGCGCAATGCGCCACGGAACGACTGATTCTCCTTACGCTCCCAATGGAAGTTGATACCGATCACTACGTCCTGCAACTCGAACTCTGCCGACTCATAATCAACGGGGGTAAACTCCAACGGCAGCGCAACTTTACGCTCGCCTGCTGCGGTGGTCAGCACTGCGCCACCCTCAGCCAACTTTACCGTGCCCTGACCCTCGAAACGCTCGCCCGCGCACTCAAATGCACCCTTCAAGCAGAAGCTGATGGTGGGCGAAAACATAATACCTACTGAAAGTTTCATAGGCTAAATTTTGCAATTTTATCAGTTAATTCAGCAAACTGCTCATCGGTGAACGACAACTGACCGAACATATCGGCGATAGTCTCCTTCTCGACTTGCAGACGATCGAAGTCCTCCTTACGCGGCAGGATCAGAATACCACCGAAATCGACAGCACCGGGGCTGAATACGATCTTTGCGGTCTCGTCCTCCAAGAAGAACTGCGACGGACGGTGCTCACGACGCGGGAACACTGCCACACGCCACTCGCTCTCGTCCCATACCGTAATAATATTAACCATCGGTTCGGGCTCGCGTACAACAACCTCACCTACTGCTTTCATAACCTTCTCGACAGCCTCGGTCAGCACGTCGCGCTCCTTACCTTCGAGGATCACAACCTTACGAACGTAGTTGTCGATGGTCTTCACTGTCAGTTTCTCCGACTTGTAGAGCACCTTGTCAGCCTTCTTGATCTCCTCCTCAACGGGCATCACACCGCGATCACCTGCCTGGAAATGGAAGTGGTCGGGAGCCGATGCACCACACTTGGGACCATTGTAGAAGATTGCCCAATCCGACAGATCGTGAGCCAGATCCAACATCTCGCCCATACGCTCAGCATTCATCAGCTGGTCGGTATGGCTGCTATCGGGAATAGTCAAGTGGTTCTTGAAGATGGGGAAGGGGTTGATCAGGATTGTGTAGCGACCATACTCGATACCCTCCTGCTCTGCGGGGCGGTTCTCGCCACACAGGAAGCAACGACGCTCAGCGATGGTCTTCTTGTCGACCTTAGCCGCTGTCGAACGGATACGACCCGCATTGAACGTGACAGGCATACGGCAAGCATCAAAACGCACTTCGGCGACCTGAACCGAATTCAGGTCGTCGAAGTTACGGCGTGCCATAGGCCACTGTTCCAACTGCGAAGCGAAGAGTTCTTTTACCTTCTGCTGCAACATAGCCCTCGATTAGTTCTTTTTGTTCATACGCTGACGTGCCAAGAACTCGATGGTACGTACGCGATCCTTGAAGAGGTTATTGCTGTTCTCCTTCTCGATCGAGAGGTTACCGTCCGAGTTGTCCTCCCAACGGCGGCACAGGTACAGAGGCTCGTAGATACGGCCGATCTGGTACTTACGCGAGATCGACAGAACAACTGCGTAGTCCTCACCGTAGCTGGTGTTAGGCAACTTGATCGAACGCAACATCGGAGTGTAGAATGCACGGGGAGCACCGAAACCGTTGATACGCAGACCGTTGTTGCGACCATTGTCGGGAGTCCACTCGCGGTGATCGATAATGCCCGGGGGCAGCATTTCGAGCTGGAAGTTAACGATCTTGTACGAACCGATAACTGCACCACACTTCTGCTCGTAGAATGCATCTACAACCTTCTGCAAGGTGTTCTCGTCGATGTAGAGGTCGTCGCTATCGAGCTGCACTGCGAACTTACCGCAACGTGCGTCCATAATAGCGCGGTTCCAGCAGCCACCGATACCCAGATCCTCACGCTCGGGGATGATGTGTACCAGACGGTCGTCAGTTGCAGCCAACTCCTTCAAGATCTCGGTAGTACCGTCGGTCGACAGGTTGTCAACAACGATCAGGTTGAAGGGGAACGAAGTCTTCTGCATCAAAACCGACTTAACAGCGTCAGCGATGGTACGAACGCGGTTGCGAACGGGGATAATAACCGATGCCTCAACGGGGAAGTCGCACTCGGTGAAGTCGATATCCTCGAACTTGGGCTCCAGGTAAGCACCTGCGTCCTTCAAGTACTGAGTACAAGCCTTCTCCATCTCGATCTGAACGGCGCGGTTAGCGGGGTTCACATAGTCGAACATCTTGTCGCCCGAAGCGCGGGTATCCATCTCAACCTCTGTATAGAGGAACTCTGCCAGACGCATAATCTCGCCCTGCAACGACAGCTTCAAACGCAGATCGTACATTGCAGCGAACTCGTAATCAACGTCCATAGCCTCAACTGCCTTGCGCAGCTTGTCGGTCTTAACTACCAATACCGAACCGAAGTTGAAGTCGTTACGCAACGAACCTGCCTGATAGTCAATCACGGGGTGAGCGGTGGTCTTACCCTCCTTGCACTCGTAGTAGTTCGAGTAGAGCATTGCAGCGTCGGTGTTCTCAGCTACCTCTACGAAACGATCCAACGAGTAGTAACCCATCTGCAATGCCAACGGCTTGGTGTAGAACATGGTGTAAGCGGTCTTAACCTCAGCTGCGATCTTGCGCAGAGTCTCGGTCTTGTTCAGATCGCCGGCAACACACACCTCAGCAACGATTGCGTTCTCTGCCAACTGGCTCTTGGTCTTTGCCAACTCAGCCTCGGGACCATTGGCGATAAAGCAGGTAATCAATTTTTCCATAATGTTTTTTGATGTTTTTTGATTGGGGGCGGGCGTTTCGACTCGCCCCCGTTGGTTAATATTTAAAAATTATTAGTTTTCAGTCAGTTTATTTAACGAGGAAGTTCATAATGCCGTTCATAACACCTTCGCGCTCAGCCTCGCCGATGATCGACTCAAACGGGAAACCAAGAACTACGATGCGCTGCTTGCCGTCGTAAGCCACACCTGCATTCATACTCGTATCCGAGTAGCGGTAGATGCGCATACCCTTCTTATCGGCGGGCTCCAACGCATCGGGGGCCTCAACGCGATACTGCGAGTAACCCTCCTTGGTCATAAACGTACAAGCGGGCAGTGCGAAACCATTGCGCTTAGCATCGACCGACATAACCGTACCGGTCTGGCTCGAATGGTTGTTGCGCTGCTGGTAGTGGAGAACCTCCTTCATAAAGTCGATCACCTCCTTATTGTTCTCGATCACAGCGTCGCTACCTACGTATGCACCGGTGATCATCAGAGGAACATTCAGATCCTGCAACGTGCGCAATGCTGCCATCATCGCGGGAGTGTAGACCGTAAAGTCGGGCTCAACCTCAACATTGTAGAGGTGCGAGGTCTTCTGCTCACCCATAATCAGATCGACTGCTGCATAGGGAGCTGCGTTGAACTTCTCGTTCTCGAATGCTGCACGGCTCACCGATACGAAACCGCGACCGATGCCTGCCAATGCCTTACCGTGAACGGTAGTGAAGTTGAACTTGTTACCCGCAACGACTACATTGAAGCCCTCCGAGCCACTTGCGCCCCAACCCGGGCAGTCGTCATCGAGCCAATCGTTTGCGCGGTAGTAGTCGTAAGGCTTACCTACCCAATAGGTATTGATATTGTCGGCAACGCCTTCGTCCTCCCACCAAGCTACACCTGCCATCTCGCCCTCATCAAAGAACAAGGGAGCTGCAACGCGGGTAAAGCCATTGACGATCAGCACGGGACGCTGATTCTCATACAGACAAGCGGTCATCTCCTCCGAGGGGAAGCTCTCGCCACCCTCGTTCACTGCTGCTACGCGGAACGAGTACTGAACACCCCACTCGGGCAGTTCGAAGTCGTACGAAGTGCCGTTTACAACCACACCATTGTCGAAACCTGCGTCACCACGACGGGTATAAACGCGATACGACTTAGCTACTGCGGTGGGTTCCAGCGGATCAACCTGCTCAGCCCAAGTCAGGCGTACCTTGCGGCCGCTGACGGGAGTCACAGCGAAATCAATGGGAGCCAAAGGCTGGATCACGCAGTCGCCACCATTGAGGAAACGTACCATACCCTTGTAGATCGCACGGCTCACGGTGAAACGGAATCGGGGATCGAGGTGGTAGCGGTTATCGGCCAGGTTCTGGTGCGACAACAGCTCCAACAACATACAGGGAACATCGGGTTTCCAAGCCTCGTGATAAGCTGCATCGCGCAACTCGCGGCGAGGCCAATTAGGCTCGTGCAGAGCGCGAACATCGTCGCAGATCTGAGTCTGAACTGCGTCAGCCAAATCGCGGTTCAACAACTTCGGACGACCGTCGGTGAAGTTGCTCATACGCTCCTGCTCCTCGGTGTAGGTGCTGTAAATCATCAAAGTACCAACGATGGTCGAGTCCTTGGTCGTACCAGCGTCGGTATGGAATGCGAACGACAGATCGATCGGAATGTTCATCTGGTCCTTCATATGGTTCACCCAGTACGAACGCGAACGATAGTCGTCGTTATAGTCACTCTTGAAGCCCGAAGGCGAGTAGATGCTATCGGGCAGACCTGCTGCCTGCAAGTAGTAGCGCGAGCCCTCAGCAAATGCCACAGCACCGCTCAACATATTGTCCTTGCCACGTGCTACGCGACCCCAGCCGCCACCAAAGCGAACTGCGTCGGTCGAAACAACAGCACCTGCGGGGCAGTTCTCCGATGCACGAACGGTCACCGAACCCTGCTCAACCGACTGACCTGCTGCGAAACGGAACGTACCCAGATAGTACCAAGTGCGACCGTCAGCCTTCTGATCAACCTCGAAGCGGGTTACACCACCCGTGTGGCGCACCTCGTAGATAGCCTTGCCGGCCTTCTCGCCCTCGTTACCCCACGATACATAAACGGGATAGTCGCCACCCTGACGGAATGCGGGAGTATAGACTGCCGAGTTCTTCGAGCTGCGGTTATCGGCCTTGAAACGCAGGTAGGTACCCATACGGAAGGGATTCTCGTCGTTATAGATGATATCCTTGTGCAGATAACCTGCCTCAACAGCCTCCCACTTGCCCTTGCGGCGGAGCAGCTTGCTGTTGGCGCGGTCGTTGTCAACAACCTCCAACAAACCATAGGGGTCACGCTCACGAGGCATATATACCTCAGCACCAGCGTTCTCCAACATCGGAGTCAGATAAGCATTGATGTAACCGGTCGACGAAATATCCTCAACGGTCGAGTGGCAACGTGCACGCTGGAACTCCCAACGGTTCAGGCTCGGCTCATAGAACCAGCCGTGGCTTGCCCACGTAGCGATCGAGCGACCGCTCAGACCCTTCTCGTAGGTGGGACGATCGAGTTTGCGTACGATCTGGTCGTGCGCCTCAACCTTGCCGCGAGTAACGTCGGTAATGAAATCAGCCAAAGGACGCTCGAAAACGGTCAGGTCAATCGGCATCTGTGCGTAGTCGGCACCCAGCGAGTCGCGCAACTCAGCCTCGATAGCGGCGATAGTCTGCTCGAAAACGGGAGCTTTCTGCACGTTCTGGTTGAGTTTAACAACCACGCGGCCATCAACAACTGTGGCCTCATTGACACTGAATGTCGAGAACTTAGCATTCTGCAACAACTTGTCGGTTGCAGCGGGATTTGATTGAGCGGCAACGAGTTGCATAGCAACCACTGCCGACAACATCAGGAGTGTTTTTCTCATTGTGATTATCGGTTTCTATTGGTTATCATCAAGTTAGGCGTCAAACAGGCCACATCACGGCATAATTTGACAATTCAAATATACAACTTTTTCCCCAATTACCAATGAGTTCAGCAAATAAAATAAATAAATATTAAAATATTATTGTTTTTCCGCAAAAATGATTACATTTGTCATTCGAAAGAAATTAAAATCAAAACAATAACTAACTAAAACAAACCTTGCAATTATGTACATTATTGCTGACAGTGGCTCGACCAAAACCCAGTGGTGCGTAGTAGACGCACAGGGTGTCGCTACATCGTATTTCACCTCGGGTATCAACGCTGTGATGATGACCAGCGAATCAATCAAAGCTGTTCTGACTGAGGAGTACACCGGTCCCAAAGAGGGTATCGAGGCTGTATATTTCTATGGCGCAGGTTGCGGCCCGGCTTTCCCCGCTGCTACCGCTACTCTGGCTGAGGTAGTCAATGAATTCTTCGGCTGCGCTAAGCTCGAAGCTACCAGCGACCTGGTTGCATCGGCTCGCGCCGTTTGCGGCCACGAGGCAGGTATCGCTTGTATCCTCGGTACAGGCGCTAACTCGTGCTACTACGATGGTACTGAGATCGTTAAGAACGTTCGTCCCCTCGGTTTCATCTTGGGCGACGAGGGCAGTGGCGCCGTAATGGGCAAGAAACTGCTCGCTGACGTACTCAAAGGTCTCTTCCCCGAAGACCTGACCAAACTCTTCTACGAGGACTACCCCTACGAGTATATCGATTTCATCAACAACGTTTACAACAAACCCCGCCCTCAACCCAACCGCTTTATGGCAAGTATGACCCGCTTCCTCTCGAAGCACATCGATCGCCCCGAGTGCGTTAAGATCGTTGAGCAGTCGTTCACCGAGTTCGTTGAGCGCAACATCTTGCAGTACGAGCAGGCTAAGGATTGCCCCATCTCGTTCGTAGGTAGTATCGCTTACTTCTTCCGTCCCCAGTTGGAGAAGGTGCTGAACAACTATGGTTTGAAGATCGGCAACATCTCGCAGGTACCGATGGAGGGTCTGGTTGAGTACCACAAAAACGCGAAATAATCATCAAAAAAACAATAGAACAAAATTATGGCAGAATTTATCAAAGTTACCGAGCAGTCGTCGCTCTATGACAACTTGGAGCAGATGAGCGTCACCGACCTGCTCACCAACCTTAACAACGAGGACCAGAAAGTAGCTCTGGCCGTTCGCGAGTCGATCCCCGTAATGGCCGCTTTGGTCGAGAAGATCGTTGAGCGTATGGAGAAGGGCGGTCGCGTATTCTACATCGGCGCAGGCACCAGCGGTCGTCTAGGTGTGCTCGATGCATCGGAGCTGCCCCCCACCTATGGCGTTTCGCCCGACCTGGTTATCGGTCTGATCGCTGGTGGCGACAAGGCTCTGCGTAGCGCAGTTGAGTCGGCTGAGGACGACGCACACAAGGCGTGGAATGAGTTGAAGGAGTTTGACGCTAACGAGCTCGACACCCTGATCGGTATCGCTGCTTCGGGTACTACTCCCTATGTTATCGGTGGTCTGCGCGACGCTCGCGAGAACGGTCTGTTGACCGGCTCGATCACCTGCAACCCCGGCTCGCCCGTGGCTGCTGAGGCTGAGTACGCTATGGAGGCTGTTGTAGGTCCCGAGTTCGTAACCGGTTCGACCCGTATGAAGTCGGGTACGGCTCAGAAGCTGATGCTCAATATGTTGAGCACCTCGATTATGATCCGTATGGGACGTGTTAAGGGCAATCGTATGGTCAATATGCAGCTCACCAACGCTAAGTTGTGGGATCGCGGTACCCGTATGATTATGAACTCGACCGATCTGTCGTACGACGATGCTCACGCATTGCTCGAAAAGCACGGCTCGGTTAAGGAGGCTCTGGCTGCTTACAACGCTGAGAAGTAATCTTAGGTTCGCCTGACGAAAAGACCGCACCTCGCTTTCGGGGTGCGGTTTTTTATTTATTCAAGATTATTGGCTAAAATGTTGTTTTCGCCACACTTTTGCTAATAAAAAATTTCAGTCTTGACGAGCGCACGCGGTGGCGTGGGGCGGCGCGACTTTTAGTCGCGGGCGCCACCGCGTGTGTCAAAATCGGAGATTTTGCCATTTGAATTTGTCGCAAACACCAGATTCTACATTTCAAATTTTTAAGGCGCTTCTGAAACAAACATTTGTTTCGAAAAGTGTGGGCAAAAAAATACCCGCCAAATAAATTTGGCGGGTAAATAACTACTTAACTAATTTGAAATCAATTTGATACTTATAGAATTCAATATTATTAGTAACAGATAAAGCGCGTTTCAATCGAGTATCGCTATCAAGACCGATAATAACGCCTCGTACCGTTTGATTGCTTTCAGCCACTTCCTCCTTGATATACCCCATATATCGCTGAATCTGACCAACTACGACATCTGACGCACGACCTTTTTTCAGTTCAATAACAAGCAAAGTTTTACGGTCCTTGCTTATGGCAAGGATATCAATCGGACCCGTATCGGAAGGATATTGCTGACCGATCAATTCACCCTCTTCTTCGTAGATATCGTATTTCTTGCCGAGTGGAGTGCTTTTCCAATTCTTAATCAAAAAGTCTTCGAGGTGTTTCTCCATAGCAAACTCGGCAGCGTCCTCAACCTCGTCGTTATTACACGAAATTATGGTTGTGTGGGCATTCATTAGCGATTCTATCTCGGTCGCATAATTAGTTATATTGCAGCAGGTTCCGATTGATCCGCACGAGCTACGCAACTCCTTGCTCATATCGACACGAGCAATCTTCTCACTGAACCACTCTACCTTTCGGCGGTGAGGAAACAACCCATTGGGGGCATAGTAATAATTACCAATAATGCGTCCAACATAGTAGTGTCCTTTACCATCGGGAGAAAGTACAATGTCGTCAATTTGCAAACCTTTGCAAATAGTCCACAACATACCGCACGACAATCCAGCCGCAACTTTCGACTTTTCAGGCTTATTTTGCAGAAAAATTGGGACAAACTCCTTGTTGAAATCTTTCCAATTATCTGGCAAAGACGTGGTCAAATCTTGATAAATATC
Source organism: Alistipes sp. (assembly GCA_045655685.1). Lineage (GTDB taxonomy): Bacteria > Bacteroidota > Bacteroidia > Bacteroidales > Rikenellaceae > Alistipes. The sequence goes on from JAZOPR010000011.1 coordinate 78,038, forward strand.
AAAATCAGCCCCAATAAAGCCCTCTTGTACGCACTGTTCAGCGTGAATTCCACCACGGCCGAGCATTACTCGATTATATTGTTTTGCCATTTATATGCTACTACCTTACTTCAAAATACTCTTCAAAGTCTTATTGACTATCTGGCGCGTTGCGGTGGTGGTTGCCGACTGAGCCGCCTTGCCCAAAATCGACTTGCCACTGGACTTTGTGCCGCCCGTGATCGACTTTGCCAACGAGGTGCTCACGCTACGAATAAAGCTCGTTGCCGCAGCACCAACCAACGTACCGAGCAAGCCACGACCTACGCCGCTACGCTCCTTCTTGGCGCGCTCCTTCTCCTCCAAAGCCGCACGTTTAGCCTCCTCTTCGGCTGCTGCCGCCTCGGCCGCAGCCTTCTCGGCCTCAGCATTTTGCTGAGTCAGCACCTCATAAGCACTCACACGATCGACCGCCATATCGTAAGCTCGGATTCCAACGGGAGCCGACGCCATCAACACACGACGCTCGTCGTCGGTAATGGCACCGATCTGGCTCAGCGGGAAGAGAATCTTAGCACGCTCAACCATCGAGGGTGCACCCTTCTGGTCGAGGAACGAAACCAGAGCCTCACCCGTACCGAGCTCCATAATTGCCTGCTCGGTCGAGAACGACGGATTGGCACGGAAGGTCTGCGCCGCCGAGCGAACTGCCTTCTGATCCTTCGGCGTAAATGCTCGCAAAGCGTGCTGAATACGGTTACCCAACTGACCGAGAATCTCCTCGGGGATATCGGTCGGCGACTGGGTTACGAAATAGACGCCCACGCCCTTCGAGCGGATCAGGCGAACCACCTGCTCGATCTTATCGACCAGCGCCTTCGATGTGCCATCGAACAACATATGCGCCTCGTCGAAGAAGAATACCAACTTCGGCAGTTCGGCATCGCCCACCTCGGGCAGATTCTCATACAGCTCCGACAGCAACCACAGCAGGAAGGTCGAATAGAGCTTCGGATTGAGCATCAGTTTGTCGGCCGCCAGCACATTCATCACACCGCGACCACCCTCGGTCTGAATCAGGTCGAAGATATTGAACGCAGGCTCGCCGAAGAACTTATCGCCACCCTCGCTCTCGATTGCCAGCAGTGAGCGCTGGATCGCACCGATCGATGCCGACGAGATATTGCCATACTCGGTGGTGTATTGCTTTGCGTTCTTAGCCACATAGTCGAGCATCAATCGCAAGTCCTTCAAGTCAATGAGCAACAGACTGTTATCATCAGCAATGCGGAACACGATATTGAGCACACCACTCTGTGTTTCGTTCAGCTGCATCAGACGCGACAACAACTGCGGGCCCATCTCGCTCACAGTAGTACGCATTGCGTGTCCGCGCTCGCCATAGACGTCGAAAACGCGCACGGGGCAACCTGCAAACTGCGGGTCGGTGATGCCGAACTCGGCGCAACGCTTCTCAATGAAGCCGCTCATCGCACCCTTCTGGCTGATACCCGAGAGGTCGCCCTTCATATCGGCCATAAAGCAGGGCACACCCGCCTGCGAGAAGGTCTCGGCCAGCACCTGCAACGTGACGGTCTTACCCGTACCCGTCGCACCGGCGATCAAGCCGTGGCGGTTGGCCATACTGCCCTCGATCGAGATCTGTCCCGACGGACCGTGAGCCACATATAATTTTTTATCGGCTGTGTACATCGTTCTTACCTTTTACTTCTCAACCTGAACGGGAATCTTCTCGACACGACGCTGGTGGCGACCACCCTCGAACTCAGCCTCGAAATATGCTGTGAGAATTGCCGTAGCCTCGTCGTGATCGATGAAACGTGCAGGCACAACACAGATATTTGCGTTGTTGTGCTGCTTGGCCAGAGCCGAAATCTCGGGAGCCCAGCACAGAGCCGCACGCACACCCTGGTGCTTATTGAGGCTCATATTGATGCCGTTACCCGTGCCGCACATCGCAACACCGCCATCAACCTCGCCCGACTCAACTGCCGACGCCAGAGCGTGAGCGAAATCGGGATAGTCGCAACTCTCCTCGCTCGGACAGCCATAATCATACACTTCGTAGCCCTTTGCTCCGAGCCAACCGATCAAATACTCTTTAAGTTGAAAACCTGCGTGATCCGACGCGATACCAATTTTTTTCATAAGTTCTATATTTTTATGTGTTTACGTTCTTCTTAAAGCACAAAGTTAAACTTTTTTTGAAAAAAAATTGCACTTCGATGCAACGAAATTGCCTATTTTTGCGTCTATATAATAAAAGGCTCGCATAAAACAGCCAAACCAACCCCAAAACCAACATCAAGAAGCCCCGCAAGAGTGGAACTCGAACAGATAATCGACGGCTGCCGGAAGGCCGATAACTGCGCCCGACGCGAACTCTATGAGCGTTACTCACGACTCATATTTGGCGTGCTGTGCCGTTATGTGCCCAATCGCGCCGAGGCCGAGGATCTGCTGCACGACTGCTTCATTACGATCTTCACCCGTGTGGGCGAGTATCGTGGCGAGGGCTCGTTCGAGGGTTGGTGTCGCCGAATTGCCGTACACACCGCACTCGACCACCTGCGACGCAACAACCGCTTGGAGCTGGTCGATATCGAGAGCAATTTCTCGACAATCAGCCAGACCACCGTCAATCCCGACGTGCTCGATCGATATACGGCCGAGGAGGTGGTGGCACTACTGGGGCAACTATCGCCCACGGCTCGCACGATCGTCAATCTGAGGGTGGCCGAGGGGCTGGATTATCACCAGATTGCCGAGATGCTCGATATGAATGAGAGCACCGCACGTTCGCAATTCCGCCGTGCCCGCGAGAACCTTCTGGAACTTTTGAGAAAATAAGATAACGAGATACGATATGAACGAAACAAACAATAAATTCGAGAAACGACTGAGCGACGCCCTCGTCAATCACAGCGTCGATGCTCCCGCCGATATGTGGGATCGCATTGCCGCATCGATGGCCGAGATTGACGCCGCCGCAAAGCCCGTGGCTACGCCCATCTCGATCGCTCCGCACCGACGTCAGCGACTCGGTCTGCGACGCGCCTGGCAGTATGGTGTGGCAGCGATGTTGTTGTTAGGCATTGGCCTGTTAGCCAATCGTTTAGTGCGCCTCGCACCTCAACCCGACCAATCGGAGTTGCTGGCCGAAGCGAGCGTGCTCTACGATCCTGCAACCACTCCGAACGAGGAGTCGATCGAGGAGCCGACGACCACCGATCCGTTCGAAAAGATTGCGGGTACTCCGACGAGATTTGCATCGAAATCCGATCCGAAAACCTCGTCGAAAATTGCGCAAAACGAGGCTTTCACAGTGACTTCGGATATATGCGAAATTGATTATTCGGACGAGGAAGAGGCGGTTGTCGATCCCGTCGAAAGTACCAATAATCACGTGTCGGTCGAGAGCGTCGCGAGCAGCGACAACACAAAGCAACCGAAGGCAAAAACCGACAACTCGACCGCAGCACGCAAGCAGTACGAGAAGCGTTTGCAAGAGGTTATGGAGGAGCAGAGCTCTCGCCGAGGCGGTCGCGTAACCACCTCACTCTACGCCTCGAACGCCAGCCGAATGAATACCCAGAAGGCGTCGCCGGCACGTCTGGCCGAGGCGGGTATGATCAAGACCGAGGTCCTCAACACATCGCACGGCGAGATGATCGAAACGACCCTCTCGTCAATGCCGACAGTGCGCTACCAGCCCGAAACAAAGCTCGATCACCGAGTGCCCTTTACGGTCGGTATCGGCGTGCAGTACGAGCTGACCGATCGTTGGGCGATTGAGTCGGGCGCGACCTACACCTATCTGCACTCGTCGGGCAAATCCGAGGGTATGTTCGCCTACACGACCTCGCAGGAGTTGCACTACGTGGGTGTGCCTCTCACGGCAAGCTACAAATTTATCGACAGCAAGCGTTTTGAGTTCTATGCCCGCGCAGGTGGCGCAGTCGAGCGTGCCGTAGCTGCCAAACGAACCAAAACCATCGGCACGACCGACGAAACCCTCAGCAACAGCACCTCGCAGAAGATTGAGTGCCAGGGTGTTCAGCTCTCGGCAACGGTGGGTGTGGGTGCCGAGCTGAAACTTTCGCAGCGCGTGGGTATCTACGCCGAGGCGGGTGCAGGTTACTTTTTCGACAACAACCAGCCCCTCAGCTATCGCACCGAGCACCCTCTCTCGCTCACTTTGCAGGCGGGTGCGAGATTGCATTTCGGAACGAAGTAGCAAAAAAGTGAAAAAAAATTGCGTGCGCGTGGCACATTTTGCGATTTTTTGCGTCTATATAATAAAAGACAACGTATGAAACGATTTTTGAATATTCTGCTTGGATTGGCGATGACCCTCACACTCTGTTCGTGCGAGGCGGACATCACCTCTGATATAATGGGTGGCAAAGATGAGTTTGTGATCGACTACGGCACAATGCTTATCACGGCCGACAACCACTACATTATCCGCGACGACGGCATAGCATTGCTCATTATCCGCGACCAGAGCTTCACGGCCAATATCACGCCTCCGATTACCACTGGCAGCCGTGTGCTGATCAACTACAACGTGATGAGCGACCTCTCGCCATTTCAGCTGCCCGAATCGTGCAAAGCAGGTTACGCTATTCAGCTCAATGCTGTACTCGCAATCCCCTGCCAGCAGATCATCATCGGTCAGGAACCAACGCGTGAGTGCTCGCCCGTTGTGGTCAGTTCGATACATATCGGCAAGGCTCACCTCGACCTGCGTCTGGATTACAAATCGCTGACAAACCAAAAGCACAAGTTCGAGCTCTACTGCCCCGACCCCGATGCGCAGGTGCTGGATCTCTATCTGATTCACATTGGCGACGACGATAAGAATAACAACGGAGCAATGATCTCGTCACACCGTATCTCGTTCGACACCACGCCCCTGCGTAGCGACGAGCCTCGCAAAATCGCACTCCATTGGGTCGACATCACTGGCGCCAAACGAGGGCATCGCGGCAATTACAACTCGTGGCCCTATTAGCGCCACTCGGTGAGCGTCAAACCGCTCACCACTCATATTCAGCCACTTCCGTGTGGGCACACATAATTATAGGTTTAAGGGAGAAAAGGTCGGCCGTGACGGTCGGCCTTTTCTATTTGCACGCACGCCTTATGGGCGTGTCATCATTGGCGGGTCGGCCTTCGGCCGAGCCCCCCACCCGCCAATGATGAGCCTAAATTGTATCAAAGCAAATAAACGCCCATATGGCGGGAATTTTGAATAAAAAAGCCGCACTCCGAAAAGTGCGGCTTAATCATTGGTCGAACAAGCGGTTTAGAGCGCGAACTCCTTCTTCAACATATCGACTGCGTCGAGCTTCTCCCAACCGAAGAACTCAACCTCGACCTCAACCTCCTTACCATCGCGCACGAGTTTCTCGGTGCGGGTGTAGGGGCGGTTACCGAAGTGACCATACGATGCCGTAGCCTCGAAAATGGGGTTCTTCAAGCCGAAACGACGAACGATAGCCGCAGGACGCAGGTCGAACAGACGTGCTACGTGCTCGGCGATCTCGCCATCGCTCATCGAGAGCTTCGACGTGCCATAGGTATCAACATAGACGCTCAACGGCTGTGCAATACCGATTGCGTAGCTCAACTCCACCAACACTTCGTCAGCGATGCCTGCCGCAACCATATTCTTGGCGATGTGGCGAGCTGCGTATGCTGCCGAGCGGTCAACCTTCGACGAGTCCTTACCCGAGAATGCACCACCACCGTGAGCACCGCGACCACCATAGGTATCAACGATAATCTTACGACCCGTAAGACCGGTATCGCCGTGCGGGCCACCGATCACGAACTTACCTGTCGGATTGACGTGCAGGATATACTCGTCGCCAATCAACTCAGCCAGAGCGTCGTTTGCGCGCTCCAAGCGAGCCTTCACGCGGGGGATCAGGATCGTACGAACGTCCTCGCGGATCTTGTCCTGCATAGCCTTCTCGGCCTGCTTCTCGTCCATACCCTCGCCAGCCTTGATAAACTCGTCGTGCTGGGTCGAAACCACGATGGTGTGTACGCGCTGAGGTTTGCGGTCGTCGCCATACTCGATCGTCACCTGGCTCTTCGAGTCGGGACGCAGGTAGGTCATCACCTCACCCTCGCGGCGAATCACCGCCAGCTCCTTCAAAATCACGTGCGACAGAATCAGCGTTGCGGGCATCAACTCGCGGGTCTCGTTGCAAGCGTAACCGAACATAATACCCTGGTCGCCTGCGCCCTGCTCCTCCTCGGTCTGGCGCACAACGCCCTGATTGATATCCGACGACTGCTCGTGGATAGCCGACAGAATACCGCACGATGCGGCGTCGAACTGATAGTCGCTCTTGTTATAGCCGATACGGTCGATAACGCGACGTGCAACACCCTGAACATCAACGTATGCCTCCGAACGCACCTCACCCGCTACGACTACAAGACCCGTAGTACAAAGCGTTTCGCAAGCTACCTTCGATTGCTCGTCGTGACGCAGGAATTCGTCGAGAATTGCGTCCGAAATCTGATCTGAAACTTTATCGGGATGTCCCTCTGAAACCGACTCCGATGTAAACAAAAAACCCATTGTTATACTGCTTTTTAAGTTAAACGTATAAAATGGGAAAAATTGGCTGTTTGGAATAAAAAACGTGCTGTTTTAGCGATTTTTTATTGTGGTTGCAATCAGTCCAAATCTTTCCACATTGTCATTTTTCGAGCCGCAAAGGTAACGCGTTTTTTGAATAATTCAAAATTCAAGATTCAAAATTCAAAATTATTTGGCGATTTCTGACAAATCGACACACACTCGCGGGCTCGCCCTTTGGGCGACCACCCCAGCCCACAAATTATGAGTTTAAAAGTATCAAAGTAAAAAGCAAAACCCGCCCATATGGCGGGTGAATCGTGAATTGTGAATCGTTAGAACGGATAGCCCACTCCGAAGTTGAGTGCCGTATTCTTCCAGCGGAAGTTATGAATCCAACGCTCGTCCATCGGCTGGTTGGGATCGTAGAGGCGTATACCCCAGTCGAAACGCAGAACGGCAAACGAGATATCCAATCGGATACCAAGACCCGTATTGAAACCTATATTCTTATAGAAATCGTTGAATCGGAACACCGAGCCCTCCTGATATTCGCGATCCTTCTGCCCGATCATAAAGACGTTACCCGCATCGAAGAACAACGCACCATTGAACATACTCCAAATCGGGAAGCGCAATTCGAGATTGGCCTCGATCTTCATATTACCCACCTGGCTGGGATAGATTCGCTGATCCTCGGTGATCGTGACGCTACCCGGACCGAGCGTACGTGCTGCCCAGCCTCGCATCGAGTTGCTACCGCCGGCATAGAACAGACGGTCGATCGGAATTTCGGTCGAGTTGCCGTATGCCAAACCCGCACCGGCATAGAGTCGATAGGCCAGCGCCGTTTTCGCGCCGAGCACCTCCTTGCGGCTGAACGAAAGGTCGGTACGGAAATATTGCGAATAGCGGATACCGAAGACGTTATAGTGGTCGCGGTTGGGTTCGGGCTTCGACAGCAGGTGCGACAGTGCGCCCACCAGATTACCCGCAGTCTCCCAATTGAAGCGGAGGTTGGTGGCGTTACCGTTAATGTTACGTATCTGATTATTAAACACGTACGAGCCTGAAACACCCGCAATCAGCTGCTGCGAGTAACTATTGCGCAGGTAGGGATTTTGCAGACGGTCGAGGAACTCGGGGTCGATATAACCCACCTTGATGAGCGTCAGGTCGATCGGACGCAGGGCATAATTCGAGTAGCGGCCATTGCCCCACGTGTAGCTCCACGAGGCACTCGACAGCACACGTTGATAGTAGGGACGGTCCTGCGAATTGATCGACAGCTCGACCTTTGTACGGGGATTCGAGATCGATGCCGAGCGGCGAATATTGAACGGCACGATGAATCGCGGGAACGACAGCGAGGCCGATCCTCCGATCTCGAACGCACGTTTGCGCTTGGCCTCGGCGCCCTTCATAAACTCATAACCGAGCGAGAACGACACATCGAGCAGCTCCATACCGCGGAAGATGTTGTGGTTCTGGTAACCGACCGTACCGCGCAGGCCGTAGAAACTCGACGTCGTAGATCCCTCCAACTCAACCTTATAGCTCTGTGGCAGCGCAGGTGTGCAGAAGATATTGCAGTTCAGATAGCCCTCCTTGGTCGAGAGCGAATGGTCGATACCCTTCGTGCCGGCACCGATGAACGACACCTCGGTCGAGGTGGTATCCTCCTCGAATTGGATATTTGCACTTCGGTAGTAACCCACACGCATAATCTGGTCGTAGGTGTTCTGGATACCCTGCGCACTGAACAGATGGTTGGGGAAGAGGTCGATCGTCTGGCGCAACACCTTCGGGCGCACCTTCAATTTATCGTCATAGATAATATTCAGACCACGATACTCGATCGTATCCAAACGCTGCATAAAGCTGCTGTCGCTACGTGCAACGGTCGGATCGTAGTTCGAAAAGAGATTGACATTGCGCAGTCGATAGACCGTATTGTTGTCCATAATCGGCTGACCCTGATCGTTATACCCCGTCAGCGTCTGGCGCACTACGACCGTCACGTCGGCTTGATAGTTACCGACCGTAGTATCGACCTCGTAGAGAATGTTATTGATCGTGAAATTGAAGTAGCCATTGTTGCGCAACATCGTGCTGATTCGCGAGCGTTCTTTATCCAACACCGTGAAGTCCAGTACATTACCTTCGTGAAGCAACGACGCCGCAGTATCCTCCAAGATGATCGGTTCGAGGAAACGATCGCGGAAACGATACTTGATCTGACCGATTCGATAGGGACGCCCCTGCTTGGTGCGATAGGTCACAACGGCACGACGGCGCGAGGTGGTGTCGATCTCATACGAGGCCTCCGAATTGAAGTATCCGCGCGAGTCCATATAGATCTTGATGTTCGAGGCCGAACGCTCGGTCTGCAACGTGTCGAGATAGACCGGAGCCTCGCCAATGCGGCGTTTGAGGTTGTTCCACCAATTCTCCTTGTCGGGATTGGCCGACAGATAGGTCCATAGGTAGAAATTGGTGCCCAAAAAGCGTTTGTTGGGCTGCTGACGCACGTAGCGGTCGATTTCGGTGGCCGTGATGCGCTCATCACGTGGCACACTCTTGTCGATCTCGATCTCATTCTTTTGGAGCAGATACTCACCCTGCGGAATACGGCGCGTAACGCCACACCCCACCGCCAGAACGGCTACAAAGAGCATCAACGATATCTTACTCCAACTCCTCATATCGCGTTAATCTACTGTTCGTTATCAATAAAACCCTGCGCTCGCAACGTCGCCAGATAGCGCTTCGTGTATTGCATATTGTCGTCGGCCGGATAGCGGAAGTCCGTAAAAATTCGTGCCAGGTTATCCGCACCGTAGTGATCCAACAGAGCCAGCGTCTGCTCCGAAGTTTCGCGTTCGGCCCACAACTCGTCGATCTCGGCCGAGGTGAATTGGTTGTAGTGGTCATAATGCACCACCGCCTCCATCGGCAGTCGGTCGCTCACGGGAGGTTGCTCGGCAGGATAGCCCACAGCCAGCACCGCCGTCGGCACCACACCGCGCGGCAACGACAACAACTCGACCAGACGATCGGCCGAGCGCAGCACCGTATCGACAAAACAGATGCCCAGCCCGTGCGCCTCGGCCTGCACGGCGGCATTCTCGGCAGCACGCAGAGCGTCGGCCGTAGCGTGGGCATACCACATCAGATTCTGATACTCGGGTTGCGTATCACGCTGCGCGCACCACTTCGAGAAACGACTCACATCGGCACAAAAGACCAACAGCACGGCTGCCTCCTCGGCTGCCGACTCATCGACACTATCTGCGGCCAACTCGTGGCGCACACGGCTGTCGATGGTCACGATAATGCTGTAAAGCTGCATATTACCCACGGTAGAGGCGTGGGTTGCAGCTTGGAGAATATCGGTCAGCACCTCAGGCGCGATGTCGCGGCGGAGGAAACGGCGTACCGAGCGATGTGTAGCGATCTCTTTGAGCATCTCTATTGCGATTATATCTAAAAGACAAAAGTAATAAAAACTTTCGAGAAATTGAGCCCTATTCGGGCGGGTTAATCGAATTTTTCGATCAGTATGCTACAACTTTGCAAAAAAATTGCTAACATTGCACTGAAACTTTTAAAATTACAACATTCCGTAACGAATGAAATCGAACAAAGACTTACGCTCTTTCGACTCGACAGCCGACGGACGCAAGAGCACCAAACTCACCCCAATCCACAAAGGTGGCAAGGAGCGACACAACCTCTATGACCGTTTCGACGACGAGGACGAAGAGTTGCTCGACTATCGCCCCCGCGAGTCAGCCCGCGACTATTACGACGACGGCGACGACGAAGAGTAGAGTGCGCAATTCACGATTGACTATGGCAATTACCGAAAAGTTTATTATGGCGGGTGACACCGCTCTGCATATTGCCGACTCGCAAGTGGGCGAACGCTGCATCGTGCTGCTGCACGGCTACTTGGAGTCGATGACCATCTGGGACGAGTTTGCCTACCAGCTCACACCCCACGCACGAGTGATTATGCTCGACCTGCCCGGCCACGGAATCTCGATGATCAAGGGCGAGGTGCACTCGATGGAGATGCTGGCCGACACGGTCAGCGCAATGCTCGAAACACTTGGCATTGAGCGCTGTACGCTGATCGGACACTCGATGGGCGGCTACGTCGCTCTGGCGTTTGCCGAGCGACACCCCGAGCAATTGGAGGGTTTGGTGCTGCTCCACGCAACACCCAACGGCGACACCGAGGAGAAGGCTGCCGACCGTAAGCGCGAGATCGACGCCATCGGGGCAGGGCGCAAGGAGTTGCTGGTGCGCAAAGCGGCTGCACGTCGTTTTGCCGAGCAGAATCGCAAGCGTTTTGCCGACGAGATTGACGACTGTATCGAGATCGCTCTGCTGTGCGAGGACGAGGGTATCGTAGCCATCGTGCGCGGTATGGGCGAGCGTCCCGACCGCAACGAAATGCTCTCGAAACTCACTGCACGACAGATGTTTATCTTCGGTCGCAACGACGATTACATACCTGCCGAGCGTGCCGAGGCTGTCGCAGCTCGCCACCCGCAAGCCGAGGTGGTTTGGTTAGAACAATCGGGACATATGGGTTTCATCGAGGAGGCGGAGGCGTGCGCCGAGGCTATCATCAAATTCATTGAGCGATGAGCGAAGTTCGCATTGAAATTCTGCGCTCGATCAGCGATGACGAGCGTGCGCAGATAGTCGCACTCGTGGCGCAACTTAGCTCGAAGGAGGTCGTTCCCGCGCGTTTTGACGAAGTGGCACAATCGACCGAATCACAGCTATTTGCAGCTCGTCGCAACGGGCGTATTGTAGGCGTGCTGGTGCTGGCACACTACCCCACTCTGACCGGTCGCAAGGCGTGGATCGAGGACGTTGTTGTCGATGCGTCGCAACGTGGCGCAGGTATCGGTCGTGCGTTGGTTGAACGGGCAATCACCGAGGCACAGGCGTGCGGAGCCGCAACGCTCGACCTCACGTCGAATCCCTCGCGCGAAGCGGCTCACCGACTCTATCGTGCTTGCGGATTCGAGGAGCGTGCCACAACCCCTTTCCGTCTGAAACGATAATTTTGGGGCACAGCGTGCTGTTTTCTCATAATAAATATGTATATTTGTGAGTTATTAGTACGCCAATATGCGAAAAATCATACTATTGATACTCTCGACGGTCTGCCTTTCGCAGGCTATTCAGGCGCAAGATGTTCAGCCGAGCTACGCGCCACTCGATAGGTTTGGCAACGACACAATAGCATATTTAAAACATAATTGGGGTACACGAACTGCTGGCACATATTACAACCATACCATCGGTGAACTTTTGGACGATTTCGAACTGCCTATTTCAAATATCGAAATATCGATCAACTCGGTTGGTGAGGTTTCAATGGTCAGATTTTATATACGTAACAAATCAGAGTTACGACCTAACAGCGATGAGTTTGACAAGTACAGTATTCTGATTTGGCTCGTATTCGACTCCGCCCGACGCCCCAAATTAGAGCAGATTGCACATTACTTTTCGGGGTTAGCGCGCGATAAGAGCATCGCATATCCGTGGCGCGAGGAGTATCGAGAGTTGATGAAGGATTGGGTGCTCGAAGATGTGCAATATAATTACGGAATCTTCGATTGAGATTAATTGAATTATTAAGAACAAAAAAAATAGACAACACTATGGCAATCATTAGAAAAGTTCGTGGCTACGAGCCCGAAATTGGCGAAAATACATTCTTGGCCGAAACCGCAACAATCATCGGTAACTGCAAAATCGGTAAGGGTTGCTCGATCTGGTATGGCGCAGTGCTGCGTGGCGACGTGAACGCAATCACCATCGGCGACCGCACCAATATTCAGGACGGTGCGGTGATCCACACCCTCTTCGACGGCTCGAAAAACCCCTCGCAGGCACACATCGGTAACGACGTTTCGGTGGGCCACAACGCAACGATTCACGGCGCAACCATCGGCGACAGTTGTCTGATCGGTATGGGCGCAACCGTGCTGGACAACGCCGTAGTGCCGTCGGGTTGTATCATCGCCGCAAATGCGCTGGTGCTCTCGAACTCGAAGCTCGAACCCAACAGCGTCTATGCAGGCGTGCCCGCAAAGAAGGTCAAGGAGATCACTCCCGAACAGCGCAAGGAGATCGTCGAGCGTACGGCACGCGACTATATGCTCTACGCAAGCTGGTACACCGAGGAGTAACTCACTATGCAGGAGCGCAAACCATCGTTTCTCGAAACTTACATCATAACGATAATGGTTATGATGGCGGCTCTATGTGCCGGATTGTTACTTTATAAACTATTGGGTTAGACCATATTAACGCTTACAGATATGATCACATATACGCCAAAAAGCCGAGTGATTTGGGGCAATGTCCTGATCTCGATCGCAGTCAGCCTGCTGATCAATTTTTCGTATCTGCTGGTGATCTTTGCCTCGGCAAATAGCGACAAAGATCGTCCGCAATGGATCGAAGAGTACGAAGCCCGCAAAGTCGAAATCGCAACCGAGGGCACACTGCACATTATGCCCGACGGTTATGGCTATTTGGTGATGGACAAGGGCAGCCCGATCGACTCGGTATATGTCAATTCGGGTCGTGTGTGGCGTATGCGCCTCAAAGATGGCGACCGTATGCGTGTTACGGCTCTGGCCCCCGAGGTCAAGGGCGCACACCACTCGCTCTTCACGATCGAAATGCTCAATGGCGAGCACCACGACTACGCAGCACAATTCGATAAACCCGAAACAACGTCCCAAACCGCATTGCAGATCATCTGCTATGCGTTGCTGATGTTTGTGGTGCTGACTATCGTTACGCGAGGTTCGCGCAAAGGCTCGCTGCTGAAACGATACTTCCTGCCCTATGCCATCAGTCTGCTGATTGTGGTGGCATTCTTCTTTGCGGCTCCCGTGCTCGGAATCAAAGCCGACGTGCCGCGTGGCTCGTTGGATATCGTGCTGATGCTCAAATGTATGTTCGTCTATGTGGTAGCGGTACTCTATGCACGCATCTACGACCTGGTCTATCAGCGTCAGCGCATCGAGATCAAGAACGAACAGCTCAAAACCGAGAACCTCTCGACACGTTACAGTGCTCTGGTGAGCCAGATCAGCCCGCACTTCCTGTTCAACTCGCTCAACTCGCTCTCGATGTTGGTGCGCGAGAAACACAACGAGAAGGCACTGACCTACATCGACCGTCTGTCGCACGTCTTCCGCTACATCATTCAGAACGGGCAGAACACCCTCTCGACCGTGGCCGATGAGTTGCAATTCATCGACTCGTATCGCTATCTGTTGGAGGTGCGCTATGCCGACAAACTCTTCTTCGAGATCGATATCGACCCCGCATATATGGAGCGTCAGATGCCTTCGCTGGCACTACAACCGCTGATCGAGAACGCCGTGAAACACAACTCGATAACCCGTTCGAAACCGCTCACAATCTCGATCTACACCAAAGATGGAGCAATCGTGGTTGCAAACCCCATTATCCCCAAGATCGAGGCGGAGGTGAGCACCGGCATTGGTCTGCAAAACCTCTCGTCGCGCTGGCAGATGATCACCGAGAAGGACATCAAGGTGATTCGTACCGACGACACGTTTGAGGTGCACCTGCCGCTGCTGGGCGAAAATTTATAAGACTCACTTCAACCTATTTAACTGAAACGAAATGAAGACCCTTATCATAGAGGACGAGACCGCTGCTGCGGTCAACCTGCGTGCATTGCTCGCGGAGGTGGAGCCGTCGATCGAGGTGATCGGTGTGCTCGAATCGGTGGCCGAAAGTGTCGATTATCTGCGCTCGAATCCGACCCCCGAACTGATCTTTATGGATATTCATCTGGCCGATGGCGACTCTTTCAGGATATTCAAACACGTCGAGGTTAATTGCCCGATAATCTTCACGACGGCCTATGACCAATACGCCCTCGATGCCTTCAAGGTCAATAGCATCGACTATCTGCTCAAACCCATTGCGCCGACCGATTTGCGCCGCGCATTGGAGAAGTTGCACCGTCTGTCGCCCCCCGAACGAGAGGCTGCAATCGAGCGCACGAAGAGCGTAGCCACCGAGCCTCAACAGACATCACAAAATGTCTTTCTGGTGCAGGTCCGCGACCGCATACGCCCCTTGAAAACCGAGGAGGTGGCCTACTTCTACACCAGCGAGGAGCACGTTACGGCCCATACATTCACGGGTGAGGTACTCTCGATCGACCGCACATTGGAGGCTCTGTCGAGCGTGCTTGACGAAGAGGAGTTCTATCGCGCAAATCGACAATTTATTGTCGCACGCAAGGCTTTGAAGGATATTTCGGTGTGGTTTGGCAGCCGTTTGGCACTCAATTTGAGCGTCGAGACCCCCGAACGCATCATCATCTCGAAGGCGCGCGTGCCGAAATTCAAGAAGTGGCTCACCGGAGCCGAATAGACCCGCACGTACTCGGTAAAGATGTCGGAGCGTTCGACGGATTAATCTTTAATTAAAAGCAACGCTTTATGACATCTTCCATTCGATTTCTGCTGATTGCAACGGCAACGCTCGCAATCGGCTCGGCTGCGGCCCACAACCACAATCCCGAAAAACGTGCCGACCATCACGAAATGATGATCGAGCGCAAAACCGACCAAATGGCCAAATCGCTCGCCCTCAACGACGTGCAGCGACGTGCCATTCACGACCTGAATCGTCAACGCGCCGAGGCTTTTCACGCCGCACGCCACGACTCATCGCTCACGGTCGATCAGCGACAGGTGCGATTTGATGATGCCGATTCGGTCTATCGCGCGAAGTTGAAGAGCATACTGACACCTCAGCAATATGGTCAATGGCTGGCCGAATACAACAGCGCCGTAATGCCGAGTGGCAAGTGCGCCCGCCACGACCTTCGCTACAAGCACTCGGCCGAGGCCTGCTGCAAAGGTCAATGCACAGCCAAGGATTCAACCAAGAAATAGCCACAAAAAACAAGGCCGCCCCATTCAGGGGCGGCCTTATTTTTCAGGTTCGCAACGTCGATTACTTATACTCCAAAACTCGGAAGCTATAACTGAAATCAACGCCTACGAACAGCATACCACGCTGAGTCTCAGCCTCACCGGTCTGCGAATCAACCGTATCGCAACGGCCGAATCGACGCTTGGGCGAGTAGTCGCGAGTGTAGTCGAGGTTAGCGATCATACGGTACGAATCGATACCGGTATTGAAGAACTTATCGCCAATGCCCGTCGACTCCAACAGAGGACTCGGACGACCGAACGAAGGATCGCAAGGAACCCAACCAATACCCTCGAAATAGAGCTCGCACCAATCGTGCAGGTTGCAGTTGTCGGGGTGGAACATCAGACCGCTCTGCCAACGTGCGGGGATACCTGCGCAACGCGACATAGTGATCATCAACAGACCAACCTGACCGCAATCACCCTTCGAATTAGCCATAACGTACTCGGGGATATTCGGAATCAGCGAGTAGTTGACAGCCGAAGCCCAGGGGTATTTTGCGGTGATGTAGTCGTAGATCAGGCCCGCCTTCTTGATGGGATCCTGTTCATCGCCTACCACCTCCTTGGTAATCTGCTTGATGCGATCGGTGAACATCACGTGCGGGAAACGCTCGGCGGTGTACTCCTTATAGATAGCCGACTCGGTATCATAGGGCTCGATCTCCATCTTGGTCATATCGTACCACTGACCATACGAAGTGTACTCATACTCGATGAAGAAGGGCTTTGCAGCGTCCTCAGCCGAGGTGATTACACGCTCGAAATAGGCGGTATTGTGCAGTGCAGTAGGATCATTGAAGTAGTTCTCGCTGGTTTCGAGAGCCACAAAATCCTTCTGGCGAGGAACGTCCATACGCGGAATCGGAATCCATACACGAACCGTATCACCCGGAACGATCGCACCACTCTCTTTAAGCGTAATCGAATGGCGAACCTTCATACGAACCGGTGCAGCCAACTCGCCATTGCCACCAGCAGCACAGATCTCGGGAATCTGCTTCAACAGAACATAGTCCAACGAGCTCTCGTCCGACAGCTCCTTCTTGTACTCCATTGCCCACTCATCAACGCGGAACACGTTGGGAGCAGCATTGCGGAAGTAGCTCTTCTTGCCATCGATAACCTTATACTCGATCACACCCGAAGCCTCCCACTCGGCAACCTTCTCGGCTGTCAGTTCGGGGATATACTTCTTAATATAATCTACAACGTATGCGCTATCACGACAGAAATCGCGACGTACAAGTTTAATCGAGTCGCGCGTCCAGGTGAGCTGTGCGATCTCGGTTTCATCGATAGCCATAGCCAGACTCTCCTCGACCAACTGCTCGGCTGTGGTCAGCTCGCCCGCCGCCAATGCCTCAGCCAGCGGATCGGGAGCAGCCTTAGGTGCGCACGATGCCACAAGAGCAGCCGCGCCCAACAGTGCAAACAGGTTTCTCAGTTTCATCTTCATTTGCATTTTGTCGATTAGCAATCAATTACAGATCGGTGCGCTTCACGATACCAATACCCGGACGGTCGCTGGGGATAACCTTACCATCAACCACCTTCATACCATCGTAGGGATCCGACGAGTGTGCAATCAGTACGTTACCGTCCAAATCAGCCCAATCGCAAGCGCAAGCTACGTGCGACGCAGCCGAAATAGCACACGAAGTCTCGGTCATACAGCCGATCATAACCTTCATATTGAGCGTACGAGCCAACGAAACCATCTTGTTAGCCTCGCGCATACCGGTACACTTCATCAACTTGATGTTGATACCCGAGAATACGCCCTTCAACTTCGGAATGTCGATCAGACGCTGGCACGACTCATCAGCGATAGTGGGCAGCGGCGAGTTCTGAGTGATCCACGCCATATCGTCGAGGTTGTACTTGCCAATCGGCTGCTCGATGAATACGAAGCCGTGCTCCTTGCACCAATGGATCATCTCCAATGCGTGGTGCTTGTCCTTCCAACCCTGGTTTGCATCAACGCACAAAGGCTTGGTAGGCTCAACCGAGCGGATAGCACCAACCAGCTCCTCGTCCTGCGGAGTACCCAACTTAACCTTGATCAGGTTGTAGGGAGCAGCCTCCTTGGTCTTCTCACGAACCACCTCGGGGGTGTCAATACCGATCGTGAACGAGGTATCGGGAGCCTTCATACGGTCGTAACCCCAGATGTTGTACCAAGGCTGGCCGATCAACTTACCAACCAAGTCGTGCAGAGCGATATCCACCGCTGCCTTAGCTGCGGTGTTGAAGGTAGTCAGGTTATCAACCTCGAACAGAATATCTTCGAGCAGGAAAGGCGAAGGATACTTATCCAAAATAGGCTGAATACGGCTCAGGAATGCCATTGCCGACTCCGAAGTCTCGCCCAGATAGGGAGGCATAGCAGCCTCACCGTAACCCTCATAACCGCCGTACTCGATCTTGGTCAGTACGATGGGGGTATGGGTACGAGTGTAACCCGAAACGGTGAAGGGGTGAGCCAGCGCAGCGTCAGCACGCCAGAACGTCAGTTTCATCTTCTCGCTGCCGATCGACGACTTCTTGCCCTTACCTACCGATGCCGCTACCGACGGAAATGCCGATGCTGCCAATGTGGGAGCTACCGTAGCAACAACACCTGTTGCCAATGCCTTCTTGATAAAATCTCTTCTTTTCATTGTAGTTTATGTTTTAAGTTGTTTGATTACTGTTTGTTATAGAGCGGGCAGTTCTCAACCGACCATACACCCTTGTCGCTATCCTCGGTGCCGATGATGCGGGTTGCGCGGATCAACTGATTGAGCCAATGCTTCGAGTACTCCTCGTGCTCGGGGTTGAAGCTCGAAATGTGAATCAGACCGGCCTCGTGGATAAACTTACCCTCGCCGATGTAGACACCTACGTGGGTTACGCGCTTGCCACCGAAGAATACCAGATCGCCCTTCTTCAACTTGGTCCAATCCTTATCCGTAACGTCGATGTTGTCGCCCGTCAGGCACTGCTGCGATGCGTCGCGTGCCAGCACCAGACCATTCAGCAGATAGACCGTCTTAGCCATACCGCTGCAATCGAGCATCTTGGTCGAGGTACCTGCCCACAGGTACGAAGTACCGAGCAGATTCTTCGCCTCGGCGATCACTGCGTCAGCTGTCGGGCGGCGCTTCTTCCACACCTCGAAATCGACTACGTCCGAGTTGAGCAGATAGCCCGTGCGACCCTTCGGCAACTCAACAGCGATGAACTTACCCTTTGCCTTACCCTTGTTCAGCACGATCGAGCCGGCAGTGATGTCGGTTACGTGAGCCGATTTCAGATCGGGCTGCTCGTAGATCCAACCCGTCGTGGGCATATAGACCACCTTGTCGGCCTCAACCCAAGCGTTGTACTCCTCGCGGGTCATAGTCTTCACACCACGCTTTGCGACCCAACCCAGATAACCCTCGGGGGTCTGCACGTAGAACCAACCATTGTCGTCCAGCACGCGCACGGGCATACCCATCAGCAGCTGAGTGAGCTGCTCCGACGAGTAGTTACCCTCGCGGCGAACGGTTGCCACAGCGATGTCGATCACGCCATAGACCTCGCCCTTCATCTTTGCGTCGGGCAGCAGGCGAACGTCGTTCACGAGTTGCTTGCCCTCGAACTTTGCGTTCAACTTTTCGATTGTTTCGTCGAGAGCCTCCTTCGAGGTGGTGCGACCGGTTACAACGGCAACACTCGGATACTCATCGACTTGGATGTCGTAGAGCACCGTACGCTTGTCGGGAGCGTGTTTAGCCTTAATCTCTTTGAGGATATCGCCCGTAGGCTGAGCTGCGAGCATACCGCAGGCAGCGAAAATGGTGAAAATCAGCGCAGTAAATTTACGTGTCATAGTTTTATTGGTTTTAATTTTTTAGTTCTTTCTCGCGCGCATACGAATATGCGACCTACAAATTTAGAAAAATTAATCGAGATTTACAACAAAACGCACCACAAATACGTCTAAATTCTCACTAAAAAAATTCGTGGCGAGAGGTTATCAACCGAACCCCTCGCCACAAATCTATTACATTCGCACGTCGCCCCTACTCGACCGTCAGCGTGATCGACTTTTCGAACACCTGTCCGTCAGTGGTTATCATCTTGACCGTAACGGGATACTCGCCCGCAACGGCAGGAGGGGTGGTGAATCGAATTGTAGCAACACGATTAATATTTCCACCGCTACAATGCCCCAACATTTTCAGGTCGTCAGATATCATCTCTGCAAGCGGTATCGTATAAACCATTTTGCTATCTTTCAGGTCGTTACTGATGAATTTATAAAGCGACACAAATTCCAAAGTTGTGATTTCGGCTAACGATTCACCTGCCGCCAACTGCTCATTCCAATCGCGCGAGCAGGTAATCTCGATCGACTCATAATCAACAGCATAGGCAAAATACCAAGGCTTCGTTTGGTTTGCATCATTGAACACTCGTCGCTCGTAGTAATCTTGATAATGAGTTTGAAATTTCGAATAGAGATATTGATCACCGTTACCCAAAATATCGCAAAGAAACTCGACACCAATCGGATTAATGCTGATCTGCATCGGATCGTCGATTCGCAACTCTAAATCGTCATACGAATAATAGCCGTCAATGAATGCCTCCCATTTGCCATAGATCACATCTTCACAACCCACGAGCGCAATCAGGCTAAGAAACAGAATAATTATTTTCTTCATAATATTTTATTATCGTGGAATGTCATATGTAATTGTCCTAAAATGCCAATGGTATTTTCTAGTATCACTACTATTCTCAGCACTCTCGCCTAACGATTCCTCAAATTCCATAGCACCTCTATACGGGCTAAAAATCCCTGATAGATAATAGCCATCACCTTGACCGTGATACCACCCCCAACAACAATGTAACAACAATTGTTTTTCCACCTTCGAGGAGGTAACAACACCATCAGTCAAAGTTTTAATAGTTCTTTCTCTCTTTATTAATCCATCAATAACCCACATATGTCCATACCACACTCCCGAAAATGCAGAAACCAACACTGGCTTTCCTCCATTTAAGTTCGCTTCAATACGAGCCTCATCACTTGCGTAATAATCCTTATGCTTATGCGCTACATAACCTATGTCATTAAGAAATTTAACAGCGCGTTGTGGTGTACTAAAAGAATATTCCTGCATATCTTGATCAAACGGCCTCCACGTTTCAGCAAATCCATATTTAGTTTCGCAGCCCTCACCAACATTCAATGCTAAACTGGCAACCTCTTCTCTTTCCTCGTCATCTCCATACTCATATGCAGCGCATTGAGGATCATACAACAACAGGCTATCGACCATATCCCATCTACAATAATCTGCTGGATATTGCCAATATGCCATTACGCGCGCTACTGCTATTGCCACACAGCCCGCAGGATTTCGATTTCCCGTATTGATATTAAGTGGCACCTTGTCATTAAAGGGAGATCCCTGACTCCATTTTGTTTTAAGCATAGGCGGCACCACTATCTGAGACCACGGCGTAGTTTGCGTTGTTATAGATGCCCCAGAACCTTCGGCACCTATAATGCCATTTTCATCTGAAATATAACCCTCGTCATCAGTTGCTTCTTTAATCAACTCATTTTGAAAATTATCACCAGCACCTCCTATTAAATACTCATCTTCTTCAGCTACATATAAATTTGACACCAAAGACGTATCGGGGCTTTCATTAATAGCAAACGCCTCAGGATTAATAGAACCACTATCAACAACTGCATATACAGGCGCAAGTCGATCATCGGCTCCTAAAACCGCATATCCGCTACTATCTGCAAAATTAACCAAATAAAGTGTCGTATCCGCAGAGCCATTAAGAGCCAATGTGTCAGAACTACGCGTTGCTGAATTACGACTTATTATATGAATATTCTCTATTTCAACCGTATTTCTGCTACGCGTTGGTTCACCGATCGCATCAAGAACTGCATACAATTCTTCTAATGCGTCATCTATACTCACAACGTGAGAATGCTTTTCGGCGATTGTTTTAATAGGTTCAATATTTGATTCTTCTCTTTGACACGAAATCGCGGCAATCAACGTAACTAACATTGAAATTACCAAAATACTCTTTTTCATCGTAAAATTAGGTTTGTTGGTTTAGAATATTACAAATATACGTAAATTAATCGAAATTATCAAATTTAGCCGTGCGAAAACAAACATTAAAATAGTTTTTTTCGTACTTTTGTCGCGTGGCTCGAAAGCGCAAGCCACAACCCACACGTAAACAGATCAACAAACTAACAATGTCATCGCTCAGATTCAGAATGGTCGAGGAGGCTATCAACCGTAAGCCACTCGCTGCCCAAACACCCGAAGGTCGCCCCTCGGAATACTTCGGTACGAAGGTTTTCAACCGCGCCGCAATGCGTCGCTATCTGCACAAAAAGACCTACGAAGCAATGCTCGACACGATGGACAACGGCACTCCACTCTCGCGTGAGATCGCTGCCGAAGTCGCATCGGGAATGAAGCAATGGGCTATGGATCAAGGTGCTACACACTATACCCACTGGTTCCAGCCTCTGACGGGCGGTACCGCCGAGAAACACGACGCATTCCTCGAACACGACGGCGTGGGAGGTATGCTCGAAGAGTTCTCGGGTAAGTTGCTCATTCAGCAGGAGCCCGACGCATCGTCGTTCCCCAATGGCGGTATCCGCAACACCTTCGAGGCTCGCGGTTACTCGGCTTGGGACGCTACGTCGCCTGCGTTTATCGTTGATACAACACTCTGTATTCCAACCATTTTCATCGCTTATACGGGCGAGGCTCTCGACTATAAGCTGCCCCTGCTGCGTTCGATCTCGGCAGTAGGCCAGGCGGCACTCGACGTCTGCCACTACTTCGACCCCGATGTGAAGCGAGTAACCACATTCCTGGGTTGGGAACAGGAGTACTTCCTGGTCGATGAGGGTCTGTGGGCTGCCCGCCCCGACCTGGTGCTGACGGGTCGCACGCTGATGGGTCACGAGAGCGCTAAGAACCAGCAGTTGGAGGACCACTACTTCGGTGCTATTCCCGACCGCGTGATCGAGTTTATGAAGGACTTGGAGCGCGAGTCGTTGAAGCTCGGTATTCCCGTCAAGACGCGCCACAATGAGGTTGCGCCCAACCAGTTCGAGTTGGCTCCGATCTATGAGGAGATGAACCTCGCCAACGACCATAACCAGCTGTTGCTCATACTGATGGAGAAGGTGGCACGTCGCCACTCGTTCCGCGTGCTGCTGCACGAAAAACCATTCAAGGGCATCAACGGCTCGGGTAAGCACAACAACTGGTCGCTCGGTACCGACACGGGTGTCAATCTGCTCTCGCCGGGTAAAACCCCGCAGGCAAACCTCCAATTCGTCACATTCATTGCCAACATCATAGCGGCCGTTTATCGCCACCACGGCGCATTGAAGGCGTCGGTTTCGACCGCCACCAATGCCCACCGTCTGGGTGCCAACGAGGCTCCGCCCGCAATCATCTCGGTATTCCTCGGCAAGCAGGTTTCGGCCGCGCTCGACAAGATCGCCGAGAGCCAAAGCGAAGACGCGATTATCTTCGACGCTAAGACCGGCTTCAAGATGCAGGGTATCCCCTCGATCCCCGAGCTGCTGATGGACAACACCGACCGCAACCGCACCTCGCCCTTTGCCTTCACGGGTAACCGTTTCGAGTTCCGTGCGGTGGGTTCGCTCACCAACTGCGCCTCGGCAATGATCACACTCAACGCCGCCGTAGCTGAGCAGCTGGCGATCTTCAAGGGTCGCGTCGATGCCCGCACCGCTAACGGCGAGTCGGTCGAGAAGGCTATCTTCGAGGAGGTCAAGCAGTTGATCAACGATTGCCGCCCGATTCTCTTCGACGGCAACGGCTACTCGGACGAGTGGAAAGAGGAGGCCGAGCGTCGTGGTCTGGACTGCGAGACTTCGGTGCCCCTGATCTTCGATCGTATGCTCTCGGACACAACCAAGCAGATGTTCGCTTCGACGGGCGTACTGAATGGCATTGAGCTGAAAGCCCGCACCGACGTAAGTTGGGATATGTACACCAAGAAGATTCAGATCGAGGCCCGCGTAATGGGCGATTTGGCTCTGAATCAGATTGTTCCGATCGCATCGAAGTACGAGGCTATGTTGCTCGACAAGGTCTATAAGATGTCGCTGCTCAACCTCGACGCAACGCAGGATATCGCCCTCATCAAGGAGATCTCGACCCTCACGGCCGACATTCAGCGTATGGTCAATGAGATGATCGAGGCCCGCAAGGTTGCCAACCGCATCACCGAGGAGCGCGCCAAAGCGATCGCCTATCACGACACCGTTGCCGACTACTTGGAGGAGATTCGCCTCTGTATCGACCGCCTCGAAATGGTTATCGACGACCAGATGTGGACACTACCCAAATACCGCGAACTGCTGTTCCTGAGATAGGATAACCCGACTGCATAACTTATCGAAGAGGCGGACTTAATGAACAATGGTCTGCCTCTTCGGTTATCAATATATTCACACAAAAAATATGAAACACGAAATCAAACCCCAAGAGAGCAATCGCAAACAGGCATTCAACCTTTGGATCAGTTCGCCTATGCCGATGGTGACCCTCACCAAGACTTTCGACATCAGCCGCGCCCGAACCGTCGCCCGACGAAAAGGCTACAAGTTAAATATGCTGCTATGTTGGTGCATTGGCAAAGCAGCGAGCCAAGTCGAAGAGTTCTACACCCTGCCCGAGGGCGGAAAGCTGTTCCGCTATGATAGTTTGGCGGTGAACGTCATTGTGAACAACATCAAAGGCGGCATCAATTCGTGTGATGTTCCGTTTGTCGATGATTTAGAGCAGTTTAACTCGTCATATGCCGCCCTGACAAACGAGGTGCAAACTACGTGCAAGAGCATTTTCAACGAGGAGTATATGATCGTCGGCACATCGGCTATGACCGCCACCGAGATCGACTCAATCACCAACCAATATACCGACAAATTTTGCAACCCGATGGTGATGTGGGGACGCTATCGCAAAGGGTGGTTCAAGACCACACTTCCGATCTCGTTCCAATTCCACCACGTGCAGATGGACGGTGGACACGCCGCGCAGTTCCTCGAATTGCTACAAAAGACGATTAATAAGATTTAGTTAAGCGCGCACCTTCGCGGGCGCGTCACCATTGGCGGGTCGGCTTTCAGCCGAGCCCCCACCCAACAATGATGAGCACAGATAAACAAAAAATAGCCGCACCTTTCGAAGTGCGGCTATAATTTTGAATCTTGAATTCTCCGTTACTCCTCGGGAGTGGGGATAGCGGCCAGAGCTGCGTCGATACGACGTACAACCTCCTCGCGACCAACTACATAGAGGATCTCGAACATCGACGGACCCTTGCAAGCACCCACGACTGCCAATCGCAACGAGTTCATCGTCTGACCGATAACATACTCCTTGCGCTCGTTCCACTCGTGAACAAACACATCGGTGCCCTCAACCGAGAAATCCTCCAACTGAGCCAGCTCATCGCGCAGCTCCTTCAAGCGTGCGGGCACCTCGCCCTTCCAATACTTGCGTACCGACTTTGCGTCGTACTCGGTCGGTGCAACAAAGAAATATGAGGTCAGATCCCACATATCGCTCACGAACGTTGCGCGATCCTTAACCAAGCCTACGATATACTCAACGCGCTCACGCTCAGCCTCAACGCCCTTCTCAGCCAACAGCGGCATATAAGCCTCGGCCAACTCCGCATTGTCGCGCTCGTGCATATACTGCGAGTTGAACCAGCGTGCCTTATCGGGCTGGAAACGTGCGCCCGACTTGCTCACGCGGTCAAGCGAGAACTGGTCGATCAACTCCTGCATCGAGAAGATCTCCTGCTCGGTACCGGGGTTCCAGCCCAGCAGTGCCAGCAGATTCACCACAGCCTCGGGGAAGTAGCCGTCCTCGCGGTAGCCACGTGCAGTCTCACCCGTGGGCGAGGTCCAGAAGAGCGGGAACACAGGGAAGCCCATCTTGTCACCATCGCGCTTCGAGAGTTTGCCCTGACCCGTAGGCTTCAACAGCAGGGGCAGGTGCGCGAACTCGGGCTGCGAATCGGTCCAGCCAAACGCACGATAGAGCAGATAGTGCAACGGCAACGAAGGCAACCACTCCTCGCCACGAATCACGTGCGAAATCTCCATCAGGTGGTCATCGACGATGTTTGCCAGGTGGTAGGTCGGCAGTCGGTCAGCCGATTTGTAGAGCACCTTATCGTCGAGTGTCGAGGTATTCATCTTCACATCGCCACGAATCAGGTCGTGCATCTCGACGTCCTCATTCTCGGGCATACGGAAGCGGATAACCCACTGATCGCCACGCTCGATACGCTCGCGCACCTCGTCAGCCGACAGACGCAACGACGTTGCCAAACGCTCGCGAACGGCATAGTTGTAAGCGAAGGTTTCGCCCTTCTCCTCTGCCTCCTTGCGGATTGCGTCCAGCTCCTCGGGGGTATCGAACGCATAGTAAGCATTGCCATTCTCGACCAGCTGCTCGGCATACTTCAAGTAGATCTCGCGGCGCTCGCTCTGGCGATAGGGACCATACTCGCCACCTTCGCGCACACCCTCATCAATCTCGATGCCGCACCAAGCCAGCGCCTCATTGATATACTCCTCGGCACCCTCGACGAAACGCTGCGAGTCGGTATCCTCGATACGCAGGATCATCTTGCCACCGCGCTGACGCGCAAAAAGATAGTTGTAGAGCGCGGTACGCAGACCGCCAATATGCAACGGACCCGTGGGGCTCGGTGCAAAACGTACACGTGTTTGTCTGGTATTCATCTATTTATGTCTGTTTTTCTTGTAACTGATTTAGACATTGAACAGGAAGTGCATAATATCGCCGTCCTGAACAACATACTCCTTACCCTCGATGCCGATCTTACCCACATCGCGGCAAGCCTTCTCCGAACCAAGTGCCACATAGTCATCATACTTGATCACCTCGGCACGAATGAAACCGCGCTCGAAGTCCGAGTGAATGATACCTGCGGTCTGCGGAGCCTTCATTCCGCGAGTGAAGGTCCACGCACGGCTCTCGTCGGCACCCGTCGTGAAGTAGGTTTGCAGATCGAGCAGTTTATATGCCGATTTGATCAGACGGCTCACACCCGACTCGGTCAGACCCACCTCTTCGAGGAACATCTGGCGCTCGTCGTAATCCTCCAACTCGGCGATATCAGCCTCGGTTGCTGCAGCCACGATCAGCAGCTCGGCATTCTCCTCGGCGATAGCCGCGCGAACAGCCTCAACGTGAGCATTGCCCGTTGCGGCGCTACGCTCGTCGACATTACAAACATACAATACGGGCTTATCGGTCAGCAGGTTAAGATCGGGAATCACCTTGCGGTCCTCCTTGTCCAGCTCAACCGTACGAGCCGAGCGGCCCTGCTCCAAAACCTCCTTATAACGACACAAAATCTCGTAGGCACGCTTTGCGTTCTTGTCGCCTGCCGTAGCCTGCTTCTGCACCTTGCCGATACGGCTCTCGACCGTTTCGAGGTCTTTGAGCTGCAACTCGGTGTCGATAATGCTCTTGTCGCGCACGGGGTCGATCGTACCATCGACGTGGGTGATATTCTCGTTATCGAAGCAGCGCAATACGTGGATAATTGCATCGGTATTGCGAATATTGGCGAGAAACTTGTTGCCCAGACCTTCACCCTTCGATGCGCCCTTAACCAGACCTGCGATATCGACGATCTCGATAGTGGTGGGGATCACGCGCTTAGGGTTGTCGATCTCGGCGAGTTTGATCAGTCGCTCGTCGGGTACGGTGATCACGCCCACGTTGGGCTCGATCGTACAGAAAGGGAAGTTTGCTGCCTGCGCCTTAGCGTTCGAGAGGCAGTTGAACAGGGTCGATTTGCCGACATTGGGCAGACCCACGATTCCGCATTGTAAAGCCATATTGAGTTTTTTAGTTTTGTTCGTTACTGTTTTAACGTGCAAAGATAACCAACTTTCCGAAACTCTCCAATTTTTCGCACCACTTCCGCGCGCGAATTAAAATATTCATAGAATATAAGGGGTAAATGGTGCTAAATTTCGAAATTTATCTATATCTTTGCAATTTGTACGCGGTATGTACGTTTATAGGGTATGAAACATTTGCTTAAAAATATCGCAACCGTTGCGCTGTTTGCGTTGGTTATCACCTCGGTCGCTTGCGACGAGGGCGAGGATATCTTCCAATCGCAGATGGATCGCTTCGTGAGCTATATGACCTCGCGAATGAAACTGGTGAGCGAGGACGAGGCCGCTGAGTCGATGACGGGCGAGAATCTACCCTACTACACCCGTTGCGGCGATGCCTATCGCCACATCACAAACGTCTACCGCACCGATCGCCCCGCAAAGCGCATCGCCGAAGGGTCGCAGGTGACATTCCGCTACGAGGCCTACCTCTTCGAGAGCAGCCCGGCGAGTATTCCGTTCGCAACCAACAACCGCGGCACGGGTGCGATTCTGGCCGAGCAGTATGGATTGGATACGACCTACTGGGATTTTACGCCCGCAGTGCGCATTTTGGGTACCGACCCCATAATAAAAGGGCTCGAACTTACGTTACCCGATTGTGCCAAAGGTGATACGGTCTACACCTTTATGCCCTACGAAGTTGCCTATGGCGACCGCGCAATGGGTGTCATCGCAGCCGAGTCGGCCGTGATGATGGTGACGGTGATCGATGATGTTGAATAAGAAAATGAAACAAACGATAGAATGAAACGAACTATGAAATTTTTGCGTTACGCGTTGATGTCGCTCGTTGCAGCCGCAGGATTGATCTCTTGCGCCGAGGTTGTCGAAATCGATATGGACGAAAAGGAGCAGCAGTCGCTCGACGCGTGGATTGCTAAACACGTGAACAACAAGGGCACTCGTGCCGTACGTCAGGAGAACGGCCTCTGGGTCGAGATCGCTGACTATGGCGATGCGAAGAGTATGGCTACCAACGACACCGTTACGTGGGTTAAGTACAACTTCACGATGCGCGATATGACGGGTAACGTCGTATTCACCCGCTACGAGGATATCGCAAAGTGGCAGGGCACATTCACCAAGCACACCCACTACGTACCCGACTACATCTTCTGCGGCGAATACCCCGCCAACCTGCTCGAAGGTACCCACTACGTGATGCGTAACACGCTCACCAACCACGACGGCACCAAGTTCAATATGCACGTTGGCACGAAGGGCACGCTCTACATTCCTTCGGCGCTGGCTCACGGCGCAACGGGTACGAGCAACGATGCTGGCTATGGTGGTCAGTATTCGCTCAATGGTAGCGTGCCGTCGATCATCGACTTCGAGATCGTACACGTAACCAAAGACCCCGTAAAGGACGAGGAGAAGGAGGTTGCCGACTTCATCGCATCGACCGGCAACTGGAAGCCTGTGAACGATACGCTCGACTACCTCTATGTCGATAAGAAGTTCCGTCTGCCCGAGGGCGAGACTGCATACCAGGGCGACTCGATCAAGATTGACTCGACCGTAAAGATCTGGTACGTAGGCAAGTTCCTCGATGGCTTCGTATTCGACACCAACATCGACTCGATCAAGCGTCGCGCATTTGGCAAGGTGGAGAGCGTCGGCGAGGCATTGGAGTTCACCGCTAAGGAGCAGGGCAAGAGCACCGACGAGAGCGGCGACGAGGGCTCGGGCTATATCAACGCTTGGAACTACACCATTCCCCACCTGTTGAAGGGTCAGTGGGCACGTATCGTTGCCACCTCGTTCTACTGCTACGGCGGTACGGGTCAGTATCGCAACGGCTCGGCGACGACCACCAACTCGATGGATTACTACTATATGAATATGTATAATAACTATTATAGCAGCTACTACAATATGATGTATGGCGGTTATGGTGGCGGTTACGGCTATGGCTACGACCCCTACGACTATATGGGTTATTATATGCAGCAGGAGATGCTGAATGCTCAGGAGAATATGGGCGAGAATGTCTCGACCACGACCGTAACTACCGAGATTCAGTCGTACACTCCGCTCTATTTCGAGGTCTATATTGAGGAGTAGAACCGATCCTAATTCGGAACAAAAAAAGCCGCACCTTTGGAGGGTGCGGCTTTTTTGTTGTGGGGAGGCTGGGCGTGGGCTAACGACCCACAAACGATATGTGACGCACACGGCGCTCGTGGCGATCGACAACCTCACGCTCGATGATCCCCGTCAGCACATCGGCCGCATCGTGCCAACGATTGGCGGTGAATTGACGGCGGTAGGTGGTCAAATGCTGGTGGAGTTCGGGCCATAGCACCGCCCACTCTCGGGGCATACGCAGTGCGTGCAGTACCGTAGCCGAGTTGGAGAGTATGCGGGCCTCTTTGTTGCCACTCTGGTGAAACCACTCGATACGCACGTTGGGAGCAAGGCGTTGCACGGCGCGCGCAAAACCTCGACCACCATTGTTGCTCTCGATTGCCGCCTGGCGTGTCTGCGTGCGGCGCAACATCTCAGCCACAAGTCCCTCGGTGACCTCCATCGCCTCGCGCGAATAGACCACATCGGTCACATAGATCACTCCATCGACATCGACCGCATAGCAGATCGAGCAGAGGTAGTCGTCGCCCATATCGGCCGTATCGGTGTAGTTGCCCCAGCGCACCACCTCGCGCGGCAGAGAGTCGTAGCAGGCAAAGCCCTCGCCATAGAGCAACCCGCCTTGTGGCGCAGGGTGTCCCTGATACATACACTCGAAGCGGGCTGCGTCCAAGCGCCGTTTGGCCATCAGCAGCTCTGCGTCCTGCTGTTCGGGCCAGAGAGCCTCGCCCTCTGCACGTGGATCGAGCGCAGTGGGTAGCGACTCCTTCAACGCCTCGAAATTGAGGTGCAGCCAATCGTTTCGCCCGATCGAAGCTATCTGTGCCCAATCGTTGAGTTGCACCACACGTTCGCGCCGAGCGATGCGCCCGATCAGATCCTCCTCGTGCCAGCGTGTGAAGACGATCAGCTCGCGCGAGAGGTTGTGCATACGTGTGCGCACCACCGAGGTGTACCACTCCCAGCAGTTCTCGCGCGTGACAGGCGAATTGGCCTCCATTGCATCTTTGTAGAGGTCGTCGAGGATAAAGACATCGACTCGATTGCCCGTCAGTGCGCCCTCGCGCCCGACCGACAACAGCTCGCCTCGTCGCCCGATGATCTCGACCTCGTCGGCTGTGCGGATATAATTTGCGGGTTTGCCGCCCTGCTTGATTGTGGTTTGTGGGAAGAGTTCGGCATACTCCTTCGACTCGATGATGCGCTGCACACGGCGATTGAATTTATTTGCCAGCGAGGCCGAATAGGAGGCAATCGCCACTCGCAGGTCGGGATCAAGACCGAGAATGTAGGCGGGTAGGAGCGTTGTCGAGCCGACCGATTTGCCGTGCTGGGGTGGCATTGTGACAATCAGACGACGAATTTGCCCCTCGGCAAACATTTGAAGCACACGATAATAGGTGCGATGAAAGTCGGTAAGGTCCAAAAATGGATATACTGCCGTGGCGTAGTCCTCGAAAGTAATCGTTTCGTTCATAGTTGATAGCGAAAAAAAGCGACCGCCAAGTCGAAAAGCAGAAAGTAAAATGGTTTGGAATAGATTGGGTGAAGCGTCCTTCGGAAGGGTAGTGGCGGTCGCCGAGATGAGAAATTGGGTGAGGTTTCGGGCGGAGCGTCCTCCAATAGGCGGGAAAGTGTTTGGTGCCCGAAATCGCAGCGGTGGCGGTTAGTCGATCAACTCGCGTCGCAACTCTTCGAAATCGAAGTCGTTGAGCACTTCGCCCTCGCCCGTCACCGAGTGGAACTCCCACCATACGGGCACCAAGTCGTAGATCGCACTCCACGAGCCACTCTCGTCGCTCACTTCGCGGCGATAGATCAGGAGTGTGGTACGCAATGTGTAATCGACGTCGGCTGCCACCGCAATCGTACCGGAGAAGAATTCGGCGTTCCCCACTGCATCGCGCAGACGGTCGGCCACAAGTCGGTAGATGTCAGATGTGATGTGTAACATAGATGTAAAGGTTGTTTTAAATTAGGTTCATTAATTGAATCGAGGGTCGGTGGCCCGCAAATAGCTTTCATTGAAAGATTTTCGCTATTTTTGTTGGTAGTCTCGATTCATTTGTTTAACTTTGCAGGACAAAGATAAGTTCAAAAATTGAATTTTGTTCAAATTTTTGAATAAAATTTCATAAGAAAATATTATACGACGACTATGGTTTCGCGTTTGAAATTGATCCGCAAAGAGTTAGGACTCACTCAGGAGTTGCTGGCTCAAAAGCTGGGTGTCGGCAAGAGTGCCCTCTCGATGATCGAGACCGGCAAAGCCGCCCTCTCGGAACGAAATAAGAATATTCTGGTGCAGGAACTGAACGTCAATCCCGATTGGCTCGATACGGGTCGCGGCGAGATGTTCAATGCCCAGCCCGACTTCACGGCCTTTATGCGCCGCACCGACAACACCCTGCCACTGCAAAGCGTACCTTTATATAGTATCGAGGGTACGGCGGGTCTGGTGCCTCTGTTCGAGGACAGCGCTTCGAACAAACCGATCAACTTTATCCATATTCCCAACCTGCCCAAGTGCGACGGCGCGATCTACGTTGCGGGCGACAGTATGTATCCGCTGTTGAAGAGTGGCGACATTGTGCTCTACAAGCAGTTGAACGATCCGAGCAATATCTTTTGGGGCGATATGTATCTGCTGTCGCTCGATTTGGAGGGCGAGGAGTACATTACGGTGAAGTATATCCAGAAGTCGGATCGCGAGGGTTACGTCAAGCTGGTGAGCCAGAATCCCCACCACGCCGACAAGGAGATCCCCATCGAACGAATCCGCGCCTTGGCTCTGGTCAAAGCGAGTATCCGAATGAATTCGATCAGGTAGAAAGAATCCGCGCTCCGGAGTGGGGCGCGGTTGTTTTTGCTCAGCGGTTGCAGTGGTTGATTTTGCACATTTGCGAAATTGACCGACTATAAAACTAGAAAGCCGCACTTAGTAAAGTGCGGCTTTCTAGTTGAGCTACCCGGATTCGAACCAGGAAAAACAGGACCAGAATCTGTTGTGTTACCATTACACCATAGCTCAATCTCTGTTTTGCGAGTGCAAATTTAAGGCAAGATTTTCTTCTATGCAAGTTTTTCGACAAAAAAATATTATATTTGTTGAGATTTTTTGAGGGCTATTAGTGCTAAAAACAATATAAACAATTAAAATACAACAAATTATGAACACTAAATTACGTCTTATCGTAATGAATTTCCTGCAATTCGCAGTGTGGGGCGCCTATCTGACCTCGATGGGTACCTATCTGTTCAATGCAGGTTTGGCATCAAAGATCGGTCTGTTCTACGCTTGTCAGGGTATCGTATCGATGTTTATGCCCGCAATTATCGGTATCATCGCCGACCGTTATGTCCAGGCACAGAAGATGTTGGGTATCTGCCACACGCTGGCTGCGGCATTTATGCTCGGCGCAGGATACTACGGTCTGCAAGCAGGTGCTACGCCCGATTTCGGCACTCTGTTTACGCTCTATGCTTTCAGCGTAGCGTTCTATATGCCGACTCTCGCGCTGTCGAACTCGGTGGCTTACACCGTTCTGCGCAAGGCTGGTGAGGACACCGTTAAGGCATTCCCGCCCATTCGCGTATTTGGCACCGTAGGTTTCATCTGCTCGATGTTGGCAGTCGATTTCCTCGGTTTCCAGACTACCGCAATGCAGTATGTTGCAAGTGGCGTGCTGGGTATCCTGCTCGGCGTCTATGCATTCACTCTGCCCTCGTGCCCCACTGCGGCAGGTGGCGAGAAGAAATCGCTGGTCGAGGCACTGGGTTTGAAGGCATTTGCGCTGTTCAAGCAGAAGAAGATGGCTATCTTCTTCATCTTCTCGATGTTGCTGGGCGTGTCGTTGCAGATCACAAACGGTTTCGCAAACCCCTTCATCAACAGCTTTAAAGCTATTCCCGAGTTCGCTGATTCGTTCGGTGCAAACCACGCCAATGCGTTGATCTCGCTGTCGCAGATCTCGGAGACGTTGTGTATCCTGCTGATTCCATTCTGCTTGAAGCGTTTCGGCATCAAGCGCGTGATGTTGATCGCAATGCTGGCTTGGGTACTGCGTTTCGGTCTGTTCGGTGCAGGTAACCCCGGTGGCGGCGTATGGATGTTGATCCTGTCGATGATCGTCTATGGCGTTGCATTCGACTTCTTCAACATCTCGGGCTCGCTGTTCGTTGATACCGAGACCGACTCGTCAATCCGCTCGTCGGCTCAGGGTCTGTTTATGATTATGACCAACGGTATCGGTGCTACGATCGGTACGCTCGGCGCACAGGCTATCGTCGATAAGTTTGTCTTCTCGCAGCCCGAGGGTTTGGCTCAGGTGGCTGGTTGGAGCACTGCTTGGTACGTATTTGCCGCTTATGCGCTGGTTGTTGCCGTGCTGTTCGCAATCGTGTTCAAGTACAAGCACGACCCCGCGAAGATGCAGTAACGAGATACTTATATATATAAAATAGCCCCCGAGTCAGCAATGATTCGGGGGCTATTTATTTTTGCTCGGATTATAAAGCAGATAATGGAATTTCTTTTAGGCGTAAATCGCAACGCCCGCAATGGCCGAAAGGACAATCAGCAGAATGGGATTGACCTTGCGAACCGAGGCAATGAGCGTCGCTCCGAAGAGCACCCAGCTCCACGCGTCGATAAAATTGGGGTCGCTACTGTCGTGCGGGAAGATCAACAGCAGAGCCGCCGCACCAATCATACCGATCACCACGGGGCGCATAGTGGCCATTGCGCTTGCCACAAAGCGGTTCGAGCGCAGTTGCAGATAGAAACGAGTGATGAGGATCATCAGCGTCATTGCGGGCAGGCTCACCGCCAGCGTCGCAACGACCGAGCCCCAAAAGCCCGCTACGGTATAACCGATATAGGTTGCCGAATTGATAGCGATCGGGCCGGGTGTCATCTGCGACACTGCCACAATATCCGAGAATTGGCTCGCCGTGATCCAGCCACGCTCGGCTACCACCTCGTGCTGAATGAGCGACAGCATAGCGTAGCCGCCGCCAAACCCGAAGAATCCGATCTTCAAATAGCTCAGAAACAATTGCAGATAGATCATCGCTCGACGTGTTTACGGCTATTAAACAATTCGATCGCCACGCCCACCGCAGCCGCCACGATGATCAACCAGATGGGCGACACACCGCTCCACCATACAAACAGCGCCACCGCCGCAGCCAGCACATATTTCCACGCCCCCATACCGCGCGAGAGCGACACGATGGGCGACACAATGAGCGCCACAACCGCAGGTCGCATACCCTTGAAAGCGGCATTGACATAGACATTTTCGCGGAACTGCGCAAAGTAGATCGCCACTATCAGTATCACCGTAAATGCAGGCACCACGACGCCCAACAAAGCCGCCAGCGCACCCGCATAACCTCGCATCTTGTAGCCCACAAATACCGACGTATTGAGCGCAATCGGCCCGGGAGCCGACTGAGCCAGCGTCAGCAGTTCGACAAACTCATCGCGGTCGATCCACCCTCGGCGATCGATGACCTCGCGCTGGATAATGGGCACCATCGCGTAGCCACCGCCAAAGGTGAACAGGCCGATCTTGAAGAACGAGCCGAACATCGTGAGCAACTCTCTCATCGTGAGCTATTTTTGGGTGTGATCCTCGCGTCGGTCGCGACCAATCAGATTCATCACAGCCTCGATGAAAATCATCGGGTGGGTCGGTGCGCCAGGCAACCACAAATCGGGCGTATAACGCTCATAGAACGAACGATCAACCTCCGAACTCTCGGCATACAGACCGCCCGAAACAGCCTCGCTACCCGCCACGATCAGCACCTTCGGATCGGGCACAGCGTCGTAGCAAACCTGCAACGCCTCGGCCATATTGCGGCTCACGGGACCCGTCACCACCACTCCATCGGCGTGGCGCGGCGAAGCCACAAACTCGACTCCATAACGACCAAAGTCGAAATTGACATTACCCGTTGCATTCAGTTCCATCTCGACCGACGCATCGCCACCGGCCGACACCTGACGCAGTTTCAGCGCGTGGGCAAACATCTTAGGGATCTCCTTGCGCACCGCCTCGCGCGTGAAGGGAATCGAGCGGGTCGAGGTCGTAACGACCAGATCCTCACGGCGTGTAGCACCGATACGGTAGTCGTTCGTAAAACGCACCGCCTGCGGCGCACGTCGCGCGCACTCGCCACAGAACAGACAACGACCCATATCGAGCGTGAACGGCACGGCCGAGATCGCACCCGTCGGGCACATCGAGGCCAGCTCCTCGGCCGTCTGCGCGTCGCACTCCGAAAGCTCGGGGCGACCACGGAAAATCTCGGGCAGTTCGACCGCCTTCAAGTCGGGAATATATTGAGAGCCGTGGCTCTTGAATACCTTTAACTTATTGAACAGCATAACTTTTGCCAATTTTATTCGTTACAAATCGTGACCGCAATACGAGAGGTTGAAACTCTTGTTGCAGATCGGGAAATCGCTGATGCCCTCACTACGCACCGTAATCGCCAGCGCCAGCCAATTGTGCATCGAGGGATCCTTCACGCGGTAGCAAGCCACACGACCCTCGCCATCGGTTATGGCTACGTGGCAGCACTCGCCACGCCAGCCCTCAACCAATGCAGTGCTCAACTGATAGGGCGCCAACTTAACCTCCCACTGCGGGGCGGGCGAACCTACCGAGCAATCGAGATCGGTCAGCAACGAGGCGATCGTATCGGCCGCCTGCAACACCTCGCGGCAACGCATCGACAAGCGCGCCATCACGTCGCCCTGCTCCTTGATGATGCTCTTGTGGGCGATTTTGTCGGTGAATACACCCCACGGATGTGACACACGCAGGTCGCGCGCCAAGCCACTCGCACGAGCCGCCTGACCTACGCCACCAATGCGCTGCATCTGCTGAGCACTCACAATACCGCACTGCTCCATTCGTGACAACAGCGTCGGAGAGGTCTTGATGTCGTGGCGCACCTCGTTATAGCGACGGCGCACCTCAGCCACATTCTTCAAAATCGTCTGGCGAAGTTCGTCAGTCAGCGGGAAATTCGTACCAAACGGACGGATCAGACCCTTGCCAAAGCGGTTGCCACACCACAACTGCGTGGTGTTGATTGTCATCGTACGCAGCGCCTCGCAAGCCACCTGACCCAACTGATAACCCACGTCCATACACAATGCGCCCGTATCGGCAATGTGCATAGCCATACGTTCCAGCTCCAACGCTACGGCACGCTCCACATCGAGGTTACCCGCCTTCGACGAATCGAACGCCGCCAGCTTCTCGATCGTGCGCACCAGAGCTGTCGTGTGCGTCACAGCACTATCGCCTGCGATACCCTCGGCCAGCAGAACCTGACGCAAAAGACTATTCGAGGTTTCGATCTGACGCTCCGCACCACGGTGCTGATAACCGAGCGAAATTTCGAGGTGCAGCACCTTCTCGCCATTACAGATAAAGCGGAAGGCACCCGGCTCGATGATACCCGCGTGAATCGGGCCTACATTGACCTCGTGCAGCGACGCACTCTCCATCTTATAGAACGGATACTCGTCCACCGTACCACCACGACGGGCACTGCGCGACGGAGCTCGCAGAGGTTTATCCCACGGCATACCGTCGTAACGAATGCCCCAGCGCTCGGTCATATCGCGCTCGAAGGGGTGCATAGCCGCAAACTCCTTGGTCAGCGACGGCAGATCCTCGTCATAATAATCGACATCGTACGATGCCACCTCGATGGTATGCTCCTCGTCGTTGAGTATAATGCACCATACGCGCAGGCGAGTCTCCTCGACCGGCACACCGAAGTAGTGCGCCACGTGGCACGCAGGATTGCTCAGACGCTCGCGCGCAGCCTCGAAAAATTCGGCATAGCTCATCGACGGAATCTGTCGCAGGTCGATAGCCGAGCCGTTGTTATATGTTGTAAACCACTTCATAGCTTAAAAATTAACGATTTGATCGATCCACACCTTCAACCATTCGGGCAGAGTCAGGCCAATCACCAGCGCAGCACCCAAAAGCACAATGGCCGACCACGAGAGCCACGTTGCGTGAGGAGCCTCACGTGTAGGACTCTGATTGGGCTGATAGCAGAGCTTGATCACGCGCGAGAAGATCGAGTAGATCACGATGCACAGCAGCAGGAAGATCACCGCCACCAGCCACCACTGACCCTCGGCCATCGTCTGGCGCAGGATCATCAGCTCCGACACAAACAGCGGCGAAGGCGGGAATGCCAACAGTGCCAGCGCACCCAACATCAATCCTGCCGCACCCACGCGGTTCAGGTTCATATAATCGCCCAAGCGATTGATTCGGTAGCCGTCGTAGATACTGCGCACCACGCCAATCTGCAAGAACATACTGCTCTTGATCAGCGTATGAGCCACCACGTGCAGCACCGCAGCCCACGCCGCAACGCCACCGATACCCAGACCAATCGCCGCAATACCCATATTCTCGACCGTCGAGTACGACAGGAATCGCTTGTAGTTATTCGTTCTACGCAGGAACAACGCACCAATCAAGAGCGACACCACGCCCGCCACAATCAGCACATTCTGCACCCACTCGAACACCGAGCTATCGGCCATCAATCGATAGACGCGCAGCACTGCCACAAAACCGGCATTGACCAACACCGTCGAGATCAGACTTGCCGCAGGTGCAGGGGCCGCAAAGTTGGCATCGATACCGATCGTATAGAGCGGGAAGATCTCCATCTTACAGCTATAACCAGCCACAACGAGCAGGAACGCAATCTTCAAATAGAGCGGATTGCAGTGCTCAACCGCCTCACGCAGTGACTCATACGACAGCGAGCCCTCGTGCGCCGCACTACTCAGGATCAAAACACCGAGGTAGGCCATTGCGATACCCGTCGAGCAGACGAAGATATATTTCCACGTCGCCTCCAACGTCTCGGGCGAGCGACGGTGGTAGATGATACCAGCCGCACAGATTGTCGTTGCCTCCAAGAAGATCCACGTAACGGCAATATTGTTGGCGAAATAGACCGCCGAAACCGCCGTGCACAACAGCACCATCAACATATTATAGAGTCGGAACTCGGGGATATTGTTATCGCGCAGATAGTCGAACGAGTGGACAAACGCAAATGGCGACACGATAGCCATCAGCACCATAAAGAGCGTACCCGTTGCGTCGAACGTGAAGAACTGCGCCGACTGCACGCCCGCACCCGCCGTCGCCGCCCAAGCCGCAAACACGGCCTGCATAACGAAGAATACCGACGCAAAACCGACTACCAGACGTCGCGAACGAGCCAGACCCGTCATTGCGGCCAATGCGATGGCCGCCACGATATAATAGAACATTGTCATATCCATAGCATCAATCCTTTACAGAGGTTAGTGAATCGGTATCATCGACCTTGATTCGATCGCCAATCTTCGTGAGGAACATTCCGAGCAACAGAATACTCATCACGATATCGAGCAGAATAGCCGTATTGATCAATATGGGCATCTCGACACCCATCGCCATCGAGAACAAGAACACGCCATTCTCGATCGTCAGGAAACCGACCAGGTGAGCAAACAATCGGCGGCGCATTACGATCAGAATCAAACCACTCAGCAGCGCATAGAGCGACACGCAGAAGAAGGCCTGATTGATCGAATCGTCAGCCACAAGATATGTAATGCAGGCACTTGCCACCAACGCCACGATCGACATCACCAGACTGCCAAACTGCGAGCGACCGGCGGGCTGCACGCGGTTGATTCGGTTGTGTTTGATGATTCGGCGCAACATCATCGGCACCACGATAGCCTTGAAAATCAGCGTCTCGGTCACCACAAACAGCAGATCGAACCAATGGATCGAGTGCAATCGCAGCAACGCGATGAGCAACAACAGCCAACCCTGATAGGTCATCAGCGTGGCATAGTGGCGGAAGCGCTCGGTTATCGACAGATAGACCAGCGTCACCACATAGAGTATAATGAGTGAAAGTATCATATTCGGACTAACTGATTTGGATATTAAGCGTCAGCAGATAGGCCACAAACAGCAGCAGAGCCGCCAATGCCGACACGGTGAGAATATAGGTTGTATTGCGCACCAACTTGCCGCGCGCCTGCGACGACTCGACTACGCCCACAATCACCGCCACCAAAAGCGACAACGGAGCCACCGTCCACCACTTGAAACACAGGGGCAACATCACCGCATTGGCCGCCAAAACCGCCAGCGCCGCACCCTTGAACCAATTTGCGCAGTGGATCATCGCCATATCGACACCCGAGTAGTCGAGCACCATAACCTCGTGGATCATCGTCAATTCGAGGTGGGTACGAGGATCATCAACGGGCACACGTCCCTGCTCGATGGTATAGACCTTAACGAGCACGTATGCCAGCAGCACCATCACGATGGTCATCTGCATATCCAGATCGCGCGCCACCGAGAAGATCTCGGCAAACGACGTATAGCCACAAACCATTGCCAGCGTTGCCACCACAGCAAACAGCGCAGGCTCAACCAGCGCACCATAGAGTGCCTCGCGGCTTGCGCCCATACCCTCGAAACTGCTACCCGTATCCATTGCCGCCAGCACCAGCGACAAACGCCCCAGGCCGAGCAGATAGGCAAACACCACCACGTCGCCTCGGAACGAGAGCAGCGGATCGAGGTTACCGATCGGGATAAACAACAGAGCCAGCAGAGCCGAACCCATATATACCGCCGGCGCCACACGGAACAGCACGCTCGTGGTGGGGCTGTAAACACTACCCTTGCGTGCCAACAGAGCCACATTGTGCAGGTGCTGCACGATCGAGGGACCCTTTCGGCCACTCAGCACCGAGCGCACGCGCGTAATCACACCGCCAAGCAACATCGCAATGGCGATCATCAATATCGTATTGAATAACTCTTTCATAGCCGCATTAGATCAGATTAAGGATTGACAAAACTGCCACCAACAGCATAAACAACAGCGCATACGACACATAGCGCGAGATATTTGCCGTACGCAGACGCATCACGCGGCGGTTGATCATCGCCAGCAGTGCCGTCCACCACTCGTTCATCAGGCGCGACACCTTATCGCGGTGCTTGACCTCGAATCCGTGCACCGAGGGGAAGATCTCGTTCTTATCGACCGCTTCGCCCGTACCCGTATCTTTGGTCAGCGATGATGCGATACTCTGCAAGCCTTCCGAGAACGACTCGCCCGTATATTGCATTTGAGGCGTGGGCTGAGTGAATCCACAACCCCACGTAGCGCCCTCACGTACCGAACGGTCGCGCTGAGCACGACGCTTGATGAGGTAGAGCGCAACGATGATCGCCACCAGCAACCACGCCGTGAGCATCACGCCCTGCATCGCCTCGTTCATCGAGTGCGCGTTGAACCACTCCAAACCGCGCTCCGACATCGGCACAAACGGAGCCGCGACCTTAGCCACGAGTTTGAACACCGGAACGGGGCATAAACCAACCGTCAAGATACCCGCAGCAGGGATTGCACACGCACCGAGGCTGAACGTATCAGCCTCACCGGCCTCAACCACCTCGTGAGTACGCGGAGCACCCAGGAACACCGTACCGAACAACTTACTGAAAGTCAGCACAGCAAGACCGCCAATCAGTGCCAAACCGATCAGACCGCACGCCGACGAGAGCACCTGACCACCACTACTGATGCCGTCCAGCAGACCGTAGTAGATCGTAAACTCCGACACAAAACCGTTCAGGGGCGGCAGTGCGCAGATTGCCACCGTAGCCACCAGAACGATGATTGCCGTCACGGGCATACTCTTGGCCAATCCACCGAAGGTGTCGCACGAGGTCGAGTGGGTCTGTGCATAGATGTTACCTGCACCGAAGAACAGCATCGACTTGAAGAACGAGTGGTTGATCGTATGTAGCAGCGCGCCCGCCATTCCGCACAGCGCGAGGATATCGTTGCCATTGCTCTTGCCGATCAATGCCGCACCGATACCGATCAGAATGATACCGATGTTCTCCATACTCGAATAGGCCAGCAGTCGTTTGATATCGTTTTGCAGAGCCGCGAGGATAATGCCCCACAAGCCCGTCACGATACCCAGCGCCAGCATCACCGCACCCGCAGGCATCATCACCGCCACGCCCTCGAAGGCGACAGGCAGAGCCCAAGCCACGCGGATAATGCCATAGATACCCGTTTTGATCATCACGCCCGACATTATCGACGACACGTGCGACGGAGCCGCAGGGTGCGCCTCGGGCAGCCACGAGTGCATCGGGAACATACCCGCCTTCATACCGAATCCGATGACGAACAGCGCAAACAACGGCAGTGGCGCAAAGGCCCCCATATAGTCGCCCAGCGCGGCAAACGTAGCCTCACCCGTGCGGGCATAGAGCAGTGCGAAACCTGCCAGCAGTGCCGCAAAGCCGATGTGCATCATCACCAGATAGGACAACGCTGCACGCACCGTTTTGCGTTTATCGGCATCGAAAATGATCAGCAGGAACGATGCAATGGTCATCGCCTCCCAGCAGAACAGGAAGCAGAAACCGCCCGCCGCCGTGACCACTCCGATCATCGACACGTAGAGAGCCACGAGCGAGGCATAGTGCAACGAGAAATGGGTTGATGTTTTCTGATCGAGGTAGTGCGCCAGATAGCCACGCGAATAGATCGTCGTAGCCACCGCCGCCAGCGAAATGATGATCGAGAAGAGTGCCGACAGACGATCCATCGTGATCGCCTCCACTCCAAACGCCACCGACTCGCCCTGCCACAATGTGAGAGTCGTGCCCTCGACAAGCACTCCGATCGCTGCGGCACACACCGCCACAGCCACCGTTCCCACAATACCTACTGCCGTCCAAACCTTCCAGCGCAGGGGCACCGAGAAGATCAGCACAGCGGGCAGAATCAAGAGAATCAAATAGATAATGGGCATATAGTTTTTTGTTTGTTTATTGTTTTCTTACATCTGGTTTACCGTCGCAACCATCACCGTTGCCACCACTGCCGCCGTTTCGGTACGCAGGCGTGCGTCGCCCAGCGTGATCGAACGGAATCCGTGCTCCTCGGCAAATGCGATCTCCTCGGGCGAGAAATCACCCTCGGGGCCGATCAGAATCATCACATCGTCGCCCTTGTTGATCGCTTTGGGCAGGAAGGTGCGCTCGCTCGGCTCGCAATGTGCGATGAGTTTGACGCTTGCCGTAGCCTGCTCGACCACACGGCGGAAGGGCGTCATCGGCTCCAACACGGGGTGATAGGCTTTGAGCGACTGCTTCATTGCCGAGGTGATAACCTTGTTTTCGCGTTCGGGTTTGATCTCGCGGCGCTCCGAATGGTCGCTCACAATCGGGATAAATCGCGTCACGCCCACCTCGGTAGCCTTCTCCAAAAACCACTCGAAACGCTCGATGTTCTTGGTTGGAGCCACGGCCATAGTCAGTTCATAGGGCAGACGCTCGAACTCTTCGTGGGTGGTCACAACCTCGACCGTACATCGCTTCGGCGCAGCATCGACCACACGACACTCGTACATCGTGCCAAAACCATCGGTCAGGTGCAATCGGTCGCCAACGGTCATACGCAGCACTCTGACGCAATGTTTGCTCTCCTCTTCGCTGAGGGTATAGAGCGGCGGAGTGAAATCGGGAGCGTAAAAAAGTTGCATATTTGGCAGGTAAATTTTATCTTTGCTATATAATTAATGTATCAAACTGCAAAAATAGGTATTTTAACTCAATTTTGTACATATGAAGTTCATTATTCTTACACTACTTGCGACCGCAGCAATTTTAGCTGCTATGTTTTTTGGTCGCTGGCTCGGTCGTTCGATCGCCGCTAAACGCAATGGCGAGAAGATGCCCATCGCACGCACCGTATTGTTGGGCATTCTGTTCGTGGCTCTGGCCGTGGCTATGTTCGTAATGCAGGGTTGCACCCCCAAAACTGCACAAACTATGGAAAATCCGCTACTTACGGAGTGGAACGACCGCTTTGGCGTTCCTCCCTTCGACCGCATTAAGGCCGAGCATTTCGAGCCCGCACTGACTCAGGCAATGTCGGTTCACAATGCCGAGATCGATGCAATCGTTACAAACAACGACGAGCCTACGTTCGAAAACACAATCCTGGCATACGACAATTCGGGCAAGTTGCTCGAACGTGTCGAGTTGTGTTTCAGTATGCTGTGCGCAGCCGAGACCAATGCTCAGATGCAGGCTGTCGAGCAGGCAATGTCGCCCAAGCTGACCGCCCACAGTGGCGCAATTATGATGAACGACGGTCTGTTCGAGCGCGTTAAGAGCGTCTATGACCGTCGCGGTGCGCTGGGTCTGGATTCGTTGCAGATCCGCCTGACCGAGAAGCTCTATCGCCGCTTTGTTCGCGGTGGTGCGTTGCTTTCGGCCGAGGACAAGGAGCAACTGCGCAAGGTCGATGAGGAGCTCTCGTCGGCGCGCGTGAAGTATGCCGCAAATCTGCTGGCAGCCAATTCGGGATTCGAGATTGTGATTAGCAACTACGACGATCTGGACGGGCTCCCCTCGTCGGTGCGTGACGCCGCCGCTACCGAGGCTTCGGCTCGCGGAATGAAGGGCAAGTGGGTATTCACAACCAAGAAACCGAGTATGTTGCCCTTCCTGACCTACTCGTCGAAACGTGAGCTGCGCGAAAAGCTCTATCGTGGCTATCTGGATCGTTGCAACTACAACGACAGTATTGACAACAAGCAGGTTATCAAC
Organism: Alistipes sp.; assembly: GCA_045655685.1. Taxonomy (GTDB): domain Bacteria; phylum Bacteroidota; class Bacteroidia; order Bacteroidales; family Rikenellaceae; genus Alistipes. Next base: position 122,525 of record JAZOPR010000011.1, read on the forward strand.
GACATCGTTCGTCTGCGCACCGAGCGTGCTCACCTGCTGGGCTACCCCACTCACGCTCACTATGTACTCGACGTGCAGATGGCTCGCACGCCCGAAAATGTCTATGCGATGATGGACGACCTGTGGACTCCCGCATTGGAGCGCGCCAAGGCCGAGTTGGAGGCTATGCGCCAGATGATGAAGGAGGAGACGGGTCTTGACGACTTCGCATCGTGGGACTGGTGGTACTATGCCGAGAAGGTACGCAAACGCGACTACGCTCTCGACGAAACGTCGTTGCGCCCCTACTTCTCGTTGGAGAATGTTCGCTCGGGTATCTTCGAACTGAGCAACCGTCTCTATGGCTTGACCTTCCGCCCCGTGCAGCTGCCCGTATATCACGAGGAGTGCGAAACCTACGAGGTGCTTGACGAGAAGAACGAACACCTCGGCGTGCTCTACCTCGATTACCACCCGCGCGATGGCAAGAGTGGCGGTGCGTGGTGTGGCGAGTACCGCACCCAGAGTTTCGATGCTGAGGGCAACCGCATTTCGCCCATCGTGAGCATCGTTTGCAACTTCTCGCGCCCGTCGGGTGGCGATCCCGCTCTGCTCTCGATCGACGAAACGCAGACCTTCTTCCACGAGTTCGGTCACGCCCTGCACAACCTCTTCGCACAGGTGAAGTATAGCGGTCTGGGCGGTGTCGAGCGCGACTTTGTGGAGTTGCCGTCGCAGATTATGGAGAACTGGTCATTGGAGCCCGAGATGTTGCGTCGCTATGCGCTGCACCACCGCACCAACGACCCCATTCCCACTCATATGATCGAAAAGTTGCAGCGTAGCCGCCACTTCAATCAGGGCTTCAACACCGTTGAGTTGCTGGCTGCATCGCTCACCGATATGGATATTCACACCATCGAGAACTACTCGCCGATCGACGTGAACGAGTTCGAGCGCAAGATGCTCAACGAGCGTCGCGGACTGATGGAGCAGATCGCACCGCGCTATCGCTACCCCTATTTCAGCCACATTTTCGATGGCGGTTATTCGTCGGGTTATTATAGCTATCTGTGGGCCGAGGTGCTTGACAAAGACGCTTATCAGGCATTTGTCGAGAGTGGCGACATCTTCAACAAGCGCATCGCAACCGACTTCCGCCACAAGCTGCTGGCACGTGGTGGCGAGGCCGACGGTATGGATCTCTATCGCGCCTTCCGTGGTGCCGATCCCGACCGCAAACCTCTGTTGCTCGGTCGCGGTCTGATCGAAGAGGAGCCCGTTGTCGAGGAGGAGAACAAACCCACACTGACAATTCAGGAGATCGAGTAGTTTGACACCAACTGCTTAATCCACAAATAAAAAGCCACGCCCGAAAGCGTGGCTTTTTTCTATTCAACCCGACCCCAACTCTAAATCTCGACCAGGTTGTGCTTGATGGCATAGACCACCAGATTGGCCGTATTGGGACATCCGGTCTTGTCCAGAATGTTGGCGCGGTGCTTATCGACCGTGCGTTTCGAGATGAAGAGTTTGTCGGCAATCTGCTGGTTCGACAGACCCTTGCAAATCTCAATCAAAACCTCCAATTCGCGCTCCGAGAGTACCTCTTCGTCCTCGATCTCGACGGGTGCGGGCTGAAGTGCGGGTTGCAGATAGTTCATCAATCCGTCCAACAACTCCTGCGAGAAGTAGCTGCCGCCGTTGGCTACGGTCTCGATTGCAGTGGTAACCTCGTCGATATCCGAACTTTTGAGCAGAAAACCCTTTGCGCCGACCGACACCATACGATAGTAGTAATCCTCGTCGCCAAACATCGAGAGTGTGATGATTTTCAGGTCGGGGCGCATTTCGAGCGCACGGGCGGTGGTTTCGTCACCCGAGATACCCGGCATTGCGATGTCCATAAATACGATGTCGATCTGCTCGTACTCGGGCAGTTTTTCGAGAAACTCCTCGCCACTCGAAGCCTCGCCGATCACCTCGCAGTCGGGGCGGGCGTTGAGCAAACCGCGCAGTCCGTTGCGGAAGAGAGTGTGGTCATCGACCAAAAAGATTTTGTGGGGTTGGTTATTCATTGTTGTCCTCCTCGTCATTAATAATTGGATCACCCGATGTGCTGACGATGATCGACGCCGCCATACCCGCATTGGGCTGGCTGGTGATATCGGCAATGCCACCGATTGAGTTTATGCGTGAGGTGATATTCGACATACCCATACCACAGTCAGCCACGGCGCGAGTGTCGAATCCACAGCCATTATCCTTGTAAGTCAGATAGATACGATCGTAAACGTGCTGCAAATCGAGGTCGATGCGGGTGCAGCCCGAATGTTTGATCGAGTTGTTGATCAGCTCGCACACAACGCGATAGAGTATCACCTCGATATCGTTGCCGAAACGCTCCTTGCGCAGGTTGGTATCAAAGTGCATTTCGATCGAGCGCAGTTGCGGATTCTTGTTGATGAAGTTGCTGATACCGCGCACCAGACCGAAGTTGTTGAGCACCTGCGGCGAGAGGTTGTTCGATATCTCGCGCAACGAGCGAATGGCCTCGTCGATCACTGCCGAGGTCGAGCCAATCAGCTCACGATTCTGCTCATTATCAATATTTTTCGCCAATACCGACATCGACATCTTGGCCGACGACAGCAGCGGTCCCATTCCGTCGTGCAGCTCGCGCGAGTAACGCGAACGGACCTTCTCCTCGGTGCGCAACACAGCCGAGAGGATTCGTTTGTTGGTTGTTTTGCGCTGGTTGTTCAGGGTATTGATATGGGTGAACAATTTGTGGGCATAGAGCACTCCGACAGCCACGCACAGCGAGGCAATTGCACCGAGCCACACGAGCAGATCGTCGGGCAATTTGAGTGTAGCATCGTCAACAAATAGTTGAACATATTGGCAGATTCGCATAATCGACATTGCGGTCATACCGATAATCAGCAGGATCCAAACGGAGTTGTATTTGGTTTGGCGCACCAAGCGAATGGCCACGAATGTAGCCAGCAATTGGAGAATGATCGATATGATAATCAGCGCTTTAAGTACCATTGTCGTAAGTTCGAGGGCAGAGTTGCGGCCCTATTCGTCAATACAAATATAGATTATTTTTGTTAATTTTTCAGCTATGGCCGAGTGAGGCCGTGCCTTGTCAAAGGTTTAGTACTCGACCTTATCCTCCTTTTCGTTCCAAGCACGGAAACCCGCAAGAGCCTCCTCGCGCATAAAGTTTTGACAAGGAATGGCGCGGGCAGCGTACGGCTTGGCGATCTCGTCGTAAATAAACGAGTCGTCGAAATCGATCGCCTTGGCATCGTCCTTCGTATTGCCATAGACGATGCGCTCGACGCCTGCCCAATAGAGCGCACTCAGGCACATCGGACACGGCTCGCACGAGGTGTAGCAGGTGCACCCCGCCAGCTTGAAGTTCTGCTCCTTGGCGCAAGCCGCACGGATAGCACTCACCTCGGCGTGTGCCGTGGGGTCGTTGTTGGCCGTCACGCGGTTTGTTCCGGTTGCGATGACCTCGCCGTTGCGAACTATGACTGCGCCGAATGGGCCTCCGCCATTGGCAACATTCTCGATTGAAAGGTCGATAGCCATCTGCATAAAGCGGCTATCTTCGATCGTAAATTTATGCTCTTTCATAATTGCGCGCGCTCATTTTTGGCAAATTTAACAAATTTTTCTGTTTTTACACCTATTTTTTAATGAAAACCTATCCGAAAAATCTCGTTGCTTGCCAGCTGCCATAACCGTACCGAGGAGTCGAAAAATAGAATATTCGGGCGAGAAATATGGGAGAAAAATTGCCGAATTTGCGCGAAAACGGACGAAAAATTTGAATTTACTATTGTATATTCGCCCTCAATATCGTAGCTTTGCGATGATAAAACTGCTCATTGCAAATTCGGTGAAGTAGTCCCGACGGGAATCGAACCCATATCGTATGAACCGGAATCATATATTCTATCCATTGAACTACGGGACCATACCGAGCGCAAAGATGCAAAAAATATTTAGAATTTGAAAATTATCACATAATTCGTGCAATTATGACCGAGCACCTTAACCCTGCTGCCGAAACGGTTTGCGAATTGACCGCTTGGCAACGACTCGAAACCATCATCAAGATGAGCGGTATGAGTATCAATGCCTTCGCGCGTTGTATCGGGTTGCCGCGTGGCGAGAATCTCTACCAGATCAAAAAGGGCAACAACCGAATCAGCCGCGATCTGGCCAGCCGCATCATCAACTACTACCCGCAGATCAGCTTCTCGTGGTTGCTGACGGGCGAGGGCGCGATGACAATCGACGGCAAGAATCAGACGGGTATCCCATTCTACACCTGCGAGAGCCCCGACGAGGTCGTACGTATTGCAAACGGTGAGCCTGACGGCTTTGTGGCAATGCCCGGTTTCGAGGATTGTTGCGCGGTGATTGCCCACAATTGGGCCGGCAAAGATGGTATCCCGCAAGGTGCATACGTCTTTCTGCACCGAATGGAGAAGCGCTATGTGCGTATGGGTCAATACTTTTTGGTGTCGGACGCATATGTCGGTTTCTGCCATATGCGAACTCTGAGCAAGGTGCGCAAATTGAAGGTCACGGGCAGCCGAGTGCCCTCGACGCTCAAACACCTCGAACGCGATGAGGCCCACGCGCTCTACCTGGTGCGTGGCATTTTGAATGTTGTAAGTAAATAAAAAATGATCGTATAAAACTATGTTGATGTCAATCTTTTGGGACTTCGATCCCGTAATGTTTCGTATTGGCGAAGGCTTCGAAATTCGCTACTACGGTTTGATGTGGGCGCTGGCAATTGGTCTGGCGGCAGTGATGTTCGACCGCTTTGTCAAGCGCGAAGGACTGCCCGAGAAGGTGTCGGAGTCGATCTTCTACTTCGGTACGCTGGCAACCATCATCGGCTCGCGCGTGGGACACTGTCTGTTCTATGAGCCCGACAAGTATCTGGCTGAGCCTCTGCGTATTCTGACCGATATCCGCGATGGCGGTATGGCAAGCCACGGTGCGGCAATCGGTCTGCTGATCGGTCTGTGGCTCTTCTCGCGACGTAACAAGCTGCCCTATCTGTGGTCGCTCGACCGAATTATGATTGCGGTAGCGATCGGTGGCGCAATGGTGCGCTTTGGCAACCTGTTCAATTCGGAGATTATCGGTGCTCCGACCGACGCTCCGTGGGGCTTCATCTTCGCGCGCCTCTACCCCGTCGGCACGCCCGTCGAGGCAATGGTCGCTCGTCACCCCGCACAGATCTATGAGGCTCTCTGCTACATAGTTACGTTCGTGGTGCTGGCGTGGCTCTACTACAAGCGCGATATGGCGCGCCGACGCCCGGGACTGATGTTCGGCGTGGGTCTGATCGGTATCTTCCTCACACGATTCCTCATCGAGTTCGTCAAGGAGAATCAGGAGGCCTTCGAGCAGTCGATGACGCTCAATATGGGTCAGTGGCTCAGTGTGCCGTTCATCATTGCGGCATTTGTACTGATCTGGTACGCGATGTCGCGTCCCGAGGTTAAACCTGCTGTGGCAAAGGCTCAGCCGAGCGCACCCGCAGCATCAAAGAAACCCAAAACAAAGAAGAAAAAGTGGTAAACGATAGCATTACACAGTTGTTGTTCAATGCTTTGGCGCAACATCGTACGACCGTTCTGCCCGGAATCGGGTCGTTGCGATTTCGTCGCATTGCAGCCAAATTGGAGGGCTCGACGCTCACTCCACCGCGCAATATGTTTCGATTTTCGAGCCGCGAGGAGGGACGTTCGTTGCTCGATATGGTGATTGTCGAAGCGGGTTGCACACGCGAGGAGGGCGAGGAGGCCTATCGTCGCTGGTTGCACCGCGTCAAGCAGGGTCATTCGGTTGTGATCGAGGGCGTTGGACGTATCGAGGAGGACTTTTTCAAGCCCTCGGAGGAGTTGGAGCGACTGCTCAACCCCGTAGCCGCTACGCCTGTTTCGTTGCGCCGTCGTCGCTCGCTGCGAGGTGTGTGGATCGCGCTGGCGGCAGTTGCGCTGGTGGCTGTGGCAGGTGCTGCTTGGTGGTTTGTACAGAGTAAGCCTGAGTCCACCTATGCACCCAAAGTTGTTACACAAGAGGTCGAACAACCCGCACCCGAAACCACTGATAGCGTGGCGATTGAAGAGGCAATTGCGCCCATCGAGGAGGCGGCTACGGCTATTGCCGAAACGCCCACGCCCACGCCCGATCCTGCACCTGCGCCCGATCCTGCGGTGATTGGCGAGATGACGTCGGGGGTGAGTTATGTGGTTTTGGGAGTATTCTCGACCGAGGAGAATGCCCGAAAATATATCCAGCAGATGGCAACCCGCGCACCCGAAATTACGTGCCGAGCATATAAATTCCAGGGATCGAAATTTATGGTGAGTGGTTTCGAATCGACTGACGGAGCCGAGGCTACGGCCTTTATCCGCGAGCACCGCGCCACGCTACCCGATTTGTGGGTCTATAAACGCAAATAATCGAAAAAAACGGCTACCGCTCAACGGTGGCCGTTTCTATTTGATAAAACATTCATCACAACACATTTGACGCAGCGTAACGCTCGACGTCAGTGGCGGTTATGCGTTCATCACTGAGGATTATCAGCCGTTCGATCACGTTGCGCAGTTCGCGGATATTACCACTCCACGGCATCGACTGCAACAACTCGACCGCCGCACGATCAACCCCCTTGCGCTCGATAGCATATTCGCCACAGATCTTCTCGACAAAGTGCTCGACCAACAGCGGAATATCCTCACGTCGATCGGCCAGCGAGGGCACCGAGATCACAATCACACTCAGTCGATGATAGAGGTCCTCGCGGAAGTTGCCCCGACGGATCTCCTCGCGCAGATTCTTGTTTGTCGCTGCCACCACGCGCACATTGACATCGATATCGCGGTCGCTACCCACACGGCTGATTCGGTTCTCCTGCAACGCACGCAGCACCTTCGCCTGCGCCGAAAGACTCATATCGCCAATCTCGTCCATAAACAGCGTGCCGCCCGCCGCCTGCTCGAACTTTCCTTTGCGCTGTTTGATGGCCGAAGTGAAGGCACCCTTCTCGTGACCAAACAGTTCGCTCTCGATCAGTTCCGAAGGTATGGCCGCGCAATTGACCTCGACGAAAGGTGCTGCCGCGCGGCGGCTCTTCTCGTGTAACCATCGCGCAACCAACTCCTTACCCGTTCCGTTCGAGCCCGTAATCAACACACGCGCATCGGACGGCGCAACCTTATCGATCAGCTCACGAACGTGCGTGATTGCCTCCGAGCGACCCACAATCTCCTCGACCCGCGGCACTCGGCGGCGAGGGCGCACGGGCGTCGCAACAATCGGCTCGGGCTCGGTCGGCTCGGTCGCAGTTGCCGCCTTGCGAATCGCCCCAAGCAGTCGATTCATATCGATCGGGCGAGGCAGAAAATCGATCGCACCCAGCCGTACCGCATCGACCGCCTCAGCAACCGACGACTCGGCCGCCAACACGATGAACGGAACTCCAATTTGTGGCACACTGTGTGCATCATCGGTCAATATGAGGTCGAATGACTGCTGCCGACACATCTGGTCAGCGGCCGCCGACGTTGCGGCACATTCGGTTGCGTAACCCTCATATTCGAGTCGCTCGCGCAGGGTGTTGCGCATACTTCGGGAACGATCGACGATCAAAACCTTTGTCATAAGTATTGTAATAGTGAAATTTTTTCGTATTTTTGCACCAAAGTTAGCCAATCGACCGTACATTCCAAATCTTCGACAGGTCAGCGTGGCAACCCTAATTGTACGAGCCAAAGCGCTCAAAACAAACCATTTCCGAGAACCGCAAAGGTTAATATTCGAACGTTTCGGGATACACCCTCAACAACAAACGCACACTTAACCAATCGGACGGAACAACCACCATCGACAACGATGAAAAAGAACTATAATTACAAGCGTCAAAAACTCTTTCTGCCCGAGTATGGTCGCCATATTCAGGAGATGGTCGATTCGTTGCTGCTGATCGAGGATCGCCGCGAACGAAACCGCCAGGCTCGCGCCGTGATTGCCGTGATGGGCAACCTCAACCCGCTGCTGCGCGATACGGCCGACTTCACCCACAAACTGTGGGACCATATGTTCATAATGTCTGATTTTAAGCTCGATGTCGATTCGCCCTACCCTCCCGTGACACGCGAATCGCTCACGATACGCCCCAAGAAAATGCGTTACCCGTCGAATCAGGTTATGTATAAACATTATGGCAAAAACATCGAGCGTATGATCCGCGCATTGGAGCACCAGACCGACCCCGCAGCCGTGGCCGAGAGTGTCGACAACATCGCTCGATATATGCGTGCCAAGAGTTACGAGTACAACGAGGAGCACCCCAACAACGAGGTGATCATTCGCGACATAAAACGAATGTCCGGAGGTCGTATCGAGCTGAACGAATCTGCTCTGAATAATCTCCGAAGCGACTATAAACAGCACCATTCGGCACGTAATGGCAAGGGCCAGCAGGGCAAGCAACAGAAGAATCAGAAGAAAAACCGCCATCAGCACAATCAGCACAACCAACATTCGAAAAACCAGAAAAACAACAACCAGCGTCGCAATTTCGCGAAGTAGTGCGGGAGTGCATCGAGTGGCGTAAGGCAATAAAAAAAATGGGGGCAGACAACGAAAGTCTGTCCCTTTTCGTTTGTTTTATCGGAAATATGGTGTATATTTGTAGTTTGTAATAAGAAAACAATAAAAATACTCAATATGAAAAGAATTTTCATTCTGATCGCAGCCGCAGTAGCGGCAGTTGCCTGCAACAGCGGCAACATCAAACTCGACGGCCGTCTGATCGGCTGTGACACCACAATGGTTTACGTAGAGTCGCTCGGCGCATCGTTCGGTAGCAAGATTATCGACTCGGTACGCACCGACGAGCGTGGTAAGTTCTCGCTCAAATTCAACGCCGAGAACGACCAGATCGCACTCTACAACCTCAACTGCAACGGCCAGCGTATTCCGCTGCTGCTCGCTAAGGGTGACGCCGTGACCGTCAATTCGGTCGGCAGCATCGCTCGCAACTACGAGGTGAGCGGCTCGGAAGAGTCGGCTCTGCTCAAAAAGGTGACCTTCCTGATGCAGGACGGTGCAGCACGCCTCGACTCGCTGTCGAGCTGCTTTGCAGGCGTAACCGGCGAGAACGAGCGCCAGCAGTTGCTCAAAGATTACACTCAGGAGTACTACCGCATCAAGCGCGGTCAGATTCAGTTCATCGTCGAAAACTCGTCGTCGATGGCGGCTCTCTATGCGCTCTACCAGCGTCTGCCCAATGACGATGTGCTGTTCAACGGCGCAAGCGACGTGGTTTACTACCGTATGGTGGCTGACTCGGTTGAGGCTCGCTACCCCGCATCGCCCTATCTGAACCTGGTTCGCCGCGACATAGCAACAATGGATATGGTCGGTGAGGCTATCATCTCGGAGCTGAACTATCCCGACCTGAATATCAATGATATGTACGGCAACAAGGTGCGTCTGTCGTCGCTGCACGGCAAGGTGATTTTGGTTGATTTCTGGTCGGCAATGGCCGGCAACAGCAACCAGCTCAACGCCGATCTGAAAGAGGTCTATACGAAGTATGCCGAGCGCGGTTTCGAGATCTATCAGGTTGGTATCGAGAGCTCGAAGGCCGTATGGGTAAGCGCCGTTCAGGAGCAGAAACTGCCCTGGATCTCGGTGAGCGACCTGCAAGGCACCGCATCGACCGCTGTAAAAATGTATAACGTACAGAACGTGCCTACAAACTTCTTGATTGACCGCGAGGGCAATATCGTCGGTAAGGACCTCTACGGCGCAGAGTTGGAAAAGCACGTAGCTGCACTGATCTAAACCCCTCGGGCGATGTACTATTTCGCCTCGGATATGCATCTGGGACACGGTGATGTGCCGTCGGCGCAACACCGCGAGAGGCGTTTGGTGCAATGGCTCGACACGGTCGCCAAAGACGCAAAGGCGATCTATCTTCTGGGCGACATATTCGATTTCTGGTACGAATGGCGCGAGGTCGTTCCGGCTGGGCACGTGCGCGTGCTCGGCAAGCTGGCCGAACTGAGCGACCGAGGCGTTGAGATACACCTCTTTACGGGCAACCACGATATGTGGCAACGTGGCTATTTGGAGCGCGAATGTGGCGTTCGTGTCCACTACACGCACGAGCAGACTCTGCTGGCAGGTCGCCGCGTGTGGATCGGCCACGGCGACAATCTCAATATCAAAGGGCAACCGATGTTGCAGTTGATGAACTCGATGTTCCGTTCGCGCGTGGTGCGTGCGCTCTTTTCGTGGCTTGTTCACCCGTCGCTGTCGATGAGTTTCGGCAAGTGGTGGAGTGGCAGCAGCCGCAAGGCTCACGGCTCAGCACCCAATCCCGAAGTGGCCAACCGTTCGCTGGTGGAGTATGCCGAACTGCACCCCAATGCAACGGATATCGACCTGTTTATCTTCGGTCACACTCACGCCCCTGCGCACTATCGCACCACCCATTCCGAGGTCTATTTCCTGGGCGAGTGGATCGGTTGCGACACGCCCACCTTCGGCACTCTCGACGCCGAGGGCAACTTTACTTTGAAACAATTCAACAACCAATAAGCGATATGAAAGCATATCTCGATCTGTTGCGCCGAATCATCGACGAAGGTGCGGTGAAGGGCGACCGAACGGGCACGGGAACAAAGAGCGTTTTCGGCCACCAAATGCGTTTTGACCTGAGCGAGGGCTTCCCCCTGCTCACCACAAAGAAGGTCTTTTTGAAGGGCGTGATCCACGAGTTGTTGTGGTTCTTGGCGGGCGACACGAATATCGGTTACCTCGTGCGCAACGGCGTGCATATCTGGGACAATGACGCCTATCGCTACTATGGCGAGCTGTGTGCCGAGAAGGGCGTCGAGTCTATCTCGCGCGAGCAGTTTTTGGTCGAGGCCGAGAGTGGTGCAGAGTCGCCGATCGAGGGTTATCGCTATGGCGATCTAAACCACGTATATGGCTATCAGTGGCGTAGTTGGCCCCGCCCCGATGGTCGCTCGATCGACCAGATCAGCGAGGTGATCGAAACCATTCGCCGCAACCCCAACTCGCGCCGTATGCTGGTTTCGGCGTGGAATGTTGCCGAGGTCGAGCAGATGGCTCTGCCTCCGTGCCACGTGATGTTCCAATTCTATGTGGCCGACGGACGCCTCTCGTGCCAGCTCTATCAGCGCAGTGCCGACACCTTCCTTGGCGTTCCGTTCAACATCGCTTCGTATGCCCTGCTGACGATGATGATCGCACAGGTATGCGGTTTGCAGCCCGGTGATTTCGTTCACACGCTAGGCGATACGCACCTCTACCTCAACCACTTGGAGCAAGCAGCCGAGCAACTTTCGCGTGAGCCGCGCAAGCTGCCCACAATGCATCTCAACCCCGAAGTGAAGTCGATTTTCGATTTCCGCTACGAGGATTTCACACTCGAAGGCTACGATCCGCACCCCGCTATCAAGGCTCCGATGTCGTTCTAAGGCGGACGGCGGTGGCAAACATTTTGTTCCGAGAACCGAACAATAGTTTTTGAATTATGAATTTTGAATTGAATATAATCGTTGCCGTTGCCGAGAATGGCGTTATCGGTGGCAGCAACACTCTGCTGTGGCACATTTCGGAGGATCTGCGCCGCTTCAAGCAACTCACAACGGGTCACCCCGTAATTATGGGTCGCAAGACCTACCTCTCGATCGGTCGCCCGCTGCCCAATCGTCGCAACATCGTCATCTCGCGCCAGACGGATCTGCAAATCGAAGGCTGTGAGGTATTTAGCTCGTTGGAGGCAGCCATCGAGGCGTGTCGTGAGGCGGGTGCCGAGCAGGCATTTGTGATTGGCGGTGGCGAGGTCTATCGCCAGGCATTGTCGCTGTCCGACCGCATACATTACACCCGCGTGTTCCGCGCCTATGAGGGCGACACGACCTTCCCCACGCTCGATCCTGCGGAGTGGCGCAAGGTGAGCGAAGAGCGTTTCGAACGCGGCGAAAAGTACGAATATCCCTACTCGTTCGAGATCTACGAGCGAGCATAAATTCGGGGTCTGAGTGCCCTCTACGGGCGGTTTTCGAACTTTTTTGCACGATTTTTGCAGTTCGATTTGGTCGTACCGTTTTTTTTACTTACCTTTGCACCAGCAAAAACGAAATAGCGACTTCGGGAGAGATGAAATCCCGCGCTGTGGGGGGGGCGATTAGGCCGAACCACAAGTGAAAGAGTTGCGAAAGCGTAATATCGCGGAGTGGAGCAGTTGGCAGCTCGTTGGGCTCATAACCCAAAGGTCGGAGGTTCGAGTCCTCCCTCCGCTACTCAAACGGACAAGTCGAAAGATTTGTCCGTTTTCTTTTTTCATCTCGCTCAAAACAACAACGGGACACCCACTGAAAGGTGTCCCGTCGTTTTGTCGATGAAAAGTATCGTTAGAACTTATAGCTGAACGAAACCATCAAATTGGTGTGTTTCATACTCGGAGTCAGATCGATACTGCCCAAATCGCCCGAAATCTCCGAATCACGCATATAAGAATCCAACAGACCCCAATCGTAGCCTACCGAGAAGCTGTAACGCTGGAAGAACTCAACTCCCACACGCAAGCCAACACCAAAATCGAAGCGTTCGCCCTCGTCGAAAACATACTCCGACTCGAAATACTCCTTATCGTCACCAATAGCGTGAGTGCTACCAAACAGACCTACGCCCAGATACGGACCCGCATCACCAAATACCGCGAAGCTATCATTCACAGCGAATTTATAACCCACGTGGATCGGGAATTCAACATAGTAAGCATCAGAACGAACTACACCCCAATCGCCATAATCCTGCTTGCAACCTTTGAGCGAGAACAACGCCGCAGCATTGGCGTACAGACCCTTGACGGGGGTCATATATTCGCCACGAATACCAACGTGAAAACCAGCGCGATCGCCCAGACCGCCCCAATCCGATGCATTCAGACCCACAACAGCCTCTGCACTAAGACCCTGTGCCGAAGCAACGCCGACGCCCATAACGACGGCCGCAATCAAAGTGAAAATCTTCTTCATTTTAAGTCATTCTATGCGCCCTCGGCTCAATGGGCTTTTTTACAACAATTGGATTTGATCATTGGGGCTGACGGATGAGCCTCACTTCCGCCGAACAGCGCCGAGCAAAAGATCCGCCAGCCGATGTTACTCTCGACGAGTAGCAACACAAAGATAGGAAATTTATTTGAATTTTGGTCGTTTTTGCGCGATTATAATTATGCGACTGACTTTTGGCAGATGGGATTGGCGGCAACGCCCACAACGGCACAAAAAGAAAAAAAGCCTCGATATTCGATTGAATATCAAGGCTTTCGGTTAGTCGGGATGACTGGATTCGAACCAGCGACAACACGCCCCCCAGACGTGTACTCTAACCGGGCTGAGCTACATCCCGTCTGTTTCGGAGCACAAAAGTAGTAACAATTTCTGAACTTCCAAAACTTTTTGACATTTTTTTCAAAAAAAGTGAATTTTTACGCCATTTGACAACTATTTTGTTCAATCTGCACCTCATATATACTTTATTTTGTATATTTGCATAAGCATTGGCAATTATTGTCAAGGCAGACATATTAATTGATGAAAGTGTATTAGCTTTTATCCTTGACACGAAATCTGGAAAATTTCTTTACCACAAGGAGAGCAATTCACTCATCGCACTTTGTATTGGCATATTTGTGGCAACCCCACTCCAATACTGGTGTGGGGTGTTGTTTATTGTGGTATAGGTATTCCAGAACCTCGTGTCAGATAAACTAATCAACTCCACACTTTCTTTTTTTTTAAACCGTCGCAGAGGAGTTGATACGGCAATAACTCAACCTACAACTTATGAAAAAGTTTATTTTATCCGCATTACTAATGTGTTTTGTTGGGCTTGGTACTGTCAATGCAAACAATCGAGTAACCGACAATAACAAGCAAGAAAAAAGCAACAAAGAATATGTCAGTCCGCAATCAAACGTCGACCATATCAATCTGAGCAACAGCGCACCATCGAACTATGTATGGATATGCCTCGGTCCAAGTGCGACTAAATACCACACCAACCCTAAATGCAAGGGGTTGCATAGTTGCTCGAAAGAAATTAAGAAGGTAACAAAAGAGTATGCCGAGAATAAGTTAGGAAGAACTTTATGCGGCTATTGCAAGAAAAATAACTAAATAAAAGACTCGCTCTTTTTCAGGGCGAGTTTTTTATTTCACTAAAAAGTACTATCTTTGGGAAATATAAATTAAGACAGATTAACCATTTTTAGAAACCAACTATATACCAACGCATTTAGGACTGACACTGCAACAACCGTGCTACCGACGGTAGCACTAAGCCCCTGCCTGAGGCGGGGGTTTGGGGGTGGGTCAGATTTGCATAGCCGCTCAGCGAGCGGCCACAAGAAGCAACCCAAACGATAAAAGATAGATAAAACACTTTTAGTAACCAATTTATACCAACCTGCTATGTACTACGCCATAGGAATTATGTCGGGAACGTCGCTCGATGGTGTCGATGCTGCGCTCGTGAAGATCGAGGGCCGAGGTATCGAAACTCGTGTCGAACTGCTCGGATTCACTACCACCGAGATCCCCGAATCGCTCAAAGCCGAAATCAAACGTGCCGTGAAGCCCACAACGGGCACGGTCGATCTGCTCTGTTCGCTCAATTTCAAACTCGGTTATCTCTTTGCTGACGCTGCCAAGGCGGTGTGTCGCGAGAGTGGTTTCCCGATCGAAAAGGTCGATTTCATCGCCTCGCACGGACAGACCGTGTGGCACATCCCAAAGCCCGATGGAGAGTTTGCGCGCTCGACGTTGCAGATTGGCGAGCCCGCCGTTATCGCCTACGAAACGGGCGTTAAGGTGATCTCGAACTTCCGCACGATGGACGTAGCGGCAGGTGGCGAGGGTGCTCCGCTGGTGCCATATAGCGAGTTTGTGCTCTACGCCTCGCCCGACGAGAATGTGGCGTTGCAGAACATTGGTGGCATTGGCAACGTGACGGTGCTGCCTTCGACGGGCAATATGAGCGACGTCTATGCCTTCGATACGGGCCCGGGAAATATGATCATCGACGAGGTGATGCAGCGCCTCTATGGTCGCCCATATGACGAGGGCGGCAAGGTAGCTGCGAGCGGCGTGGTCAATGCGAAGATGCTCGATGAGTTGATGTCGCACCCCTACATCTCGATGCCGCTGCCCAAGAGCACGGGTCGTGAGATGTTTGGTGAGCAATATACCGTTGCGATGCTCGAACGCTGGGGATCGTTGCCCGCGGCCGATCTGGTTGCAACGGCTACGGCATTTACTGCACGCACGATTGCCGAGGCGTATCGCCGTTTTGTGATTCCGAAGTGGCCGATTGGTCGCACGGTATTGGGTGGCGGTGGTGCACACAACGCCACGCTGCGCCGTATGCTGGCCGAGGAGCTGCCGGGCGTGAAGGTGATGACGCAGGACGAGATCGGCCTGTCGTCGGACGCCAAGGAGGCCATTGCGTTTGCGATTATGGGTAACGAAACGATGTATGGCTACCCCTCGAATGTCTGCTCGGCAACGGGCGCAAGCCGACCGGTGATTTTGGGGAATATCACCCGCGCACCGAGAAAGGAGTGATAGTTAAAAACACTACACTATGCAAGATAGGAGCGTTATTTTCAAATCGCAAGACCTCAAAACGTCAATCCGATTTCATTCGTTCGCCGATTACGACAAACGCGCTAATCGTTATGAGTTGGATTTTGCTATCGAGATCAACACTCCCATCTGTCAAATGTCATTCACATCGGAATACTTTACGGAGGAGATGTGTAAACTGAGAGAATATTTGCAGAAGATGCACTCATTCTCACTACATTACGCCACGTTCCTCTGCTCCGACGGAAGATTTGCGATGGAGCTGGAATTAGAACCAACGGGATTGATCCAAGCAAAGGTCAAGGTGCGACACATCGAGAACGATCTTGCGCTATCGTTCAATTTCACCACTGACCAAAGTTTCTTACCTGATATAATAACCCAACTGACCGCAGTGATATAACAAAGTGAGCCGCGCCCCTGCGAACAAGGTGGCGCGGCTCTGCTTACAATAGTAATAGGAATGGTAATGGTCTTACAAAATTATCTTACGAAATCACTCTTTTACAGCGTTGTCTTCCACAACCCGTGCAGGTTGCAATACTCATACACGGCAATCGGGCGTGATGAGCAGGTGCATATGACAGCCTCGGGTTTGTCGCTCAGATTGACGCGGATACCGCCATTCTCCGTCTCGACATAGATGAATGCGATGTGGTGCTCGGGCAGCATCGGGTGCGCCACGCTACCCACTTCGACTTTGATCGTGCAGTCGTCAATTCGGGTAACTACGGGCAGATGTTTCTCGACGCTCGCCTCGACGGTATTGGCCACGAGTTCCTCCATCTTCTCGCCACAACAAACAACGGGGACATCAGAATCGACGATCTTCTCGATCACATTGCCGCAATGGCGGCACTTAAAAAACTTGGTTGCCATAATTTAATCTACTATGTTTTAAGGTTACAAATTTGTCATTCGGTCAAAAACTTCGCGGAGCTGATCGGTCGGCATTGCTCCCAGACGGGTCTGAGGCAGTCCCACCTTCGGGATAAAGAGCAGTGTCGGAATCGAACGGATATCGAACTCCTCAGCCAGCTGCTGCTCGCTATCGACATTGACCTTATAGATATCGACTTTGCCCTCATACTCCTTTGCGAGCTCTTCCAATCTCGGAAGTAACGACTTGCAAGGACCGCACCAAGGTGCATAAAAATCGACCAAAGCTGGGCGCGAACCCAAATATTTCCACTGATTGGGGCTATTCTCGATGTCGGCTACTCGCTTCAAAAATTCGCCGCGGGTAAGATTTATAGTTGCCATAGTATAAATAGTTTTATGCGTGTATTATCTGTTTGCTGGTACAAAGATAATACACGAAAAACTATTTGTCAAATTGATAATTTTTATGGCCGTATAAGATAAAATTATAATGCAAGCCTATTTCGCCTCCAACAGACAGCGAGCCTGCTCGACGGCTGCCGAAGTGACGGTCGAGCCACTGAGCATTTTGGCGATCTCGTCGACACGCTCACGTGCCGATAGCTGACGAATCGAGGTCATTGCGCCGAGCAATGTATCCTCCTTATAGACAACGAAGTGGGTCTTGCCCTTCGATGCAACCTGAGGCAGGTGGGTGATATTGATGACCTGCATCGAGCGCGACAGATTCGAGATAATGCGACCCATAGCGTCGGCAATCTGACCCGAAACACCCGTATCGATCTCGTCGAAAATGATCGTAGGCAGTTGCATCGAACGAGCCACCAGAGCCTTCAACGCCAGCATCACACGCGAGATCTCACCACCCGACGCGATCTTCTCGACGGGCTGAGGAGCAAGTCCCACATTGGCCGAGAAGAGGAACGACACACGGTCGCGACCCGTCGCACTCAGCTCCTCCTGCGCCGCCACATCGACCGTAAATCGAGCCGACGGCATACCCAACTCGGCAAGCGTCGCACTCAGCTCCGAGTCGATTGCAGGCACCGCCTTTGCGCGCTCGGTGTGAATCTCATCGGCACGGCGCAGAGCCTCAGCACGCAGTTCGGCAATATGTTGTTCGAGGGCGGCAATACGCTCGTCGCCCGTTGTAATCGTTTGAAGTTGAGCCGAATACTTCTCGCGCAGAGCAATCAGTTCAGCCTCGCTCGTGACGCGATGTTTCTGCTGCAACGAGTAGATCAGGTCGATGCGGGCCACTACCTGCGCCAGACGCTCCGGATCGGCATCGATACGCTCGGCAGCCGATGCCAGCTCCGACGACACATCCTTCAAGTCGAGCAGAGCCGAATGAACACGCTCGAACAATTCGCCCGCAAGCGGCAGAGTCGGCGCAATGCCATTCATCGCCTGTTCGATGGTTTTCAGTTGCAGCAACACGCCCATCTGCTCATCGTCCAACGCATTGCGCGATGCAACGATAGCCTCGCCAATAGCATCGGCATTGGCCAGCACGCTCTGCTCGGCCTCGATACGTGCCAACTCGCCCTCGCGCAGATTTGCCGCCGTAAGTTCATCGACCTGAAAGCGAATCCACTCCTCATCGCGGCGATTGCGCTCAGCCTCAGCACGCAGCGTAACCAACTCACGTTCAGCCGACTGCAACTCGTCATAAACCTTGCGATACTCCCCCACCAGCTCGCCGCAACCTGCTAATCGATCGACCACGCCGATACGGAATTTATCGTCTGAGAGGATCAGATTGCGATGTTGCGAATGGATATCGACCAGGCGCACACCCAGCTCGCGCAGCACGCTCTGACCCACGGGCAGATCATTGACATACGAGCGCGACTTACCCGCAGGGGTGATCACACGGCGAATGGTCAGCGAGGGGTCATAGTCGAGATCGTTCTCGTCGAAAAACGGTTCCAGACCGTAGCCCTCGACATCGAACACACCCTCGATCACGCAGTTACGGCTCTCGTCACGCATCGCACCACCCTCGGCCTTATTGCCGAGCAACAGACCGAGCGCACCGAGCAAGATCGACTTGCCGGCACCCGTCTGACCTGTGATGATATTTAGCGAGCGATCGAGCCCCATTTCGAGGCGATCGATCAGCACATAATTTTCAACCGTGAGCGTTCGTAACATAGTATGCGTACACTTAATTCGAAAGTTCAAAATTACATATAATTTTCCGAACTGCACCCATTTTTCGAGTATTTTTCACACAGAGCAACCCGACACAGCAGATTTTGAGTATCTTTGCCATTTGAATTTATAGTTTGAATCGTATGAACACCATTTGGATAGTGATGCCAATTCTGATCGTGCTGATGTTTCAGCTCGGTATCGAGATCGATCGCCACGCCTTTGCCGAGGTGGCTCGCAAACCACTGGCCGTAACCGCAGGTCTGATCGGTCAAATCATCGTGCTGCCCCTCATTGCCATTGCGCTCGGCAAACTGACCAACCTGCCCCCGATCTACTTTCTGGGATTGGTGCTTATTGCCTGCTGCCCGGGCGGTAGTTCGTCGAACGTCTTCTCGATGTTGGCAAAAGGCGATGTGGCTCTGTCGGTTACGCTGACGGCACTCAGTAGTATCATCACCCTCTTTACGCTTCCGTTCGTTATGGAGGTGACCACCCGTCTGGCATCGGCACAGGCAGGTATCGAGATACATCTCCCCGTCGGCAAACTGCTCGTGCAGAACCTTGTGCTGATGTTCCTGCCGATGGCGTTGGGTGCGCTTTTCCGCGTATGGCGCCCCGCCGCAGCCGCAAAAGCGCAGAAGGTGCTCAAACGATTCGCCTTCCCTGCATTGATTATTCTGATCAGCGTATTTTTCATTCAGCATTTCGACACGATATGCGCCAATATCGGACGATTGGGCTGGATTGTTGCTGCATTGATATTGCTGGCGATGGGTGCCGGCTGGTCGCTTGTGCGAATCTTCCGACTGCGCGAGGCCGCTAAACGCACCATCATCATCGAGATCGGTATGCAAAATGCGGCGCAGGCAATAGCCATTGCCACCTCGCCTCTGATCTTCAACAGCGCCGAGATGGCTATTCCCGCAATCATCTACTCGTTGCTGATGAACATCATTCTGCTCAGTTATCTCAAAATCTTCTGCCGCGAATAATATTGCAAGGGGCGCAGACGTTTTGATTGTCGCGAATTAATCGCTAACTTTGTACTCTATGGACTTCGAACTCGTATCGGACTATCAGCCAACGGGCGACCAGCCCGAAGCAATTGCCGAATTGGTGCGCTCGATTCGCTCGCATACGCCCCACAACACGCTGTTGGGTGTTACGGGATCGGGCAAGACATTTACGGTAGCCAACGTCATTGCCCAGCTCAACCGTCCGACACTCGTGCTGAGCCACAACAAAACGCTTGCTGCTCAGCTCTATGGCGAGTTCAAGAACTTCTTTCCGAACAATGCCGTCGAGTACTTCGTTTCGTATTACGACTACTATCAACCCGAGGCCTATCTGCCCTCGTCGGATACCTATATCGAGAAGGATCTATCGATCAACGAAGAGATCGAGAAGTTGCGACTGAGCGCCACATCGGCACTGCTCAGCGGTCGCCGCGATGTGATCGTGGTGTCGAGCGTGTCGTGTCTGTATGGCATTGGCAACCCTGCCGACTTTCACGCCACATCGGTGCATATCCGCACGGGCGAAGTGATTAGCCGCAAGGTCTTTATGTATCGACTCGTCGAGGCACTCTACACCCGCACCGAGAGCATACTGACGCCCGCAACGTTCCGCGTCAATGGCGATGTGATCGACATTATGCAGGCCTTTGGCGACACGACGATCAGAGTGATGTTCTTCGACGACGAGATCGAGCAGATTCAGCGCATCGACGCCGCCAGCGGACAGCGCCTCGAAGTGCTCGACAGCGTCACGATATTCCCTGCAAATCTGTTCGTTACGACCAAAGAGCGTATCGACTCGGCCGTGCGTCAGATCCAGCTCGATCTGGGCAAACGCATCTCGTTCTACGAGCACGAGGGTCGTGTGGTCGAGGCCAAGCGAATCAAACAACGTGTCGAGTACGACTTGGAGATGATCAAGGAGCTGGGCTACTGCTCGGGTATCGAGAACTACTCGCGCTACTTCGACGGGCGTTCGGAGGGCAGTCGTCCCTTCTGCCTGCTCGACTACTTTCCGGAGGATTACCTGATGGTGATCGACGAGAGCCACGTAACCCTGCCGCAGGTGCGAGCAATGTATGGTGGCGACCGTGCCCGCAAGGTCAATCTGGTGGAGTACGGATTCCGCCTGCCCGCCGCTATCGACAACCGTCCGTTGCGTTTCGAGGAGTTCGAATCGCTGGTCGGCACGTCGATCTACGTGAGTGCTACGCCCGCTGATTATGAGTTGATTAAGAGCGAAGGTGCAGTGGTCGAGCAGTTGATTCGCCCGACGGGATTGGTCGATCCGCCGTTGCAGGTCAAGGTGACCGATAACCAAATTGACGACCTGATGGAGGAGATCGACGCTCGTGTGCGCCGAGGCGACAAGGTACTCGTCACAACCCTCACCAAACGTATGGCCGAGGAGTTGTCGCGCTACTTCGACCGCGTGGGCGTGCGTAACCGATATATCCATTCGGACATCGAGACATTGGAACGTGTGCAGATCCTCGACGACCTGCGCGCTGGTTCGTTCGACGTGCTTGTGGGAGTCAATCTGTTGCGTGAGGGATTGGACCTGCCCGAGGTTGGACTGGTTGCGATTATGGACGCCGACAAGGAGGGCTTCCTGCGTAACGTGCGTTCAATCACCCAGATAGCAGGTCGTGCGGCTCGCCACGCACAGGGCAGCGTGATTATGTATGCCGAGCGATGCACCGACTCGATGCAGATGGCTATCGAGGAGAGCAACCGCCGCCGCGAGAAACAGCTAACATACAATATCGAACATCAAATGCTGCCCCGCCAGGCCCAAAAGAGTGGCTCGGGCCGCAACAACCTGCTCGATGTGGCAGCGGTCGAGAGTGAGGGCAAGACTGCAATATACACGCCTCTCGAATCGCTCAATATGCCCATTGCGGCTGACGTGCGTGCCGAATACAACGCTCAGGGCGCACCCGCACAAGGCGACACACTCGATGTGGCGATTGCCACCGCCCGCGAGCAGATGGAGCGTGCCGCCAAGGAGCTGGACTTTATGGCGGCGGCAAAATTCCGCGATTTGATGTACGAACTGCAACGACAAAAGGAGAAACAAAAATGAGATTAGCCGAAATGATCGGTCGTGCGATCGACCTGTTCTATATTAAACCCTTCACACGCCTGATGTCGCGCGAGACGTTCCGCTACGGAGCGTGCGGTGCGGCCAATATGGTGCTCGATCTGGTGCTCTACTACCTGATCTACCATTATGTTGTGGCTGAGCGATTTATCGACCTCGGTGTGGTGGTTATGTCGCCCCATATCGCATCGCTCGCAGTGGTCTTTCCGATCACGTTCTTCAACGGTTTCTGGCTCAATCGCAACGTGGCTTTCCGCCGCTCGCAACTGCCACAAGGTCGCCAGCTGTGGCGCTATGCCCTCTCGGTCGCAGGCTCGATCGTGCTCAACTACGTGTGTATGAAGGTGTTGGTCGAGCAGGCTGGCGTCTGGGCTACCCCCGCCAAAGCAATTACGACCGTTATCTCGGTGGCATACAGCTACTTAATGGCTCGTTACTACTCGTTCCGCACGATTTCGCACGAAGAATAGAACGTCGTTCGGAAAATTTCATTACCTTTGTATTCCTATGATCGACCGCGCCACAATAGATAGAATCTACGCCACCGCCGACATCGTCGAGGTGATTAGCGACTACGTTACGCTCCGCAAAAAGGGCGTCAACTATCAGGCGTGCTGTCCGTTCCATAACGAGAAAACCCCTTCGTTCGTGGTTTCGCCCTCGAAAGGCGTCTATAAATGTTTCGGTTGCGGCAAGGGCGGCAACGCCATCACCTTCGTGATGGAGCACGAGAGTCTGAGCTATGCCGAAGCGCTGAAAACCGTCGCCCGCAAGTATGGCATCGAGGTGCAGGAGCGCGAGATGACCAACGAGGATAAGGAGCGCGAGAACCGCCGCGAGAGTATGATGGCGGTCAACGACTTCGCCGCAAAATACTTCGTCAACGAGATGCACCGCACCGACGAGGGTCGCAGCGTAGCTCTCTCGTATCTGCGTGGGCGTGGTGTGTCGGACGAGATGATCGCACGATTCCAGCTCGGATATTGCCCCTCGGCGGGTGACGCAATGTCGCGCGAAGCTATGGCAAAGGGCTACAAGGAGGAGTTTCTGGTCGATACGGGTCTTACGATCAAGCGCGAAACGGGCGGCTACTACGATCGTTTCTGCGGTCGAGTGATCTTCCCCGTACATTCGGTCAGCGGTCGAGTCACGGCATTCGGCGGTCGCACGATGCGCACCGACAAGAATGTCGCAAAATATGTCAATTCGCCTGAAAGCGAGGTATATAGCAAGAAAAGCGTACTCTACGGTCTGTTCTTCGCCAAGAAGGCCATACAGCAGCAGGATTGCGCCATAATGGTCGAGGGTTACCTCGATGTGATCTCGATGCACCAGGCCGGTGTTGAGAATGTTGTGGCGTCGTCGGGCACCTCGCTTACGGTCGAGCAGATACAGCTCATCAAGCGTTTCACGAAGAATATGACCGTCATCTACGACGGTGACTCGGCAGGTTTGAAGGCCTCGTTGCGAGGCATCGATATGATCCTGCGCGAGGGTATGAACGTGCGCGTGGTGCAACTGCCCGAAGAGGACGACCCCGACACCTTTGCACGTCGTCACACCTCCGAGCAACTGAAAGCCTATATCGCTGATAACGAGCAGGATTTCATCACATTCAAAGCAAATCTCTTGATGGCCGAGGCAGCCGGCGACCCGATCAAACGTTCCTCGCTGATTACCGACATCGTAGGCTCGATTGCGCAGATTCCCGACCCCATTCCGCGTGCGGTCTATGCCAAGGAGTGTGCCGAGCTGATGCAGATTGACGAGCAGGTGCTGCTGGGCGAAATTGCCCGCAAGCTCGTTTCGGCAAACAACGACAAGGAGGCCTCCGAGTTCATTCGCCGCCAGCAGATCAATATCCGCGAGCAGCAGATCGCCGAGCGTCCCTATAAGGGCGAGGTGGGCAGCAGCGTCGAGTCGCTCGAACGCGAACTGAGCAAGTACCTGATCAAGTACGGGCACTGCTATTTCGACTTCAAGGATAAGCGCGACATCGTGCAGCTCAACGTCGCAACGACCATCCTGGACGACCTCGAAAATAACGATGTGGAGTTCCGTACACCGGTATATTACAACATCTTACAGACTTTCCGCGCGCTCTTCGACACCGAGGATCCGAGTCGCGAGATCCCTCAATATCACTTTATCAACCACCCCGATCCGGAGGTTTGCAAAGTGGCTGTCGATCTCTACACCTCGGAGGAGAATTATGTGGCGAGCAAGATCTGGGAGATGCACGATATGAATGTCGAGAGCGAGCAAGAGCGTCTTTCGACAGCCGTTCCGCGCGCGGTGTTTCTCTACAAAGCGGCCGTCATCAAGTCGATCATTGCCGAGCTGACCGAGGAGTTGAAAAACCCTGATCTTGACGAAGATACGCAGAACGAGTTATTGCACAAAATCTCGCTCCTCAACGACGAACGTCGCAAAATCTCCGACCAGCTCGAACGACCGGTGATATAAGATTATGCCCACCACCATACCCACCGAACGCCACCCGTTGCAGCCCTTTCTGCCCGAAGGGGCACGAGTGCTGATGCTCGGCAGTTTTCCGCCTAAGCGCGAACGCTGGTCGATGGAGTTCTTCTACCCGAATTGGATCAACGATATGTGGCGCGTGATGGGAGTTATCTTCTTCGGCAACCGACACCATTTCGAAACACCCAACGAGAAACGCTTTGACGCAGAGCGAGTTGCCACGTTTTGCCGACAGCTGGGCATCGCTCTTTTCGACACCGCCTGCGAGGTGCGTCGATTGAAAGACAACGCCTCGGACAAGTTCTTGGAGGTGGTCACGCCGACCGACATCGAGGCTCTGCTGAGGCAACTACCCCACTGTCAGGCAATCGTCACGACGGGTCAGAAGGCGACCGAGACCATTGCCGAGCAATTCGGGTGCACGATTCCTGCCGTAGGCACAAGCACTCCGATCACAATCGGTGACCGCACCCTCACCTTCTGGCGTATGCCCTCCACCTCGCGCGCCTATCCCCTCGCCCTCGACAAAAAGGCCGAGGTGTATCGATTGATATTCAGCAGTTTGGGACTCCTTTAACAAAAAAATCCCGATGAGCCTTGCGACCCATCGGGAGATCTCATTCCGAAGAAAATATTCCGTTTAGAAAATATCGTTATTGCTACGACGCAGGTGCACAAATGCCTCAGCGCGATCGCAGTGGAATTCACGACCACGGAAACGCTCCATATCACCGTGCCACTCGTAGATATCGTCCATACCCTGGCTCACGTGGCAGTTGCAAGCGCGACGTTTCTGCTCGGCTACATCCGAGATATCGACCCAATCGGTCGGAGCAAAGCAGGTGGTCTGCATACCACTCATAACCTCAAAATAGAACAATTCGAACTTATAGCCCAAACGGCGCCAAGCGTCATAAACCAACAACGAGCAGACACGATGATCGGGATGTGAGTCGATCGGCCAATGGGTGAAGACGATGTCGGGATCCTCGGCTGCAATCACCTCGCGCATCTCGACATAGCGCTCCTTGTTAATCTCGGTGTTGCCATCAATCTGGGTCATAAAGATGGGACGTGCGTCCAAGATCTTGCACGCTGCCTTAGCCTCTGGAACACGGATCGCAGCTGCCTCGTCGTGGGTCTTGCCAACGATCCCTCCCTCGCCCTTAGTCATATATACCGACACTACGTCGTAACCAGCCTGACGCAACAAGATCATTGTACCGCCACAGCCTGTTTCGGGATCATCGGGATGAGCACCGATAATCAGAGCCTTCGGGCGACGCGATTTCTTGTTATCCTTTTTCTCTGCGGGCTTTGCCTCAGCGGCGAAAGCAGTCGGGCCGAGCAGAGCCGTTCCGAGCAGAGCTGTACCCGTCATTTTCAACATTTTACGTCTATCCATAGTAGTTTTCTGTTATGTGTTATTATTCTCTATTTCATAATTTTGCGCAGTTGCTCGTCGAGCCAATCGAACATCACCGAGCGAACCTCGCATCGACCTATTGCCGTGGGCAGAACAATGCGAATCTGATCGCCTGCCGACTTTTTGTCCTTACGCAGAGCCGCAATCAGTCGCTCGATATCGACGGGCGAAGTGAGCGCGAATCCCATTCGCGCAAATACCGCCTCGATACGGTCGGCCTCGCGTGCAGGCATCAACCCCATCTCGACCGACAGGCGCGCCATCACAACGCAACCGACAGCCACAGCCTCGCCGTGCAACATCTTGCGCGAGCACTTCTCGATGGCGTGTGCAACGGTGTGTCCCAGGTTGAGTTTGCGGCGTTCGCCACTCTCGCGCTCGTCGCGTTCGACAATCTCGGCCTTGATCTTCACGGCCATCATCACCAGATCGGCCATCAGCAACGGATCGCGCTGCAACTCATCAAGCGTCAGAGCCTCAGTCATTTCGAACAGCACACGATTGCCAATCAGACCCGTTTTGATCAGTTCGGCCATACCCGCACGGAACTGACGCGTCGAGAGCGTGCGCAACATTCCGATGTCGCACAGCACAAATTCGGGCTGGTTGAAACATCCGATCATATTTTTGTAGCCGTCGAGATTGACGCCATTCTTACCGCCCACGCTGGCATCGACCTGACCGAGCAATGTGGTCGAGACAAAACCGAATCGCACACCTCGCATAAAGGTCGAAGCCACGAAGCCCGTGATGTCGGTCACAATGCCGCCACCGATACCGAGCAGGAAGGTCTGTCGGTCGGCACCGCGTTCGATCAGTTCGCGATGGATCTGCGCCACGGTTTCGAGGGTTTTGATTCGTTCGCCCTTACCGATCAGGATATGTTCGTATTGATTGATCAGACGACGATAGCGGGTTGATATCGAGCGGTCGGTGATGACGATAACGCGGTGTCCCCACGGCAAAAGCGGGTGCAGATCGTGCTCCCAACCACCCATAACGATGCGACTCAACAGCTGTCCGTCGCGCGAAAGTTCCAAGATACGGCCCATAACTCCTTATATATTTATATACAAATGTAATACTTTCGCGGATATTTTTGTACCTTTGTGGCGTAAAAAATTCTCTGATATATGCAAAAGTTACGCAATATCGCTATCATCGCACACGTCGATCACGGCAAAACCACACTGGTCGATAAGATGATTCTGGCGGGACATCTGCTCCGCGACGGCGAAAAAAAGAGCAACGACCTGATTCTCGATAACAACGATCTGGAACGCGAACGCGGTATCACGATCCTCTCGAAGAACGTGTCGGTTATCTATAAAGACTACAAAATCAACATCATCGACACCCCAGGTCACGCCGACTTCGGTGGCGAGGTTGAGCGCGTGCTCAATATGTGCGACGGCGTGTTGCTGCTGGTTGATGCCTTCGAGGGCACGATGCCGCAGACACGATTTGTGTTGCAGAAGGCTCTCGCGCTGGGCAAGAAACCCATCGTGGTGATCAACAAGGTCGATAAGCCCAACTGCCGCCCCGAGGTGGTCAATGAGCAGGTTTTCGACCTGATGTTCACGCTCGACGCAACCGAGGAACAGCTGGACTATAAGACGATCTACGGCTCGGCAAAGCAGGGCTGGATGTCGCACAAGTGGCAGGAGCCCACGGGTAGCATTGCCCCGCTGCTGGACGCCATTATCGACGAGATTCCCGAGCCCGAAACGGTCGAGGGAACACCCCAGATGCTCATCACTTCGCTCGAATATTCGCCCTACGTGGGTCGTATTGCCGTGGGTAAGGTTACTCGTGGCGAACTGCGTGCAGGACAGAATGTTACGCTCGCCAAGCGCGACGGCGAAATTATGCAGAAGACCAAGATCAAGGAGCTGATGGTATTCGAGGGTCTGGGCAAGACTAAGGTTGAGAGTGTCGGCTGTGGCGAGATCTGCGCGCTGGTCGGTATCGAGGGTTTCGAGATCGGCGATACCATCTGCGACTACGAGAATCCCGAGCCGCTGCCCCCGATCGCTATCGACGAGCCGACGATGTCGATGTTGTTCACAATCAACAACTCGCCCTTCTTCGGCAAGGACGGCAAGTATGTCACCTCGCGCCACATCAAGGAGCGCCTCGACCGCGAGCTCGAAAAGAACCTCGCACTGCGTGTCGAGCAGGGTGTCAATGCCGACAGCTTCAACGTCTATGGTCGTGGCGTGTTGCACCTCTCGGTGCTGGTCGAGACGATGCGTCGCGAGGGCTACGAGTTGCAGGTCGGACAGCCGAAGGTTATCATCAAGGAGATCGACGGCGTGAAGTGCGAGCCTATCGAGGAGATGACGGTCGATTGTCCCGACGAATATGCAGGTACGGTTATCGAGCTGACTACCAAGCGCAAAGGTACGCTCGTCAATATGGAGTCGGATAGCGGTCGCACGCGATTGGAGTTCTCGATTCCCTCGCGCGGTATCATCGGTCTGCGTTCGAATATGCTGACTGCGACGGCGGGTGAGGCGATTAT
This sequence comes from Alistipes sp., assembly GCA_045655685.1. GTDB lineage: Bacteria > Bacteroidota > Bacteroidia > Bacteroidales > Rikenellaceae > Alistipes. Next base: position 150,843 of record JAZOPR010000011.1, read on the forward strand.
GACCCACCGTTTGAAGGAGTTTGCTCCGTGGGTGGGCGAGATCGAGATGCGCACCAACGGCTCGCTGATTGCATCGGAGACGGGTACGGCCTACGCCTACTCGATCGACAAGTTGCAGGATCGCGGTCGATTCTTCATTTCGCCTATGGATCAGGTCTATTGCGGTCAGGTGATTGGCGAGAGCACCCGTAGTGGCGACATCACGGTCAACGTCACCAAGGCCAAGCAGCTAACCAATATGCGTGCGTCGGGTTCGGACGACAAGGCGGTGATTGTACCTCCCGTTGTTTTCTCGTTGGAGGAGGCATTGGAGTACATCAAAGAAGATGAGTATGTGGAGGTTACGCCCAAGTCGATGCGTCTGCGCAAGATTCTGCTGAGCGAGGTCGATCGCAAGCGCGCCGCAAAGGAGATGTAGGCAGGCTAACGCAATTCAAAATTCAAAATTCAAAATTAGGAATTGAGAATTTAGAGTTCGAAATTAAAGCTGCACCGTTGGGTGCGGCTTTTTTGTTTGCTTGCGATAAGATACACTCTGTGGCGTGGGGCGGCGCGATTTTCAATCGCGGGCGCCACAGAGTGTAGCGATTTTCACAAAAATCGCAAACTAATTGTGAATTATGAATCGTGAATTGTGAATTAACAAAGTCGCACCCGAAAGTGCGGCTTTGTTTTACTTACTCAGAATCTCGGTAGCTTTGGCGCGGGCTTGGGCTCGAACCTCGGGGGTGATGTTCTTCCAAACAACATTCACAACCCAAAACAGCGCACTGATATCATCGGCATAACCCACCATCGGCAGCAGGTCGGGCACAATGTCGATCGGCAGGATAAAGTAACCCAGCACACCGTAGATCTTCGCCTTGTCGGCTGTCGAAACCGCGGGCGAACGCATCACATAGTAGAGCGTCAGCAATGCCTCCAAAGCCTTACCACCCAATCGTTTAGCCACTTTGCTCAGTTTCGACGTCAGTTTATTCTCCGAGTAATGGTCGCCATAGCGCTCTATGTTCGACGGCACCAAAGACTTCGACTGAGGCTCGAAATCCTCACGCGAATAGTGATTGTTTTCGTTGATTACTTCCATTTCTGCTACTTGTTTTGACAAATATACAAAAAATTCTGAATTTTGAATCTTGAATTTTGAATTCTCACATTACCCCACCGTGACCTCAACCAGATCCTCACGGCGCAGATACTTTTCGGCCAGTCGCTGCACATCTTCAGGCGTGCAACGGCGAATAGCCTCAACCGTACGTTCGACTGCGTGATTATCCGTACCGCACTGAACATTCTCGATCGTAACATCGACAATGCCGAACGGACCGTCAAGGATTCGCATCATCTCGCCCACCATAATATTCTTGACCAGAGCGAGTTCCTCCTCCGAAATCAGTTCTGTACGCAAGCGTTCGATCTCGGTGTAGATCTGGTGCAGGGTATCCTCGCGAGCCGCCTCAGCCACCTGCGTAGCAATAGCCAGATAACCCGCACGATCGAGATTGACCATACCCGCAAAAACACCATAAGTATAGCCTCGCTCCTCGCGCAAATTGCGCATCAGGCGCGAACCGAAATAGCCACCCAACACCGTCGCAACAACCTGCATACCAACATAATCGGGGTGGTTGCGCGTGAAGAGCATACGTCCCACACGCACCGCCGACTGCACCGCGCCCTCGTGCTCCAAACGCACTCGCGGCGTCTGCACCGCATCGGGGAAGATCAACTCACGGCGATCGCCACCCTGGGGCAGCTGCACGCAGATGTTCTCGATAGCCGCCAGAGCCTCGTCCGACAGGTCGCCACTGCACACCACAAAGCAGTTGTCGGCCGTATAGTGACGACGATAGAAATCGACCACCGCATCGCGTGTCAGCGTGTCGTAGGCCGACTCGGGAGCCGAAATTCCGTAGGGGTGCTCGGCACCAAACATCGCCGCCGCAAACGCCTCACGCACACGCACATCGACCTTGCGACGTTCGATCTCCAATCGCTGGCGACGCTTCATTCGATACGAGTCGAACTCGTCCTGCGGAAAGGCGGGGCGCAACAAAATCTCCTCGGCCGTACGCAGGGTCGGCAGGAAGAATTTCGACAACGCACAAAAGCTCACCACGACCACATCGCGATCGACCGATATATCAAAATACGAACCATAGAAATCGAGCTGCTCGGCGATCTGTCGCGCTGTGTAGCGATCGCTACCCTCGCTGAGCAGATTGGCCGCCGAAGTAGCCGAGAAAAGCGTGGTCTGGTGCGACGATCCTGCCCCAAAGACAAAGCTCAGTCGCACGACCTCTTGCTGATGATTTTCAAGCATATACAACCGCACACCATTCGACAGCGTAGTGAGGCGCGCGGTGGCCACATCGACCCTTTCGGGGATACGGATCGACGGGCGACGGGGGAGTCTATTTCGTATCATTTGCAGCACGGTAGATTAGGGTTGAACTTCGTTCGGGAGTGAAGATTCGGCGGCACCCCTCCGCAATTTCGTCAGCCGTGAGCGAACGATAGATCGCCACCTCGCCATTGATCAGTTCGGGCGTGCCGAGCATCGAGTAGTAGCCCAGATTCATCGCCTTGTTCATCACATTCAGCTCGCCAAACAGAACGCCCGCCTCGAACTTATTACGCACTTTTTCAAGCTCATAATCGCCCACGGGCTCGGTTTGCAGTCGGCGCAGCTCGTCCCACAACGCAGCCTCGGCCTCGGCAACCTCAACACCCGGTGCCACCTGACCCGTCATCACGAACATACCCGCATCGACATCGCCCGTGATGTAGGCATTGACCGCACCGAACAATCGACGACGACGCACCAGCGCATCGTACAGACGTGCCGACTCGCCACCCGCCAGCAGATCGCTCACCAAGTCGAGCAGATAGAAATCGCGGCTGTGGCGGTTGCCCATCGGGAAGGTGATCGTGATTCCGGTCGCAGGCACATTGCGCTCGACCTCCAATCGACGCGCCTCGGTCTGCTCGGGCTCAACCGGCAGAACGTCAGCCACAAACGGCTCGTCGGTAATGCCACCGAACCACTTCTCGGCAAGGTCGAACGCACGTTGCTCCTCGACATCGCCCACGATACTCAGTATGGCATTCGAGGGGCGGTAGTAGCGGCGATAGAACTCCTCGGCCTCGGCAATCGTTGCCGCCGCCACGTGGTCGGGCGTCAAGCCGATCGTTGCCCAGCGATAGGGGTGCACACGGTAGTGGAGCGCACGCGCCAGCATCATCTGGTCGCCATAGGGCTGATTCAGATAGCGCTGGTTATACTCCTCGATCACAACACGTTTCTCGGCCTCAAATTTGCGGGGCGTAAGTCGCAGACCCGTCATTCGGTCGCTTTCGAGCCAGAGTGCCGTCTCGACATTCGCCGTGGGCAGAGTGATGTAGAAATCGGTATAATCGTTGTTGGTGAAGGCGTTGTTTTCGCCACACGCCATCTGGACGGGAGTGTCGAAATCGGGGATACGTCGCGTACCTCTAAACATCAGGTGCTCAAACAGATGAGCAAAGCCCGTATGGTCAGGGTGCTCGTTTCGTGCACCGACACAATAGAGCAGATTGACCGCTGCGAGCTTCGAATTGCGATCGCGACTCGCCGCCACGCGCAATCCGTTCGAGAGGGTATGTAATTTGTAGTTGATCACGTTTGTTTAAAAAATTTAGTCGGGTACAAATTTAGGAAATATATTCCGAAATTGACTACACCAACGCTCCACACCGTCGAAAGATTGCCTCAGGCGGGCGTTTTTTGGTATATAATATAGGAATTTCGAATATTTCTTTGTAAATTTGTGCGATTTTTTTCGTGCCGCAAACACCTGTCAGCGGCAATCGTCTAACCGTCAGCCGCGAAGGCCGACCGTCGGACAAAAAGAGTGAAGAAAGATAGAAAATAATTAATACAACGTAAACTAAGTATTTACACAGATGTCTGAGAAGAAATTTATCACGTGTGATGGTAACTACGCTGCTGCCCATATCGCTTATATGTTCAGCGAGGTGGCCGCTATCTACCCTATCACACCGTCATCAACGATGGCCGAATTGGTTGATGAGTGGGCGGCATCGGGTCGCAAAAACATCTTCGGCGAAACCGTTAAGGTTGTTGAGATGCAGTCGGAGGCTGGCGCGGCGGGCGCAGTTCACGGCTCGCTGCAAGCAGGTGCTCTGACCAGCACATTCACAGCATCGCAGGGTCTGCTGCTGATGATTCCCAATATGTACAAAATCGCAGGTGAGTTGCTGCCGGGCGTATTCCACGTATCGGCTCGCGCACTGGCTGCTCAGTCGTTGTCGATCTTCGGCGACCATCAGGATGTGATGGCTGCACGTCAGACCGGCTTCGCTATGCTGGCTACCTCGTCGGTGCAGGAGGTTATGGATTTGGCAGGTGTAGCTCACATCGTAGCTATCAAGGCTCGTGTTCCGTTCCTGCACTTCTTCGATGGTTTCCGCACCTCGCACGAGATCCAGAAGATCGAGCTCATCGACGAGGCTCGCTTGACCTCGCTGCTCGACCGTGAGGCTCTGGCCGAGTTCCGTGCACGCGCCCTCAACCCTGAGCACCCCGTAACCCGCGGTACGGCTCAGAACCCCGATATCTATTTCCAGACTCGTGAGGCTGCAAACCGTTTCTACGATGCAATTCCCGATATGGTTGCCGACACGATGAAGCAGATCTCGGAGATCACCGGTCGCGAGTACAAGCCCTTCACCTACTATGGTGCTGAGGACGCCGAGCAGGTTGTCGTAGCAATGGGTTCGGTTACCGAGACTTTGAAGAAGGTGGTTGATTACCTGAACAAGCAGGGCAAGAAGGTGGGTGTTATCACCGTTCACCTGTATCGTCCCTTCTCGGCTAAATATATGTTCAACGTAATGCCTAAGAGCGTGAAGCGCATCTGCGTTCTGGATCGCACGAAGGAGCCGGGTGCAGCAGGCGAGCCTCTCTACCTCGACGTGAAGGAGGCATTCTACAACTGCGAGTCGCGCCCGATGATCATCGGTGGTCGCTACGGTCTGTCGTCGAAGGATACTACCCCCGCACAGATGTTGGCAGTTTACGAGAACTTGGCAGCTGCTGAGCCCAAGAATCAGTTCACCGTTGGTATCAACGATGACGTTACGTTCACTTCGCTGCCCGTTGGTGAGGAGATCTCGCTGGCTAAGGAGGGTACGTTCGAGGCTCTGTTCTTCGGTCTGGGTGCCGACGGTACGGTAGGTGCCAACAAGAACTCGATCAAGATCATCGGTGGTTCGACCAACAAATATTGCCAGGCATACTTCTCGTATGACTCGAAGAAGTCGGGCGGTTACACCTCGTCGCACTTGCGTTTCGGTGACAACCCGATCACTTCGCCCTATCTGGTAACTACGCCCGACTTCGTGGCTTGCCACGTTCCGTCGTATGTCGATAAGTATGACGTATTGAAGGGCTTGAAGAAGGGCCGTTCGTTCCTTCTGAACTCGGTGCACGACGCCGCAACCACTTGCGCTACGCTGCCCGACGCAATGAAGGTCTATCTGGCTAAGAACGAGATCAACTTCTATATCATCAACGCAACCAAGATCGCTGCTGAGTTGGGTCTGGGCAACCGCACCAACACCATTATGCAGAGCGCATTCTTCAAGATCGCTAACGTGATTCCGTTCGAGAAGGCGGTTGAGGAGATGAAGAAGGCGATTTTGAAGTCGTACGGCAAGAAGGGCGAGGATATCGTCAATATGAACTACGCAGCAGTTGACGCCGGTGGTTCGGCAGTTGAGAAGGTTGCAGTTCCCGCCGAGTGGGCACAGATCGAGGTTAAGGCTGCGGAGGTTGTTGCCGACTCGTCGCGTCCCGACTTCGTGAAGAACATCGTCGATCCGATCAACGCTTTGAAGGGCGACTTGCTGCCCGTGAGCGCATTCCTCGGTCGTGAGGACGGTACGTGGGACAACGGTACGGCTGCTTACGAGAAGCGCGGTATCGCAGTGAATGTTCCCGAGTGGCAGGCTGACAACTGTATCCAGTGTAACCAGTGTGCATACGTCTGCCCGCACGCTGCAATCCGTCCCTTCTTGGCTACTGAGGAGGAGGCTGCGGCTGCTCCCGAGGGTACGACCTTCAAGCAGGGCTTGGGCGAAACGAAGACCTACAAGTTCCGTATTCAGGTCAGCCCGCTCGACTGTACGGGTTGCAACAACTGCGTTGATGTCTGCCCCGCTAAGACCAAGGCTCTGGTACTCAAACCGCTCGACAGCCAGATGAATCAGGCCGAGAAGTGGGAGTATATGACCAAGAAGGTTGGCTACAAGAAGGTTGTTGATACCACCAAGAATGTGAAGAATAGTCAGTTCGCACAGCCGCTGTTCGAGTTCTCGGGCGCGTGCGCAGGTTGCGGCGAGACTCCCTATATCAAGACTATCACTCAGTTGTTCGGCGACAAGATGATGGTTGCCAACGCTACGGGCTGTACCTCGATCTACTCGGGTTCGGCTCCCTCGACCCCCTACTGCACCAACGAGAAGGGCCACGGTCCCGCTTGGGCAAACTCGTTGTTCGAGGATAATGCCGAGTTCGGCTTGGGTATGCACGTAGGTGCCGAGAAGTTGCGCGACAAGGTTGAGGCTAAGATGCGCGAGATGATGGCCGAGTGCGACTGCTGCTCGGAGGAGTTGAAGGCTACGATGCAGGAGTGGATCGACTCGCGTTACTCGACCTCGAAGAGCGCCGAGGTGAGCGAGAAGATCGTTCCGATGTTGGAGGCTTGCGGCTGCGAGGGCTGCAAGGAGATCCTCTCGATGAAGGACTACTTGAAGAAGAAGTCGCAGTGGATCATCGGTGGCGACGGCTGGGGTTACGACATCGGTTTCGGTGGCGTGGATCACGTGCTGGCGTCGGGTATGGACGTAAATATCCTGATCGTTGATACCGAGGTTTACTCGAATACCGGTGGTCAGTCGTCGAAGTCGACTCCCGTAGGTGCAGTGGCTAAGTTCGCATCGAGCGGTAAGCGTATCCGCAAGAAGGATATCGGTGCAATCGCAATGACCTATGGCTACGTATACGTGGCTCAGGTTTCGATCGGTGCATCGCAGGCACAGCTGCTCAACGTATTGAAGGAGGCTGAGGCTTACAACGGTCCTTCGCTGATCATCGCCTACGCTCCCTGTATCAACCACGGTATCAAGGGCGGTATGACCCGCACGCAGACCGTTGGCAAGCAGGCTGTTGAGTGCGGCTACTGGCACTTGTGGCACTTCAATCCCGATTTGGAAAAGGAGGGCAAGAATCCGTTCGTATACGATTCGAAGGAGCCCGATTGGTCGAAGTTCCAGGACTTCCTGATGAAGGAGGTGCGCTACACGTCGCTCAAAAAGGCATTCCCCGCTGAGGCTGACGAGCTGTTTACAGCAGCTGAGGAGAACGCTAAGTGGCGTTACGCAACCTACCAGCGAATGGCTAAGATGGAGTACTAACGGAGAGCATTCCGACAAACGTATAACCGACGAGAGCCAGACGCCAGCAAGGAGTTTGGCTCTCGTTTTTTTTAGAACAGAGAACTATTTATGAAACGAATTATTCTGGCAATGATCGCAATGGTCACAATGGCAGCCTGCACACAGACGCAGACGATCGAAATCGAGAACACCGAGTGGAAGCTCGTCGAACTGAATGGTAACAGCAACGAGCTGTTCGCCGCCGAGCCCAACACCTTCTTCTTCACGCTCTCGACCGAGAACGGACTGACGGGCGTAGGTGCGTGCAACACATTCTTCGGCAACTACAAACTCGGTGAGGTAGAGTCGATTATGATCGAGCCGATGGGTATGACTCAGATGGCGTGCCCCAACATCGAGCTCGAAGACGAGTTCGTCAAGATGTTCTACGAGGTGACCAACTACTCGATCGAAGGCAACCGCCTCTCGCTCTTCAACGAGGGCGTGAAGGTAGCCGAGATGGAGGCTGTGGCCAAGGAGAAATAGGCCGACACCTATATTCTATAAATAGTGCACCCCGATCCGCTAAGGTCGGGGTGCATTTGTTTCTGGGGGGTTGGTGGGGCAACTATTTAGCGCGATCCAGCTCAACCGTAAAGTGGCGCATAATGGGCTGCTCGCGAGTGATTACGTAACCGCGAGTGATCTGGTCACGGCGATCGTAAACATTCTTCAAAGCGGCCGCAATCACGTCCATATGGTTGTTGGTATAGACGCGGCGCGGAATAGCCAGGCGCAGCAATTCGAGCTCGGGATAGCGATTCTCGCGGGTAACGGGGTCGCGGTCAGCCAGAATAGCACCAATCTCAACGCCACGAATACCTGCCTCCAAATAGAGCTCGACACCCAGCGTCTGAGCCGTAAACTCCTCCTTCGGCACGTTGGGCAGCACCTTGCGGGCATCGACGAAAATCGCGTGACCGCCTGCGGGACGCTGATAGGGAATACCATACTCGTCAAGTTTCTTGCCCAGATACTCGACCTGACCGATACGTGTTTCGAGGTAGTCGAACTCGGTACCCTCATCAAGACCTACGGCCAGCGCATTCATATCACGACCCGACATACCACCGTAGGTGATATAACCCTCGTTCATAATGCAGAACATCTGGCAGCGACGCCACAAAGCCTCGTCACGGAATGCCACGAAACCACCCATATTGACAATAGCGTCCTTCTTCGACGACATCGTCATAATGTCGGCATACGAGAACATCTCGCGCACGATCTCCTTAATGGTCTTGTCGGCATAACCCTCCTCGCGCTTCTTGATGAAGTAGGCATTCTCGGCAAAGCGAGCCGAGTCGATCTGCAACAGCACACCATACTTGCGGCACAGCGCCGACACCTCGCGGATGTTCGCCATCGAAACGGGCTGACCTCCTGCGGTGTTGTTCGTAACGGTCAGAACCACAGCGGGAATACGCTCCTTCGGGTAGGTTTTGAGCACCTCCTCCAACTTTGCGGGATCGAGGTTGCCCTTGAACGGAATTTCGAGCTGGGTGTCCTTCGCCTCGTCGATCGTGCAGTCGATAGCGTGCGCACGACGATACTCGATGTGACCCTTCGTGGTGTCGAAATGCGAGTTGCCGGGCAGCACATCGTCCTCCTTGATGATGGTCGAATAGAGCACATTCTCGGCCGCGCGACCCTGATGAGTGGGCAGGAAGTAGTCGAAACCAAGGATATCCTTGATCGCCTGCTTCATATTGTAGTACGATTTTGCGCCCGCATAGCTCTCGTCACCGAGCATAATTGCCGACCACTGACGGTCGCTCATTGCGCCCGTACCCGAGTCGGTCAGCAGGTCGATAAACACCTGCTCGCTGCGCAGACCAAACAGGTTGTAATGTGCCTCAGCAATCCACTGCTCGCGCTCGGCGCGGGTGCTGCGACGTAAAGGCTCTACCATTTTAATTCGGTAGGATTCTGCATAGGGAAGTTCCATAGTTCAAATGTTTTTTTGTAGTTTTATTGGTTGATAGATTGATTTTCAAACTTTTACAACTTCATTCGGCACACCCACTACCTGTCGGCGAGGGTGTTGCGGAGTTGCTACGAAATGAGAAAATGAGAGGTTGCCCCACGCGCCGAGTGGCGTTCGCGGGCGATTATGAGAGGAATTCGTCGCGCTTTTTGATATTGCGGAACTGCTCCGCCGAGTGCGCTATGATGCTCTGAATCTTCATCTTTTGACAAATATACAAATTCCCCGCGAGAAAAACAAAAACGTAAAATTCAAGATTTTGATTCTGCCACAAAAGAAACGCACCTTCGCGGGCTCGCCTTCGGCGACCCCCGCAGCCCGCGAAGGTGTGTCAAAATCGAAGATTTTGCCAAATAGATTTGAAATACAAACGTCGATTCCCGAGAAATCGACACATACTCGTGGGCTCGCCCTTCGGGCGACCGCCCCAGCCCACGAGTATGCGCCCGTTGATAGACAAATAAAAAATTAGCAAAACACGACCTTCGGACGCATTAATTTTGAATCTTGAATCTTGAATTTTGAATTAAAGTTACTAACTTTGTGGTTTGATACTACATCGATAGCAAACAAAACTAAAAACAGATAACAATATGCTAACTATCAAGCAAATCCGCGATGATAAGGCCGCTGCAATTGCAAAGTTGGCCAAGAAGGGCGTAGATGCTGCCCCCGTCATCGACAAGATCATTGAGCTCGACGACCGCCGTCGTGCTATTCAGGTTGAGTTGGATACGATGCTCGCTGCACAGAACAAGGCTGCCAAGGAGATTGGTATGCTGATGGGTCAGGGTCGCCGCGACGAGGCTGAGCAGGCTAAGGCTAATGTGGCTGAGTTGAAGAAGAAGTCGGCTGAGTTGCAGACTGAGTCGGTAGCTGTTCAGGAGGAGCTGAACGCTGCAATCGTTTCGCTGCCCAACTTCCCCGCCGAGATCGTTCCCGAAGGCCGCACGGCTGAGGACAACGTAGTGGTTAAGTTGGTTGAGAACTACTCGGAGCTGCCCGAGAATCCGCTGCCCCACTGGGAGCTGGCTCGCAAGTACGACATCATCGACTTCGAGTTGGGCGTGAAGCTCACCGGCGCAGGTTTCCCCGTATATAAGGGCAAGGGTGCTCGCTTGCAGCGCGCGCTGATCAACTACTTCCTCGATCACAACACTTCGGCTGGTTATTTGGAGGTTGAGCCTCCCATTATGGTCAATGAGGCGTCGGGTTTCGGCACCGGTCAGCTGCCCGATAAGGAGGGTCAGATGTACCACGCTACGGCCGACAACTTCTACCTCGTTCCGACTGCTGAGGTCCCCGTTACGAACATTTTCCGCGATGTGATCCTCGACGAGAGCGACTTCCCCGTGAAGGTTACGGCTTACACCCCCTGCTTCCGCCGCGAGGCCGGTTCGTATGGTAAGGACGTGCGCGGTCTGAACCGTCTGCACCAGTTCGACAAGGTCGAGATCGTGCAGTTGGCTCTGCCCGAGAAGTCGTATGAGGCTCTCGACGGTATGGTTGCTCACGTTGAGCAGCTGGTTAAGGCTCTGGGCCTGCCCTATCGCATCCTGCGTCTGTGCGGTGGCGATATGTCGTTCACCTCGGCTCTGACCTACGATTTCGAGGTTTATTCGGAGGCTCAGAAGCGTTGGTTGGAGGTGTCGTCGGTATCGAACTTCGAGTCGTTCCAGGCTAACCGTTTGAAGTTGCGCTACCGCTCGGCTGACAAGAAGACCCAGCTGGCACACACTTTGAATGGTTCGTCGTTGGCACTGCCCCGTATCGTGGCAGCTCTGCTCGAAAACAACCAGACCGAGAACGGTATTCGTATCCCCGAGGTGCTGGTTCCCTACACGGGCTTCGATATGATTGACTAAAAAATGTGCGAGAAATCGAGGTTGCGCACGAAAATTCTTTGCGAAAGGTGGCGTAATCTCGATTTTTTGCATATATTTGCATAACGAAATTTCTTAAACACATTAATTTTACTACAATGGCTTACAAAATCAATCCCGATCTGTGCGTAGCGTGTGGCTCGTGCATCGACGAATGTCCGGTAGAGGCTATCTCGGCTGGTGATGTTTATGTAATCGATCCCGACAAGTGTATGGACTGCGGTACTTGCGCTGGCGTTTGCCCCTCGGAGGCAATCTCGGCTGAGTAATTCGCCCATCTGACACTATCAGATACGCAAAGACAAAGGCTCGTTCCACCGCGGAACGGGCCTTATTTTTTTGTGACAGGGAGAGAGGGAGGGTTTGAATTATAATTGGCGATTTTCTTGAAATCGCCACACCTTCGTGGGCTCGCCCTTCGGGCGACCGCCCCAGCCCACGAAGGTGCGCCCGCCTATTAAACACACAAAAGAGCGACCCTCGCTGTGAGGATCGCTCTTTGTGTTTGTGTTGTGCGTCGTCCGCACCGCACTCGATTAGTAGCTGCGTGCAAACAGAACGCGGTGGTGCGACGGCTTGCCCGAGAAGATACAAGTACCCTCCTCCTCTTCGACATCGAGAGGAATACAGCGGATCGTAGCCTTGGTCGCCTCCTTGATCGCCACCTCGGTCTCGACCGTGCCGTCCCAATGTGCCGAAATGAAACCACCCTTCTCGTCCAATACGCGGCAGAACTCGTCCCAAGTATCAACGCGCGTGATCATCGAATTGCGGAAGTTCAGAGCCTTCTCGAAGATACCCTTCTGGATCTCGTCCAACAGCGTAACGATATGATCAACAATACCCTCCTGAGGCATTGTGCACTTTTCGAGCGTATCGCGACGAGCAACCTCGATGGTGCCGTTAGCGATGTCGCGGCCACCCATTGCCAGACGCACGGGCACACCCTTCAACTCATACTCGGCAAACTTGAAGCCCGAACGCACGTTGTCGCGGTCGTCGATCTTGACGCTCACGCCCTTAGCCTCCAAAGCCTCAGCAATCGGACGCAGCTTCTCGACTACGTTCTTCAACTCCTCCTCGCCCTTGTAGATAGGCACCATAACAACCTGAATGGGAGCCAGCTTCGGAGGCAGAACCAGACCGTTATTATCCGAGTGAGCCATAATCAACGCACCCATCAGACGGGTCGAAACGCCCCACGACGTTGCCCAAACATACTCCAACTTACCCTCGCGAGTGGTGTACTGAACGTCGAATGCCTTAGCGAAGTTCTGACCGAGGAAGTGCGACGTACCGCTCTGCAAAGCCTTACCGTCCTGCATCAGTGCCTCGATAGTCAGCGTATCCAACGCACCTGCGAAACGCTCGTTGGGGCTCTTGTGACCCACGATCACGGGCACACCCATAAAGTTCTCGGCGAAGTCCTTATAGACGCCGATCATCTTTGTTGCCTCCTCGATAGCCTCCTCCTTGGTTTCGTGTGCGGTGTGACCCTCCTGCCACAAGAACTCAGCCGTGCGCAGGAACAGACGGGTACGCATCTCCCAACGAACTACGTTAGCCCACTGGTTGCACAGAATCGGCAGGTCGCGGTACGACTGAATCCAATTCTTATAGGTATTCCAGATGATTGTCTCCGAGGTAGGACGCACGATCAACTCCTCTTCGAGCTTAGCTGCGGGATCGACCGTAACACCACCATCGGGGCTATTCTTCAATCGGTAGTGAGTCACAACGGCGCACTCCTTGGCGAAACCCTCGACGTGGTCAGCCTCGCGCGAGAAGAACGACTTGGGAATGAACAGAGGGAAATATGCGTTCTGGTGACCCGTAGCCTTGAACATCTTGTCCAGAGCCTCGTGCATCTTCTCCCAAATAGCGTAACCGTAGGGCTTGATAACCATACAACCACGCACAGCCGAGTTTTCGGCCAGACCGGCCTTAACGACCAGATCGTTGTACCACTGCGAGTAGTTCTCCTCGCGGCGGGTCAAATCTTTCAATTCCTTTGCCATCTTCTGAATATTATCTACTTTTTCAATTATTATCCTTTGTTTCGGCCGCAGGCCGAGTGCAAAGGTACGTCTTTTTTTGCAATTATGATATAAAATAGCTATCTTTGACCAAATTAATTAGGCGGTTCACCCCCGAAATTTGGCGTTTGGGCGGTTGCTATGCAACATTTTCGCCACTTTTGCGTCTATTATTGTAAAAGGAAACTCGTTCCAGGCAGGTGCTCGGTACGGTTTTCGAATGAATTGAACGAAGAGAATATGATGAATGTAAATCTTAAAGGAGCTATGAGGAACATCTTTACCATCGCCATCGTGCTCACCGCAGCAACGATGTTCGGAGGGTGTACGTCGGCCCTCTATTCCAACTACAACAACGACGACCTGTATGCAACTCACGACCGCGAGGCTATCGCCAAAGCCGAAGCCGACGCACGTACGGCTCGCTACGAGGCGATGCAGGCCGAAGCCGAGGCTCGTCGTGCCGAGTATGAGGCTTTGATCGCCGCAGCTGAGGCTGCTAAGGCCGAAAACAGATATAACGAGATCACAAATCCCAACGATCTCGACTACACGAGCGTGGTGGCCGACACCTACGAAAGTGCCTACGCACGTCGTCTGCGCGCCTTCGACTCGCCCTACTACAATATGCCTTCGAGCTACTACAACCTGCGTTACAGCGGTTCGTACGCGTTCCTGTCGGCATACGACCCCGCATTCTACAACATCATCGTGATGGGTGATCAGGTGTGGGTCGAGCCCAAGTACATCACCTCGATGTTCGGCGGCTGGGGCACCTCGATCAACTTCTCGTTCGGCTGGCGCAACCCGTGGAGCTACTACTATTCGCCGTGGTACTACCCCTCGTCGTGGTATTGGCGTCACTACTATTGGGATCCGTGGTATGATTCGTGGTACGGTATGAATTGGGGCTTCGGCTGGCACCCCCACTACGATTGGTGGTGGCCGCACTATGGCCCGAATCACGGTCCCGCACACGGCCCCGTACATAAGCCTTCGCACGGCGGCGGTGGCAGCGGTCGTCCGGGCACGATCTATCGCTCGCCCTATCGCACCTCGACCACAATCGGTGGCGCAGGTAGTTCGTCGAGTGGACGTTCGACCGTCGGTGGCGGTAGCTATCGCACCCGCAATGGCAGCGCAGTGAGCAATTCGGGCAGCCGTTCGTCGAGCAGTTCGAGCAAGGGCGTTCCGAGCCGTTATCGCAACAACTCATCGAGCAGTTCGTCGCGCTCGTCTTACAGCTCGGGCAGCAGTTACAGTGGCGGCAGCCGTTCGTCAGGCGGTAGCAGCGGTGGTTACAGCGGCGGCAACAGCGGAGGCGGTTACAGCGGCGGTAATAGCGGTGGCAGCTACGGTGGTGGCGGCACATCGACTCGCGGCAGATAAGCGACCGTAATGTAGACTAAGCAAGTTTGAGTTACCCTCTAAAAACTGAACAAAATGGCAAACAGATATTTCATTGCAACACTCTGCGCCGTGGCACTCTCGATCGGTGCCTCGGCACAGACCTTCGGCGGCCTGACGCTGGGTCAGTCGGATTTCCTGATCACCGATATGGTGCAGTACAGCCAATTCTCGCCCAACTATGGCACGGCTCGTTCGACAGCTATGGCGGGCGCATTCACCTCGCTCGGCGCCGATCTGTCGTCGATGTCGATCAACCCCGCAGGCTTGGGAATGTATCGAACTTCGGAGATTGGTCTGTCGTTAGGAATGAATTTCAACTCGTCGAAGTTCTCGACCCCATACGGTGACACCTCGCGCAACAAATTTGCACTCAATAACTTCGGTGCAGCGTGGAACCTCTACCAGAGTTCGGGCAAGCTGACCAGCTTTACGTTCGGTGTCAGCTACAATAAGTTGGCGGATTACAACTACCGTCTGTCGGCCTACACCCCCAATAGCGTAGCGTCGATCGCCGATATGTTCGAGCAGCAGCTGAGCGGCACCGCACACAGCCGCTTGACGGGCGAGGTTTACAGCACTCACCCCCAGCACCTTTGGGGCGCGATCCTGGCCTACAAGAACTATCTGATCGATCCCGATCCGGAGAATGCTACCGAGTATATCACCTCGTCGATCGCTCCCGATGCCTCGGTCGAGCACCTCTCGCAGGTGGATAGCAAGGGTCAGATGAACGAGTTCAACTTCTCGGGCGGTTTCAATATGCGCAATAAGGTCTATTTCGGTTTTTCGATCGGCATCGTCGGCCTTGACCACGACAAGCGCGTATTCTACGGCGAGAGCTACACCAATAACGGCCTCGATCTCGACGCTTCGGGCAACGTGATTGGCGTCAACGACAATCGCCCCTCGGACGTGCCGCTGATCTACACCGATTATATTCAGCGTGTTACAGCAAGTGGCGCAGGCGTCAATTTTAAGGCTGGTGTAATCTATCGCCCCACATCGAGCCTGCGTTTGGGCTTTGCAATCCACACCCCCACAGCGATGGTTATCGACCGCCGCTATCAGGGTCAGATGTTCGTGAAGGGCTTCGATATCCCCAACGATCAGTACGTCGAGAGCGACAACTACGTGCAGTACACCGACGAGCTCTATTCGCACGTTGAGTTCTACACTCCCACCCGACTGATGCTCGGTGCGTCGTACACCTTTGGGCAGATGGCGATTCTGTCGCTGGATTACGAGCACACTTGCTACACGGGTATGCGACTCGATATGAATGAGGGACACGTGGCAAAGAATGGCTACAAAGAGGCTGTAAAGGCCAATTTCAAGGGGGCCAATACCCTGCGTGCAGGTGTCGAGTTGCGTCCTCTGCCGATGCTTTCGCTCCGCGCAGGTTACGCCTACTACGGCTCGATGATGAGGGATAAGAACGCTATTTTCGACAATCCGATCGAGAGCACCACGTCGAGCGTCTCGGCAGGTGTAGGCTTCAATTTCGGCCGTTGCGTACTCGATCTGGCCTATGTATGCCAGAACACACAGCTCTCGACCTACGATCTGTTCTACTATCAGAATGCATCGGGCTCGTTCACCTCGGCAAGCGGCGAATTGACGGGCAACCTCCTCCGCCACCAGGCGATCGTAACGTTCAGCGTTAAGATGTAGGTTGCGCCTCTAGCTGACTCTAACACCACAACACCCGCACTCTGCGTTGAGTGCGGGTGTTTTTTATTTGTATGCAAACTAATGAGCTATAATGATCATCGCCGATAAATAAAAAGAGCGACAGAAAAACTCTGTCGCTCACAACTTGCGGAAAGGGAGGGATTCGAACCCCCGGTACAGTTGCCCGTACACCGCATTTCGAGTGCGGCCCGATCGACCACTCCGGCACCTTTCCTTTGAAAAGCGTTGCAAAGATAGGTATTTTTTCGTTAAGTTGTATCACTTAAACACAAAAAAATGCAAAAATTAACGCATTTTATAATGGAACGCTGAGTATCAGTCGATTACAAAACAAGAATATCTAATTATTTAATCGACGCTTGAATCAAACCTGCCGTAATAATCGCACCTGGCATCACCACGAACATACCGATAATATCGGGCACGCCCGCGAGATAGCAAACCATAAGCAGCGCTGCCGTGGTCATCATTCCCCAAAAACCGATTCGCCCGACCCTCTTCTGGTCCATTTTGCGACGATCCGCCTCCGACAGAGTGTTGACGAGATTGGGGCGAAATCGAATCAAGAACGCACACGCAACAATTATCGGCACAGTGATTAGATAGATCATAGCCTTCGGATTTTCATTTCACAAATTTAGCAAATACTCCCAAAATAAACATCCCCGACCTCGCATTGAGATCGGGGATTACTTATATAATATATAGGTATAGAGTTAACGCACGCCTGGTAGGGCGTGTCATCATCGGCGGGTCGGCTTTCGCCGAGCCCCCACCCGCCGATAATGAGCCTGAATACAGACTCCATACATCTGCGACCACACAAAAAGGGGATACTTTGCGTTGTTCGCGCACCATATAACAACAAAAAAAAGGAGCAAACCTTTCGATTTGCTCCTTGAAGAGGCGGCTACCTACTCTCCCACTTAAATAAGCAGTACCATCGGCGTTAGTGAGCTTAACTTCTCTGTTCGGAATGGGAAGAGGTGGAACCTCACCACTATA
>JAZOPR010000012.1:0-104451 GCA_045655685.1 Alistipes sp.
TAGGTTGCATACGCGTTACGCACCCGTGCGCCGGTCGCCAACAGATTGTGCAAGCACAATCCTTGCTGCCCCTCGACTTGCATGTGTTAAGCCTGCCGCTAGCGTTCATCCTGAGCCAGGATCAAACTCTCCATTGTAAAAGAAAATTTAAATATCATAGCTCAATCTCAAAGGTATTGCTTTGAAATACTCTCCGAAGAGAGTGTCAAAACTTAGCTGCTCAATATCTTCAAAGAACGTTGTTCTATCTATTAAAAAGAACTTCCAAAATCGTCGCCTTTTCAGGCGCCCCTCGAATCATTCGGAAAGGGACTGCAAAGGTATGAACTCTTTTTTAATCCACCAAATTTTTCGAGAACTTTTTTCGAAAAAACTTTCTGTTAAGAACTCTGCAACCGTGTTTGCTTCTCGATTGCGGGTGCAAAGATAAGGCATTTGATTTCAAACTTCCAAACATTTTTTAAACTTTTTTCAAAATATTTTTGCTCCGTTTTTTCATCATTTTGAGCACCAGCAACTTAGCTCCAAAACTTTTTTGACCCATTTTTCGCCCAAATCGGCCACAGGAGGGCCCACAGGGCCATTTTTCGGATTTTCGGGCCGGCGAAATCTGCATCAAAATATTCGATAAAGATACTTTTTGAGGGGTAAAATTATGATTGTTTCGATGAAAATAGTTATATTTGTATCTTGTTCAACTTGAAAAAACGATAGAAAAGATGAAAATGCGCTATATATTATATATAGGTATGGTTTTGGCGGCCGTAGCTTGCGCCCCAACCACCCCGAATAAGACCCCAAACTTGGAGCACGGTGACCTGCTTTTTCAGGTTTTCAAGCCGAGTGATTTCTCTGCTGCCGTCGAAGGTGTAGCTGTCGGACGCGATAATATCAGCTACTCGCACGTTGGATTGCTCTCGATCAACGAAAACGACACGACGGTGATCGAGGCGGTATTCAAGGGTGTGCGCGAGGTTACGCTCGACCACTACCTCGGCAACTCGGACACCATCGGCGGTCGCCCCGTGGTAACCGTTGCGCGTGTCAAGCCCGAGTTCCGCCATCTGCGCGAGGCAGCCGTGGAGCGCGCGCGTGAATATATCGGTTGCTCGTATGACTTTGTGTTTAGCCCCGTAAACGACTCGATCTATTGCAGCGAGCTGGTTGCGCTGGCATATCTCGATGAAGATGGGCGTTCAATCTTCTCGACCGTGCCGATGTCGTTCCGCAATATGCAGACGGGCGAGATCGACTCGACGTGGATCAAACACTTCGAGGAGTATGGCGCCGAAGTTCCCGAAGGCGTCGCGGGCACCAACCCCTCACAAATGTCGTGCGACGAGGTAATCGAGGAGGTTTATCGATTCTTCTAAGCCCCATTACCCCACTCTCAACCGCCCCAAAATGGCCCAAATTGAAATATTTTGGGCAGAAAAGTGTGTGTTTGAGAAAAAAGCATTATCTTTGCACGCTATGTTTAACTAATTTAACTGTTTACTAAAATGCCCAAAATGAAAACTAATGCCGCGGCGAAGAAGAGATTTACCTTCACCGGCACAGGTAAGATCAAGCGTCAGCACGCTTATCACAGTCACATCCTGACCAAAAAGACTACAAAACAAAAGCGTAACTTGTGCTACTCGAGCACCGTTTCGGCTGCCGACGAGCCCAAGATCAAGAAGCTGTTGGTTAAGTAATTAAGTAACGCGCTTCACTAACTTATTTTATTAATCAAAGAGCAAATCAGCCCCGAAGAACGTGAGAGAATCACGTCGCTGACAGCTCGTAAAACTTTTCACACACTATGCCAAGATCAGTAAATGCTGTTGCATCAAGAGCAAGAAGAAAGAAGGTTTTAAAACTTGCCAAGGGTAACTTTGGTTCAAGGGGAAACGTATGGACGGTTGCCAAAAACACCGTTGAAAAAGGTTTGCAGTATGCTTACGCACACCGCCAGATCAAGAAGAGAACATTCCGCAGCTTGTGGATCCAGCGTATCAACGCTGCTGCACGCGCTAACGGTTTGACCTATTCGCAGTTTATGGGTAAGCTCAACAAGGCAGGTATCGCTTTGAATCGTAAGGTTCTGGCTGACCTGGCTATGAACAACCCCGAGGCATTCCAGCAGATTGTTAATACAGTTAAATAAGCCGCTTTCGGTCGCGTGAGCGAACAAAGCAACGAAAGGCGTTCGAGTAATTCGAGCGCCTTTCTTATTTTTGGTGGATAAGCGAAGGAGGCAGCTTCGCTCTCAACAATAGCACACGCGGCGGCGCTACTGAAAGTCGCGGGCGCCACCACGTATGACGATTTCAACGAAATTGCCAATGATTTATCGTAAAGCAACGCACTCATATATAGCTCAAAAAAAGCCGCGCCCCAACAAGGGACACGGCTTTTCGCATATCTTCAAGCGTTGGATTACTTCGCGCTGAAACCGTTAGGCAGACCACCTGCGCTTACGGGCAGAACACCCTCGGCGTCGATCTCACCCGACAGCACCTTGCCAACAGCCTTCATATTCTGATCAACCGAGCTGTAACCGATCACGATACCGTCGAATGCCTTCAAATCGATCTGATCGAGTACGTAGGGGTTGTTCATAATTGCCAGAATCACCTTCTGCTGACCAGCCCAATCCGACAGGAAACCGTAGATCTCCTCGGGTTTCATATTCGAATACGAGTTGAAGTCGTTCTTCGGAGCACGCAACTCGGGCAGATAAACCACCGCATACTCAGCACCTGCAACCGATGCCTTTGCGCCATCGAGCGATGCCAACGACATACGCTTGTCGAGCACAACCTCCTTAGCGCGACCCGACTTGATCAACTCATTCAGCGAGCCCTCGCCCTTCAACGCAACGCTCGGACGCTTAACCATCGTTACCGATGCATCGCAAACCTCCTGAATGAAATCAACCACCTCCTTGGTTTCGGTATCCTCGTAGATATTCTCGGGATCGATGAACGGAGTGCCGTCCAGCAGACCGAGCTGCTCCTTCATTTTCAGCACCTTGCGTACGCTCTCATCAAGACGCTCGCGCGAGATCTCACCCTTCTTGACAGCCTTGATCACATTCTTGATCGAACGGTGCCAGCTCTGTGCGGGCATCAACAGCACGTCCGAACCAGCCTTGAACGATGCCAGAGGAACCATCTCGGCGGGCATATAGGTCGAAACGCCCTTCATACCCAGAGCATCAGTAACAACGATACCCTTGAAGCCCATCTCCTCCTTCAACAACTTGGTGATGATCGGATACGAGAGCGAGCTGGGCATACCGGTAGGATCGAGTGCGGGAACATTCAAGTGACCCACCATCACCATCCACACGTCCTGATTGATTGCCTCCTGGAAGGGATAGAGTTCCATTGCGTCCAAACGAGCGCGGTCGAAAGGCAGCGTAGGCAGAGCCTTGTGCGAATCGACATCGGTATCGCCGTGACCGGGGAAGTGCTTAGCCGAGGTCCACACGCCACCGTCCTGCATACCGCGGATCAGCGCTGCACCATACTTAGCCACCTTCTGGGGGTTGTCACCAAACGAACGCTGGCCGATAACGGGGTTCTTGGGGTTGTTGTTCACATCGACGGTCGGTGCATAGTTGATATGCACACCCACACGGCGGAACTGATCGGCCATTGCGCGACCAACTTTATAGATCATCTCGGTGTTCGAGAGCGCACCGAGCTGCATATTGCGCGGGAACTGCGTCAGCGTGTCGAAACGCATCGAAGCGCCCCACTCGCCGTCGATACTGATGACCATCGGGATACGCGACTGCTTTTGGAGTGCGTTCATACGGTTTGCATAGTGCACCATTTCGTCCTCCATAATAATCAGACCACCGATACGATCCTTCTTGATCATCTCCTCGATCTGACCTTCGGGAGTGTAGTGACCGTAATTGATAATGAAGAGCTGACCGACCTTGTCGCGTACCGACATTTTGCGCAACATACGCTCAACGCGATCCTGCTTCTGTCCAAATGCAAACATAGGCATAACGCAAATCATTAAGAGAAAAAGAATTCTTTTCATAGTTACTTTAAGTTGTTTATTTTTAGTTATTTAACGTTGTGTGTGTCGTACGAATATACAAAGATAAGAAATTCTTGTAGAAGCCACAAGCCATTTGCCGCATTTTGGTTCAAAAAAAACAATCGAGCCGACCCCATTTTCGGAGGTCGGCTCGGTCGGTATTATCGGTGGCGACGATTAGTATTCGCCCTTCTCAAAAACAAACTCCTTCGAAATCGGATATTGATTTTCGTAATTAAGCGTCAGTCGCAACTTCTTACCCCACGCAGGACAAGTTTGTTTATCCTTTGGTGTAATGTAAAATAATATGTGTCCAACATTTTTTCCATTTCCAATTAGCACTAAATCTTTCGCGGAGATTTCATCAAGAGGTTTCTGAATAGGAAAATAACACGAAGGATGCTTGGTGTGTTGAAAATATTTCATCGGATCGTGATCGCTTTCTTGCGTATATCCACTTTGTATATAATTTAATGGACTATATGCCATAAAATCAAATAGATCGTTAATACAGCTATTGCTTACGTATTGTTGATCTATATCCTCCAAGCACTTGATCTCAATCCTCGAAATAGTATTGGCAGACATAACATTGTAATACGATGAATATATTTCCCTACTCATCGTCTTTCTATCATAATTTACGTCATTGTATTTCTTTGCTAACTCTTCAAATTTCTCTCTGTGGATTGAATCTTGTGAATCAGCAGCATACAACGTTGTACGTCGTGGTGCTACATAGATAATTTGAGGGTTTACCTCCAATCCTATTTGGACGTAATTGAAATAGTGTGTTATAAAATTGGCTACAAAAATTTCCGTATATCCTATTCCGGTTGTGCAACTACAAATAGTAGCGATCGAAATGATCGCTACTATTTTTGCTATTTTATGGGATAAATGTAATAGGCTTGTCATAGATTTGATGATTTTGTTAATAAATATGGTTTTGTCGCTACAAATATAAGAAATTTTTATTTATTTATCAATATTTCCGATGACGATTTCGGGGCTTGGAGTGCGGATTTCTGCAATTTTAGTTATATTTTTGTGGTGAGAAAATTACTGAATTAAAAACTTATAAAACGACAACTATGGAGAGCAAAATCATCAAAGCATTCGAGGAGAAGGGTGCAATGCGCCCCGGCGACATCGCTACCGCAACCGGTATCGCGAAGGAAGATGTTTCGAAAGTGATCAAGAAAATGGTTGCCGACGGCACCGTTTATTCACCCAAGCGTTGCTTCTACGACCTCAAAAAGTAGGCAGCAGCACGCAACAATTACTCATAGAAAAAGCCTCACCGCTCTGCAACGGTGAGGCTTTAAGTTTGTAGCGCGCGGTCGTGGCGACTACTCGGTGATCATCTTATGTTCGCGCAGCTGCTCGACCCACTTCTGGGCGTCGGCCGTAGCGGTCTGCTCATCGACATCGTAGCGCGAGGTGAGCAGCGCAACCACGTCTGCAACCTCGAATTCGCGCTCAGCCAACTGCTCCAACAGCCACTGCGACGAGCCATTGAGCTGGATAATGCGGGTCAGATCGGCACCCAGACGCCCCTGCAAAATCACCACATTCTCGCCCGCAATGTTGCGCACCTTAACCTTCGAATCTATCTTCATAACGATTAGTCTTTGCATTGTTTCGTAGGGCAAAGATGGGCAATATAATTCACAATTCAAAATCGAGGATTCAAAAATTATTCACTGCGCTCGCCTCGCCCGACCACATTTTGAATTGCGAATTGTCAATTGTGAATTAATTTATCGCTATCTTTGTCGTATGAATCGACAGCAAGAACTTTTCAGCGAGGAGCGTATGCTCGAAACGCTGCGCAAATATTGGGGTTACACCTCGTTCCGCCCGATGCAGAGCGAGGTGATCGGCTCCATACTGCGCGGGTGCGACACCCTCGCACTGATGCCCACGGGTGCCGGCAAGTCGATCATCTACCAGCTCCCGACGCTGATGCAGGAGGGTCTGTGCATTGTCGTTACGCCACTCATCGCACTGATGAAGGATCAGGTCGATCGTCTGCGTAGCCGCTCGATTTCGGCCGTTGCGATCCACTCGGGTCTGTCGCCCCGACAGATCGACATCGCACTGGACAACTGCGTCTATGGCGACGTGAAGTTCTTGTATCTTGCACCCGAACGTCTTGCCTCTGAGGCATTTCGACTGCGTCTGGACAAGATGCGGGTTTCGCTTCTGGCGGTCGATGAGGCACACTGCATCTCGCAGTGGGGCTACGATTTTCGACCCTCGTACCTGCGCATTGCCGAGATTCGACGTTTGATCCCCGACACTCCCGTATTGGCGCTGACCGCCTCGGCAACCGACCTTGTGGCAAAGGACATTATGGACAAGTTGCGCTTTGGCGAGCCGAAGCTCTTTCGCAGTAGTTTCGCGCGCCCCAATCTGCAATATGTGGTGCGCCACGTCGAGGACAAAAACGAGCAGATTCTGAACGTGATCGACAAGGTCAGCGGCTCGGGCATTATATATATGCGTACGCGCGAAGGGGTTGAGCAACTTGCGCAACTTCTGACCGAGAGCGGCATCTCGGCCGACTACTACCACGGCGGACTGGGACACGCCGAACGCTCGATGCGACAGACGGCGTGGAGCGAAGGTCGCACACGTATAATGGTGGCTACCAATGCTTTCGGAATGGGCATCGACAAAGCCGACGTGCGATTTGTGATCCACTACGCGATGAGCGAATCGCTCGAAGAGTACTATCAGGAGGCGGGACGAGCAGGTCGCGACGGCGGGCGAGCCTATGCCCTGCTGCTGGTCAGCGAGAAGGATCAGGCACGAATCAACCGCCGTATCGAAAGCGATTTTCCGACCCTCGAAACGGTCAAAAAATGCTACGAATCGGTCTGCAACTATCTGCAAATTCCCATTGGCGACGGCGCAGGAGCAACCTTCACGTTCAACATTCACGAGTTTTGCAGCCGCTTCGGCATCTATCACGGCACGGCAATCAATGCCTTCAAATTGTTGCAACAAAACGGCTACCTGACCCTCACCGAGGAGTTGGAAAATCCTGCACGAATCCACTTCTGCGTGAGCCGTGACGACCTCTACAAGTTGCGTGTCAAGCGCACCGACATCGACCTGCTACTGCGCACGATACTAAGACTTTACGATCGTGTCTTCACCGAGTTTCGTCCCATTGACGAGGGCGAGATTGCAGCCGTCAGTGGCTTTACGGTCGAGCGCGTTCACGAGCTAATGAGGCTCTTGTGGCAGATGCGCGTGATACGTTACATTCCGTCGAATCGCTCACCGCTGATCTACTTCGACGAGGAGCGACTGCCCATAGCTGACGTGCGAATCGCACCCGAAACATACCAACATCGCAAGCAGATGTGCTTGGAGCGTTACGAGGCGATGTTGCGTTATGCTCACAACGAGGAGGTATGCCGCAGCGCGATGATCGAGGACTATTTTGGAGGTGCCGGTGACAAGGATTGCGGGGTCTGCGATGT
Source organism: Alistipes sp. (assembly GCA_045655685.1). Classification (GTDB taxonomy): domain Bacteria; phylum Bacteroidota; class Bacteroidia; order Bacteroidales; family Rikenellaceae; genus Alistipes. Next base: position 7,542 of record JAZOPR010000012.1, read on the forward strand.
ATGTTTAGCTCGTCGCAAACAGACTAAGCAGCAGCCACTTAACCTCGAAGAACAGATACTGAAAATGGCCGCCGAGGAGGAGTCGCTCACCCTGCGTGAGGTGACCTCGCGCCTGCAAACGGGCAACACCTCGCCACTCGCCACCATCAACCGCTTGCTCGATGAAGGCAAAATTTCGCTCGATAAAAGCGGAATTATCACTATAAATAGGTAACTTTGCAACCTAAACCGCACGAAACAATGAGTATCGAACAGAAATTTGCACCCACAATCACCAACGAGCAGACCGCCGCGTTGCCGGCCGTGCGCTTCGAGGGCGAGGTGCAGATAGTCGATACCGAACAGGCTCTCAACGAGGCTTGCGAATACCTGTCGCAGCACTCGGTTATCGGCTTCGATACCGAAACACGCCCCTCGTTCAAGGCGGGTGTGACCAACCGAGTGGCACTCGTACAGCTCTCAACCTCAGAGCGTTGCTATCTGATTCGATTGTGTCGAATGAAGTTCGGACGCGAGTTGCAACGTCTGCTCGAAAATCCCAACATCAAGAAGGTTGGCGCCGATGTTGCGGGCGATATTCGATCGCTCACGCAGTTGCGCCACATTCGCGCAGCGGGCTTCATCGACCTGCAAACGATCGCTCCGCAATGGGGCATCGAGGAGAAGAGTCTGCGCAAGTTGTCGGCAATCGTCCTGGGCAAGCGCGTGTCGAAGGCCCAGCGATTGAGCAATTGGGAGGCTGCGCAATTCACCGAGCAGCAGATTTCGTATGCTGCCACCGATGCGTGGGTCTGCTTGGAGATTCTTGCAGCACTCGAATCGACCCCGAAGGTCAATCCCGCGCCCATCGAGGAGGTTACGGTGAGCGTCAAAGCGGAGCCTAAGCCGATCGAGCCTTCGGAGCCCAAAAAGGCAAAAGAGGCAAAAGAGGCCAAGGGCAAATCGCGTCGCCGATCGTTCCGCCGCCGCAAACCTCACCCAAAAAAACAAACCGAAACAAAAGAGTAACAGAAAGATATGTACGCACAAATTTTCTTACGCCGAGGCAAGGAGGAGTCGCTCCTGCGCCGCCACCCGTGGATCTTCTCGGGCGCAATCGAATATATCCGTTCGGAGCGCGACCACATAACCGAGGGCGAGATCGTCGATGTTCACACCAAGAGCGGTGACTTCATCGCACGCGGACACTACCAGATCGGCTCGATCGCCGTTCGAGTGCTCACGTTCGAGCAGGTCGAGATCGACCAGAAGTGGTGGAACGAGCGCATTGCAACGGCTTACGATGTGCGTAGATCGCTCGATTTGACTAAAAATGAGCAGACTACCTGCTACCGACTGATCCACGGCGAGGGCGATTCGCTGCCCGGCCTGGTGGTCGATATCTATGGTTCGACAGCCGTTGTGCAGTGCCACAGCGTGGGTATGTATCGTTCGCGCAAGGAGATTGCCGAGGCGATTCGCACGGTCTATGGCGATCGTATCGAGGCTATCTACGACAAGAGCGCGCAGACCGTTCCGTTCAAGGCGGGTCTGAATGCCATCGACTCATATCTCTACGGCTCGTCGGCAACCGCCCAGCAAGAGGTACTCGAAAATGGTAACCGCTTCAATGTCAATTGGGAGAAGGGTCAGAAGACCGGTTTCTTCATCGACCAGCGCGCCAATCGCGAGTTGGTGCGCCACTACGCAAAGGGGCGCACGGTGCTCAACACGTTCTGCTATACGGGCGGTTTCTCGGTCTATGCAATGGCAGGTGGCGCCAAGGAGGTGGTTTCGGTCGATAGCTCGGAGCGTGCCGTGCAGCTGGCCGACGAAAATATGCGCCTCAATTTTGGCGACGATGTGGCACATACCTCGGCGGCAGTCGATGCCTTCGAATATCTGCACAACATCGGCGACAAGTTCGATATGATCATTCTCGACCCGCCCGCATTCGCCAAGCACCACAAGGTGCTGGGCAACGCAATGCAGGGCTATAAGAAGTTGAATGCCCGTGCGTTGGCACAGATCAAGAGCGGAGGTATCCTGTTCACGTTCAGCTGCTCGCAGGCCGTTAGCAAGGAGTTGTTCCGCACGACCGTATTCTCGGCTGCCGCTATCGCCGGTCGTCGCGTGCGTATCCTCCACCAGCTGACCCAGCCCGCCGACCACCCGATCAACATCTATCACCCCGAGGGCGAATATTTGAAGGGTCTGGTGCTCTACGTCGAATAAACATTTAGCAACCCAAAACCACTCGCGCGATGAAGATGTCCGTCAAAAAGGCCGTTGCCGACCTCTACACCTCGATTGCAAGCCGCCCCGCACTGCAACCGCTCCACGCGGCTGTGCTGAAATTTACGCTCTATGCGATGGGTATCGGCTACTCGGAACATAGCGATCGAAATGGCGAACGTCGCTGGCTGAGCGAGTTACATCGTCGTTTGGCGGGTTTGGAACGTCGTGCGGTGATCTTCGATGTGGGCGCAAATGTGGGCGACTATGCTCACGAAGTGAACGAGGTTTTCGGCTCGCGCGCCGAGTTGCACTGCTTTGAGCCATCGAAGGCGACCTTCGAGGAACTCTCGCGACGTACAGCCGAAATCGAGGGCGTGGTGCTCAATCAGCTGGGAGTGGGCAGTTCGACTACCACGGCAACGCTCTATACCGACGGTGACGGTTCGACCTTGGCGTCGCTCTATCCGCGTGATCTTGACCGCTTTGACCGCACGATGGATCAGACCGAAACGATCGAGTTGGTGTCGGTTGATGACTACTGCCAGGCGCACGCGATCGAACGTATCGACCTGCTCAAACTCGACATCGAGGGCAACGAATTGGAGGCGCTGCGCGGTGCGACAAAGATGATCGACGAGGGTCGCATCGACTACATTCAGTTGGAGTTTGGCGCAACAACATTGGCCGCGCGCGTGTCGTTCCACGACCTATGGACACTGCTCTCGCCGAAGTTCGATCTGTACCGCATTCTGAAACACGGACTGAGCCCGATTCGCCGCTACGAAGAAGTGTGCGAAGTATTTATGTATCAAAACCTTGTAGCCATTCGTCGCAAGTAACCGAGCGATGAAATCTTGGAGAGAAATACTGTCATCGAGAGAGTTTCGCGGGGCATTGGTCGTGCTCCCGTCGCTCATATTTTGTGCGTGGATTGCCCGCCAAGCGATCGACATCGACCCCTCGTTCGAGGTGCCCGAAAACATCGAAATGCAGATTGACAGCGCCCGAGTGGCAACGGCAGTCGATGAACGCATCGTGCCCGACTCGCTATTCGAATTCGACCCCAATACGATTGATTATCACTCACTTCTGCGCCTTGGTTTCAAGCGCAACGAGGCACTCGGCATAGTGAAATATCGCGCTCGCGGCAAGCGTTTCGAGATCAAGGAGGACCTGGCATCTTGCTACACCGTGAGCGAGGAGATGTATCGACTTTTGGAGCCATATATCGTTATCGGTGAGGAGTTTGCGCTCCGCCCATTCGAACATCGCGACTATCCCGCTCGCACCTACGACACCACACGTCGCCGCACACGCACAAAGCGCGACACGCTGGCTCTCACGCCCTTCAGCCTCGACACCGCCTCGGTCGGCTACCTGTCGAAAATCGGATTCTCGGTGCGTCAGGCCGAAGTTCTGGTCAAATATAGGGATATGCGTGGCGGACTGCGTTCGATCGACGAATTGGCTGAATGTTACGTAGTTAGCGACGAAATGATCGAGCGTCTGCGCCCATTCGTGATCTTCGCAACGGAGGAGCCGACTGCCGCTATGCCGATCGAACTCAATCGAGCTGACTCGGCCACGCTCGTTACGGTGCGAGGTATCGGCGCCAAAACCGCCGCAGCCATCATAGACTATCGCCGTCGTCTGGGCGGATTCCACCGTGTGGAGCAACTGAGCGAGGTGCAGGGCGTTACGGAACAAAATTATGAGCGAATTGTGCAACAAATTTGGTGCGATAGTTGTGAAATTCAAAAAATTAGTGTTATCTTTGCGCCCGCTGAGCGTTTGGCCGAACATCCGTATCTGCCACCGCGAACGCTACGAAAGTTACTGAAACATAGACAATTGAAAGGAGGTTGGACTACAATCGAAGAGATGATCAACGATGACATATTTAGCGTAGATGAGGCAGCGCGTATTGCGCCCTATCTTCGATTTGATGTGCAACAGCCCCAGTAACCGCACTCGGCAAGCCACTCTTCAAGGAAAAGTTGCAAGCCCCGCCGGCGATCGGATAACCGCCACAAAACCAAAGAATTAAACAAAACAAAAACAATAAAAAAACATTTACTACAATGATTATTATGCCTGTAAAAGAGGGCGAGAACATCGAGCGCGCTCTCAAGAAGTTTAAGAGAAAGTATGAGCGTACCGGTGTATTGAAGGAGCTCCGTCGCCGTCAGTACTTCACCAAGCCGTCGATCGCTAAGCGTGAGGCTATGCAGCACGCTATCTACGTTGAGCAGATGCAGCGCGACGAGGAGTAGTACAAAACGCACTCTTAGCAATATGAAACGCCCCGTACCGAATGGTATGGGGCGTTTGTTATTCGGGGGGGGCGGCCGTAAGCAGGGGCGCGCATTTAAGGTCTGTTTCGAGGGAGAGCAAGGGAGCCGAGGCGTGAGGGTGGCGCAGGGCGGCTTATCAAGGCAAAATCGGCCGAATCTGGCCACGCGTGGCAGCAGCTGACAGAACGTGCGCATCTGACCCGATACGCACAAAAAAATGAATAGCGCGTACTACCGTACACGCTATCCTCCACACAACGTTTCTAACTAACTATTATTGGCGGGTTAGTTCAGGTTGCAAACCTTTATAGGGCAACTATGCCCAAAGAAGCAACAGAGAAATAGTCCTTTTCAGATAGTGCTTCTTTGTTGGTTTGCGTTGCAAATGTAGAACAACAAAATGGCTCTCACAATGCCAAGTGGTGAAAATATAGATTGATGAAATCGCGCAACGCAATAACTCGCTAACAATGTGCGATATAGCCACACACACCACCTCGAAAAAAGTGGATAATATATGCTATGATTTGGCTTAAATCGAGCTGTTTTTAGGGATTTTAGGCACGTTTTAGAACAAAAATTCGGCAATCTTAGAACAGTGACACACACTATTTCACATTCTGAAACGATCCGATTTTTTTGATTCGCTCCTCAAACTCTTCACGCGAAACACACGCCTTATTCTTGACCTTCGCGCGATAATTATAGATGGTATTGACCGAGTAACGCAACAGCGCAGCGATCTTCGACGAGTCGTTGATGCCAAGTCGAATCAGCGCAAAGATACGCAACTCGGTATTGAGTTTCTCGTCCTTCTTCAACTCGATGCGCGCGTCCTCTTCGAGCAGCGAATTGAACTCGCTTACAAAGTTGGGATAAAGACGCAGAAAGGCGTTGTCGAACATCTCATAGAAATAGACCAGCTCCTCATCGACCAGATCGTTCTTCGACAGCTCGCGTTTGAGCTCCACCAGATTTTCGTGCGTTGCCAACTTGCGGACACGGCGCTGCAAGCCATCCATCTTGTCGATACACTCCGAATAGACTCGCAAAAAGAGCGCGATATACTCCTCCTTCACGGCATTGGCCTCGGCGATATCGCCATTCAACTGGCTCAGCTGGCTATTAACCCTTTGCAGGCTCTCGTTGTTCTCGACCAGATTGCGGTTGGCCTCTTGAAGTTGCTGCTGTGTACGATCGAGTTTCTCACGTTGCAGACGTTGCACAAGGTGAATAACGAGCAACATCATCAACAACACCAAAACCACCGTCAGGAAGATATATATCTGGTTGCTTTGGCGCTGCTGCTGAGCACGATAGGACGACTCGATCGTAGGCAGAATCGAGGCCACCTGCCACACACGCGACTTAGCGTTATAGGTGAGAGCAAAGTCCAGCGTAGCACAGATCAAGCGAAATGCACGAGTCACCTCACCAACATCGAACAGGCAGACTGACAATGCGTTAAGCGCAACGTTGTCGCGCATAGCCAATCGCACCTCGCTCAGCGCAGCGATAGTGGCAAAGTGCAGTTGCTTGTTGACGTCGTCCTTCTGCTCATAGAGTTCCGAAAGATAATAGGCCACGATCGACTGCTCCTTGCTCTCTGTTCGATAATTGTCCATCATCTCGATCAGAACGCGCTCGGCCTTATCCAGCTGGCCCCGTTCGAGGAATTGGCTCACTCGCAAAATACGATACTCAAACGAGTCAATCGACAAAATCTCCAATAGTCGGTTGCGATAATATTGCTGTCGGTGGGCCGCCACACTCTCTGACGACTGATATTCGGCCTCGGTAAAGAGCTGTTTATTAAGACAATACTGCGCCCAATAATACTCATCGAGCAGACTCTTGTCGAGGGTCACGGTATCGAGTTGGACATTGAGGATATTGTTGGCATCGAGATAGTAGCCCGCTGTGGCGTGCACTCGACCGAGGTGGATTAGCGATTGATTGATCTTGTTCTGGTCGTGCAATTCGCGTGCGATACCCAGATTCCAATAGTAATAGTTGATGGTCGAATCGAACTGAAAGACCTCAAACTCACGCGCAATAGCCTCGTTGAGATCGTAGAGTTGATAGTCGGTCAGGTGGGGTGACGATTGTATTTTGCGCAACGACGCCACGCGAGCCAGTCGCAACGACGCGAACTCATCACTATGAGCAATGGCACTATCGAGGCGATCGAGCAACGACACCGTATTCTCGAAACCGATAGCACTCGCCACCACGGGCAGGAGCGACAATATGAATATCAACAGACGACGCATAACAATCGATCGAATTTTGGTTGTAACAAAATTAATAAATTATTTCCGGTTTTCCAAATCGTCACTCACTTCACTCTCAAACCACCTACAAGCCACAATTAAAACATTCATTCGAGCAAAAAACACCGATTCACAAAAATTAGATTTGGAATTTTCGCATTTTATTAGTAATTTCGAAACCAAATTAACACTTATAAACAATTAATACGTACGATTATGGCATACAAAATTATCGACATCGAGGGCGTTGGTGAAGTTTACGCCGAGAAGCTCATCGCAGCAGGCATCAAGACCCCCGAGCAGATGCTCGCAAAGTGCGCTACCCCCAAGGGCCGCAAAGAGTTGGAAGAGGCTACCGAGATCTCGGGCAAGCTGATCTTGAAGTGGGCTAACCACGCTGATCTGTTCCGTATCCACGGCGTAGGTCCTCAGTTCGCTGAGTTGTTGGAGGCTGCCGGCGTTGACACCGTTAAGGAGTTGTCGCACCGCGTTCCCGCTAACCTCGTTGCTAAGATGGAGGAGGTTAATGCTGAGAAGAAACTCGTAGGTCGCGTACCCGCAGTTAAGGAGGTTGAGAAGATGGTTGCTGAGGCTAAGACTATGCCCGCAGTTATGACCTACTAAATCACGCGCTTAACTTTTGGCACGAAAACCTCGCTCTCGGGCGAGGTTTTTTCGTCAGTGTACCAGCACACTACGTAAAATTTATTGCGCGCACGCGCGAATAGCACGCACGAATATTGTGAGTTCGGATAGTTTATCGTATCTTTGCGAACGTGAAATTTTGTCCAAAAATTAAACTTAATCGAAATATGAAGAAATTTATCGCACTGCTGTTGCCTCTGTTCGCCGGTTTGGTGGCAATGGCACAGCCCGCACCCTCGCCCGTCAAGTGGTCGGCTACGGCTACCGAGGTCGATGGCCAGACTTGCGAGGTACAACTGACGGTCAATATCGACGAAGGTTGGCACATCTACGACTTCGGTCCCTATGCCGAGGATCTGTTCATCTCGACCACCGAAATCACCATCGATGGTGCCGAGAAAGTTGGCGAGATCACCGCAAGCAAAGCACCCCACCGCGCCTACGACGATGTCTATGAGGCCGAGATCGGCACGTGGGAGGGTCAGGTCGTATTTACCCAGAAAGTAAAGGCGTCGGCCGAGCCTAAGACGCTGGCGATCAACGTTTACTATGGTGCCTGCAACGATCAGAGCTGTCTGCCTCCCGTGAGCGAGGATCTGACCGTTAAGATCGGTGCAGCAACAACCGCAACAGCCGAAGAGGCTGCAACTGAGGAGGTTGCGCTCGTAGAGGAGATCGCCGAAGAGCCCGCAACCGACCAGGTTGTAGCGCCCGTCGAGGAGGAGAAGGACAATAGCTCGTTGTGGAGCACACTGCTGGCTGCTGCCGCTTGGGCACTTGCTGCACTGCTCACCCCCTGCGTATTCCCGATGATCCCGATGACCGTTTCGTTCTTCGTGAAGGGCGGCGAGGGCGGCAAACTGCGTGCAATCCTCTATGGCGTATTCATCGTGGCGCTCTATACCCTGCCCATCGCAGCACTGATCCTGATCACGCGCGTGGTAGGTGGCGCAACCGTTACGGCCGATATCTTCAACTGGCTGGCTACACATTGGCTGCCCAATACCATCTTCTTCCTGGTATTTATGGTCTTTGCAGCGTCGTTCTTCGGCGCGTTCGAGATCACTCTGCCCAACTCGTGGGTCAATAAGAGCGACCAGAACTCGGATCGTAAGGGTCTGCTGGGTGTCTTCTTCCTGGCACTGACGCTGGTACTCGTATCGTTCTCGTGCACCGGCCCGATCGTCGGTGGCGCAATCATCGGTGCGGTTTCGACCACCAACGACATCTGGACTCCGATCCTGACAATGTTGGTATTCTCGACCGTGTTCGCTCTGCCCTTCGTGCTGTTCGCACTCTTCCCCTCGGTACTCCAAAAGATGCCGAAGAGTGGCGGCTGGTTGAACTCGGTGAAGGTTGTGTTGGGTTTCATCGAGATCGCTCTCGGTTTCAAGTTCCTCAGCACCGCCGACCAGACCTACCATTGGGGCCTGCTCGACCGCGAGATCTACCTGGGTATCTGGATCGTGGTCTTCACTCTGCTCGGCTTCTACCTGCTCGGTAAGTTGAAGTTTGCGCACGACAGCGAGGTGAAATACATCTCGGTTCCGCGTCTGGCATTGGCGATTGCATCGTTCACCTTCGTGACCTATATGGTTCCCGGTTTGTGGGGTGCTCCGTTGAAGAAGATGACGGGTTATCTGCCCCCGATGGCTACGCAGGATTTCGTACTCACTTCGGGCGGTACGGCCACTGCTGCGCCTGCTGATCAGGTGCTGACGGTCGACGGCAAGGCGCCGAAATATAGCGACGTACTGCATATGCCTCACGGTCTGTCGGGTTTCTACGATTATGAGGAGGCTCTGGCAGCAGCTCGCAAGGCAAACAAGCCCCTGTTCCTCGACTTCACGGGTCTGGGTTGCGTGAACTGCCGCGAGATGGAGGAGCGCGTATGGTGCGACAGCCGTATCTTGGAGAGTATGCGCGAGGATTTCGTGCTGCTGGCTCTCTTTGGCGACAGCCGCGCTGCGGTAGCCGAGGAGGATCAGGTGACCAACGCCAATGGCAAGGTGCTCAAAACCATTGGTGAGATCAACTCGAACCTGGCTTACGAGCGCTATGGCATCGCATCACAACCCAACTATCTGATTCTCGATGGCGAGGGTAACGTGCTGGCATCGCACTCGTATGATCTGAATATCGACAACTTCATTGCGTTCCTCGAAGAGGGCAAGCAGGCTTACGATTCGCTCAAATAGGCGCAGTAAAGTTCACTCGTAAAAGCAACACGATCGACGGCCTGCACTCAGCGACTGTCGATCGTTTTTTTGTATAATATTTGTAACTCGAAACGATTATGCGAAAACTCGTTCCAACCATAATTCTGTCGGCAGTCCTGATCGCTTTTGTGATCAAGGAGCACAAGGAGAATGAGGCACTCACGCCCGTAACCGATCAACTCACGCCCACGACCTATCGTGGGCTACTCCCTGCGGCCGACTGCGCGGGAATTGACTATACCCTGACGCTCAACGACTCGATCGTGGGCGCCGATACCCTCTTTGCGCTGCGAATGGTCTATATCGAGGGCGATAACAACGGTGGCGACATCACCTTCGACAGCCGTGGTCGCCAGCAGCAGTTCGAGGTCGGAACGCGACGTGGCTACCGCCTTATGCCCGACGATGGCGACGTGGCGACCTACCTCACCATCGAGAACGACTCGACCCTACGAATGGCCGACAGCACGCTCAACCGTATCGACTCTCCGTTCAGCTACGATCTCGTTCGCGTTGCTCAATAAACACAACAATCCCCGCCCTCTCGTCGGAAGGCGGGGATTATTATATCGAGGTGGTTCCTCTTAGAATCGGAAGGTCACATAGACACGCAGACCTTCGAGCACATTCTTCGTGCCGAAGAAGGGACTGCTCTCCGCGGTTTCGCCATCGCCCGTGCGAGTTACGAATGCCTCAGCCTCGTTATCTTCGCCACCGACAATGTTACCGAGCTTGTCGGCAATCTTCTCGAAGTTGAAAGCCTTATAGTTCATATTATTACCCATACGATACTCGGCACCGACACCGAAGAAACCGAACGACAGATTACCGCCCGCAACAAACATCGACGCATAGTTTCCGCCAACCACTTCGCCATCGTAGCGCAGTGCAAAGGTCGGGGCAAAACGACCATAGAGGTGCACCTGCAAACGCTTGACGGGAGTGATGGTGATCGACGGACCCACCTGCACCGCCAACTCTGCCTGATGCAGTGTCGATTCGAGCGTCTGGGGTTTGTACATCGCATAGTTCATATCGATCCACGTTGCATCGATACCGATATTGAGGAAGTTGCCGATAGGCTTTTTGTGCAGATAGAACGTACGGCCACGGTTGAGCATCGCACCAAAATCAGGTTCGATCACCTCGCCCGACGCGAGCGTTACATCTTGTTGCAGCACGTAACCCAGAGTAACATACTTGGGACGACGTACCTTAATTCCTCCCTCAGTTTGTGCCATTGCGTTCAAGCCAAACAGCACAGCCATAATCACAAGTAACGTTTTCTTCATTGTATTAATAAGTTTTGATTGAATTCTATCTCCCTAATAGTATAGCAAATATAGAGATTTTTGACCGCCATTCCAAACTTTTCGGCAACTTTTCCGCCACGAATCATTCGCACCTCGACTCATTCGTGCCACAACCTCTGTGAGTGCCACACCCCCACCCCCCGCAAAAAAACAGACGACTCACCGCCCCATTGATTCGGGTGATGAGTCGTCTTGTCTTGTTAGCGTAATTTGGCAGGCTCAGCGCATGACAGGCACACCCACTTCAAGCGCACCTATTTATATATATACGCGCGAGCACTCAACCTCGCCACCGCCATCGGCCCTACTTGCGAGCCTCCTTGGCCTCGATACACTGCGTAGCGTGCGGAACGCGCATCAGGCGCTCCTTCGGAATCAACTTGCCCGTATCCTTGCAGATACCGTAAGTCTTATTCTCGATACGCACCAGAGCCATTTCGAGGTTGCGGATAAACTTCAACTGACGCTGTGCCAGACGGCCGCACTCCTCTTTCGAAAGAGTTGCTGCGCCCTCTTCGAGCACTTTGAACGTCGGTGACGTATCCTCGGTGTCGTTACCTGCGGTGTGCGTGATGGTTGCACGCAACTGGTCGTAGTCGTGGCGTGCACTCTCCAACTTCTGCAAAATCAGCTCCTTGAATTCGGCCAATTCAGCATCGTTATATCTGGTCTTCTCAACTTCTGCCATAACTTTTAAGGTTTAATTGGTTAGTTTATTTGTTAAAATTAACAATAAAAAACCACACTACCAAATATTACGCCATAAATTTATCGCTATCGGCGCGAGAGTGCTATACGGAGCGGCTTCTCGTCCAGGTCGGTCGTCGCAACGAACTCGCCCGCAGGCTCCGCAACAGCCTTGATCTCGACTGCCAAAACCTGCTGAGCTACATACTCGCCAAACACCGCCAGCGACTCGCTCAGCTCGTCCAGAGCCTCAACCTCGACTGCGATCTTGTCGGTCACCTCCAAGCCGCTATCCTTACGCAGGTTCTGAATACGGTTGATCAACTCGCGAGCCACACCCTCACGGCGCAACTCGTCCGTAACCGTAATATCGAGCGCAACGGTCAGCTTGCCCTCCGATGCAACCAACCAGCCCGGCATATCCTCGCTGGTGATCTCGAAGTCCTCGCGCGTAACCTCCAACTGCTCGCCCGCAACCTCCAGCATCAGCTTCTCCGAGGTCTCGATCTCGGCAATACGCTGCTGGTCGAACGTAGCAACCAACGCTGCAATCTGCTTCATATACTTGCCATAGCGAGGACCGAGGGTCTTGAAGTTGGGCTTGATGCGCTTGGTGATTACACCCGCAGTCTGCTCGATGAGCTCGATCTGCTTAACATTCACCTCGCTCATCACCAACGCACGTGCAGCCTCGATATGTGCAGCCATCTTAGCGTCCAGAACGGGTACCATAGCCTTCATCAGCGGCTGGCGAACCTTGATATTGACCTTACGACGCAGCGCCAGAACCATCGACGAGAGCTTCTGTGCCAGCGACATCATCTCCTCCAAGTCGCCATTGACCAACTGCTCGTCAGCCGTGGGGAACGACGCCAGGTGTACCGACGAATCCGAGTGACGACCGCTCACTGCATTCAGGTCGCAGAAGATGCGATCCGAGATGAACGGCGCGAACGGAGCCGACAGCTTAACGACGGTTTCGAGGCAGGTATAGAGGGTCTGGTATGCAGCCAGCTTATCCTCGGTCATACCACCGCCCCAGAAACGCTTACGGTTCAGACGTACGTACCAGTTCGAGAGGTTCTCGCCCACGAACTCCTGAATCATACGAGCCGCAGGAGTCGGGTCGTAACCCTCCAAGCACTCGGTTACGTTCTTAACCAGCGTATTGAGCAACGAGATGATCCAGCGGTCGATCTCGGGGCGCTGCTCAACGGGAATCTCCTCCTCCGCACCGGTAAAGCCATCGACATTGGCATAGAGAGCGAAGAAGCTATAAGTATTGTAGAGCGTGCCGAAGAACTTGCGACGTACCTCATCGACACCCTCGACATCGAATTTCAGATTATCCCACGGCTGCGAGTTCGAGATCATATACCAACGAACTGCATCTGCGCCATACTTATCCATAACCTCGAACGGATCGACCGCGTTACCCAGACGCTTCGACATCTTGTTGCCGTTCTTGTCGAGCACCAGACCATTCGAAATGATGTTCTTGAAGGCCACCGAGTCGAACAACATCGTTGCGATTGCGTGCAGCGTGAAGAACCAACCACGGGTCTGATCGACACCCTCGGCAATGAAGTCAGCGGGATAAACATCCTTGAACTCCTCGCCACCATTCTCGAACGGATAGTGCAACTGAGCGTAAGGCATCGCACCACTATCGAACCAAACGTCGATCAGATCGGCCTCGCGGCGCATCGGCTTACCCGACTCGCTCACCAGCACGATATTGTCAACGTAGGGGCGGTGCAGGTCGATTGTCGAGTAGTTCTCCTTCGACATATCGCCCACCTTGAACTCTGCGTAGGGATTCTCGCTCATCACGCCCGCAGCAACCGACTTCTCGATCTCTGCCACCAGTTCCTCAACCGAGCCGATGCACTTCATCTCCGAGCGATCCTCCGTAGCCCAGATAGGCAGCGGCGTGCCCCAGAAACGCGAACGCGACAGGTTCCAATCGTTCAGGTTCTCCAACCACTTGCCAAAACGACCCGTACCGGTCGATTCGGGCTTCCAGCGGATCGTGGTGTTGAGCTCCATCATACGCTCTTTGAGCGCGGTGGTGCGGATAAACCACGAATCCAGAGGATAGTACAACACCGGCTTATCGGTACGCCAGCAGTGGGGATAGTTATGTGTATGTTTCTCGATGCGGAAAGCCAAGCCCTCGCCCTTCAACTTCAAGCAGATGTAGATATCGAGCGTCTCGGCCGCAGCAGCAGCCTTCTCGTCGTAGCGACCATCGACCGTGAACTGCGGATCGTAGGCATTCTTCACCCAGCGACCTGCATACTCCTTGTAAGCCTCAACATCGACGCACTCCTCAACGAACTTCTCGTCGAGATCCTCCACGTTGTAGAACTTACCGGTGAAATCGACCATCGGGCGGGTTTCGCCACGCTTGTTGATCATAAACAACGACGGAATACCCGCAGCACGTGCCACGAATGCGTCATCGGCACCAAACGTCGGAGCGATGTGTACGATACCCGTACCGTCCTCGGTGGTTACGTAGTCACCCGCAATCACACGGAATGCCTTCTCGGCTGCCACCTTCCACTCACCGCTCTCGTCAGCCTCGACGGGCTTAACCCAATTGATCAGCTGCTCGTAGCGGATACCAACCAGATCGGCACCCTTGTAGCAACGATCCTCCTCAACGGTGTAGGTACCCTCCAACTTCTTGTTGAAGATCGAGGGCAGCAACTCGCGCGCAACGATTACGGTCTGCGGCTGCTCGTTGTAGGGATTGAGGCACTTAACGCGAACGTAGTCGATCTTCGGGCCAACAGCCAGCGCAGTGTTCGAAGGCAGAGTCCACGGAGTGGTCGTCCAAGCCAAGAAGAACAACTCGCCCTGAACGTCCTCGAACAGGTGCTCGCTCTTCTCATCGCGAACCACACGGAACTGAGCCGTGCAGGTTGTATCCTTCACGTCACGGTAGCAACCCGGCTGGTTCAACTCGTGAGTCGACAGACCCGTACCCGCAGCGGGCGAGTAGGGCTGAATGGTGTAACCCTTATAGAGCAGACCCTTGTCGAAGAGCTGTTTGAGCAACCACCACAGTGTCTCGATATACTTGTTGTCGTAGGTGATATAGGGATCGTCCATATTGACCCAATAACCCATCTGGCGGGTCAGGTTCTCCCAAACGCCCGTGAACTCCATCACAGCCTCGCGGCAAGCGGCGTTATACTCCTCGATCGTGATCTTGCGACCGATATCCTCCTTGGTGATACCCAACTTCTTCTCGACACCCAGCTCGACGGGCAGACCGTGAGTATCCCAACCTGCCTTGCGGTGAACCAGATAACCCTGCTGGGTCTTATAGCGACAGAATACGTCCTTGATCGTACGCGCCATCACGTGGTGGATACCCGGCATACCGTTTGCCGACGGCGGTCCCTCGTAGAAGACAAAGGTCGGATGACCCTCACGCGTAGTGATACTCTTGTGGAACGTATCGTCTGCGTCCCACTTTCCGAGAACCTCGGCTGCCAAACCCGGCAGGTCGAGGCCCTTGTATTCGGTGAATTTCTTGCTCATTGTTGTATCTTGTTTTTTTCATTTATTTCAACTGCTCCAAACGCTCCTTGATAGCTGCGATCTTAGCCTCGGCATCAGCCTTCTTGGCACGCTCGTTAGCCACTACCTTCTCGGGTGCCGAGCTTACGAAACGCTCGTTCGAGAGCTTCTTCATTACGCTCGCCAGGAAACCCTCCAAGTAGGTCAGCTCCTCGCCCATCTTCTGGCGCTCAGCCTCAACATCGATCAGGCCACCCAGCGGAACGAAGTACTGCGTGGTCTTGACGATGAATGCCGCAGCCGTTGCGTCCTTCTCCTCGACACGCTTAACCTCCGTGAGGTTAGCCATCTTCTTGATCACCGCCTCGTACTCCGACGGGTAGTTCTCATCGACGATAACCTTCAACGTCAGCGCGTCCTTATTGGGCAGGTTCTTCTGCTTGCGAACATTACGTACGGCCGAGATCACCTCCTTAGCCAGTTCGAAACGAGCCAACAACTTCTCGTCAGCCTCCACTGCAACCTTCACTGCGCTCACGCAGATCGACTCACCCTCCTTGCGCTCAGCAATATCCTGCCAGATCTCCTCGGTGAGGAAGGGCATAAAGGGGTGCAACATCTGCATCAGGCGCTCGAAGATCGACTTCACGGCCTTCAACGTGCACTCGTCGATAGCGTCGCCATATGCGGGCTTGGCCATCTCCAACAACCAGCCGCTGAACTCGTCCCAGAACAGACGGTAAGCCACCAGCAGAGCGTCCGAGATGCGGTATGCCGCAAAGTCCTTCTCAATCTGCATCTGAGCCGCAGCCAGACGGTGCTCGAACCACTCGATCGACAGGCGGTTGCACTCGCTCTGCTCGCGTGCTGCGTCAACCGACCAGCCGCAAACCAGCTTATATGCGTTCCAGATCTTGTTACCGAAGTTACGGCCCTGCTCGCACAACGAATCGTCGAACATCAGGTCGTTACCTGCCGACGAGCACAGCATCATTGCCACACGCACGCCATCGGCGCCATACTGAGCGATCAGATCCAGCGGGTCGGGCGAGTTACCCAACTGCTTCGACATCTTGCGACCGATCTTATCGCGCACGATACCCGTGAAGTAAACATTGCGGAAAGGCATCTGGCCACGATACTCATAACCGGCCATAATCATACGAGCCACCCAGAAGAAGATAATATCGGGACCGGTAACCAGGTCGTTGGTGGGATAGTAGTATTTGATCTCCTCGTTCTCGGGGTTACGGATACCGTCGAACACCGAGATAGGCCACAACCACGACGAGAACCAGGTGTCGAGTACGTCCTCGTCCTGACGCAGGTCGCTCAGCTGCAGCGATGCGTCGCCAGCCTTCGCGCGAGCCAACTCCAAAGCCTGCTCGGCGGTCTCGGCAACTACATAACCGCCCTTGGGCAGATAGTAAGCCGGAATACGCTGACCCCACCACAACTGACGCGAGATACACCAATCCTTGATGTTCTCCATCCAGTGGCGATAGATATTCTTATATTTCTCGGGAACAAACTTGATCTCGTTCTCCAACACCGAGCGGGTTGCGGGCTCGGCCAGCTCCTGCATCGACAGGAACCACTGCATCGACAGTTTGGGCTCGATGGGCACACCCGTACGCTCAGAGAAACCTACGTTGTTGGTGTAAGCCTCGGTCTTCTCCAACAGATCGGCCGCAGCCAGATCCTTCTCGATCTGCTCACGAACCACAAAGCGATCCATACCCACGTACATACCCACCTTGTCGTTCACCGTACCGTTATCGTTGAAGATGTCGATGGTCTCCAAACCATACTTCTCACCCAGCATATAGTCGTTCACGTCGTGTGCGGGGGTCACCTTCAACGCACCCGTACCGAACTCGATATCGACATACGTATCGCGGATCACGGGGATCGAACGACCTACCAGAGGTACAATCACACGTGCATCGGCGGGCAACCAGTTGTAACGCTCGTCGTTGGGATTGACGCACAGAGCCGTATCACCCAGAATGGTCTCGGGGCGGGTCGTAGCCACGATAATCGCGCGATCGGTACCCTCGACCATATAGCGCAGGTAGTAGAGCTTACCGTGCGACTCCTTGTAGATCACCTCCTCGTCCGACAGAGCGGTCTGAGCCGAGGGATCCCAGTTTACCATACGAACACCGCGATAGATCTTACCCTTGTTGTAGAGATCGACAAAGACCTTGATCACACCCTCGGTGCGGGGGTCGTCCATCGTGAAGCAGGTACGATCCCAATCGCACGAAGCACCCAGCTTGCGCAGCTGTTTGAGGATAATGCCACCGTGCTTCTCCTTCCACTCCCAAGCGTGGCGCAGGAACTCCTCACGCGTCAGGTCGGCCTTGTCGATACCCTCTGCTTTGAGCTTGGCAACCACCTTAGCCTCGGTTGCAATCGAAGCGTGGTCGGTACCCGGTACCCAGCAGGCGTTCTTGCCCTGCATACGTGCGCGACGCACCAGCACGTCCTGCAACGTATTGTTCAACATATGGCCCATATGCAACATACCTGTCACGTTGGGGGGCGGGATCACGATGGTGTATGCCTCGCGCTCATCGGGCGTCGAGTGGAAAAGTTTATGCTCAATCCAATAGTCGTACCATTTGCCCTCGATCTGTTGGGGCGTGTACTTGTCTGCAATGTTCATAGCTTTTATTTTGTAATTTTTAATCGATTATTCGGTTTGGGTTGCGCCCGAGCGCGAGCAGCCGTCCGCCACGCTGACGCAAAATATCTCGCAAAAGTAGTAAATATATTATTAAAAACGCGCGCGAGCGTGAGAAAACTTTGGATTTTACCCAATAATTATGAAATGTGAATTTGCTTTTCGTACCTTTGCAACCTCAAATACGAAAAAATGCATATGACATATAGTTTCTCGAAATATCGCCCGCACTATGGCGCACTGTTGCGTTTGGCCGCCCCCGTGGTGCTCTCGCAGCTCGGTCAGGTCGTGGTGCAGTTTGCCGACAACGCAATGGTCGGACGCCTCGGCGCACTGCCCTTGGCCGCAACCGCTTTCGGTGGTAGTGTGGCGTTCATTCTCTTCATTTTCGGCATCGGAATCTCGCTCGGTTTGACGCCAATCATCGGCGCACTCTATGCCCGTGGCGAGCGTCGCGAAATGGCCGCAAACCTCCACAATGCCATTGTACTCTACACACTTATAGGCGTGATTATCACCGCCTTGCAATTGGCATTCACGCCCGTGATGTATCACCTCGGACAGCCCGTCGAGGTGGTCGATATGGCACTGCCCTACTACCGCTATATGGCGTGGGGAATGATCCCCATAATGCTGTACGGAGCCTTCAAGCAGTTCCTCGAAGGCGTGGGCAACACCACCACCGCAATGATCATCGTCATCATCTGCAACTCGCTCAATATCTTCCTGAATTGGGTCTTCATCTATGGCAATCTGGGTGCGCCCGAGATGGGTGCTGCGGGTGCGGGTTTGGCAACACTCATCTCGCGTGTGGCAATGCCGATAATTATGATCGGCTACTTCGCCGTGAGCCGCCGCGTGCGACCCTACATCGCGCTGATGAGCCAGACGCGATTGCAGTGGCGACGCTTCAAATACCTGATGAAGATCGGACTGCCCATCGCCACGCAGATGACGCTCGAAAGCTCGGCATTCGTGCTGTCGGCAATTATGGTCGGTTGGTTCGGCACGGTGGCTATCGCCGCGCACCAGATCACCGTAACGCTCTCAAATGCAGCGTTTATGATCTGCATCGGATTCAGTTCGGCTGCCACAATCCGCGTCAGCCACGCCTATGGTGCACGCCATTGGCCCGAACTGCAAATGGCGGCCAATGCCTCGTATCATATCGCGCTCTGCTGGAATCTGTTTGCGGCAACGATGTTCATCGTGTTGCGACATCTCCTGCCCCGAATCTTCACGCCCGATGAGGCGGTTGTGGAGCTCACGTCGGCACTGCTCATCTTCTCGGCAATGTTCCAGGTGGTCGATTGCATTCAGGCGATCTCGATCGGAATCCTGCGCGGAATGAAGGACGTGAACGCCACTATGGGTATCGCATTTTTGTCCTATATCGTGGTCAATCTGCCCGTCGGCTATCTCCTTGCGTTCCCGCTCGGAATGGGTCCCGAGGGCATTTGGCTCGGCTTCGTATTCGGACTCGGATTGGCGGCTCTGCTGCTCAACCGTCGCTACCGCCACGAAATTAATCGTCTATCTTACACCGACGGTCCTGAAATTTTGTAGTTGTGTTGTTTGTCAAACCGACAAAAAATCGTAACTTTGACACAACGCTCAACAATTCCGCTATGAGAAAATATCTGATATTAGCCACTCTCTTAATTGCATTTTCAGGTACTCTAAGTGCTCAAAATTTTGAGCCTAAATATTATCGCTCTCTCAGTGAGTGTGAGCAAGATACCATTGCATATCTGACTCATAATTGGGGAATAGGTACTAGCTTTCGTTTTTATGGGAGAACTATTGGCGATTTCTTTGATTTCTATGATCTCCCAATAGTAGACGTGTTACTTCGTTTGGGAGGGAACGAAAGACTTGTTACAATAAGATTATTCTTCGAGCCCGCCGAAAAGGAGTTGTCGAATCCTAAAAACTATAACAAATATCACGTATGCTTGGAGTTAGAAAGAGGTGATAATGCCGAGGATCAGCGTCCAAGTTGGCAAATGTTAGATTCGACATTCAAAGGGTTAAAACCTTATACCAACGTTGTATATCCCTGGCGCGAGGAGTATCGAGAGCTGATGAAGGACTGGGTGCTCGAAGATGTGCAATATAATTACGGAATTTTTGGCTCTGAGTGATTATTTTGGTTGAGTTATCTATATTTTTATTATCTTTGCACGAATATGAGTTAAAGTAACCTCAACCAATGGAAGATAAAATACAACATAGCGCAGAGTGCTCGACCCCCGAAATGGGTCGCGGCTGCTCGTTCTGCAACTGCACCAACGAGTGCTCGGCAACCCCGCACGAGGGTTGCTACAAGCTCCATTCGAGCGATTGGTTGGAGCAATTCCCCAATAACCTGCCCGACGACATCGTCGAGGTGCGCTTCAAAAATACACGCCGTAGTTTCTACCGCAACGTCAATAATCTGCCCCTCAAACGCGGCGACATCGTAGCCGTAGAGGCCTCGCCCGGTCACGACATCGGCATCGTTTCGCTCACGGGCGATATGGTGGCACGTCAGATGTTCCGCATCGGCTTCACACCGATGGGTGGCGAGTTCAAGAAGATCTATCGCAAGGCAAAACCCTACGACATCGAAAAGTGGCAGGAGGCCATCGCCCTCGAACACGACACGATGATCCGTTCGCGCCGCATTGCAGCCGATATGGGTCTGAATATGAAGATCGGCGACGTTGAGTATCAGGGCGATAAGATCAAAGCTATATTCTACTACATTGCCGACGAACGTGTCGATTTCCGCGAGCTGATCAAGGTTTTTGCCGAGCAGTTCCGTATCCGTGTCGAGATGAAGCAGATCGGTGCACGTCAGGAGGCGGGTCGCATTGGCGGTCTGGGTGCCTGCGGTCGTGAGCTGTGCTGCGCGTCGTGGATCCCCTCGTTCTCGTCGGTTACGACCAATGCCGCACGTGTGCAGGAGATCTCGCTCAACCCGCAAAAACTTGCAGGTCAGTGCAGTAAGCTGAAGTGTTGCTTGGTCTATGAGTACGATTCATACTCGGACGCACGTCGCGAGTTCCCGCGCGTGAAGGAGCCGCTGCAAGCTATTGACGGCGAGTACTTCCTGGTAAAGAGCGACATTCTGGCCCGCACGATGAGTTTCAGCAGTGCGCCCAACTCGCTCTCGAACCTCATCACGCTGCCTATCGAGCGTGTGCGCGAGATCATCTCGCTCAACCGCCGTGGCGTGAAGGTCGATACGCTCGTTAGCGAGAGCGTCAATACGGTTGAGTACGAACCTGATTATGTGAATGTGATTGGCGAGGACAGCATCACCCGTTTCGACAAGAGCAAGAAACGTCGTGGCGGTCGCAACAAGAACCGCAACGAGCGCGATAAGGGCGAGAGAGTAGAAAAAACTGCACCGCAGCCCACCGAAAACGCCGAGAGCAAACCGCAGGAGGAGAAGCGCGAGGAGCGTCGTGAGGGACGCGAAGGTCGTGAGGGCCGTGAGGGTCGTCGCGAGGGTCGCAACAACCGTCAGCGCAACGATCGCCGTCAGCCGCGCGAGCGCCAGCAGAATGATCGTCAGCAAGCAGAGCAGGTCGCACAACCGACTGAGGCACAAGCACCTGCCGAGCAGAATAACAACAACGAGCGCAATGCCGAGCGTCAGCACAATGGCGAGCGTCGCAACCATCGCGGAGGTCGCAACCACCGCAACAACCATCGTCCGCGCCGCGAAGGTGGCGAGCGTCACGAGGGTGGCAATGGCGAGCACCGCGCTGAACATCACGAGCATAAGCAGGAGTAGCGAACGATGTGGCGTAAGGCGTTGATAATCATAGCGGCGGCGATGCTGGTCGGTTGCCTGGCCGAGATCGACTCGGTGGCAACGAGTGTCGATCCCACGGGTTGGTACAGTGGTCAGCCCAAGGCGCTCGCTTTCGCCAATGCCGACACCACAGCTCTGAATACGATGAGTGTGATTGTCAAATACGACAAACGTCTTATTGACAAACGCTTGCAGCTCAACGTAAAGATCATTACACCCGATTCGCTGACACTGACCGAAGAGATCGAGGTGGCTGTTCCGATGCCTCGTGGCGACGTCAGCCGTTCGGCTGTCACTGTCGAGCCGTTCCGCCGTCACGCCAAGCTGCACAAAGAGGGCACCTACCACTTTGAAATCGAGCCTGCGCAGGCGATTTTCGGTGTGACAGGCATCGGTATCGAGATCAAAAACGAGAATAACGATTAAACCGCAAAAATGGGAAAAGATAAACTGAGGCGTTTTGCCGAAAACCTGACTTTCAAGAACTTCGTTCAACCCGAGTTTGACGAAATATTCCACCGCGACCACCCCCTGAAAGGTCATTGGCGCGAGAAATTCTTCAATAACAACAACCCGATCGTGCTCGAATTGGGTTGCGGTCGTGGCGAGTACACCGTCGCTCTGGCGGCAAAGTACCCCGATCGTAACTTCATCGGTATCGACATCAAGGGCGCACGTATGTGGCGCGGAGCAAAGACCGCGACCGAAAACGCAATGCCCAACGTGGGCTTCCTGCGCACCCGTATTGAGTTCATCAACTCGTTCTTTGCCGAGGACGAAGTGGACGAGATCTGGGTTACGTTCCCCGATCCGCAGCTGCGTAAGGCCCGCATCAAGAAGCGTTTGACCGGCCCGATCTTCCTCGGTTATTACAGCCAATTCCTCAAAGAGGGCGCGGCCGTAAACCTCAAAACCGACTCGCAGCATCTGCACCTCTACACACGTGCCGTTGCCGAGCACAACGGTCTGCCGATCGAGTTCTGCGACAACGACATCTATGGTCACGGTACGGCCGACGAGGTACTCTCGATCAAGACCGCCTACGAAACACGTTTCCTCGGCGAGGGTCTGCCTATCACCTACCTGCGATTCACGCTTGGTGGTCGCACGACGTTCGAGGCGCCCGAGTTCGCGCCCGACGAAGAGTTGAGCTAATCGCGCAACACATAATAAATTAAGCCCGCCTAACCAATCGGTTAAGCGGGCTTTATATTTTGAGGAGTTGCGAATGGCTACTTCACCTTCTTGTACTTGTGGTTGGTATTCCAGAACAGGAACGAGTAGACGTCCGTAGCCTCGTCGATACGCTTCGAGGTCGGTTTGCCTGCGCCGTGACCTGCATTGGTCTCGATACGGATCAGCACGGGAGCCTCACCCGCCTGCGAGTGCTGCATCTGTGCCGCATACTTGAACGAGTGCGCCGGAACAACACGGTCGTCGTGGTCGCCCGTCGTAACGAGGGTTGCGGGATACTCAACACCGTCCTTGATGTTGTGCAGGGGCGAGTACTTATAGATATACTCGAACTGATCCTCATACTCGCTCGAACCGTACTCGACAGCCCAGCCCCAGCCGATCGTAAACTTGTGATAGCGCAACATATCGAGCACACCCACTGCGGGCAGGCAGACTGCATAGAGGTCGGGACGCTGCACCTCGCAAGCACCAACCAGCAGACCACCATTCGAACCGCCAGCAATAGCTAGCTTCTCCGACGAGGTGTAGCCCTCCGAGATCAGATACTCGGCAGCTGCGATGAAGTCATCAAATACATTCTGCTTGTTTTCGAGCATACCTGCCTTGTGCCACTTCTCGCCATACTCGCCGCCACCACGCAGAGTCACCATCACGTAGATACCGCCCTGCTCCATAAACATAATGTTGTTGGGCGAGAACGAGGGGGTGTAGCTGATATTGAAACCGCCATAGCCATAGAGATATACGGGATTCTTGCCATCGCGCTTCATATCCTTGCGGTGAACGAGGAACATCGGCACCTGCGTACCATCCTTCGAGGTGAAGAATACCTGCTCGGTGGTGAACATCTCGGGATCGTAGCTAACCTCGGGCTGCTTGTAGAGTGTGGTTTCGCCCGAACGCAGATCGTAAACGTAGCTGGTTGCGGGAGCGGTGAAGCCATTCACCGAGTAGAATACCGTCGTATCCTCCTTCTCGCCACCAAAGCCCGACACGGTACCGATTGCGGGCAGCTCGACCTCGCGGATCAACTCGCCCGCCATATCGTACTGGCGCACCTTGTTCATCGCGTCCTCCATATAGGTTGCCATCAGCACGCCACCTACCGAGCTAACCGTTTCGAGCAGCACCTCGGGATTCTCGGCAATCACGTCCTCCAAACCTGCGGGACGCACTAGATTGATCTTCGCCAGACGGAAGTTGGGAGCAGCGTCGTTGGTCAGCACGTATGCATAGTCGCCCTCAACGGTTACGATCGCGTAGTCATAAGCAAAGCCTTCGAGCAGGGTGCGGAACTTGCGCTCGCCCTTCTTGCGATAGAGCACCTCACTACCCGACGTACCCTCCGAAGCGTGAACAAACTGCCACTTGCCGTCGCCGCTCTCCTCGCCCGAGAAGTAACGCAGCGGGTGAGCAGCGTCCCAATAGATCAACTCGTCAGCTGACTGAGCGTCGCCCAACTTGTGATAGTAAACCTTCTGGAACTGATTTTGCGACGAGAAGACACCCTTCTCGGGTTTGTCGTATGCGCTGTAATAGAAGCCCTTACCGTCGGGAGCCCAGCTTGCACCCGAGAACTTCACCCACTCGATCTTGTCTGCTAGCTGCTCGCCCGACTCGGTATCGATCACGCGGATCTCAACCCAATCCGAGCCTGCCGACGCCACCGAATAGGCCATATACTTGCCATCTTTGGTGAAGGCAACCTCCGACAGAGCCACCGTACCCTCGTCCGAGAGGGTGTTGGGATCGAGGAACACCTCGCCCTCAGCGTCGAGCGAGGGCTTGCGATAGAGCACCGACTGGTTCTTCAAACCGTCGTTATAGAAATAGTAGTACCAATCGCCGTGGCGCGAGGGAGTACCCTCCTTGGGGTAGTTCCAGAGCTGGGTCAGACGCTCGCGGATCTGATCGCGGTAGGGAATCTGCGCCAGATAGTCGAACGTAACCTCGTTCTGAGCCTTAACCCACTCGGCGGTTTCGGGGGCGTTGTCGTCCTCCAACCAGCGATAGGGATCGGCTACCTCGGTGCCGAAATAGTTATCAACGACCTCACCACGCTCGGTAGCGGGATAGGGTTTCAATTCGATGGTCTTGCGACCACAGCAACTGCTCATCATAGTTGTGATGGTTAAAAGTGCCACCAGGCACACTACAAAACGTTTCATTTATACAGAGTTTTTACGGGTTTGCATACTTTTTCAATCTACAAAAATACAAAACCGCACGTAATGGCCTAACATTTTCGCCGAAAATTTCGTAATTTTGTAATCACAAAAGCGTTTTTTTACTATGCAGATCACCCGATTCGAACAGACAACCTCAACCAACGACGAGGCACGCAACCCACGTTACACCCACGGCGACATCATCACCGCCGAGTACCAAACCGCCGGACGCGGTCAGCGTGGCAACCGTTGGAGCAGCAGCGTGGGCAAGAACCTGATGCTCAGCCTGGTGCTCGAACCCACATTCCTGCACGCCTCGCGCCAATTTCTGCTCTCGGAGGCTGTGGCGCTGGGTCTGGTCGATGCGCTTGCCGAGTTCGGCATCGGAGCGCGAATCAAGTGGACTAACGACATCTACGTCGGCGACCGCAAGATCTGTGGTGTGCTGATCGAGCACGACCTGCGTGGGGCGCACCTCGCCCGCACGATTGTCGGCATTGGGCTGAACGTCAACCAAGTGGAGTTCGACCCCGCACTCCCCAACCCCACCTCGATGAGTCTGCTTGCGGGTCACGAATTCGATCGCGAGGAGGTGTTGCAGACGCTCGCCCGCAAGATTATGGCGCGCTACGATCAGCTTGCCGAGGGTGCGAGCGAGCAGTTGCAGAGCGACTACCACGCGCTGATCTATCGTCGTGATGAGGCGCACACCTACCGCCTGCCCGACGGCACTCCGTTCGAGGGTACGATCCGCCGCGTCGAGGCCAACGGCACGCTCATTGTTGAGCACTCCGACGGCTCGGAGCAGGGCTATCTCTTTAAGCAGATTGAGTTTGTGATATAAGAATCCTATGAAAAAGTTATTTATAATATTGTTTGTTGCGATAAGTTTTTCATTATACCCTTTATTATCGCACGCCACCGAGCCTTGGATGTATAGATATGCTACACATCAATATGGAAATACGGTTGTCTATCACACGGGGATTCCCATCTTAGATTCGTTATACAGAGTGCGACACCCCCTCGAAACTCAATGCTTTATGAACGACCGCACACAGCGCAAGTTTGCGCGCATAATTCGGCATTCGCTAACCAAAAGCGAAAAAGAACTCTTCATCGAACACGATCCTCCGGTCAAGATTGTTTTTACTGTTTCCTCAGAGAACAACAGATCGTGCGAGATCGCTTTCGTATTCTTCTATACCGATAAACCTCACGACATACTTTCACTCTCGACTATCGAAAAATTACACAAGCGTTTGATGGGACGTCGAATAATAAGTAGCGAACCCACTCTGAATGATTACTACCATTCAGACATCTACATAACTCCGCGTTTGATCGAAAATCGACCTATCAAATTTTAGGGCAAGGCATATCGAGGCGCGATTGTTGCAAAAAATTTCAGTCAAGGGCGTTGCGAAATAGAAAATATGCGCTATCTTTGTACATTGCAAGAGGTGCAAACAACAATAACTTAATACCATAAAACACTATGAACACTCCTAACAATCTGAAATACTCCAGCGACCACGAGTGGGCACGCGTGGAGGGCGACATCTGTGTTGTCGGCATTACCGATTACGCTCAGAGCCAGCTTGGCGACATCGTTTTCGTCGATGTAACTACCGTAGGCGAGACCCTCGACAAGGGCGAGGTTTTCGGTACGATCGAGGCTGTGAAGACCGTTTCGGACGCATTCCTGCCCGTTGGTGGCGAGGTGATCGAGTTCAACGAGGCTCTCGATGGCGATCCCGCATTGGTTAATAAGGATCCCTATGGCGAGGGTTGGATGGTCAAGGTGAAGATGTCGAATCCCGCTGACCTCGACGAGCTTCTCTCGGCTGAGGACTACGAGAAGATCTGCGAGTAAGCAACCACGCTTCGCAATGCAACAAGCCGCGCCTTTCAACGGGTGCGGCTTTTGCTTTATTCAAAATTCAGGATTCAAAATTGTCGATTTCTCGGAAATCGATCCACCTTCGCGGGCTCGCCCTTTGGGCGCCCGCCCCAGCCCGCGAAGGTGCGCCCGCTACATTGTCAGGTTTTACCACTTCTGCCTTCATTTTCAATCAAGCCCATCTCGCTGATTCTCAACAATAAGCAAATTACGCCGAAAAATATTTTCGATTTTTTCGTCACTTCGTGCAACGAAACGGCCACTTTCTGCGTCTATATAATAAAGCGCGCAAACAACACGAAAGAAAATACTAACGAAAACTAATTCACGAAAATGAAACGAACTCTACTCATTGCGATCGCGTTGTTGGTCGGTGGCACTGCCTCGGCTCAAAACCTCAACGATCGCCCCTCATTCGATTTCAGCCGTCAAGCGACCGAGCATAAACACGAAGTGCGCCTGACGGTGGGCGTGTCGCCCCTGTTCGAGAACGACTTTTTTATCTATGACGAGCCGGCTATCGTCCAGCGCTACCCCAATGTCATCTACCCCAGCGACCTGACCTATCGCGGAGCATTGAAGACCTCGGGCGGCTACGCGCTGTCGTATATGTACTCGCCCCGACGCTGGTTCTCGGTGGGTCTTTATGCGGGCTACGTCAGCCAATGGCAGACCACGCACCTGCGTGCGACACAGGCTGTTACGTCGAAGACCACGGAGCGACATCTGATGTTGGTGCCGACGGTGCGATTCACCTATCTCAACCGCCCGCTGGTGCGCCTCTACTCGTCGATTGGCGTGGGTGTGGGCTTCTGCCGCGAGCGCACCCGAAACGTCGAAGGATACATCGAAGCGAATCGCAACGAACGATTCTGCCCCGCCGAGGTCACGTTCCTGGGCGTGAGCGTCGGTCGCCGACTGTTTGGTTTTGCAGAGCTGAGCACCGGCTCGATGGGCGTGTGCGCAGCCGGCATTGGTTATAAATTCTAAACTATTAACACTCATAAGATTATGAAACGACTTATATATCTCTTAGCCGCACTCGTTGCACTCAGTTCGTGCACCATCAGCGAGGGCTGGAATCCCGATCAGGATCTCGTGGCCAAGATGGCTGCAAATATGGTCATTGACGAGGTTGGCGACCAGATTCATATTTTGAGCTATGCGCAGATTATCGACCTTTACAGCCGTTCGGGCGACGGCGAGCGCGAGGTCATCGAGGATCAGCACCTGCCCAGCGTGCGCCTGCGCCAAAGCGACAAGGGCTGGGACGTGGTAGGCGAAGGCGGTCGCTTGGTGCTCTCGTTCGAGTACGACACCCCGCTCGATACGCTTGGCAGCGTCTGGACGGTCATCAATCCCAACATTAAGCAGCTCACCGAGGACCAATATTGGACCATCGAGTGTTTGGGCAAGAAGCGCTGGCTGGTGGAGCAATCGGCTCACTACGAGGAGCGTAGCGTTCAGCTCTCGCTCGACGTGGTGGCAGGCGACCAGATTGGGGGTCAGGTGCAGAGTCGACCCGTACATCAATATTCGATCACGGGCGAATGTTCGATCGTGCAGAACGAGTTGGTCGTTGCGCCCTATCGCATCGATATGAAGGTTATGGAGCCGATCGAGTTCGACAACTTCAAATATTACACCGACTATACGGGCACGGCATTCACCAAGGGCAAGATGTCGATTCGCGTGAAAAACTACAAGACGAACGAATGGGTTACCACGCCGTTCCACTTCACCATTGCGCCCGAATACAGCAACCAGAAAATCGAGTACCTGCTGATCAACTAAGTCGGGCGATGTGTGCCCGCTTATAATCACGCCTCGGCGAGGCGTGTCATCATTGGCGGGTCGGCTTTCAGCCGAGCCCCCCACCCGCCAATGATGAATCATCTTAAAAGCAATGAAAAACACTCACCGACCCCAAGTAGGATTACCTCCTACTGCATAGCGCAAAAAAAATAGTCCGACCCCGCATTGGGGATCGGACTATTTTTTTCGCTCACTGAGGAGTCGAAAAACCTGACGCAATGTTAGATCGAGATATCGAGAATCTCGAAGTGGAGCGTGCCTGCGGGTACGGTCACATCAACGTGCTCGCCCTTCTTCTTGCCCAGCAGAGCCTTAGCAATCGGAGTACCGATAGCCAGCTTACCCTCACGGAGGTTAGCCTCGTTCTCCGAAACGATGGTGTAGGTCACCTGCTTGCCATTGTTGTGGTTCATCAAGGTTACCTTGCTGAGGATCTGCACCTTGCTCTTGTCGATCTTCGACTCGTCGATCACGCGCGAGTTGTTGAGCGTAGCTTCGAGCTTGGCGATTCGCATCTCCAACATACCCTGTGCCTCACGTGCTGCATCATACTCGGCATTCTCCGACAGGTCGCCCTTGTCGCGAGCCTCGGCAATCGCTGCCGAAATGGCCGGACGCTCAACCGAACGCATATGATCGAGCTCATCTTTGAGTTTCTTGTAGCCCTCTTCGGTCAGGTAAATAATCTCGTTTGCCATTTAATTTAGTTTTTTGAAAACATAAAAAAAATAATGAATCCCGACCTTGCGGCCGGAACCCAACACTTAATTTTTTTTGATAGTGCAAAGGTAGGGATTCTGTTTCGACTTTCCAAATTTTTTCGTACCTTTGTTTTGTACACTCGTCGGTCAAGGCACGAAATGTGCCCACGACCAAGTATGGAACAGTCAAAAACGGAGAGGTAAATGGCAAGTATATTGAGTGTTATATTCTCGATCATCTACACGATCGTCATCGTGGCGGTCATCGTTCTGGTGATCGAACAGCAGCGCGAACCCGTATGGAGTTTCGCGTGGGCTATGACTGTGATTTTTATACCCGTAGCTGGTCTAATTCTCTTCATTTTGTTCGGCTACCGCCCCGCCCGCAAGCGCCTCGTTGCGCCCCCGAGGATCGAGCGCAAAGAGCACATTCCGTTCATCACCCTGCTCGAAAACAACTCCGACGCAAAGCTCGCACTGCACAACAATCTCGACGTGCTGCACAATGGCGACCAGACCTTCGCCTCGATTGTCAAGGCGTTGGAGTCGGCACGCGAGTCGATACATATCGAGTACTACATCTTCTGCGAGGACGAGGTGGGTAACTACATCGCCAATCTGCTCGAAAAGCGAGCTCGCGAAGGGATCGAGGTGCGACTGATTTTCGATGCCGTGGGCAGTTGGAAACTGAGCAAGGAGTTCATCTCGCGACTGCGTGCAAGTGGCGTCGAGGTGGGACGTTTCTCGCCCATCACATTCCCCTACTTCACTCACTATCTGAACTATCGCAACCACCGCAAGATTGTGGTCGTGGACGGGCGTGTGGCATTTACAGGCGGCATCAACATCGCCGAACGCTACCTCAAAGGCGACACAATGGGCCTCTGGTACGATGTGCATCTGCGTGTCGAGGGCGATGCCGTGGCCGATTTCCAGCGTATGTTCCTCTCGGATTGGGCTCTGGTCAGCGGACAGACATTGAACGATCAGCGCTACTTCCCGCCCTCGGAGGTGACCACTCACGCCCCGATGCAGGTGGTGGGTTCGAGCGTCAGCTCACGCTGGTCGGCAATCTCGCAAGCGTTCTTTGCGGCAATCACGGGCGCAACACGAACTATCACTATCTCAACGCCTTACTTCATTCCCTCGACCTCGTTGCTCGAAGCATTGAAGGTGGCGGCATTGAAGGGTGTCGATGTGCGAATCATCATTCCCGCACGCTCGGATAGTGTGCTGGTGCATTGGGCGACCTGCTCGTTTGTCGATGGGCTGCTCAGCGCAGGTGTGAAGGTCTACCTCTACACCGCCGGATTCCTCCACTCGAAACTGATCGCCGTCGATGGGCGTATGGCCTCGGTCGGCACCGCAAATATGGATATTCGTTCGCTCGAAGACAACTCGGAGGTATCGACCTTCATCTACGACCGTGCAACGGTGAACGAGCTGACCGTCACCCTCGAAGACTACATCGCCCACTCGCGCCGCGTAATACCCCAAGAGTGGTACTCGCGCCCGCACGGGCAACGCTTCATCGAGGCTATCGCCCGCCTGGTCAGCCCGCTGTTCTAAGCCACGCGGGGCGATCGCCAGACCGCACGACAAAAGAAAAAGCCACGCTCCGAAAAGCGTGGCTTAATTTCGTTTGGGAGATTTACTATTTCTCCTCCGAGATCACAACGAACGTAGGCACAACACGCTCAATACGCTCGGGTCGCTTGCCGCCATCGCTGGGGTGGTTGACCAACTCGCCGTCCCAATTTACGATAGCCGACGAGCCACCGCCATCGAGATTAACGCCCTCAACCACACCAAGTTCCATCAAGAACTCAGCCAGCTCCGACAGAGTGCAGCCAACGCTGCCGTTCATACCGCGACCATCGACAACCATAATCACCAGCTTGCCATCGTCAGTCAGGCCGATTGCCGTACGATTGTGGCGAGCCTTACCGCCAATGGTGCGATAGTACGACTCGCCGAGCGAGCTTTCGAGCGACACATCGCGACCATTCTTGACCAGCATCGGGCCTGCCGCAACGGCATCGACCACCTGCCAGGGATACGATCCGAGCTGTCCCACTGCGGGAGGTGCGGGCGCATAGAGGCGCAACGAGTCGTCGTTGCCTACGGCAAAGGGATACACATAGGGGTGATTCTCCTTGTCGGGCTGGCAGTAGATCCACTGAGCCTCGTACGAGCCGTCGGGCATCTGACCAAATGCGGCGTGGATCGGGAAAACCTCGACTTTTTGACCATTGGCAGCAGTACGATTCACCGAGCGAACATCGGCCGCATCGACCTTGCCTTCGTTCATCAGCAGGCTGACCGATTCGAGCGTACGCATATTGAAGAAACCGGCATTGGCAACCACCACGGGCTTGCCCTCGCCATACTCCGACCAAGCGGCATAGAGCTTCGACGGAGTGGTGCCACCCTCAACCTCTACGGCATTGAATTTGAGGTTTTTATTAGCGTCTTGATCGATCACAAACGCAAACCACACGTAGGGCTTGCCATCAGCGTGATTGGCACGTCGTTCGATAAATTTCACACCTCGTGGCGCACGTGCCGCAACGGGCAACAACATCACAACGAGGACCAATGTCATTAGCAGTCGTTTCATAAGTTTATAAAGTTAATGTTCGAAAATTTTAATTTAAAGATAGCGAAAAATCGTAAAATTATTTGCAAGCATAAATAAAATTTATAACTTTGCCTACGGAAATAAGCTAAACCCAACTTTCGATTATGACAATCATTCAGCTCGAATACCTTTTGGCCGTGGCAAATTGCGGCAGTTTTTCGCTTGCATCGGAGCACTGTTTCGTCACCCAGCCCTCGCTCAGTATGCAGATCAAAGCCCTCGAAGAGGAGCTTGGCGTGGTGTTGCTCGACCGCTCGAAAAAGCCCGTCATTCCGACCGAAGCAGGCGAGGTGGTATTGGAGCAGGCACGCCAGACGCTGGCAGCCTATAACTATATCCGTGAGGCAGTTAGCGAGTTGAAGGGCGAGACTTCGGGTAAGCTCCGTCTGGGTGTGATTCCGACCATTGCGCCCTATCTGCTGCACAAGTTCATACCCGAATTTGCACAGCGCTATCCGCGTGTCGAGTTGGAGGTGCGCGAGATGGTTACACGCGACATTATCGACGCCCTCAAACGCGACGCCATCGACGCAGCTCTCGTGGCAAGTGGCACTTGCGGCGAGGGTATCAACGAGCAGGAGCTGTTCGACGACCGCTTCTATGCCTACGTTTCGACCTCGAACCCGCTCTACGAGCGCAGCAATATCCGCATCGAGGACATCAATCTCAAACAGTTGCTGTTGCTGAGTGACGGTCACTGTATGCGCGACCAGATCATCGAGTTGTGCCAGGCTCGCCACAATATGCCCGCACACTACTACTTCGAGAGTGGCTCGATCGACACCCTGATGCGCATTGTCGATTCGACCTCGCTGATGACCATCATTCCCGAGATGGCGGTTGAGTATGTGCCCGCCCACCACCGCGATCAGGTCAAGCTGCTGGCCAAGGGTGCAACCTCGCGCAAGATCGCCATTGCCGTTCGTCGCACATACGTTAAGAACTCGATTATCAAGGCTTTGAAGGAGGTTATTCTCGACCGAGTGCAGAAGTAGTTTTTCGACTCGCAACTCATAATCCACATAAAGACCGTGCTCCTCGCAGTGCGGTCTTTTTTGTTTGTTTCGACCGCGTACCCACACCCCTCTTTTGGGCTTTTCATTGTTCGAAAAGTGCGAAAAGTGCCAAAAACCGAAGATTGTCGCTCGGGTTTGCAAAATATTTGATAGAAATGGTTATCTTTGCAGTTTGAATAATATTGGAATTCGCGCGCTCGCGTATAGAGGGGCGAACGACAATGGTTCGAAACAGACTAAGTAACAAAAATAATTAACAGAAAATACCAACAAACGAAATTTATGGAAAAACTGATAAACACAATCGTAGGAGCTATTCAGGACAAGAAGGGTAAGAACATCGTATCGCTCGATCTGACGGGTTTCGATGGCGCAATCTGCTCGCACTTCGTAATCTGCAACGCCGACTCGACCACACAGGTGGCGGCTATTGCCGACGGTATCGAGGAGAAGGTTTTCGAGCAGTTGCGCGAGAAGGTACACCGCATCGAGGGTATGAACAATGCCGTGTGGGTGGCTGTGGATTACATCGACGTTGTGGTACACATCTTCCAGTCGGAGTTGCGCGATTTCTACCGCTTGGAGCAGTTGTGGGCTGACGCACCGCGCACCGAGTATCCTTACGAGGAGTAATCAGACGTGAACTAACACTGAATTATGGCAAAACAGAATAGAAAGAACAACCGCCAATTCTACCAGCGTACCGCATCGATGATGGGTATGTTCTGGGGCGGTCTGTTGATCTTCATCATTGGCTGGGGAATGCTCTCGGGCAACAGCGGCGAGCCCGTCGAAACGGATTGGAGCGTCGTCGAGCAGATGGTAGCCAATGGCGAGGTCGCACAGATCAACATCGTAAACAAAGAGAAGGCTGAGGTCGAGCTGACCGAGCAGGCAATCGAGAAGTATCGCCAGCAGCCCGAATATAAGAATATCCCCGAGAGTGGACCGATGCAGCTCTACTTCACCATCGGCTCGGTCGATGCCTTCCGCGAGGATCTGGCCGTAGCCGAGCAAGGCACGGAGCAGAAGATCGTCGTCAAATACGAGAAGCGCGAGGACCGCTGGTTGAACATCGTGGGCAATCTGTTGCCGTGGTTGTTGATCATCGGTTTCTGGGTCTTTATGATGCGTTCGGCACGTGGCGGCGGTGGCGGTAACGTGATGAACGTAGGCAAGGCACGCGCTCAGGTCTATGACAAGGACAACAACGAAAACCGCGTGACGTTCAAGGATGTGGCGGGTATGGAGGAGGCCAAGCAGGAGATTATGGAGATTGTCGATTTCCTGCGCAACCCGCAGAAATACCGCGAGTTGGGCGGTAAGATTCCCAAGGGTGCGCTGCTCGTTGGCCCTCCGGGAACGGGTAAGACGATGTTGGCTAAGGCCGTTGCGGGCGAGGCAAATGTGCCCTTCCTGTCGATCAGCGGCTCGGACTTCGTCGAGATGTTCGTGGGCGTAGGTGCATCGCGTGTGCGCGACCTGTTCCAGCAGGCCAAGGAGAAGGCTCCCTGCATCGTCTTCATTGACGAGATCGACGCTATCGGTCGTGCGCGTGGCAAGAACGCAGGTTTCTCGGGTAACGACGAGCGCGAGAATACGCTGAACCAGATGTTGACCGAGATGGACGGCTTTGCGACCAACTCGGGTGTGATCGTTTTGGCAGCTACCAACCGTGCCGATATTCTGGATAAGGCACTGATGCGTGCGGGTCGTTTCGACCGTCAGATCGACGTGGGTCTGCCCGATGTGAAGGAGCGCGAGGCGATCTTCGGCGTTCACACCCGCAAGTTGCGTTGCGAGGAGGGTATCAGCCACGAATTTCTGGCTAAGCAGACGGCAGGTTTCTCGGGTGCCGACATCGCTAATGTCTGCAACGAGGCGGCTCTGATCGCTGCTCGCCACAACAAGAAACAGATCACCAAGGAGGACTTCCTGGCCGCTATCGACCGTATCGTGGGTGGCTTGGAGAAGAAAAATACCGTAATGACCGCTAAGGAGCGTTACGCTACGGCGGTTCACGAGGCGGGACACGCAGCCGTGATGTGGTTGCTGCCCGAGTGCGATCCCGTGGTGAAGGTTACGATCATTCCGCGCGGCAAGAGCCTCGGCGCAACGTGGTATCTGCCCGAGGAGCGCACCCACATCACCAGCGGCAACCTGCGTCAGCGTATGAGCGGGATGGTTGCGGGTCGTGTGGCGGAGCAGACATTCCTCGGCACTATCGGCACGGGTGCGCTGAACGATTTGGAGCGCACGAGCAATATGGCATACGCGATGGTGGCCTACTATGGTATGAGCGAAAAGATCGGCAACGTCAGCTACTACGACTCGACGGGTCAGCGCGACGCCTTCACCAAGCCATTCAGCGAGCAGACCGCACGCGAGATCGACCAGGAGGTGCGCCGACTGATTGACGAGGCTACTGACGAGGCTCGCACGCTGATCGAGGCTAACCGCGAGAAGGTTGAGCAGCTGGCTAAGATGTTGGTCGAGAAGGAGACGGTCTTTGCCGAGGACATCGAGAAGGTCTTTGGTCGTTCGGCTCACGACGAGCGCAAGGCAGCCGAGGCTACGGAGGCGACACCTGCTGTTGAACCGACAACCGAGGCAACCGACCAGCCGCAAAGCGAAGGCGATCTGGTTGCAGCGTCAGCCGAATAGCCCTCACCCCAACCCAAACTTAAACCTATTGATGAGAGATTGATGATGAATCCGAAGATTAAAGACATATTGATACGTGCCGCGTCGGGCGTGGTAATGCTGGTGGTGATGCTGACAGCGATTTTGGTATCACCGTGGAGCTTAGGCGCATTGCTGGTAGTGATTACGGCGGGTGTGACGTGGGAGCACCTGCGACTGTCGGAGCACTGCGGCGCACAACCCCAAAAGATGATGGCGATGGCAATGGCTGTATTGGCCGTTGTGCCGTTCGCACTCGTGCAAACCGTGGTGGGCGATGTGGACTGGTGGATCCTGCTGATGACCTTCTTCATAATGATCGCAACACTTGCGGTGCTCTTTGTCGAGCTGTTCCGCGCAAGCGACACCCCGATCCAAAACGTCGGTGCTACCCTGCTGCCGATTTTTCAGGTGGCTCTGCCTATCGGAATGCTCGCCCTGCTGCCCGGAATGGGCGAGGGCTACAATGCGTGGCGCGTGGTGGCATTCTTCTCGATCATTTGGGCAAATGACGTGTTCGCATTCCTGGTCGGTATCACCCTTGGTCGCCACCGTCTGTGCGAGCGCATCTCACCCAAAAAGTCGTGGGAGGGGTTCATCGGCGGTATCGTAGCAGCAATGGGCGTGGCTCTGCTCGCAGCTCATCTGCTGGGTGAGAATATGGCCGTTTGGGCAGGTCTGGGACTGGTTTCGGCGCTGGCGGCTGTGGCGGGCGACCTGATCGAGTCGATGTTCAAGCGTGCGGCAGGCGTCAAGGATAGTGGCGCGATTATGCCCGGTCACGGTGGTTGGTTCGACCGTTTCGACGCGGTACTGACAGCAGCCCCCGTTGCGATAATCTATCTGATAATTTTTATGCATAATTTGTAACCGAAAAATATACCTGAACTATGAAGATAAACAAAGAGGGACTTAAAATTATCGCAACATCGGGCTTGATCGTGGCAATCGTTTTGGCTGCCAACTGCTTGATGAGCATTTACGGCTGGTTACCGATGTGGGCGACTATTGCAATTTTGGTAGTGGCGTTGGGTACGTGGGGCTTTATTATCAGATTTTTCCGCGAGCCCGCGCGCCCGCTGCTGAAAGATGACCAGATCGTATTCTCGCCCTGCGACGGCGAGGTGGTAGTGGTCGAGCCGACCGATGAGAACGAATATATGGGTTGCAAGTGCCTGCAAATTTCGGTATTTATGTCGGTTCACAACGTGCACGTCAATTGGTTCCCCGTGTCGGGCGAGGTTGAGTACTTCAAGTACCACCCCGGCAAGTTCCTGGTGGCTTGGCACCCCAAGTCGTCGGAGGATAACGAGCGCACAACAACCGTCGTAAATACGGGCAAACACAAGGTGCTGTTCCGCCAGATTGCGGGTTTCGTGGCACGCCGTATCGTTTCGTATGCCGAGGTGGGCAAGCGCGTTGAGCAGAACACAAAGTGTGGCTTCATCAAGTTCGGCTCGCGCGTGGATCTGCTGCTGCCGCTCGATTGTGAGCCGCTGGTCAAGATCGGCGACAAGGTGGTCGGCTCGCAGACTCCGCTGGTGCGACTGAAATAAACTATCACCGAGATAATTAATTAAAAATCAACGATAATGGATATTCGATCGATACCTACCTCGTGGCGTTTTGCGCTAGGCATTGTGGCTACGGCAGTGGCGTTCTATCTGCTGTGGTATTTCAGCGACATTGTGATCTATATCCTGATTTCGGCCGTGCTGGGCATCATTGGTCGCCCGCTGGTGCGCCGAATATCGGTGGTGAAGATTCGCGATCGATACATTCCGCGCGGTGTGGCAGCACTGCTCACAACCATACTGATGTGGGCTCTGTTTGCGACCTTCTTCTCGATCTTTATCCCGTTGATTTTCAATAAACTGAGCGAGTTTTCGCACCTCGATATGGTGCAGGTGATCAGCTCGATCAACGACCCGATCATCGCCCTGCAAGAGCACATCAGCGAGACGTTCTCGATCCCGATGCGCGAATTCTCACTGACCGATGCGTTGGTGGCGTCGATGCGCGAGTGGCTGAATATCGACGTGGTGAATAGCGTGGTCGGCTCGTTTGTTTCGACGGCTACCGACTTCGTGATTGCACTCTTCTCGATCACCTTCATCACCTTCTTCTTCTTGAAGGAGGATGATCTGTTCTACTCGATGGTAACAACCGTATTCCCAAAACGTTACGAGGAGAATATCACCCGCGCGCTGGATTCGGTGACCATACTTCTGGTGCGCTACTTCACGGGCATTTTGGCCGAGTCGTTCATTATGATGATCGTCGTGTCGCTCGGCCTGTTGCTGTTCGGCGCGAGTGGCGAGAATGCCTTCTTTACGGGTTTGGTTGTGGGTGTGATCAACGTGATACCCTACGTGGGCCCGATGATCGGCTTCGCGATAGGTCTGTTCGTGGGTCTGGTGAGTCCGATCGAGGGTATGACCATCGTACAGACACTGCTCTGCACGGGCGGTACGATCCTCACGGCACAGGGTCTGGATAACTTCGTGCTGCAACCCGTGCTCTACTCCAATCGCGTCAAGGCGCACCCGTTGGAGATATTTATTGTGATACTTATTGCCGGCAACCTGGCCGGCGTGGTGGGTATGCTGCTGGCAATACCCTCATATACGGTCATTCGTGTCTTCGCCAAGGAGTTCTTCAACAACTTCCGTCTGGTGCAGGCGCTGACCGAAAATTTGACAACTGACGACGAAGAACGATGACAAAACTCACCGGAAGAGTGATTCAAGGCAACCGTCTGGGACGCACAATCGGATTCCCGACGGCCAATATCGAAATAGCGTGCCACTACTCATCGACCAATGGTGTCTATGCCGCGCGTGTGCGTTTGCAGGACGGACGCGAGTACCAAGCGATGGCAAACCTCGGACACCGACCGACGGTGACCGATTGTGGCGCATTGTGGCTCGAAGCCCATCTGTTCGATTTCAACGAGGAGATCTACGGACAGACAATCGAGGTCGACCTGCTGCAAAAGATACGCAACGAGCGCCGATTTGAGAGTATCGACGCCCTGCGCGAACAACTGATTAAGGACAAACAACAAACATTAAAAATATTAAACACTATGTTCATCGACACTACTATTCCCTACCGCGTTGCGGACATCTCGCTGGCTGAGTGGGGTCGCAAAGAGATCGAAGTTTCGGAGCACGAAATGCCCGGCCTGATGGCTCTGCGCCGCAAGTATGGCGCACAGAAGCCCCTCAAAGGCGCACGTATTATGGGTTCGCTCCATATGACAATTCAAACCGCCGTACTGATCGAGACACTCGTTGAGTTGGGTGCCGAGGTACGCTGGTGCTCGTGCAACATCTTCTCGACGCAGGATCACGCCGCAGCAGCCATTGCTAAGGCCGGTGTTCCCGTCTTCGCTTGGAAGGGCGAGACGCTCGAAGAGTATTGGTGGTGCACCGCTATGGCACTCTCGTTCGAGGGTGGCAAGGGTCCCAACCTGATCGTTGACGATGGTGGCGACGCAACGCTGCTGATCCATCAGGGTTTTGCAGCCGAGAACGACGCAACCACGCTCGATCGCGAGGCTGGCAGCTACGAGGAGAGCGTGATCATCGACACCCTGCGCAAACTTTTGGAGGAGGATCCCCAGAAGTGGCACCGCACCGTCGAGGAGTGGAAGGGCGTTTCGGAGGAGACCACCACGGGTGTACACCGCCTCTACCAGATGCAGGAGCGTGGCGAGTTGCTCGTGCCCGCAATCAACGTAAATGACTCGGTTACAAAGTCGAAGTTCGACAACCTCTACGGTTGCCGCGAGTCGCTGGCTGACGGTATCAAGCGCGCCACCGACGTTATGATCGCAGGTAAGGTCGTCGTGGTTTGTGGCTATGGCGACGTGGGTAAGGGTTGCGCTCGCTCGATGCGTTCGTATGGCGCACGTGTGATCGTTACCGAGATCGACCCCATCTGCGCTTTGCAGGCAGCAATGGAGGGCTTCGAAGTTATGCGCGTCGAGGACGCTCTGCCCGAGGGTAACATCTACGTAACCACCACCGGTAACTGCGACATCATCACCTTGGAGCATATGCAGGCTATGCGCGATCAGTCGATCGTCTGCAACATCGGTCACTTCGACAACGAGATCCAGATGGCTCGCTTGGAGGCTTCGGACGCTGTGAAGAGCACCATCAAGCCGCAGGTTGACAAGTACACCTTCGCTGACGGTCACTCGATCTTCATTCTGGCTGAGGGTCGCCTCGTGAACCTGGGTTGCGCTACGGGTCACCCCTCGTTCGTGATGAGTAACTCGTTCACCAACCAGACCCTGGCTCAGATGAAGCTGTGGGAGGATCGCGAGAATCCCGTTGTGGGCGTAACCCGCCTGCCCAAGGAGCTCGACGAGGAGGTCGCACGTCTGCACTTGGAGAATATCGGCGTTCGCCTGACTACCCTTACGCAGAAGCAGGCCGACTATATCGGCGTGAAGGTCGAGGGTCCGTTCAAGGCTGACCACTACCGCTATTAGGATTCACAATTATTTAGTGAATTTTCGCAAAAGGTCGCGTTCCGAGAGTGGAGCGCGGCTTTTTTTGTTTGCAGGAGTACGCACGCGGTGGCGTGGGGCGGCGCGACTAAAAGTCGCGGGCGCCACCGCGTGTGTCAAAATCAAAGATTTTGCCAATGCAAAGTTAATTACATAAATAAAACCGCGCCCAAAACGAGCGCGGTTTTATTGTGGGTTGAATATTCTACTTTTTGAGTTTCTCGACGGCTCGACACAGGTAGGCGTCGATGTCGTTGCTCAAACGGTGATAGAGGAAACAATCGGTATAGTTCTCATTATCAAGCAGTACGTCACGCACGTTGCGCAGCTGGTTGCTGTAATTGCTCAGCTCGTTACTCAGTGCCTGACCGCGCTGCGACGAGGAGTTGATGCGCGACACCGACATACAGCGCAGACGCTCACAAACGGCATTCAGCGCGATCATCACCACGTTATCCATCAGCGTGTGACCGTGCATATATAAATAGGTATCCTCGGGATAGACGCCCATATCCTGCAACTCGCTACTGAACGCGTCGATACGTTCGGCAAGATCGGGGCGCATATTTTCGAGCGACGTGCGGCGACGCGACACCTGACGCGACAACCAATCGAGCGTGGTGCGGGCATTATCGTCGGGTTCGAGATAGTTGATTTTCACGCTATTGCGGAAGTCGGCCAATTGGAACACATCAATATCGCTCTCGCGTGCCGACAGTGCATACCAAAGGAACAGCGGATAGATCGTGCGCGAGTACTCGGCCATAAATTTCTCGAAGTCGAAGATTCGGGTATCGTTCTTGGTGGCACGCACGCAGACATTGTGCAGCGAGGGGGCGTAGCAGACGTAATTCTCAGTGGCATAGGCGTATGTGTGGAACATAAACGGCGCCTCGACAATCCTGCGCGACTCGGCACGATGCTTATGGAAGAGGTAGTCGAAGTCGCCATCGACGCACAACAACATCTCCTCGTTGCTCTGCGGAATCAGGGCTTCGAGCACCTTCTTGCCCTTGGCCATATCGGGGCGATTGGGCACCGAAATTTCGAATACGTAGTAGGGATTATCGAAGTGGTCGAAGATACCGCGCCAGAAGGCAACGTCCTCATAACCTTCGACATAGACCCTCACCAGACGTTTCGACGGATCGACCGGCAGACGATCGTAGCTGACCGACTGCATTTCGCGCTTCGATCGAGTGGCGCGACCTCTATTGAAAACCACCTTTGTCATACTTGCAGACAAATTTAGAAAAAAATCGTATATTTGCCAAAAATAAATCACACAGAAATGAGCAACAACGATTGGAAAGCACGATTAAACGTGGTTTACTCCACAAACCCTGACTTTCAGTACACCACCGACGAGCCCGAAGAGGAGGCTACCCTGCCCCCCTCGCAGCAGCAACTGCGCGTGTGGCTCGACCGCAAACAACGTGCTGGTAAGGTGGTTACGTTGGTGCGTGGTTTTGTCGGCTCGCACGACGATTTGAAGGAGTTGGCGTCGTTGCTCAAAAGTCGTTGTGGCGTGGGCGGCTCGGCCAAAGATGGCGAGATCATCATTCAGGGTGACTTCCGCGACCGCATTGTCGACATCTTGACCCGCGAGGGCTACAAAGCAAAAAAGGCAGGAGCATAAACCTCTCAAACTCAATGCGTAGTATCGTCAGAATAGCATTTACGATCGTCGCGCTGATCTTTGCGATCGGGGCGCAAGGACAATATTACGATTGGGGTGCTGACCCTGCATCGACACGCTGGCAGCAGATTCGCACCGACCGTTTCCGCGTGGTCTACCCCACCAATTTCGACACTATTGCGCGCCGCACGTTGCACTTTCTGAACGCTGCGGGGCAGGATATCGACTACGGATTTCGCCGTGGAGCGATGAAGATTCCCGTGGTTATGCACACCCAGAACAACGCCTCGAACGGCATTGTGATGTGGGCACCACGCCGTATCGAGATGCTCACGCCGCCCGACATTGAGAGCTACTCGATGCCGTGGCTCAAA
This sequence comes from Alistipes sp., assembly GCA_045655685.1. GTDB lineage: Bacteria > Bacteroidota > Bacteroidia > Bacteroidales > Rikenellaceae > Alistipes. Next base: position 49,876 of record JAZOPR010000012.1, read on the forward strand.
CAACTTTCGGCACACGAACAGCGCCACGCCGTTCAATACAACAACCTCAACCGCAACACTTTCCGCGCGCTCTACTACCTTCTGGGCGAGCAGGGAGCTCTGGTCAGTCTGATCGGTCTGCCGTTGTGGGTGATCGAGGGCGATGCGACGATGATCGAGACCGATATGAGCACGTTCGGACGTGGTCGTCAACCTTCGTTCACGATTGGTTACCGCGCCAAGCAGGGCAAGATTGTCGATGGGCGCAACCCCGACCGCTGGTTCTGCGGCTCATACCGTGAGCATATTCCCGACCACTACAAGCTTGGTTATCAGATCACTGCACACGCCTACAACAAGTACAACCGTGTGATTTGGGACGAGGTAGCAGACTACTCGTCGCGCTATCCGTTCCTGATTGTTGCCAACTATATCGCACTGCGAAAACGAGTGGGCACCTGCACCCGCGAGCTGTTTTCCGAGGCGTTCGATTCGCTGCAAGCACATTGGAATACGTTGCCCGAGGTGGAGCCCTCGACAAGCGTAATCGCAACTCCGACAACATCTTACACCACATACTCGCACCCGCAGGCAATCGACTCTGAGCACGTCGTAGCCGTCAAGAGCGACTTCGATCGTTCGGCTCGTCTGGTCGAGGTTGACCTCCGTACGGGCGAGGAGCGACTGATCAGCTATATCGGCTCGGTCAGCACCCGCCCCGCACTCGGCGATGATGGCCGTTTGTGGTGGACCGAGTACCGCCGCAGCCTGCTGTGGGACGAGCGCTACGACTCGCGCCTATGCTGGGCCGACCTTCGCACGGGGCGCACCCACACGATCGCAACCGACGCAAACATACTCTACCCCACCCCGATCGAGGCCGACTCGCTGGCTTGGGTCGAGTATGCTCCCGAGGGTCGTTACTCAATCGCAACGGGTCGTGCCGGACGAAGCAACACGCTGATGAGCAAGCCTTTGAGCGAGGAGATTCACGGCTTGGCGTGGGATAACGCAAGCGGCAATCTCTACTATATCGGCACGAACGATGACGGAATGTACATTGGCGAGGTCGATAGCGCGGGCAACGACCGACGCCTGACACGCGCGGCATACGTCACCCTCAGCGACCTGCGCGCCAAAGATGGCCGACTCTACTTCGGGTCGATCCGTTCGGGACGCGACGAGGCACACGCCCTCGACCTCGCATCGGGCCGAGAGTGGCAGCTCACCGAGTCGGAATATGGCTCGTTCGACCCCGCACCTGCCACAGACCGACTGTTGGTTACGACCTACGACGATCGTGGTTATCTGATTGCAACTCAACCGCTTGATAGCTCGATACGCACCGTCGAGTGGGCGCAGACACCCACCGAGCTGGTTAATCCGCCACGCCGCCGTATGCCCGTTCTGAATCTCGACACGGTGCGCGTCGATTCGGTCACGCTCGCTGCACAGCACGAACAACTGCCCTCGAAACGCTATCGCAAGGGTTTGCACTACTTCAAATTCCACAGCTGGGCACCCGTTTCGATCGATCTGTTTGAGGCGATCGACAACTTCACGTTCGATCCGCAGTGGGGCGTAACGCTCGCCTCGCAGAACCTGCTTTCGTCGGTAACCGCCTATGCCACATACGGTTGGCGACGCGATCGCGGCTCGATGATCCGTGGTGCGATCGACTTCCGCGCACTCGGACCTCACATCGAGTTGAAGGGTCAGTATGGCGGCGCGACGCAACCCGTCTACAAACCTTCGGAGGAGGCTGCCGATCCCACGCAGGAACTCAAAAAATATGCTATGGTCGGCGCACGTCTTTCGTTGCCAATGCAGCTGACGAGCGGTCACCATATGCACTACCTCACGCCCGTGGTCGATTGGGAGTACTACAACGGCTTGCTGTATGACTTCACGAACAAGGATTATCGTCAGGGTATCAATCGTTTAACCTCGCAGATAACTCTCGGCGACAATGTACGTTCGGCATACCGAAATATGCGTCCGCGCTGGGGTTATGCCCTGCGTCTGACCCACTCGTTCAACCCGACAAATAGCGACTTTGCACACACCTTTGCGCTGTTCGGACAGGCGCTGACGCCGGGCGTTGCACGCAACCACTCGCTGCGTCTGCGCGGTGCATTCCAGACCATCGAGAAGGGCAAGCGCTACTCGTTCCAGCATCGCGACCTCTACCCTCGCGGTGCGGAGTACACCCTCACGTCGAGCCCCTCGCGCTATGTTGCGACGGCGATCGACTATCAGTTGCCGTTGTGCTATCCCGACTTCGGTATTCCGGGTGCGATTTTCTTCAAGCGCCTCGCGCTGAATGTGGGCTTCAACTACGCCACAATGCGCACGTTCGACGACAAGACCCAACAGCATAATTGGCAGAGTGTCAATTCGTTTGGCGGTGATCTGATCATCGACTTCAACGTTATGCGCACGCCCGCAGCCTCGACCTTCACAATCAATCTTTCGCTCTACAAACCGAGCAATCGCAAGGGCGTTCACTTCTCGGCCGGCGTAGGTCTGCCAATCTGATCCGCCGCCTCAATCTCGCTCATCGTGCAGTAAGTTGCGTCACTTTTCATAGAAAAGTGGCTCGGCATTTCGTCATTTGCCGAGAAAGTTGTAACTTTGTACGATAGTTCTAATCCGATTACGTTATTCAGTTAAAAAAATATGGCACAAAAGACCAATAACGCAAAACCCAAAGCACAGCAACCTCGTATGGTTAAGTGGCTGTGGATCATCGCAATGTTTCCGTTTGCATTGCTCTTCTTCCTGCTCCTGCTGACCGCTATCGGTCTGTTCGGCAAGCTGCCCTCGTTCGAGGAGTTGGAGAACCCCAAAAGCAACATCGCAACCGAAATCTACTCGGAAGATGGCAAAGTCCTCGGCTCGTTCTTCGTGCAGAACCGTTCGTATGTCGAGTATGCTGACCTCTTCCCCGAGGATAGCTCGCTGATGTTGCAACTCAATGGCGACTCGGTGCCGGCCGTTGTGGCGGCTCTGATCTCGACCGAGGACGAGCGTTTCTACTCGCACTCGGGTATCGACATCAAGGCGCTGATCCGTGTGGGTGTCAAGACCATTGCACTCGGCAACTCGGGTCAGGGCGGTGGTAGTACAATCACCCAGCAGGTGGCCAAAAACCTCTTCCCGCGCGACACAACCTCGCGTGGTCCCGTGATGCGCAAGGCGAGCCTGGTGATCTCGAAACTCAAAGAGTGGATCACCGCTGTGAAACTCGAATACAACTACACCAAGGAGGAGCTCATCGCAATGTACCTCAATACGGTCGAGTACGGCTCGAATGCCTACGGTATCAAGTCGGCGGCGCGAACATTCTTCAACAAGACGCCCGATCAGCTCAATATTCAGGAGGCGGCCGTGTTGGTTGGCGTTGTGAACAAACCTACACGCTACAACCCCGTACTGAACTACGATCACTCGATTGCTCGACGCAACACGGTGATGTCGCGTATGCGTGCCAATGGCTGCATCACACGTGCTCAATACGACTCGCTCTCGGCACTGCCCATTCAGCTCAACTACCGCCCCATTTCGCACAACGACGGTACGGCAACCTACTTCCGCGAGATGTTGCGTTTGGTGATGAATCAGCCCCGCCCGAAGCGTTCGCAGTTCAACAACGATTGGGATTTCGACCAGGCTCTCGACCAATGGAACAACAATCCGCTCTACGGCTGGTGCCAGAAGAATCAGAAGGCCGACGGTACGGATTACAACATCTATCGTGACGGTTTGAAGATCTACACCACGATCAACTCGTCGATGCAGAAGTATGCCGAGGAGGCTCTCTTGGAGCATATGACCTCGGACGTGCAGCCGCGTATGGATCGTCAGGTGAAGAATACGGGCGTGCTCTTCCGTAACCAGAGCAAGGAGGACATCGAGCGTATTCTGCGCAACGCAATGCGCTACTCGGATCGTTACTACCAGATGAACAAGGCCGGTGTGCCCGAGGAGGAGATCTACGCTTCGTTCGATCGTCCGTGCCGTATGAAGATCTTCACCTACAAGGGCGACCGCGATACCACGATGACTCCGCGCGACTCGATCCTGCATCACAAGCAGATTCTGCGCGCCTCGTTTGTGGCGATGGATCCCTCGACAGGTCACGTCAAAGCATATGTCGGAGGTCCCAACTTCCGCTACTTCAAGTACGATTTGGCTAAGCAGGGCAAGCGACAGATCGGCTCGACAATCAAGCCCTTCATCTATACCTTTGCGATCGACCACCTGGGTCTGACTCCCTGCACGCAGGTGATGAACGAGCCCGTGACGATCGAGACCGACAACGGTACGCCTTGGACACCCAAGGAGGCCAACCGCGATCCGTATGACAGCAAGCTCCACCCGCTGAGCTGGGGTCTGGCCAACAGCCGCAACAACTACTCGGCGTGGATTATGAAGCAGTCGAAGCAGCCTGCTGCCGTGGCTGATTTCATTCACAATATGGGTATCGACAGCTATATCGACCCGCAGTGGGCATTGTGTCTGGGTTCGTCGGAGGCGTCGCTGTTCGAGCTGACGGGTGCATTCTGTACCTTCGCAAATCGAGGTGTGCATACCGAGCCTATCTTCGTAACCCGTATCGAGGACCGTCAGGGTAACCTGCTGGCAACGTTCATTCCGCCCACCGAGGACGCTATCAGCGAGCAGACTGCCTACACAATGCTCGGAATGTTGCAGAACGTAGTTCGTGCGGGCACGGCAGGTCGTCTGCGCTGGGCCTACAACGTGACGGGCGAAGTGGGAGGTAAAACCGGAACGTCGAACGAGAACCGCGACGCGTGGTTTGTGGGTGTGACGCCCAACCTCGTGGCGGGTGCTTGGTGCGGTGGCGAGGATCAGTCGGTACACATTTCGGGTGCCGGCGAAGGTGGTGCGGCATTGGCTCTGCCCATCTTCGGTCGTTTCATCACGAAGGTCTATGCCGATCAGCGCCTTGGCGTCAAGCCGACCGACACCTTCTCGCGTCCGAACAACGTGGTGGTCTATGACTGCGAAGAGGAGAACCGCGAGCAGGCACAAACTGAGACCGAAGATGAATTCTTCGACTAATTGACAACTAATTGAAAGACTAAGAGATGAAAGTTGCTATCGTAGGTGCAAGCGGCGCAGTCGGTCAGGAGCTGATGCGCATCTTGGCCGAGCGTCAATTCCCGATCGACGAACTGCGTCTGTTCGGATCGGAGCGCAGCGCAGGTCGTGAATATATGTTCAATGGCAAGGCGGTGCGTGTCAAGCTTTTACAACATAACGACGATTTCCGCGATATCGACGTTGCGTTCACCTCGGCAGGTGCAGGCACGTCGCGCGAATTTGCCGACACGATCACCCGCTACGGAGCGTTGATGATCGACAATTCGAGCGCATTCCGTATGGAGGAGGACATTCCGCTGGTTGTGCCCGAAGTGAACGCCACGGACGCGATGAATCCGCCCCGACGTATCATCGCCAACCCCAACTGCACCACGATTCAGATGGTGGTGGCATTGCAGGCTATCGAGCGTCTGTCGCACATTCGTCGCGTACACGTTTCGACCTATCAGTCGGCGAGTGGCGCAGGTGCCGCAGCGATGGACGAGTTGGTGGAGCAGTATGCCGAGCTGGGTCGTGGCGAGGAGCCGACGGTCAATAAATTCGCTTTCCAGCTGGCCTACAACGTCATTCCGCATATCGATGTCTTCACCGACAACGGCTACACCAAGGAGGAGATGAAGATGTTCAACGAGACCCGCAAGATTATGCACTCGGACGTAGCAGTGAGCGCTACGTGCGTGCGCGTGCCCGTTATGCGCGCCCACTCGGAGAGCATCTGGCTCGAAACCGAACGCCCGATCTCGATCGAGGAGGCTCGCAAGGCATTTGCCGAGGCCGAGGGCGTGGTACTGATGGACGAGCCGCAGGATAAGATCTATCCTATGCCGCTGTTCCTGGCTGGCAAGGATCCCGTCTATGTGGGTCGTATCCGCAAGGATCTGACCTGCGAGAATGGCCTTTCGTTCTGGTGCGTGAGCGACCAGATTCGCAAGGGAGCGGCACTGAATGCTGTGCAGATTGCCGAGTGGCTGCTCCGCAACGGTCATCTTAAATAATTGATACTAAGCAACTATGTTCCACTTCGATAGCGACTATATGGAGGGTGCGCACCCGAGGATTCTCGAACGGCTGACCGAGATCAACTTCGAGAAGATCGGCGGTTATGGCACCGACGAGTATTGTGCCTCGGCCGTGCGTCGTATCCGCGAGGCGTGTGGTGCGCCCGAAGCCGATGTGCGCTTTCTGGTGGGTGGAACGCAGACAAACGCAACCATAATCCGCTCGATACTCCGCCCCTATGAGGGTGTTGTGGCAGCCGACACGGGCCACATTGCCGTACACGAAGCGGGCGCAATCGAGGCCACGGGACACAAGGTGCTGACGATCGAAAATGTCGATGGCAAGCTGTCGGCCGATCGTTTGGAGGCCTACCTCGCGCGCGAACGTGGCGACGAAAACCGCGACCACGCCGTGTGGAGCGGAATGGCCTATATCTCGCAGCCGACCGAGCTGGGCACGATCTACTCGCTTGCGGAGTTGGAGGCGCTGAGCGAGGTGTGCCGCCGCTGGAAGTTGCCGCTCTTTGCCGATGGCGCGCGATTGGGTTATGCTCTGGCGGCTCCTTCGGCCGACTTCACGCTGGCAGATATGGCGCGCTTGTGCGATATATTCTATATAGGTGGCACGAAGGTGGGCGCACTGATGGGTGAGGCGGTGGTCGCAACGCACAGCGAGCAGATTCCACACTTCACGACCCTCATCAAGCAGCAGGGTGCACTTTTGGCCAAGGGGTGGTTGCTCGGGGTGCAGTTCGACACGTTGTTCACCGACAATCTCTACCTCGACATCGCCCGAAATGCGGTTCGACAGGCCGAGCGTCTGAGTCGTGCTTTGGTAGAGAAAGGCTACGAGCTGGCCTCGCCGACACTCTCGAATCAGATATTTCTGCGCCTAAGGCCCAAGCAGTTGGAGCAACTTTCGGCAATCACCACATTCAGCACGTGGGAGCAACACACCGACTGCACCATAGTCCGTCTGGCAACCAGCTGGGCGACAACCGACCAACAGATTGACGAGCTGATTGCTGCGCTATAAAAAAGGTCGTTGCTCGATAAAACAAGAATCCCCCACCCAAACGGGCAGGGGATTTTTTCGTATCTGTCGCGTCAAATATTTACAACACAAACATCTGCAAAATCTTCCAAGTAGCAATCATATGGCAAACATCGCCAAGGAGCACAAACAGGTGGAAGACCGAGTGGATATAGGGAATCTTCTTGAAACTATACAGCACCGCACCCGCGATATAGGCCACGCCCTCGCCGATGACCCACAACATTATCGCCAATCCGCAGCACTCATAGAATGGTTTGAAGGCCACCAGAATAGTCAGTCCCATCAGGCAGTAGCAGGTGGTTTCGAGATAGCTCTGCGCCTTCATCTTGCGGAAACTCAGCGAGGTGCCCACTATCGCGCAGAGCCACACGAACGAGAAGATGACCAGGCCCCACACCCGTTCGCCACCGCCCAGCATCGCCACCAGCGTCACGGGCGAGTAGCTACCTGCAATGTGCCAATAGATTGCGGCGTGGTCGAACTTGCGAGCCAGCGCCTTTGCCTCGACCTTGCGGGCCGGCGTGGCGTGATAGATGGTCGATGTGGCATACGAACTGACCACACCAAACAGATAGAGCACGAAACTCGCAGTCACCACCCACGACTCCGCAACTGTGCCCTTCACCAAAAAGATCAGACACACGACCACTCCCATCACGAGCCCCACGGCGTGTGTCGAGCTGTTGACGATCTCCTCGGAGAGTGAATATCCGTTTTGCGTCTTCATATAACGACTCTTCGACTAACCCTGACGCTTGAAACGCGAAGGCGAGCAGCCCGTATGCTGCTTGAAATATTTGCCAAAGAACGACTGAGTCGAGAAATTGAGCACATTGGCAATCTCCTGAATACTCATTCCCGAGTACTTCAACAGCGTCTTTGCCTCCAAAATCACATACTCGTCGATCCAGCGTGCTGCCGTCTTGCCGCTGATATCCTTGATCACCGACGAGAGGTATTTGGGCGTGATGTTCATCTGCTCGGCATAGAAACCTACGTTGCGCTCACGCTTGTGATGCTCCTGCAAGAGCTGGGTGAATTGCTCGAAGATAACCTCACAACGACCCTGCTTGGTATGCACCTCACGGCGCTGGTTGATGTCCGACAAGATGTAGAAAACGGTCGTGAACAGAGTCTGAATGATATGGCTCTTATGGCGCTCCTTATCCGAGCGTAACATCGTCTTAATCAGACCAAACAGCTGGCGAATCTCGGCCACATCGACATCGGTCAGCTCGACGCACGGCGACTTGCCGAAACGCAGATAGACGGGCAGCGAAGTCGAGATATCGACCGGCACGTCCGAGATAAACTTATGCGAAAAAGCTACCAGGTATGCCGTTGCATCGTGGCTGCACTCCACTCGTCGCAACACATTGTCGCTGTGGATATAGACCAGCATATTGGGTTTCAGGTCGTAGGTCTCTGCACCTAAGGTCACACGTGCCGATCCCTGCATCACGATCATCGCCACAAAGCCATCGAACTGCGTAGCCACAACAGGGGCATTGCGACGGTTGATGTAGGCAATCACCAGATCATCAGAATAGTAGAACGGGTCCGCTACCTTATTGCGAATCTCCGAAACCGATAATTTATTGAAATTTGGGTTCATCATTAATTATTTATTGGGTATTATTTTCGTAATCATATTCTAAGGTCGAATCACACGCACCGCACCCGCGCGACACTCCATCTCAATCGGCAGTTCGGGACCCGGCTGGCCATCGACATCGGTCGGCTCGTTGAGCGTCGAGCTAATCGCGATGCGGCTGCAATGGAGGTGCAGCACATCACGCGGCGGCTCCGTACCTCGACCAAAAACATAGTGCAGGAAGGTCGGCACAGCCGTCAGCGCAGGCACCGCACCCGCCTTCAAAACCAACACATCGAGGTAACCATCGTCCACCTCGGCCATCTTTGCCAACGGGAAGCTACCCGCCGTTTTGCCATTGAAAACCAGCACCATAAGCGCATCGCCACTCCAATCGCCATCGTCCGAACGGATCTCGATCGGAATCGGGTGCATTTTGACAAAATCGATCACACCACCCACAACGTATGCCGCCTTGCCGATAGCATTTTTGAGTCGTGTGGGCGTGTGTTGCGACACATTGGTGAACAATCCGAAACTGAACACATTGACGAAACACTGACCATTCACCACGCCGATATCGGTCGGTCGGGGCTCTCCTTGGAGTATCTGTCGGCACGCCTCGATCGGATTCGAACGCATACCGATTGTCGAGGCAAAATCGTTGGCCGTACCCGACGGAATCACACCCAGCGGCAAGTCAAGTCCCTCGCGCAACATTTCGCTGACGATGTAGTTGACCGTTCCGTCGCCACCCGCCACCAGCAGGTGGTCGTAGCTCGCATCAAGACCTTCGAGCAGAGCCGCCGGCTGCACCTCAAAGTCGATCTCACGTACCTCCAATTCGACACCTCGCTCGGCATAGAGCGCCGTGATGCGGTCGAGCGACATCGCAATCGACGTGATCCCCATACCCGAACGTGGGTTATATATCAATCGAGCTCGTTTCATAGTCTATCGCAGAATCAACTCCTCCATTGCGGGGGTGTACCACACATTGAAATCTTCGTCCGAGCCCTCGGGAGCCGCCGAAATCAGGTAGGCATCGACCCCGTCAAGAGCCGAAATCACCTCCTTGGCGCGCTCCAAACCGAGCGACATACACATCGTTCCCAAAGCATCGGCCTCGGCCGCCGTCGGTGCGATGACCGTTGCCGACAGCAGATTGGTGATGACACTCTCGCCCGTCAAGGGATTTATCGTATGGGCAATCTTACGCCCCTCATTATCAATATAGTAGCGGCGATAGTTACCCGACGTTGCCAGCGCACGATCGGTCATCGCGATGATCACCTGGCAGTTCTCTCCGGGGTTCATATTGCCATCGTAGGGCGAATCGACCGCAATGCGCCACGCACCACCCTTCGGGTTGCGACCTCGGCAGACAATCTCACCGCCAACCTCGACCATATAATCGGCCACGCCCATTCGCGCGATCTCGGCCGCAATGCAATCGACCGTATAGCCCTTGGCTATCGAGTTGAAATCGAGACGCACACGCGGATCGCTCTTGATGATGCGACCCTGCTCGATCTCCATTTTATCCATTCCGACAAACTCCAACAGCGAGTCCACGTTGGGTTGCTGTTGCGCCACGCCACCCGCAAAACCATAGGCCTCGGTCAGCGGCGCAACCGTCACGTCGTACATACCCCCGCTGATCGCATTCACGCCACGCGCCAGCGAGATCATCTGCGCGATATGCATATCGACCGAGTCGGTCTGGTTGCGATTGATGCGACTCACGAGCGAAGTCGAATCGAAGATCGACATCGAGGCGGTCATCTCGGCAAAAACAGCCTCGGCAGCCTGCTTGATTTCGGGCACACCGCCCGACTCGGCACGCGCAATAATTCGGTAGGTTGTGCCGATGCCGAAACCCTCGACACGCACATACTCCTGTTCCGATGCGGGCTGCACGCAACCGACCAGCGAAACCAGAATCACGACCACCGCCAAGCGGCCAATTCGACTAATATTCAACCATCTATTCATCTCGCAAACAATTAGATTTGACTACACTGCGCACGCCTCAGAGGTCGCAAAGTCCAAAAATCACGACAAATATAACAATTTTCGTAATATTTTACAACTTGCGCGTAAAAAATTAAGGTAAAGCGTTGTTGGAATGCGAAAAAAAGTAGTATCTTTGCGCCCACGCTCTGGTGGTATTCGATAAGGCGAATCCATCGTAGAGTGGAACCATAAAAAACAAACTATTTATGAGCTATTTATCAGCAGAGAAAAAGCAGGAGCTTTTCGGTCAGTACGGCAAGTCTAACACCGATACCGGTTCGCCTGAGAGCCAGATCGCATTGTTCTCGTACCGTATCAGCCACCTTACTGAGCACCTCAAAAGCAACAAGCACGACTTCGGCACCCAGCGCGCACTGCTGCGTTTGGTTGGTAAGCGTCGTAAGTTGCTGATGTACCTGAAAGAGGTCGACATCGAGCGCTACCGCGCAATCGTTAAGGCCCTCAACCTCCGTAAGTAAGAGGACGTACACGAGGCAAAGTCGCAATGAAGGCAATTTGCAAAGAATTGCCTTCATTTGCGTACTTAGAGCGCACATATGCGGTGCGCTTAACTATTGAAACACAAGAGGTAAAAAATAATAAACTGACACAAGATGTACAACGCAACACAGAAGGTGATCAAATTGAGCGGCGACCGCGAGATTATCATCGAAACAGGTAAGTTGGCCAAGCAGGCCGACGGTTCGGTTGTGGTAAAGCAGGGCGACACTATGTTGCTCGCTACGGTTGTAGCGGCTAAGGACGCTAAACCCGACACCGACTTTATGCCCTTACAGGTAGATTACAAAGAGAAATACGCTTCGTGCGGACGATTCCCCGGCGGCTTCCTCAAGCGTGAGGCTCGCCCCGGCGACAACGAGATCCTCGTTGCTCGTCTGATCGACCGCGCTCTGCGCCCCCTTTTCCCCTCGGATTTCCACGCTGAGGTATATGTAACCGTTAACTTGATCTCGGCTGACAAGGATATTCAGGCTGACGCTCTGGCCGGTTTGGCTGCGTCGGCTGCTTTGGCAGTTTCGGACATTCCGTTCGGCGGCCCCATCTCGGAGGTTCGCGTAGCTCGTATCAACGGCGAGTTCATCATCAACCCCACCTTCTCGCAGATGAAGGAGGTAGACCTCGACATTATGGTCGGCGGTACTATCGACAACATCCTGATGGTCGAGGGTGAGATGAAGGAGGTTTCGGAGGACGTTATGCTCGAAGCCATCAAGTTCGCTCACGAGGAGATCAAGAAGCACTGCGCAGCTCAGATCGAGTTGAGCAAGGAGCTGGGCAAGGACGTTAAGCGTACCTACTGCCACGAGGTGAACGACGAGGAGCTGCGCCAGCAGATCATCGCCGAGACCTACGACAAGGCTTACGCAGTGGCTACCAGCGGCACCGCAAAGCACGAGCGCGCTGAGGCATTCGAGGCTATCGAGGCTGAGTTCGCTGCACGCTTCACCGAGGAGGAGCTCGAAGAGAAGTTGCCGCTGATCAAGCGTTACTTCCACGACGACGTTCAGAAGAAGGCTATGCGTAATATGATCCTCGACGAGGGTCTGCGTCTGGACGGCCGTAAGTGCAACGAGATCCGCCCCATCTGGTGCGAGATCAACTACCTGCCCGCAGCTCACGGTTCGGCTATCTTCACCCGTGGTGAGACCCAGTCGCTGACTACCGTAACTCTGGGTACGAAGCTCGACGAGAAGCAGATCGACGAGGTGCTGGTACAGGGTACCGAGCAGTTCGTACTGCACTATAACTTCCCCCCGTTCTCGACCGGTGAGGCTAAGGCAGCACGTTCGTTGAGCCGTCGTGAGATCGGTCACGGTCACCTGGCTTGGCGTGCATTGAAGCCGATGGTTCCCGTTGGCGAGGAGAACCCCTATGCAGTTCGCGTTGTGAGCGATATCTTGGAGTCGAACGGTTCGTCGTCGATGGCTACCGTTTGCGCAGGTACGCTGGCACTGATGGATTCGGGTTTGAAGATCAAGAAGCCCGTTTCGGGTATCGCAATGGGTCTGATCACCGACTCGGCAAGCGGCAAGTATGCCGTTCTGTCGGATATCTTGGGCGATGAGGACCACTTGGGTGATATGGACTTCAAGGTTACGGGTACCCGCGACGGTATCACCGCAACCCAGATGGATATCAAGGTAGACGGTCTGTCGTACGAGGTGCTGGCTAAGGCATTGCAGCAGGCTAAGGAGGGTCGTCTGCACATTCTGGACAAGATGACTGAGTGCATCGCTGAGCCCCGTGAGGACTTCAAGCCCTTCGTACCCCGCATCGTTCAGATCTCGATTCCTTCGGAGTTCATCGGCGCAGTTATCGGTCCTGGTGGTAAGGTTATCCAGGAGATGCAGAAGCAGACCGGCACCACCATCACCATCACCGAGGCTGACAACAAGGGTATCGTTGATATCTTCGGTCAGGACAAGGAGGCTATCGACGCCGCTCTGGCTCGCATCAAGGCTATCGTAGCTATCCCCGAGGTTGGCGAGATCTACAACGGTAAGATCAAGTCGATCGTAGCATTCGGTGCATTCGTTGAGATCCTTCCCGGTAAGGACGCATTGTTGCACATCTCGGAGATCGGTCACCGTCGCTACGAGACTATGGACGAGACCGGTCTGAAAGAGGGCGATATGATCGAGGTTAAGTTGATCGGCGTTGATCCCAAGACCAACAAGCTCAAATTGTCGCGCAAGGCATTGCTGCCCCGCGAGGAGGGAGCTGAGGAGGAGCGTCGCGCACCCCGTCGTGAGCACAACCACGAGCACCGTGGTCCCCGCCGCGACAACCGCGAGCACCGTCCCAAGCGCGAAGAGTAGTAACGCAAAAATAGCGTTAGGCGAAGGTAGAACTTAGCCCAACAGCAGAAAAAAGCAGCCGAATGCCATATTTTTTGGGCAATCGGTTGCTTTTTTTTTAATTTTGGATTATATTTGCATATTCTATTATGCGTACATACGCGCAAGGGCGAGCGTGACGCGCGTCGCGAACTGAGGCTGATGAGGGCATAATGGAGTGTAAGGCACTGAGTAACAGAGAATAACAAAACTTAAATAATTCAAACATTTTAATTTAACACTCACTATGAAAAATTTTGCAAAGTTGGCTTTGACTCTTGCAGTTGTTGCTTTCGCTTTCACCAGCTGCGATTGCTACAAGAAGATGGGCAAGAAAATCGATCAGGTAGAGTACAGCTGTACTCCTGAGATTCTTTCGCTGAACAACGGCGAGGTAACTGCAAACATCACTGTTAAGTTCCCTCCCAAGTATTTCAATGAGGGCGCAGTTCTGAAGATCACTCCCGTACTGGTATTCGAGGGCGGCGAGATCGCAGGTACTCCCAAGTACGTTCAGGGCGAGAACGTAAACGACAACTACACCGTTATCTCGTGGGCAAAGGGTGGTCAGTACACTCAGACCGTTACTTTCCCCTACGACGAGCGTGCTAAGATCTCGACTCTGGAGCTCCGCACTGAGAGCAAGTGCAGCAGCAAGTGCAGCGAGAACTACAGCAACTTCGTAGCTGTTGACCTGGCAACCGTAACCGTTGCTAAGGGTATCAACACCTTGCAGAGCGACCTGAACTATGCTGACGCTATGCAGTATATGGCTGACAACTTCAAGAAGTCGGAGACTGTTGACAGCAAGCTCTACATCCTCTACAACATCAACCAGGCTAAGGTTGGCAAGAAGGCTCTGAACGACGAGCAGACTAAGCTCTTCAAGGAGTTCGTTATGGCTAACAAGGATAAGGAGAACTCGCAGGCAGGTAACATCTTCGTTGAGGGTTACGCATCGCCCGATGGTCCCGAGAAGTTGAACAACGATCTGTCGGTTAAGCGTGGTAAGGCTGGCCGTGCAGCTGTTGAGAAGAAGTTGGCTGACATCGAGGGTCTGACCTACAACGACGAAGGCTTCGGTGAGGACTGGGAAGGTTTCCAGGAGCTGGTTGCTGCATCGGATATGGAGGATAAGGATCTGATTCTGCAGGTTCTGAAGCTCTATGATTCGCCCGTAACCCGTGAGGCTGAGATCAAGAATATGTCGGAGGTTTACAGCGCATTGAAGGAGGACGTTCTGCCCGCATTGCGTCGCGCTAAGGTTGTTTCGACCGCTGAGTTGGCAAGCAAGACCGACGACGAGTTGAAGGCTTGCGTTGCTTCGAACTTGAAGGATCTGGATTGCGAGGAGATGATGTACGCTGCTACTCTGTACGAGGATCCCGCTATGAAGGCTAAGATCTACGAGGCTTGCGCTAAGAAGTTCAACGATGCTCGCGCTTACAACAACCTGGGTGTTGCTCTGTCGGAGATGGGCGACTACAAGGAGGCTGCTGACGCATTCAAGAAGGCTGCTAAGTTGGCTGCATCGAGCGAGGTTAACAACAACATCGCTATGGTTAACGCTGCTGAGGGCAACTTGAAGGAGGCTAAGAAGTATGCTGCTACCGCTTCGAAGGAGGCTCAGGCATTGGTTGCTGCTGCTGAGGGTAACTACACCGACGCTGCTAACAAGCTGACCGGCTACAACGCTGCTATCGCTGAGTACCAGAACGGTAACCTGGCTGCTGCTAAGAAGGCTCTGCAGGGTGACAACTCGGCTAACGCTGAGTACCTGCGCGCTGTAATCGCTGCTAAGGAGGGTAAGGTTAGCGAGGCTGCTGCTTACTTGAAGAACGCTATCGCTAAGAACAAGGACTTGGCTGAGAAGGCTAAGAACGATGTTAACTTGGCAAACGTTGCGAAGTAATTAGCTCCGCAGCTCTAAGCTGAAATTTATCGAGGGTCGGTCCGCGCAGGATCGACCCTCGATTCGTTTTGGCGGGTTGAGAATTAGAGTTCGACAGGCACAAAAAAAAGACCGCGCTATGAACTATGCGCGGTTTTTGGTTATAATCAGATTGCCATCGACAAATCCTACGGCGACTCCTTCGGCTGCATTGAGCACCTCGGCTCGACGCCCCTCCTGCTGATAACGGGACAAGAAACTCGCCAGCTGTTCGAGCACATTGCGCCAATGCTGGTCACCTCGCCAGCTCAATACATTAAGACGGGTCGAGAAGAGTTCGTCGCACACCCAATCGCTATTCTGCTCATCAAACGATGTGCAACCGACCAGCTCGGCCGACCAACGGCGATCGCCTCCATCATATATATTAATACAATAGGCCACCACGCCCTGCGGCATCGGCTGCGAGAGTTCTCGGTTGAGCCAGCGCGCAAATCGCTCATATCGCAAATCGAAATTGCGCATAACCATATCGTATATCAACATCTGCATCGAGAGCAATTCTTCGGATTAGTTATCACAAATATAGCGAAATTATTCGATAAACAAAAAAAGGTCGCACCTCAACGCGAGGCGCGACCTTTTTCGGTCAAATTTGATTGACTAATTAAGCAACTGCATTCGAGATAAGGAAGGTTGCAGCAACGGTCAAAATTGCGTACAACTCGGGGAATGCAGCCAAGATCAGGGTCTTACCCATCACGTCGTGGCCGTTACCGATTGCAGCGATACCGCTTGCGCAGACCTTAGCCTGATAGATTGCAGCAGCCAGGTTAACGATACCTACCAGCAGACCTGCACCAAATACAGCAGCCGACTGAATCATCGACATATCTGCCGAGATCAGACCCTGAACCATAAAGAAGCATACGAAACCGTACAGACCCTGCGAACCGGGAAGTGCCGACAGAATCATATAGCTACCGAAGGCGCCATTGTTCTTCTTCATCGAACCTACTGCTGCCTGACCGCAGATTGCAGTACCTACTGCCGATGCGATACCGGCTACACCTACCATCAATACTACACCAAGGTAGGCCAAAATCAAAGTTGTGCTCATAATTGTAAATTGTTTTTGTTTTGTTTGTTATTAAATTTTATTTGATCTCTTTTTTCAAAGGCTTGAATGCACGCGAAGTCATCTCGAAGCCAGCATTTTTATAGAACTCTACGAAGGTCAATCGCATCGGGTGAACGAACGACGAAATGGCCGACATAAAGAGGTTTATACCGTGACCGATCAGCAGAATTGCCGACGCGCCGATAATCTGGAAGATGGTGCCTACACCGAACTGCTCGATGCCGCCATCAAGACCCGTCAGACCGACCGACAGCTGGTTGAATACCTGCGCCAGCACACCACCCGACAGACCGATTGCGAACAGACGGATATACGACAGTACGTCCGACAGCAAGCCCGTAATATTATTATAGGTATCCCACAGACCCGACAGAATACTCATAATCGGGTTCTTGCCGTTGAAGAGCAGCATAAATGCCACACCCAGACCTGCCGCAGCATAGAATGCGGGCGACGATGCGGTGAAGAAGGGGATCACCCAATTCTCGTTCAACATAGGCAGTGCCAGAGCCAATACGCCCGACAGCAGCACGATAAACCAACCGAGCAGCGGCATTGCGCTCTTGAATCCGAACAGGCGGGTCTTCATCACGATGTTGATCGCCATACCGAACATAATCTGGAACACACCGAGTGCCAACGCAATCGAGAAGAAGTCGTTCTGGAAATCGAGGAACGGCGACTTCTGGATACTCTCATAGCCCAGCATATCGGGGATACTCAATCCGAACAGCGATCCGGTATAAAGACCGAACAACGTGGTTGCGCCACCGCAGACCATAGTCAGCAGCGATGCCATACGCAGGCCCTGACCACCCTTGAAGTAGAGTGCCAGACCTGCCGCCAGCAGAATTGCACCATAACCTGCGTCGTTCAGACAGATTGCAAAGAACAGCATATAGAACGGACCGAAGAAGGGCGTAAGATCCAACGTGCCATACTTGGGCAGTGCATACATATCGCCGATCATCTCGAACAGACGCGCAAAGCGATTGTTCTTCAACTTCACCGGAGTGTTGTCCTCCTCGGTCGGCTGGCTCTTCAAGTAGATCATATAGGGGTACTCTTCGAGCATTGCATCGACCTTCTCAGCGGTCTCGGCCTCAGCCCAACCCTCCATAACTACCAACTTGCCATCGGCTGCCTTCTCGCCCGAAGCCACAACCTTTGCCAGCTGCAACTTCTCGCGTGCCTCAGCCGCCATCGCCTGAACCTTCTCAGCCGTTGCTGCCGCACGTGCCACAACCTCATCGGTCTTGGCCAATGCCGCACTCTTCTCTGCCGCCAGAGCCGCAGCCTCACTGCAACTCATCGTGGGAGCCTTGATCTCCTCGGCGTCGATCTGGATCTCAGCCTCGGGTGTGGTTACCACCACAAAGTAGCTCTGACCACCCTGCTCCGAGATCGGTGCGATCGTATAGAGCTCGTTCCAAGCCGCCTGATTGTCGGCGAAGGTGCTGGTCGAGCAGCTGAAATAGCGCAGAACAACGCCCTGCTCAGCCATCTTGGCTACGGTTGCCGTCGAGAACTCACCCCACGGCAACAGCTCCTCGGCGCTCTTCTCATAGCGAGTAATCTCGCCACGCAGAGCCACCGCCTCGGCCTGTGCCGCATTGTATGCCTCGAAAGCCTCCTCGCCCGTTGCAAACGGTTCGCCTGCAACGAATCCCTCCTCGGCAGCCTTCGCGCTCAGCACCTCAGCCACCTTGGTCTTGGCCTCAACATCGGCAATCATTCGCAGGTCGCGCTCCGAAGGCTCCCAGCCGGTGACCGTCACATCGACCAGACCCAGCTCCTGCAAACGCTCCAAAAAGCGCTGATGTTCGCCACTATACAGGACGAAATCGTATCGTATCATCTTGACTATCATACCTTCTCGCCCTCCTCGGCTTGCTGATGTTTGGTTTTGACGATCTTCTGAGCACTCTTCGAGAGGTTCTCTTCGTCCTCCAAGAATCGTTTAATTTTACGTATAGCGTCCTCGTAGCCAGGTATCTGCACCTTTTCGTAGAGGTTCACTTTTTGAGTAGTTTTCTTGCGGGCGTAGTCCAGCATTTCGCTCTTGCGATCGGCGATCTGCGATTCCAGACCCAGCGTAGCCAACTCCTTCAAAAGGGCTACACCGTCCGAAAGCCAGATCGGCGAACTGAACAGATCATAAGATTTCTCTTTGAACTTCACGCCTTGCAGGACAGGTATGCGAACTCCGGCAATCTTCTGAGTGGAGAGTTCCACATCTTCGACAGCCAGCAGGTCGGCATCAAACTCACCCCACAGCGCAACCATATAGTCGTAGCGAGCCGACAACTCGGCCAGACGACGCTCAAATTCCGCCGCGGTACCCTTCGCTTTCTTGACTTCAAGACGCAGCGCACTCTCCTTACTCTTGATGGTCGGGAGCGCCTTCTGTCTCATTTTGAGCTGCTTGCCCAGCTCGCCAAGCGAAGTCTTGTTATATTGAAATTTAATAGCCATTTGCCTGTCGTTTACGGGGCTTGGTTACTTCTTCCAATACTTCTCGATCAACTCGTTCTTGATCGCAACCTCCGACGTGGTAAAGTACTTACCGAACAGAGTCCAAGCGATGTCAAGCATCTGAGTGATCTCGATATTTACGTCGATCGACAACAGTTTCTCCGAGTAGTCGTGAGCAAACTTCAATGCACGCTCATCGTAGTCCGACAGGTCGAAACCGTTCTCCAACTTAGTCTTAGCATTAGCCGCATCAGCATACAGACGCACGCAGGCATTCATCACCTGGGGGTGATCCTCGCGGGTCTTCTTGCCGATAACCAGCTGCTTCAAACGCGACAACGAGCGGAACGGGTCGATGATAACCTTACCTGTATCGGTATCGTTACGCAGGAACAACTGACCCTCGGTGATGTAACCCGTGTTATCGGGCACAGCGTGGGTAATGTCACCACCCGACAGAGTGGTTACGGCGATAATGGTGATCGAACCGCCATTAGGCAGCTGAACGGCCTTCTCGTAGATCTTTGCCAGATCCGAATACAACGAACCGGGCATCGAGTCCTTCGAAGGAATCTGGTCCATACGGTTCGACACGATAGCCAACGCATCGGCGTAGAGGGTCATATCGGTCAACAGTACCAGAACCTTCTCGCCCTTATCGACTGCGAAGTACTCAGCTGCGGTCAGCGCCATATCGGGAACCAGCAGACGCTCTACGGGAGGATTCTCGGTCGTGTTCACGAAGCTCACGATACGATCCAGCGCACCTGCGTTCTCGAACACCTGCTTGAAGTACAGGAAGTCGTCGTTGGTCATACCCATACCGCCCAAGATGATCTTGTCGGCCTTAGCACGCAGAGCCACGTTTGCCATCACGGCGTTATAGGGCTGGTCGGGATCGGCAAAGAAGGGGATCTTCTGACCCGAAACGATCGTATTGTTAAGGTCGATACCTGCGATACCCGTTGCGATCAGCTCGCTGGGCTGGATACGGCGGAAAGGGTTCACGGTCGGACCACCGATCACACGTGCCTCACCCTCGATCTGCTCACCGCCCTCGATAGGCTCGCCGTAAGCGTTGAAGAAACGACCTGCCAAAGCGTCGCTAACCTTCAACTTGGGGGGCTCACCGTGGAAAATCACCTCCGAGTTGGTGGCGATACCCTCGGTACCCTGGAATACCTGAAGCGTAACGTTCTCGCCGTTGAGCTTCACTACCTGCGCCAGCTTACCGCCTACGGTAGCCAGTTCATCGTTACCTACGCCCGTAGCACGCAGCGTTACGGTCGCCTTGGTAATGTTGTCGATTTTGGTATATATCTTCTGAAATGCTCTTGTTGTCATAGCTTTCTACTCCAAAATGTTAGTTGATTTTCGTTGCAAGCAACTCGTCAATCTGCTTGTCGTAAGCATAGTAAGACTCGCTCTTGTAAACCGAATAGTTCATCTGACGGAAGAGGTTGATCAGCTGCTTGAAGTAGCTCGAACACTCGTCGAAATCAACAAAGTCGAAATCGTGCTCGCAAACCGACAAAACCTTCTCATACATATATTTCTGACGCTCGATCGGGCAGTT
The DNA here is from genome assembly GCA_045655685.1 of Alistipes sp. Taxonomy (GTDB): domain Bacteria; phylum Bacteroidota; class Bacteroidia; order Bacteroidales; family Rikenellaceae; genus Alistipes. Next base: position 70,591 of record JAZOPR010000012.1, read on the forward strand.
GCAATCGATCGAGTCGAATGCGTCCTGCTGCAAGATCACGAAGTCGATCAACTCGCTCTTCCAGAAACGCTCGTGGTACTCAACGGGTACACCGTCGTCACCCAAGATGTTGATCTGCTCCGATGCCTCCTTACCGCGCTGAACCAGAGTCTTACCCTTGTAGACCTTCTCAACCCAGCCCTTGCCGATACGCTCGTCAAGATAGTCGCTTACCTCGGGGTACTCCAAGTACTTCGAGTAGCTATCCAGCGGGTCGATTGCGGGGTAACGCTTCGAGTCTGCACGACCCTGCGACAGTGCGTAGAAGCAACGTGCCGCCTTCTTGGTCGACTCGGTTACGGGCTCCTTCAAGTTACCACCTGCGGGCGATACGGTACCGATGAATGTTACCGAACCCGTTGCGCCATTGTTCAGCTCAACCAGACCTGCACGCGAGTAGAAGTTCGAGATGATTGCCGACAAGTCCATCGGGAACGCGTCCTGACCCGGAAGCTCCTCCAAACGGTTCGACATCTCACGCAGTGCCTGTGCCCAACGCGAGGTCGAGTCAGCCAGCAGCAGAACCTTCAAACCCATTGCACGATAGTACTCAGCCAGAGTCATACCGGTATAAACCGATGCCTCACGAGCCGCAACGGGCATATTCGATGTGTTGCAGATGATCGTGGTACGCTCCATCAGCTTGTGGCCCGTACGGGGGTCCTCCAACTCGGGGAACTCAGCGAAGATCTCCACAACCTCGTTTGCACGCTCACCGCACGCAACCATAATGATGATATCGGCCTCAGCCTGCTTCGAAATAGCGTGCTGCAACACGGTCTTACCTGCACCGAAGGGACCGGGGATAAAGCCCGTACCACCGTCAGCGATGGGGTTGAACGTATCGATCGAACGGATACCCGTCTCCATTACACGCGAGGGACGCGGCTTAGCTGCATAGGCACGGATAGCCTGCTTCACGGGCCACTTCTGCACCATCGTAATCTCGTGGTCCTTACCCTCAGCATCGGTTACAACTGCTACCACGTCGGTAACCTTGTACTCACCTGCTGCTGCAACGCTCTTCACGGTGTAGTTCTCGTTCATCACGAACGGAACCATAATCTTGTGCGAAACCCACTGCTCCTGAACCTCGCCTAACCAAGCACCTGCCGACACCTTGTCGCCAGCCTTTGCCAGAGGTTTGAACTCCCACTTGCGCTCGAAATCGATCGGGTCGGTGATCGAACCGCGCTCGATGAACAGACCGTTCATCTTTTCGAGGTCGTTCTGCAAACCGTCGTAGTTACGCGACAAAATACCCGGAGCCAACGTTGCCTCCAACATATGACCCTCGAACTCGACCTTATCGCCGATCTTCAAACCGCGCGTACTGTCGAATACCTGAACGTAGGCGTCATCGCCTACAACCTTGATGACCTCGGCCATCATTCGGGTCTCACCGCACCATACGTGACAGATCTCATTCTGACCAACTGCACCGTCGGCCTTCACGATCACGATGTTCGAGATGATACCCGATACTCGCCCTGTTGTCTTCATTATTCTATTTTTTGTTGTTATTTATTCGTTGTGATTAAATGCTCTCAATCGCCTTGCCGACAACCTCACGGCCACTGAGCGAGGCGATCAATTCGTCGTACATCGCGCGACCTACACGCTCATCGAGCGAGAACCAGCGCTGCACGATATTCAGTTTCGACAGATACGAGAGAATCGTATTGATGTTAAAGTAGTCCTTCTCGGCGAGCTCCTCGGCCATCGACCAGCGGATACGGTCGATTTTGCGCTCCTTCTCGACGAGATTCTGCTCATCGGCAACTGCTGCTACGACCTCGTCCAGATAGTCCAGCTCGCCCTTCAAACCGAAGTCCGAAGCCGAACTGCGCGACAAAGCCTCAGCAACCACGCCACCGCCGACAACAACATTCGCCACATCCTTTCCGCCACGACGCGCAGCGTATGCCGCACACACGTTACGCAGCGTACGGTCGAACTCAGCCCAAGCACGCAGATAGCGGCAACCCGACTCGGCGCAAGCCTTGTAGTATGCCACGTAGAGATTGTGCTCAATGGGCTGCGACAGATCGACACGACCCACCGCCTCTTCGTTTTCGGGGTCGGCATATGCGCGAAGCACCTCGGCCATATATGCAGGCAACGCCGTCGGGCGCGCAATCTGCTGCTCCAACTCCTCACGCGAGAAGTTACCCAGCACATTGAAGCGCGAGCGACCCGCCTTCAAGCCGATGATATTCTCAATGTCGTAGTAACCATAGAACAGTTCGAGTGCGTGGCGATCGCTCTTCGAGAGCTCCTGACGGATCTCGTCGATCACCTCGCGCGCATCGAAACCCTTCTTGTCGGCTTCGAGCGTGTACTCGCGCAGGCTGGCTACCAGACAATAGTAATTCTTTTCAAACATACCGACGGTTTATTTACCGAAGATCAATGCAGCAACCTTATCGCGCAGGTACTCGCCGAGCAGCGCATTGAAATCCTCGTCCGAGAAACTGATGTAGTAACCGCCATTCTTAGCGCCCACCTTGAAGCCGCTCTTCACGTTCTTCGAGTAGCCAACCTCAACACCGGCAGCCAGAAGCTCCTTGGCGCTCTTCTCCATTGCAGCGTCCAACTCAGCCTTCTTTGCCTCGGGCAGCAGAGCCTCCAACGATACGCTCTCGCTCGATGCGCCGTTCCAATTGTGAGCCACCTCAACGAGCATATTCTTAACGAACTCAGCGTCGAGATTTGCAGCCTTCACGCCCTCAACGGTCGACTTAGCGATGATCATCTCGGCAACCTGCTCTTTGAGCTTAGCAACAGCCTGCTTGCCTGCCAACGAGATCTCGGCCATCGAGTTCTTGCGCAGATCCTCAGCCTTAGCCTCAGCAGCCTTAACGATTGCCTCAGCCTCAGCCTTAGCCTCAGCTACCAAACGTGCAGCCTCAGCCTTAGCATCTGCTACCAGCTTGTCGGCATCGGCACGACCCTTCTCCAAACCCTCGTCATAGAGCTTGCGGGTCAATTCTTGAAGTTTGTTTTCCATAACTTTTAAATCGATTTAAATATTTTATTTTAGATATTTTCTGTATTGCTTTCGATCTAACCTAAACAGACCGCAAAGGTACAAAACATATTGCTAACGAGCCAATTTTTTGGGCGGTTTTATTCATCTTTTGGCATATTTCGTGGTAAAAAATTAGAAGTTTGCCCAAAACGCCCTCCCCGAGCCCTCAAATCCACGCCAGACCGACGCGAAAGGGCGATTTGGAGCACAAAGTTCAAGGTTCAAAATTAGGTCCTGCGCAATGTCCCGAACAACAACACGCGACTACCTCAGAACTTGGATTAACTCTTACGCCTACCGACACTACTCACCGCCCACACTCCTCGGTTTTCCACGCCACTTCCTCCACCCCACGTGCCCTGCGCCCTGCATTTTCTGAAACAAATTTTTGTTTTGGGTTTATTGGAGGGGGGGGCGCTTTGCGAGAGGAGAGGAGAGGAGAAGGAGGAAGGGGGGGAGTGTAAACGGACGAACGCAAACGGGTAGAGCGAGTGCGATTTTGTTAGCATATCGTGGAAATTGCAAGAAAAAATGCGATTTTTCAGTGAAAAATTTTGCATTTGTCAATAAATTTTGTTTTTTTGCAAAACGCTGAATATGAACTAAAAAAACAACTACTATGAAAAAATATTTACTTATCCTTATCGTGGCTATTTTCTGCTTGCCCAATATTGCGAATGCCCAATTTACGCGCTTTGGCCCAGGCCATACAACCACTTGGGAGCGTGAAATGCAAGATCAAAGACGGTTTAATGAAAAGTTCTTTGGCGAGTCCAAGGCATATCAATCTGCAAAAAAGCCCAAAAAGCCAAGAAAGACAACGACTCCGATTACAAAGGAGAGCCTTGTTGCTGAAATGACAACAGATCCCGAAACAGGTATAACAACTGTACGTTGGAATAATGGAGCTGTATATGTTGGCGAAATTTATTATGCCGAACTTAATGGCAAGGGCACAATGACCTACGCCGATGGCAGCAAATACATAGGCAATTGGTCAAAAGATCGTCGTTGGGGCGTTGGGTCGATGTACTACTCGAATGGCGATGTCTATCACGGAGAATGGATGTGGAATGTACCCGAAGGACAAGGAACTTTTATCACCGCTGAGGGCGTTGCTTTTACGGGTAAGTTTGAAGATGGGATACCGCGAGGAAAGTGCATTATCCAAGATGTCGATGGACGTAAATACACTGCTCGTTGGAGCTGGGGAACAGGTAAACTCCGCAAACATTCTATCCGACCCCTCAAAGAGAAAAAGTAAATCACACGCTGTCGAAACGTGTCAAATTCAGTGGCTCGCCCTACGGGCGGTCGCCCAGCCACAGAACTTGGATCGATCCCAAAAACATAAGCCGCGCCCAATTGGAGCGCGGCTTAGTTTTGAATCTCGAATTTTGAATTATTGGTGCTCGGGGCGGAGCAGATCGTTCACCACCTTCACGGGCGAGAACGTTGCCAGAGGCACATCGACGAAGATCGTGGTCCAATCGGCCATTGCGCCATTCCACAGACCCGGCAGCTCCTGAGCGCGCAACTCGCGACCATCCTTCGACTTGCTCGAAATGAAGCCCGTAGCGGGATCGGTGTACTGCGTCAGATCGAACTTCGTGCCGTCGTAGCGTGCGGGAGCGCACACCAGATCAACGGGATTGAAGTGGGTTGCCGAACTCATCATCGGAGCGTCCTCAGGCGAAATCTGGCTCGACTCGGCGATTTGCAGAGCGCACTCGCCACGCTTGCCCTCAACCCAGAACGGACCACCACCCGGCTCACCATCGTTGCGAACCATACCGCAGACACGGATCGGGCGATCGAGCAGTTCGATAAGCAGTTCGGGAGTCCACTCGTCAGGCAACTTGGTACAAAGTTCCTCCTCAATCATCTGTGCGATCTCGGCGGTACGCATTGCCGACGCACCCTCGCGCAGCTCCTTCAATGCAGCGAAAGCACGCTCCTGCATCTCAACAAGCAGACCAGCCAAAGCCTTCTTATAGAGCACCGTAGCATCACGACGAGCGTCGGTAGTTACGTTGTCGATATTCTTGATGAAGATCACGTCAGCAGCGATCTCGTCGAGGTTTGCGATCAGCGCACCGTGACCTGCGGGACGGAACAACAGCGTGCCGTCGTCGTTGCGGAACGGAGTGTTGTCGGGATTGACCGCCACGGTGTCGGTCGACGACTTCTGCACCGAGAACGAGATGTCATACTTCACGCCATAGCGCTCCTCGTACTTAGCCACAACGCCGTCGAGCAACGTGCGGAAACCCTCCATATGCTCGGGCGAAACGGTGAAATGAATTGCAACCTTACCGTCGCAAGCGGCATACTGCGCGCCCTCAACCAGGTGCTCCTCGATAGCCGTGCGAGCCTCCTCGCCATAGCCGTGGAAGAGGATCAAGCCCTTCGGTTTCGAACCGTAAGCCAAGCCCTCCTTGATGATAGCTGCAACGGTCTGCTCGTCAGTGGCATCGGCGGGCAGCAACTCGCGCAACTTCTTACCAAAAGCGAACTTATCGACATTCTCGATCAGTTTGTCGATATCGGCACCGCGCTTGCCCTCGTTGACGAACTCGAACAACGACTTGAACATACGTGTTGCGGCACCCGATGCGGGCACAAACTTCACTACGCGCTTCGAGCCACGAGCCGCGTCGAACTTTGCGGCATACTCCGCAGCCTCGGCCTCAGTGAGTCGCTTCACACCGCCATTGTCGGGCGACGCCGCAGCCTTCACATTGAGGAAGGGGAATCCGCGACGAAAGTTTTCGATCTGATGCTCAACAGCTTCGGGCGTCAGACCGTGTGCAGCAATCTGCTGCAAATCCTTTTCTGTAAACATTGGTCTAAATAGGTTTTTATGTTAGTTGTATTTTGTTATTTGCACACTTAGGCATCGTAAATATAGGATTTATTTTTCAATCTCGCAACTTTCGATAGGAGATTTGTGCCTTTTTTCATACCTTTGTACTTTGATATGGTACGTATTTACGAAAACATCGAGCTGGCGGCACGTAACTCTTTCGGCGTTCCCGCCCGCGCCAAGCGTCTGATCGAGTTCGACCAGACCGAAGATCTTATGCAGATTTTTGCCGACGAGAAGATGACCAACGAGCAGTGGGTCGTACTCGCCGGCGGTAACAATACACTCTTTACCCGCGACTTCGAGGGTACGCTCATCTGCCCCCAGAACTGCGGTATCGAGATCGTCGCAACCGAGGGCAACACCGTTCACGTACGCATTGGCGCAGGTGTCGAATGGGACGACGCCGTGGCGTGGAGCGTCGAGCAGGGACTGTGGGGCATCGAGAACCTCTCGCTCATTCCCGGCAAGGCAGGTGCCGCACCCGTGCAGAACATCGGAGCCTATGGCACTGAGGTCAAGGACGTTATCGAGCAGGTCGAGATGTTCTGCCCCGAGACTCGCAACACGCTGATTCTGACCAACGAATATTGCGAATTCGGCTACCGCGACAGCATTTTCAAGCGTTCGTTGCGCGGTCGCGTCATCATCACCTCGATCATCATTCGCCTCAGCCGCACGCCCAATCCGCGACTGCGCTATGGCGACGTGCAGCAACGTGTCGATGAGCTGGGTGGTCCGACTCTTGCAAATATCCGCGAGGCGATCGTGGCTATCCGCAGCCACAAACTCCCCGACACGAAGGTTACGGGCAATGCGGGCAGCTTCTTCAAGAACCCCGTTGTCGAGCGCGAACTGGCCGAGCGACTGCTGGCTGAGTACCCCGATATGCCGCTCTACCCCGCTGCCGAAGAGGGCAAGGCGAAGCTGGCTGCGGGTTGGTTGATCGACCGCGCGGGCTGGAAGGGCAAGAGTGACGGTCGCGTGGGTGTTCACGCTCGTCAGGCCTTGGTGCTCATCAACTTAGGTGGCGCTACGGGTGCCGAGGTGATGGCTACGGCACATCGCATTGTGAGCGATGTGAAGGAGCGCTTCGGTGTGGAGCTGTCGCCCGAGGTTAATGTTTTATAAACAAGAAGTTATGCCTCACAAGAATATACTTTTCGAGAATTTCAAACGATATATCGCCTCGAACGATATGCTCGACCCCGACGACCACGTGTTGCTGGCGGTCAGTGGCGGTGTCGATTCTATGGTGCTGATGTCGCTCTTTCACCAGAGTGGCTACAAGATCGGCGTTGCGCACTGCAACTTCGGTCTGCGTGGCGAGGAGAGCGACGAAGACGAGGTGCTGGTGGCACGTGTAACCGAGAGCTATGGCGTCGAGATCTACAACAAACGATTCGACACCACGGGCGAAATGGAGCGCACGGGCGAGTCGATGGAGATGGCTGCGCGACGTCTGCGCTACGAGTGGTTCGAGGAGCTGTGCGTCGAGCACGGTTACGACAAAATCGCCATTGCTCACCACGCTGACGACTCGACCGAGACCTTCTTTATCAACCTGTTACGCGGTACGGGACTGCGTGGTCTGACGGGCATCAGCAGCACCAACGGACGCGTTTTCCGACCGCTGTTGTTCGCCTCGCGTCGTGAGATTTCGGAGTATGCAGTTGCTAATCGCATACCGTTCCGTGAGGATTCGTCGAACCGTTCGACCAAATATCTGCGCAACAAAATCCGCCTCGGACTGATCCCCCGCATCCGCGAGATCAACAAGAAATTTACCGAGGTTATGAACAGCAATATCCGCCGACTGACCGACACGCAGACCTTCATCAATCGCACTATCGAGCTGATACGCAGAGAGGTATGCACCGAGCAGGAGGGTATTCACACCATACATATCGACCGCATCGACCCGCAGTTGCCGCGCGGTTTTGTGATCTACGAATTGCTCAATTCGGCATTCGATTTCAAGGGTGACGTTACCGACGCCCTGTGTCGCGCATTGGAGAGCGAAACAGCCACCGGCAAGCGTTTCTACTCGCGCGAGTGGGTGGCGACGATCGACCGCGGTAATGTGGTCGTGGCTCGCATCGCCTCGGACGACCCCTGCGAGGTGGTTGTCGAGGAGGGCACCCGCAAGAGTTTCTGTGGCAATTCGCGACTGATGTTCGAACGCGAGGCGATCGACACCATCGAGAACTTCCGCACGCCCGAGCACATCGCACAGATCGATGTCGATAAACTGCAATTCCCGCTGACGCTGCGTCGCTGGCGCGAGGGCGATTGGTTTGTGCCCTACGGAATGACGGGACGCAAGAAGATCAGCGACTTCCTGACCGACCGCAAGGTGTCGGGTCCCGAGCGCGACCGACAGTTCGTACTGCTCTCGGGCGAGGATATCGTGTGGGTCGTTGGTCGTCGCATTGACGATCGCTACCGCCTCACAAACGAGACCGAAACCGTACTGCGCATCACACGCGAAACGATCTAATAATCACTACGATGGCAAAGAGCAGTAAACCCAAATTTCGCGATAGCGTAGCCGAATACGAACGTCTGCGCAGTCAGATTGCGGCACGCCGTTTCGCCCCGATCTATCTGTTGATGGGCGACGAGGGCTACTTCATTGACGCACTGAGCGAACAACTCGGCTCGACAATCCTCAACGAGGCCGAACGAGCCTTCGGACAGGTGGTGGTATATGGCAAGGACAGCGAGGTGGGTGCCATCGTGAATCTCTGCCGCCAGATGCCGATGATGGGTCAGTATCAGGTGGTTATCGTGCGCGAGGCACAGCAGTTGCGACAGATCGACCAGCTCTCGCTCTACACTTCGGCACCGTCGCCCACGACCATTTTGATTCTCTGCCACAAGGAGAAGACCATCGACAAGCGCACCTCACTCTACAAGCATTGCGCAGCCGTTGGCGAGGTCTTCGAGTCGGTTCGTCCGCGCGACTATGAGATTGGCAGCTGGCTGACCGATTTTGTACGTGCAAAGAGTGGCTGCACAATCGAGCCAAAGGCGCTGGCGATGATGACCGATCACCTGGGCACCGACATCGCGAAGATCTCGAACGAGCTCTCGAAATTGATGCTCTCGCTGCCCGAGGGCACACGTGCGATCACAGCCTCGCATATCGAACAAAATATCGGTATCAGCAAGGATTTCAACAACTTCGAGCTGATGAAGGCGATCACTACGCGCAACCTTTCGCGCGCGTTGCTCATCGCCGACCACTTCGCCCGCAACCCCAAAGACAACCCGTTGGTAGTGACTCTGATGGCGATGTTCCGCGAGTTCCGACAACTCTTCACGATCAACTACCTCAATTGGCAGCTGCGCAACAAAGGCGTTCCGATGCCCTCGGATCAGGAGCTGTGCCGAATGTTGGGCGTGCCCGCGCCGTTCCTTCTGGCCGAGATCAAACAAACAGCCGCACGCTGGCCTAACAACCGAGTATTCAACATCTTAGGTATTATCCGCGAGTACGACGCCAAGTGCAAAGGCATCGGCACGGGAGGTCTGAACGACGGCGAGTTGCTGCGCGAAATGATCCTCAAAATCCTCGTATGACCCCACGCGACTACATATCTGTAAATGGAGCGCTGACCACCCCCACGATCGACTCGTTCGAGCGACTGCGGGCAGGTTACGTGCGCCAAGATATGCGTGTGCGCAACCACCGACCCCTGCACATCGCTGCACACATCTCGTTACTTTGCCGCGCGTTCGAGCGTGTCTATGGTCGTCGTGTGGAGCTTTCGCCCGCAATGGTGGCAGCGTGGTGCGCCGACCTGCTCACCCGAAATCGCTATCCGTCAAGCGGTTCGTGCCGCGTTACGGCTATGCTGATTCCCGCTGAACGAGGCGCCGATCTGGTGCTTGTCGGGGGCGAAATTCTGCTCGACGAGGGCTATTCGGTGCGCCCCGTACGCCCATCGGCTTCGGTCGATTGTTACGAATTGGGCTTTGGCGAGATGCCCACTTCGGCCGCCTTCGAGGCCGCTGAGGCCGCTCTGCTCCGTGCCCGAAACCGCAACCACATACAAGGCTCTCACGTTGTGTTGCGCACTGATGATGAGGGCGTTATACTCTCGGCAGGCACCGCACCGCTGTTTGCAGTCGAGGGGCGCACAATCGTCACTACCCCGCTGGCATACGGTGCTCCCAACACCATCGAGCGCCAACTCGCAATCGACGCTATCGCCCGCTCGGAAATCGCTCTGCGCGAAGATGTTGTGGCGGCCGACGCACTCGATCGCTATGACGAACTCTTCTTCGCCGACTATCGTGGTCTGACCTCGATCGAGCAGCTCGGCTCGACCAGCTATATGTCGCTGGTGGTCGATCGCATTATACGGGCAATGCGCTGATTCTCAACATTCGAGAAACCAATCCCACCTCCCCATACCTATCTTTGCGGCAGAATCAAACCGACCGCAAACGATGAAAAAAGCACTCTTGATCTATGCCCTCACCGTGACCGCACTATTGGCAATGGTGAGCCACAACCGCCGCACGCTCCGCACCGAAAATCAGCGCCTTAGCCAAAACCTCGTCACGCTCTCGACCGATGTCGAAGTCTATCGCACGCAGAGTGGCACCCACGCCGCCGAGGTGCGCTCGTTACGCCTCAGGCAGAGCGAGTTGGAACAAACCAACGAGCAACTCTCCGACCAAATCCGAGATCTGCGAATCCGACTCCGCCACATCAATTCGCTCGCCACCGCCTCAACCTCGACCGCCGTTGAGTTCCGCACGCAGATCCCCGACTCGGTACTGCGCCGCCCCGTCGCCGACACCCTTCGCCTACCCCTCTACGCCGATCCGTGGAACTCGCTGCAAGCGACGCTGATAGGCGACCGTATCGAGGGTCGTTTCACGTCGATCGACACGCTGCGACAGGTTGTCTATCGCGTTCCGCACCGCTTTCTGTTTATCCGCTACGGAACGAAGGAGCTGCGGCAGGTAATCACCTCGTCAAACCCCTCGACACGCCTTGTCTATTCGTCGCACATCACCATCGAGCGACGGGGCCGAAAGGGCGATTTTTAGGATTTTTGGCTCAGTTTTCGGGTCGAAATCGAATTAATTTGAGAAAAAAGTAAAGATTTTTGCCGGAAATTTTGTGGGTTTGGAAATTATGCCTATATTTGCACGCTCAATTAGGAGTACGCCCAGATGGCGGAATAGGTAGACGCGTTGGTCTCAAACACCAATGGAGAGATCCGTGCCGGTTCGATCCCGGCTCTGGGTACCAAAAGAGAAGTTCGATGAGGACTTCTCTTTTTTTGTTGCTACACGCACGGCCCGCGATCGCGAATCTTTTCTAAAAGTCGTTTATACAGTTCGATTGGTCGAATTTCGGGGGGGGGAATGGGTGCCATACAATTTTGTTGCAAGTTAAAGATTTAATGACTATCTTGCATTATCTTAATCCACAACACCAAACTATGAACAACAAAAGCTTCACCCTTTTTGCCTCGATGTTGTTACTCGCAACAGCGACTGCTTGCGGTCAGGCTCCCACCACGACCGAAACCGAAACCACCCCTCGCCCACTGCCCGAGGGCGCCGTGGCGTTCGACTACAACAATCACCTCTATTTCGACGCCGTGATTCGCGACTCGATCCCTGCGCGATTGGTTTTCGACACGGGCAACACCTCTTTGCTCCTCGACTCGACATTCTATGCCGATAACTTCGCCAAGCAGGGCACTCTGCGCAAGGCATTTGTAGGCGGTGCAGGCGATGGACGACAGATGGCGAGCGTCGATATGAGTGGTTGGGAGTATCGCGTGGGCGAATATGCCCATAAGGATCAGACGGCAGTGGTGCTCAACCTGCGCAAGATCCTCGGCAACAACGTGAGCGGTATGTTCGGAATGGAGTTCGTGCGTGGTCGCAAGGCTGAGTTCAACTATGCCGACGAGTATATGCGCTTTTTGAGCGAGGAGCAGCCCGACGCGACCTACACCTGCATCGACTGCAAGTGGCTGGACGACAGCAAGACACGCATACTCGTGCCCGTGAAGATAGCTCTCGACGCAACGACCACGCGTGAGGGGTTATTTTTGGTTGATTTGGGATCGTCGGGAACGATCAATATAAATAGCAGTAGCGTGGCGAAGATGGGTTTGCAGAATCATTCGGGCGTTCAGAAGATGATCTATGCCGTGGGAGGCATTGGCGGCTCGCGCACTGACTATCTCATCAAGTTGGCGAGCGTCGAGTTGGGTGGGCTGAGTGCAAGCAACATTCGCGCAGACTACTCAGGCAACGCGACGGGTGCTTTGGCCGACAAACGCTACGACGGGCTGATTGGCAACGAACTTTTGGAGCGTTTTGATGTGATTTTCGACTTTGCGGAGTGCAAGATCTACCTGCGTCCCAACCGCAACTTCGACACTCCGAGCCGTTATTTCTTCGGCGTTGCGCTCACTCCGCATAAGGATCATTGGGTGGTCAATGGCCTGCTCGAAGGTGGCAAGGCCGAGAAGGTTGGCGTCAAGCGTGGCGATCGCATCGTGAAGATCAACGGCAAAACGCCCTCGGAGATGAACGAAGCGGAGCGCAAGGCATTGACTCGTTCGCACGAGCCGTGGCGCGCCACGATCGATCGCAACGGCACGACCTCAGAGATTGTGATCGAGTGCGAAGATTAACCACAACAATTTAGCAAACAAAGAGTCCCGCCAGCGGTGTGCCGGCGGGACTGCTTTATATATAATTATATGTATCCGCGCGATTAGTAGCCGAAGATCTGCTCCTGCGAGAGGAAGGTGATCGGGCCGAGGGTGCGCAGATAGTTCAGGTCGAGGTTCTTCGAATCGCCCAAAATCAGGTAGTAGTAGTTGCGATCCTTAACCCACTGCTGCTGAACTGCCTTCACATCGTCGAGGGTCATCGTCTGCACCTTCTCGAATACGTCGCGGGCACGGTCGTAATCAAGACCCATATCGCGAGTACGGATATAGGCCGAGAGCACGCTCGACTTGGTGTAGCGCAGCGTACGCAACTGGTTGATATACGACTCCTTAGCCACGTTGAATGCAGCCTCGCTCTCGGGCATTGTGTTGATGATCTCGTCGAATGCCTCGATTGCCTGCTTCATCTTATCGTTCTGCGTAGCGATGTAAGCGGTGTAGGAGTAGCAGCCATCGGCATAGGTAGGCGTGCTCATATAGGCACGTGCCGAGTAGGCCAGACCGCGAGCCTCGCGCATCTCCTGGAAGACAATGCTGCTCATACCGCCACCGAAATACTCGTTATAGAGATCGAGGTCGGCGTCGTTGGCAACGTCGAACTTCTCGCCACGGTTCGAATACTGGATGTAGTAGATCTGATTTGCGTCGTACTCTGCGATGAAGACCTTGTTCTCGGGCGTGGGAACATTAGCCAGACGCTTGATTTCGAGCGGCTGCAACTCCTCCGCAACATTGTGGTGCTCGCTCAACGATGCCAGCAGTTCGTCCTTAGTTGCGGGACCGTAATATACAACGGTGTGCTGCTTGTTGAACATCTCGCGCACCTTTGCGAGCAACTCCTCCGAGGTGAGTGCCATCAACTCCTCGTTCGACAAACGCGCCTTCATACCCTCCTCGCCATAGACCACATACGACTGCAAAGCCGAGAAGTTACGCGACTGGTTGAGCTTAGCGTTAGCACGCGATTTGAGTTCGTTCTGCTTTACGTTTGCCAGGATAGCCTCGTCGGCAACAGCGTTAGCCAGCAGATCCTCAACGATATCCATCGCCTTGTTCATATTCTCGCCCAGACCGCTGATCGAGATGTTGCAACGCGACGAACTTGCACGCAGATTAAACCAGCAAGCCAAACCATAGAGTTCCGACTGAATCTGCTCGGCGGTCTTAGCCAAAGTGCCCAAATACTCGGTATAGTCGAATGCAAGACCCAATGCGGGGTCGTTCAACGTACCCAGATCGAACATATACTCCAACGAGAAATAGTCGGTGGTCGAGTTCTGCTTGTAGAGCACCTCGATACCCGACTGCGCCTCGAAACGGTCCATATCCTTCTCGAAATCGACAAAACGCGGCTCGATGGGCTTAACCTCCGAAGCAACGATCTCTTTCAGGAAGTCGCTCTGAGCGTCGCGGTTGGTTACGATCGGGGTGATCTCGGGCTTAGCAATCTTCTGCTCGTTGGGGTCCTTACCCTCGCGCTTGTAGATGATTGCGTAGCTGTTCTCGCCCAGCTTCTCGTTAGCGAAACGAACAACGTCCTCCTTGGTGATCTTCGACAGACGGTCGAACATCGCAACCTCGTCCTTCCACTCGACACCATTGATGAACGACTGAACGTAGGCGTCAGCACGACCATCGTTCGAATCGAGGTGCTGCATCATCTCCAACTTGTAGTTGTTCACCGCTGCGGCGATCAACTTCTCGTCGAACTCGCCAGCACGCAACTTAGCAACCTCGCCGAGCAACAGGTCGCGTACCTCTTCGAGCGTCTGACCCTGCTTGGGACGACCTGCCAACTGCATATAGCCATAGTCAGCCGAGATCGAGGGATAGCCGTATGCGCTCAGGGTCTTCTGCTGCTGGTTCAGATTGAGGTCGATCAGACCTGCCTGACCGTTGAAGAGGATACTACCCACGATGTTTGCCAGATCGGCGTCCTCCGAAGTAGCACCACCCAGACGCCAGCCGATAGCCACGTTTGCAGCGTCAAGACCCAGAACCTCCTTCACGATAGGCTCGGTGATGGGCTGCTCGGGCTCGAACTTCAACACGGGAATCTCGGGGTTGGGCTGCATATCGCCAAAGTACTGATCAACCAGCGCAATCATCTGCTCGGGATCGAAATCACCCGACAGACAGATTGCCATATTGTTGGGCACGTAGTACTGATCGTGGTAGTTCTTCACGTTGGTGATCGAGGGGTTCTTCAAGTGCTCCTGAGTACCCAGCACGGTCTGCTTGCCGTAAGGGTGGTTGGGGAACAGCGCCGCATTCATCGCCTCGTAGACCTTGCGGTTGTCCTGCGTGAGCGACATATTCTTCTCCTCGTAGATGGTTTCGAGCTCGGTGTGGAAACCGCGAATCACTACGTTCTTAAAGCGGTCAGCCTCGATTTTGAGCCAATTCTCAACCTGATTCGAGGGGATATTCTCAACGTACACGGTCATATCGTAACCCGTGTAGGCGTTGGTACCCTGAGCACCGATCGACGCCATCAGTTTGTCGTACTCGTTGGGAATAGCCAACTTCGATACCTCGTAGCTGATTGAGTCGATACGCTTGTAGAGAGCCTTGCGCTCAGCCTCGTCCTCGGTCTTGCGATAGACCTCGAAGAGCTGCTCGATCTCATCGAGCATAGGCTTCTCGGCAGCATAGTCCTGCGTACCGAACGACTGCGTACCCTTGAACATCAGGTGCTCGAAGTAGTGAGCCAGACCGGTGGTCTCCGAGGGGTCGTTCTTACCACCCACGCGCACTGCGATGTAGGTCTGGATACGAGGCTCCTCGTCACTTACCGACATATAAACTTTCAGACCGTTATCGAGCGTGTAGATACGGGTCTGAGTGGGATCGCCCTTGACGCTCTCGTAAGCGTATTTCGATCCGCAAGCCGTGAGCAGCATAGCCGCCACGACCGTCATCAATGTTAAAATTCTCTTCATATCGTTTGAAATTTGTTAATTACTTTTTTATGCAAACCAGCCGACAATGGTGCTCCACCACGCGCCCAACGAGTCGCCCCATCCCATAAATATGCCACCCATATCGCCGATGATATAGACGAGCATTGCGATCGAGGCGATCATCTTGATACCCGTACCGACGATGAACGAGAGGAAGGCACCAAAGCCCACACGGATTGCCTTGGCCGAGTCGTCACGATTGACAGTCATCTCTCCCACCACTGCGCCGACAAACGGGCCCAGAATCAGACCCATCGGGCCCATAAACAGACCCACGACCATACCGATCGTTGCGCCCGTTGCGCCACTCTTCGAGCCACCAAAGCGGCGCGAGAGCCACGCAGGCAGCAGATAATCGGCCACCGACACCAGAATTGTCACAATCAGGAATGTAAACAGTATCGGCTTCGAGAGGGTCGAATATTCGGTGCAAGCCATCAGGAGCATACCCACATAGCAGATCGGAGTTCCGGGCAGCACCGGCAAGATACAGCCTGCAACACCCACAACTGCGAGCAGCAGAGCCAAAATCGCCAAAAATGTATCCATAGTTCTTTACTCATTAAAACGCACCAAACGCCCAAAAGTCATATGGTTCGGTGCAAAAATATTCTCTTTTAATATACAAAGGTATGAAAAATGTTCGGAAAGAGCCACATCTACTCGCACTAATTTTATCGTTCGAGCAAAAAGCCCTCGGAACGAGGTGTTGATTTTTCGGTTTTTATGCGTATATTTGCGACAAATTAACTCAAAAAAAATCCGAACTAAGATGAAAAAATTTTTAACACTCATTATGATGACATCGATCATTGCTTCGTGTACTCAGGAGCAGACCGAGAGCGATTTCCGCTGGGTTATCGATCGCTTCGATGACGTGAAGGTGATCCGCTATCAGGTTCCCGAATTCGACGCTCTGCCCTTGGAGCAGAAGATGCTGGTCTACTACTTGGGCGAGGCTGCAAAGTGCGGTCGCGACATTATGTTCGACCAGAACTTCAAGTACAATCTGGCTATCCGCCGTACCCTCGAAGGCGTCTATACCAACTACTCGGGCGACGCTAACGACGAGGAGTGGCAGAAGGTTGTCAAGTATCTGAAAAAGGTGTGGTTCGCTAACGGTATCCACCACCATTACAGTATGGACAAGTTCCAGCCCGAGTTCTCGCAGGAGTATTTCGAGCAGTTGGTTGCCGCTACTCCCGACGAGGCTCTGCCGCTCGATTTCGGCACCCGCGAGGAGCTGATGGCCGCTATCGTTCCCGCAATGTTCGATGCGTCGCTCTATGCTCGCCGTCTGGACCAGAGCGAGGGCGTGGATATGATCACCGCATCGGCTAACAACTACTACGATGGCGTAACCCAGAAGGAGGTTGAGAAGTTCTATGCCGATATGATCGACCACAATGATCCCCAGCCCATTTCGTACGGTCTGAACTCGCAGCTGACCAAGGACGAGAATGGCAAGGTCGTTGAGCGCGTTTGGAAGTTGGGCGGTATGTATGGCGAGGCTATCGAGAAGATCGTCTATTGGCTGGACAAGGCTGCTGAGGTTGCCAACTCCACCCAGAAGGAGATCATCGTAGCTCTGCGCGACTACTATTGCAGCGGTAACCTGCGCGACTTCGACAAGTACAACGTACTGTGGGTCAAGGACACCGCATCGAACATCGACTTCGTGAACGGATTTATCGAGGACTATGGCGATCCGATGGGTCGCAAGGCGTCGTGGGAGGCTAACGTGAGCCTGCGTAGCGACGAGGCTACAAAGCGCACCGAGCTCATCAGCGCAAACGCTCAGTGGTTCGAGGACAACTCGCCCGTAAATCCCGCATTCCGCAAGCCCGAGGTTAAGGGTGTTTCGGCTAAGGTTATCAACGTGGCTATGCTCGGTGGCGACTGCTACCCCGCTACCCCGATCGGTATCAACCTGCCCAACGCCGACTGGATCCGCCGCGACTACGGCTCGAAGTCGGTAACCATCGACAACATCACCTACGCATACAAGCAGGCAGCAAAGGGCAACGGTTTCAACGAGGAGTTCATTCTTCGTGAGGAGGATCGCGCTCGTATCGAGGAGTTTGGCGCATTGGGTGACAACCTCCACACCGACCTGCACGAGTGCCTCGGTCACGGTTCGGGCCAGCTGGCTCCGGGCACCAAGGGCGGCGAGTTGAAGAACTACGGCTCGACCCTCGAAGAGACCCGCGCCGACCTGTTCGGTCTTTATTATCTGGGTGACGAGAAGCTCGTTGAGCTGGGTCTGATTCCCTCGCTCGACGTGGCTAAGGCTCAGTATGCAAGCTACATCGTTAATGGTATGATGACTCAGTACTCGCGTATCGAGTTTGGCAAGGACGTTGAGGAGGCTCATATGCGCAACCGCAAGCTGATCGCTGAGTGGTGCTACGAGAAGGGCAAGGCTGACAACGTGATCGAGTGGGTAACCGAGAATGGCAAGCGCTATCTGGTTGTAAATGACTTCGATAAGTTGCGCGAGCTGTTCGGGCAGATGCTCTACGAGGTGCAGCGCATCAAGTCGGAGGGCGATTTCGAGGCTGGTAAGGCTCTGGTTGAGAACTACGCTGTGAAGATCGATCCCGAGCTCCACAAGGAGGTTTTGGAGCGCTACAACGCACTGAACATCGAGCCGTTTGGTGGTTTCATCAACCCCGAGCTGGTTCCCGTAATGGACGGCGACAAGATTGTTGATGTTAAGGTTGAGTACGTTGACAGCTACGTAGATCAGATGTTGAACTACTCGAAGAACTACTCGTTCCTGCCTACTCGCAACTAATCCGCGAAAGGACCATATTTACACAAAGCCGCGCCCAACAATGAGCGCGGCTTTTTTATTCATAAGATTCAACTATTCATTCGAAAGAGGAGGCGATTTTAATAAAATCGCACACCTTCGCGGGCTCGCCCTTCGGGCGACCGCCCCAGCCCGCGAAGGTGCATAAAAGCCACAAAAAAGCCACGCTCCGAAGAACGTGGCCTAAAATTGAATTGCAGATCGTGCTGATTAAAACAACTTTGCGGGATACTCGCCTGCTGCAACCAGCGCATTGAGTTTAGCGATCACGCCATCACGATCCTCGGCATAGGTCACACCGAACCACTGCGAAGTGGTGTCGAGCACCTTCACACGCACCTTACCCGAAGTGATCAGGTGATTGACCATATGGGGAATATAGAACTCAGCCTTGGGGTTCGAGATGTTGTTGCGCAGATACTCCGAGAAATACTCCTCCGAGTAGCGGAAATAGTCGGGCGTGAAACCCCACATATTCATCGACACGGGGGTGCGGTCGTCGGTCGAAACCTTAAAACCATTGTCGCCCGTGAACGACACCTTGCCATCGATGCGGCAGATATCGGTACGCTCGACGATACCCGTCAGGTAGTCATACTCGTTGGTTGCGCAGACACCACGCGACACCGTTCCCGACTCCGAAAGGGTGTTACCCACGCGGAAGCCGACCATACAATAGTTGTTCTCGCCCTCGGCCTTAGCCAGCTCGCGACCGATCACCGCAAAGCTGTCACGACCATAGAAATCGTCGGCATTGATAACAAGGAAAGGCTCATTGATCACCTCCTTACCCATCATCACAGCGTGGTTTGTACCCCACGGTTTGGTACGACCCTCGGGAGCCTTGAAGCCCTCGGGCAGTGCGTCGATCGACTGGAACACCAACTCAACGGGGATATGATTCTCATATTTAGGCAGGATCAGACGGCGGAAATCCTCCTCGAAATCGCGGCGAATGACAAACACCACCTTGCCAAAACCGGCACGGATAGCGTCGTAAATCGAGTAGTCCATAATGGTCTCACCGCTGGGACCCACCGAATCCAACTGTTTCAAACCTCCATAGCGCGAGCCCATACCCGCAGCCATAACCATAAGTGTAGGTTTCATACTCTCGTTCCTTACTCTAATATTATATTTCTACTTATTATTTGCTCTGAATCGAGCGACAAAGGTACGCTTTCTTTCGGAAATTCCGCAACTTAGCCTCGATATTATTTGCTGCTCGCATCTAAAAATGGCGTTCGAGGCTGCTCCGACAGCGAATTTCGTGCCATATTTCGGGGTGTGGCGGGCAGTTGTCGACACACTTTTAGGCAGCAATAGCAATTATTCAAACTAAAATTCGTACCTTTGCAGGATATTTCAATACTAAACGGACTCGGTGAGCCGTTTGATGGGCCGATTGAGCCTGATTTATTAAACAACGAACAACAATGAAAGATTTTATCACGCAAGCAAGCGACCTGATATGTGGCTATCCACTCTTTATCGTACTGATCGGCGGAGGACTGTTCCTCTTCTTCTACTCGCGAATGGTGCCGTTCCGCTACTTTGGTCGCTCGATCGAGGCCCTGCGCGCAAAAGATAGCGGCGAGGGCGAAGCAGGA
Organism: Alistipes sp.; assembly: GCA_045655685.1. Taxonomy (GTDB): domain Bacteria; phylum Bacteroidota; class Bacteroidia; order Bacteroidales; family Rikenellaceae; genus Alistipes. The sequence goes on from JAZOPR010000012.1 coordinate 90,634, forward strand.
CAGATCTCATCGTGGCAGGCACTGTGTAGCGCCGTGGCCGCAACCATCGGTATGGGCAACATCGCAGGTGTGGCAATCGCACTGAGCATTGGCGGCCCGGGAGCGATCTTCTGGATGTGGGTCAGCACGGTGGTCGGTATGGCTACCAAATTCTTCGAGGGTACGCTGGCGTCGATGTATCGCGGACGCGACTCGGAAGGCAACGTGCAAGGCGGTCCGATGTATATGATCGTCGAGGGTCTGGGCAAGAATTGGCGACCGCTGGCGCTCTTCTTCTCGGCATTCGGCTGTATCGGTACGCTCTGCCTTATGCAGCCCAACCAGCTGGTCGAGGCAATCGACACGATATTCCTCGTGCCGCGCGGAATCGAGCCGACATTCTGGCTGCATCTGGCTATGGGTGTGGTGATTACGATCATCACAGCGATCGTGGTGCTGGGTGGCATCGAGCGCATTGCAGCGATGGCTTCGAAGCTCGTTCCCGCGATGATCGTGATGTATTTCCTGCTGGTTGCCTACATCTTGATACTCAACTATGAGGCTATTCCGAGCGTCTTTGCGTCGATCTTCGAGGGCGCATTCTCGATGAGGGCCGGCATTGGCGGTATCATCGGCATCGCACTGCTCGGCGCACGTCGTGCCGCGCTGATCAACGAAGCAGGTACGGGTACCGCCTCGATGATGCACGGCTCGTCGCGCAACAGCCAGCCCGTGCGCGAAGGTTTCGTGGCGATGATCGCACCGCTGACCGACTCGGGTCTGGTCTGCACGCTCACCTCGCTGGCAATCCTCTCGACGGGCTACACCGCAGGCGAGGGTATGAAGGGTCTGCAAATCGCAATCGACGCCTTCGGTAAGGCAATTCCGGGCGTGGGCGAATACCTATTGTTGGCAATTTTGTTTATCTTTGCATTCTCGACGATGTTTTCCTATTCGTACTACGGTATGAAATGTACCTCGTTCCTGTTCGGCGCCAAGTATGGCAAGTACTACAACTACTTCTATCTTGCGTTGCTGACAGTGGCCTCGGTGATGTCGTTGCCTACGGTGGTGGGAATCATCGACATAGCCTACGCATTTATGGCCTTCCCGACGATGTACACGCTGTTGCGTCTGGCTCCGAAAGCTAAGGCGGCGCTGGCCAAATACATCGAGGAGAACCCCAAACGAAAGTAAAAAAACAACTTAAATAGACCTAAACTTATGAAAAAGATCGGTTGCATTACGGGATTGCTCATCATCTTGGGCATTGCGATTTTCTGCTACGTACGCTTCTACTACCCCTTTGGCGAGGGCGTCAAGAGTGGCGAATTGAACTACGTTGTACACAAGGGCGTACTGTTCAAGACCTACGAGGGCAAGTTGATTCAGTCGGGTATCCGTGCCAAGGCGGCAGGCGCAATCCAGTCGTACGAGTTCGAGTTCTCGGTTGAGAACGAGGAGGTTGCACGCGAGCTGATGCTCAACAGCGGCAACACCGTTCAGTTGCACTACACGGAGTACTTCGGCGCACTGCCTTGGAGAGGTTTCACCAAGTATATCGTCGATAGTATCGTGACGGTTCACCCCGCAGTGGCCGAATAACCGAGCTCAAAAAAAATTGCAAAAAAATCGCCCTGAAATGCAAAAAAATGCGTTTTAGGTGTCGGATTATTTGGCAGTTAACGATTTAGTTCGTACTTTTGCGCGCTGAAAAGTGTAAAAACGCACTTTTCGCACAAACAAATAACACAAATTAACAACTTAAATTTTTTCAGACAATGCCTGTAAAAATCAGATTGGCTCGACACGGTAAGAAAGGTTATGCTTTCTACCATATCGTAGTTGCAGATAGCAGAGCGCCACGTGATGGTAAATTTATCGAGAAGATTGGTACCTACAATCCTAACACGAATCCTGCTACAATCGACCTGAGCTTCGAGAAGGCTCTTGATTGGTTACAAAAAGGCGCACAACCCACTGACACCTGCCGTGCGATTTTGTCGTACAAGGGTGTGTTATATAAGAAGCACCTGCTCGGTGGCGTAGCTAAGGGCGCTTTCTCGGAGAGCGACGCTGAGGCTAAGTTCAACAAGTGGATCGGCGAGAAGAACGCTAAGATCACGGCTAAGACCAACAAGATCTCGGGCGACGCTGAGGCTGCTAACAAGGCTCGTAAGGCTGCTGAGACCAAGGTTAAGGAGGCACGCGCTGCTGCTATCGCAGAGAAGAAGGCTGCTGCCGCTGCTGAGGCTGCTGCCGCTGCTGCCGAGGAGACCGCAGAAGAGGCTGCTGAGTAAGCTCAATGGGCAATTTGTTGCCGGTTGGAAAGGTAAACAAGCTCTTCGGTCGTAAGGGCGAGTTGGCAATTACGCTTTACAACACTTTTCCCGACAACTTCTCACAAGAGGAACCGTTATTGGTGGAGATCGATTCACTGACGGTTCCTCTTTTTTTCAGTAGCTTCGAACGTCGCGGTGTGAGCGGCGCAATCGTAGCGTTCGACGATCTGGATACCCCGGAACGTGCTACTGAACTGATCGGTAAGGAACTCTCGATCGAAATCGAGGCTGACGAGGCAGATGACGACGAATTCTATATGGAGGATCTGGTCGGCTTCGTGGCTGAGGTGGTCGATGAGCAGGGCGCACGCGTGACCGAGGGTCACGTGGTGGACTACTACGACAGCGAGGCTAACCCCCTGTTCGGGTTGGAGTTAGGCGGTCGTGAGGTGCTGGTGCCTGCGGTCGAGGAGTTTATCGTACAGATCGACTTCGAGGGCGAGCGAATTGTGTTCCTGCTGCCCGAGGGGTTGATGGAGTTATAGAATTAAAGACTTTGCTACTAAAAAACGATGGCTAAACGCGTTGTTATAGGACTTTCGGGAGGTGTCGATTCGTCGGTTGCGGCCTATCTGCTCAAAGAGCAGGGCTACGACGTGGTCGGACTCTTTATGGTCAATTGGCACGACACGACAGGTACGCTCGAAGGCGACTGCCCGTGGCACGACGATCGTGTCTTTGCCGAGCTGGTGGCAAAGCGATTGGATATTCCGCTGCACGTGGTCGATCTCTCGGAGGAGTACCGACGCCGTGTGGTGGATTATATGTTTGCGGAGTATGAGCGTGGTCGCACGCCCAACCCCGACGTGCTGTGCAACCGCGAGATCAAGTTCGATGTCTTTCTGAAAGAGGCTCTTCGACTCGGTGCCGACTACGTTGCTACGGGTCACTACTGCCGTCGCGATGAGGTGGTTGGCGAAGATGGCACGGTGAGCTACCGACTGCTGGCGGGCAGCGACCCGAACAAGGATCAGAGCTACTTCCTCTGCCAGTTGTCGCAGGAGCAGCTCTCGCGTGCGATGTTCCCCGTAGGCGGCTTGCTCAAACCCGAGGTGCGACGCATCGCCGAGGAGCAACATCTGGCTACGGCCAAGCGCAAGGATTCGCAGGGCATCTGCTTTGTGGGCAAGGTCGATCTGCCCGTCTTCCTGCAACAGAAACTCGAAAAACGCAAGGGCAACATTCACGAGATTCTGCCCACGTGGCGCGGTTACGAGCGCAAGGTGTCGGACGATAATCTGCGAGCACTGTCGGAGCCGTTCAGCTACACGGTGCGCGACGGCAAGAAGATCGGCGAGCACAATGGCGCACACTTCTACACCATCGGCCAGCGCAAGGGCTTAGGCGTGGGCGGTCGCCCCGAACCGCTGTTTGTGATTGCGACCGATGTGGAGCAGAATGTGATCTATATGGGTCAGGGCGATGACCACCCGGGTCTGTATCGTCGTGCGCTGCATATCACTGAGAATGAGATCCATTGGGTGCGTCCGGCATTGGCAATGGAGGTGGGCGAACGACGTCGCTATCAGGTGCGAATCCGCTACCGCCAGCCGTTGCAGGGAGCCGAGTTGATCCGCACCGAAGGGGGTCTTTACATTCGTTTCGACGAGCCTCAACGAGGCGTCACGGCAGGTCAGTTTGCGGCGTGGTACGATGGCGACGAGCTGGTCGGTTCGGGCGTGATCGAGCGATAGAATTGAGCTATTTCCATTCGGAATTTCGAGCACAAAAAATAGGAGCTACACCCTATGGGTGTGGCCTTTTTTGTTGCACTTTTGGGCCGACGATACAGCCACTGAAACCAATTTTGAACAAAAAAGGTGGGCAAACATCGTTTTTTCGTAAAAATTAGGCCGTGATTCTTGGGCATTTGCAGAAAATTTGCTACTTTCGCAAACTTGAAGTGCAATAAAGACAATTAACTAATTTTACACAAATAACATCATTACAAAAATGTCAAACGTAAAAAGAGTCTACACCTTCGGTAACAAAGAGGCTGAGGGTAATGGCAAAATGAGAGAACTGCTGGGTGGCAAGGGTGCTAACTTGGCAGAGATGAACTTGATCGGTATCCCCGTACCTCCGGGCTTTACCATCACCACCGACGTTTGCTCGGAGTACTACCAGTACGGCAAGGAGAAGATCGTTGAGATGCTCCGCCCCGAGGTTGAGAAGGCAATGAAGGGTATCGAGGAATTGACCGGCCGTAAGTTCGGTGACGCCGTAGCTCCGCTGCTCGTATCGGTACGTTCGGGTGCTCGCGCATCGATGCCCGGTATGATGGATACCATTCTGAACCTGGGTCTGAACGACGACGCTGTTGAGGCTATCTCGAAGCTGTCGGGTAACCCCCGTTTCGCTTGGGACTCGTACCGCCGTTTCGTACAGATGTACGGTGACGTAGTTCTGGGTATGAAGCCCGTTAGCAAGGAGGATCAGGATCCCTTCGAGGTTATTATCGACGAGTTGAAGGAGGAGCGTGGCGTGCAGAACGACACCGACCTGACAACCGACGATTTGAAGGTTCTGGTTGCTCGTTTCAAGGCTGCCGTTAAGGAGCAGACCGGCTCGGACTTCCCCGTATGCCCCTGGGAGCAGTTGTGGGGCGCAGTTTGCGCAGTATTCGGTTCGTGGATGAACGAGCGCGCAATCCTCTATCGTAAGCTCAATAACATTCCCGCTGAGTGGGGTACCGCTGTAAACGTACAGGCAATGGTATTCGGTAATATGGGTGACAACTCGGCTACCGGTGTTGCATTCTCGCGTGACGCTGCAACGGGTGAGAACCTGTTCAACGGTGAGTATCTGATCAACGCTCAGGGTGAGGACGTAGTTGCAGGTATCCGTACCCCGCAGCAGATTACCATCGAGGGTTCGAAGCGCTGGGCTAAGGCTCAGAATATCTCGGAAGAGGAGCGCGCATCGAAGTATCCTTCGTTGGAGGAGGTTATGCCCGAGGTTTACAAGGAGCTCGACGAGATCCAGCACCACTTGGAGGAGTACTTCACCGATATGCAGGATATCGAGTTCACCATTCAGGACGGTAAGTTGTGGATGTTGCAGTGCCGTAACGGTAAGCGTACCGGCGCAGCTATGGTGAAGATCGCAATGGATATGTTGGCTGAGGGTCTGATCGACGAGAAGACCGCAGTTCTGCGTTGCGAGCCCGCTAAGCTCGACGAGTTGCTGCACCCCGTATTCGATAAGGCTGCAATGAAGAACGCTAAGGTTCTGGTTAAGGGTCTGCCCGCATCGCCGGGTGCTGCTACCGGTCCGGTTGTATTCTTCGCTGAGGACGCTGAGAAGGTTGCTGCAAGCGGCCAGAAGGCTATCTTGGTTCGTATCGAGACCTCGCCCGAGGACTTGAAGGGTATGTTGGACGCTGCCGGTATCTTGACCCAGCGCGGTGGTATGACCTCGCACGCAGCCGTTGTTGCTCGTGGTATGGGTAAGTGCTGCGTATCGGGTGCAGGTGAGTTGCAGATCGACTATAAGGCTCGCACCATCAAGATCGGTGAGTACACCATCAAGGAGGGCGATTGGATTTCGTTGAACGGTTCGACCGGTGAGGTTTACCTCGGTCAGGTAGCAACTCAGGCAGCTGACCTGAGCGGCGACTTCGGTAAGCTGATGGAGCTGGCTGGCAAGTACGCAACGATGAAGGTTCGCGCTAACGCTGATACTCCGAAGGACGCTGAGCAGGCATTCGCATTCGGCGCTGAGGGTATCGGTCTGTGCCGTACCGAGCATATGTTCTTCGAGGGCGACCGTATCAAGGCTGTTCGCGAGATGATCCTGGCTGATGATGAGGCTGGCCGTCGCGTAGCTCTGGCTAAGTTGCTGCCTATCCAGCGTGGCGACTTCGAGGGTCTGTTCAAGGCTATGAAGGGCTATCCCGTGATCGTACGTCTGCTCGATCCCCCTCTGCACGAGTTCGCTCCCAACACCGCTAAGGAGCAGCAGGAGATGGCTGACGAGTTGAATATCCCCGTTGAGAAGGTTGCAGCACGCGTTGAGTCGCTGCACGAGGTGAACCCGATGTTGGGTCACCGTGGTTGCCGTTTGGGTAACACCTATCCTGAGACCACCGAGATGCAGGCTCGCGCTATCATCGAGGCTGCTATGAACGTGAAGGCTACGGGTATCGACGTGAAGGTTGAGATTATGGTTCCGCTGGTAGGTAACCACAAGGAGTTGCGCTACCAGAAGAACGTTATCGACCGCGTTGCTAACGAGGTATTCGCTGAGCGCAACGACAAGATCGACTACTTGGTAGGTACGATGATCGAGGTTCCTCGCGCAGCTGTTACCGCTAACCAGATCGCTGAGGTTGCTGAGTTCTTCTCGTTCGGTACTAACGACTTGACTCAGATGACTCTCGGTTTCTCGCGTGACGATATCGCTAAGTTCTTGCCCGTATACCTCGACAAGGGTATCTTGAAGAACGATCCGTTCCAGATCTTGGATCGCAACGGCGTTGGTCAGTTGATCCGTGAGGCTGTATTCAAGGGTCGTAGCACTCGCGAGACCTTGAAGTGCGGTATCTGCGGCGAGCACGGCGGTGAGCCTTCGTCGGTAGAGTTCTGCCACCACGCAGGTCTGAACTACGTATCTTGCTCGCCTTTCCGCGTGCCCATCGCACGTCTGGCAGCGGCTCACGCAGCTCTGACTGAGAAATAAGAGGTTAGCACCTAAATATCAATAGGAGGTAGCTTTACTCTACCTCCTATTTTTTTATCATTCCCAACAAACTGCTGTATGAATTTTATATCTATTATATTATTTATTATAGGATCGCTTCCTATTCTTCATTATGTTTTTATCGGAGGTTGGGAGGAACCTCCTGTTCTATCTTTCTTAATAGTTTTAGCAGTATTGGCTTATTGGAATAATTTAGCTTTAAAAAGAGTATATAAAAAAAAGGAAGATGATTTAGAAAAAGAAATTAATAGACGAGAGGAAGATTTACTGAGAAAAGAATCTAAATGCAAAGAACTAATTTCTTCCTCATATCCATTTTCTAAGTCAGCCTCTATGGTTACAGATATCACATTAAGCATATTTGATGATATCTCCAATTATTTACGGCACAAAAGCCACCCTGCCCCACAATCAGCAGATATTATCAAAGGTCTAAAAAAAGAATACTCAAAATATATCTATTTATACAAAGAATTATTATATAAGCAGGAATTTCTAATAAGCTTATTTCCAGAGTTAGAACATTATTTTTCAGATGAAGAATCTCTAATAAAATCAGTTCGTTTCAACAGTTACAATGATTTACAAAAAGAATATGATCACGCAAGAGATTGGCTATCGCAAGATGAATGGCAAACATTAAGTGAAATAGAAAGAAATCAGCGAGCTCTTGATAAGTGGAAGAAATCTCCGAAAAGTAATTGGACAATAGGAATGTTATACGAAATGCAAATATCTCATAAATTGCGTAGTATGGGTTTTGAGGTCATTGAGTTTGGCATTGAACAAGGATTAAAAGACTTAGGTCGAGATATTATTGCTCAAAAAGGTGATACTGTATATATTATCCAATGTAAAAATTGGAGTTCATACAAAGAAATACACGAAAACGTTATTTGCCAATTATTTGGCACTGCATTAGAGTATGAAATAACTCACTCTTCCTTATTCTCAAAAAGAGTTATTCCTGTAATTATTACAACTACCAAATTATCTCAAACAGCTAATGAGTTTGCCAAAAGATTGGGAGTAATAGTAAAAATAGTTGATAGCAATAATGATTTCCCACTTATCAAATGCAATATAAATAATGGGAATAAAATTTATCATCTACCTTTTGACCAACAATACTGGTCTACAAAAATAGACAAATGCGGGGAATGCTATGTAAGCGATATCAAAACTGCAGTAGCTAAGGGGTTTCGACGAGCATATAGATGGCAAGGATAAAATACCAAACAAAAAAGCCACGCTGAGTGCGTGGCTTAATTTTGAATCCTGAATATTGAATTTTGAATTAGAAATACTTAACCTCCTTGCCTTCGATTGCCGAGATCAGATTGTTGGCAACCGAACTTGCACCGATACGGAACAATTCGGGAGTAAGCCACTCCTTGCCGAGTGTCTGCTCGACGATGGTATAGTAGAGCGCTGCGTCCTCAGCCGTGCGCACGCCACCTGCTGCCTTAAAACCGACCTTGCGACCCGTCTTCGCGTAGTAGTCGCGGATAGCCTCGCACATCACAACAGCAGCCTCGGGCGTTGCTGCGACGTCGATCTTGCCGGTCGAGGTCTTGACGAAGTCGGCACCCGCCATCATCGACAGCAGCGACGCCTTGCGAATCAATTCGGGAGTTTTCAACGCACCCGACTCGATGATCACCTTCAAAACCACGTCCGAAGCCTCCTCGCGCAGCACCTCGATCTCCGAAGCCATCTCGTCGAGGCGACCTTCGAGCAATTCGCCCACGTTGATCACGATGTCGATCTCGTCGGCACCATTCTCGATCGCCATAGCCGTTTCGAGCACCTTCACTTCGAGGAAAGTCTGCGATGCAGGGAAGCCGCCCGACACGCTGGTGATACGCATCGGAGTGCCATCGACTGCCAATCCAACCGTCTCAACGAAAGGAGGATAGACACAAATTGACGCCACATTGGGGATATGCGGATAGTCGAGATAGAACTCTGCCGCGCGACGCGCAAAGCGGGTCACCGACTCCACCGAATCGGTACAAGCCAACGTCGTGAGGTCGATAATCGAGTAGCAGAATTTATAGACATCGCTATTCTCGTTCGCTTTGGCAGCCACGCGTGCCGCCTCGACCTTCGCAGCTACCTCCTCAACGGTCGGTGCCGGAGCATATTCTTGAAGTTTGGCTGAGTATTCCATATTGATTGTCTGTTTTATTGTTGCACAATTTGGTACATTACTGCAAATATAGCACTTTTTTCGGGAAATCGCACTACTCTACCCCGATTTTACTCCTCATTGTCGATATTTGCCAGCAATCGGCGCATCGAGGCAATGAACCTTTCTGCCGAGCTCGAACCGACCAATCGTCCGACAACCTCGCCCTTGGCATTGAGCACCAGACAGGTCGGAATACTGCGCACGCCATTGGTCTGGGCGAGCAGCGCACCCGTAGCCTTATCGACATCGTAACGCACTGATACAAAGCGCGAATTCATAAATTCGCCCACCTCGTCGGTTGCCAACATTCGCTCCATCACGCGGCACGGACCGCACCACGTTGCAAACAGTTCGACAAAGAGATATTTATCCGATGCGGCCGCCTCGGCAATCGCCACACCAAGTGTCGCCTCGCGGAATTCGACCCCGCCCTTTGCCGATGCACCAAGAGCCGTCGCAAGCAACATCGCTACGATCAAAAAAGTCTTTTTCATACAATAATAATATATAACGTCACTCCCCTCGCACCCTCAAATCGCGTGCCCAAATGTGCTACTCCTTATCGACACCGAGCGTCGAGAGCAGACCGCACGCCGCCTTGATATCCTCGCCGCGCGAACGACGAATTGTGGTCATAATACCCTTGCGGATCAGCGCATCGCGGAAGGCCTCCATCTGCGGTTGCGGAGGGCTGAAATAGGGCGAATCGGGAATTTTGTGGAAACGAATCAGGTTGATTCGGCACGCCACGCCATTGAGCAGACGGGCCAACTCGGCTACGTGGCGGGGCGAGTCGTTCAGCCCGCTCATCACGATATACTCGAAGCTGACACGGCGCTGGTGAGTAAAATCGTACTGGCGCAGGAGCTTCATCACCTCGGCAATCGGATAGGGTTTCTCGATGGGCATAATCTGCTGACGCTCATCGTGAAACGGATTGTGGAGGCTGACTGCCAAATGCACCGACGATTCGTCCAGAAAGCGTTTGAGCGAAGGCAGCACACCGGCCGTCGAGAGCGTAATTCGCGTGGGACTCCAACCGTAACCCCACTCCGATGTGAGCACTTCGAGCGAGCGCAACACATTGTCCAGATTGTCCAGCGGCTCGCCCATACCCATATAGACAATATTTGTCAAACGGTCGCGTTCGGGCAGCGAGGCGATCTGATTCAGGATTTCGAGCGTCGAGAGCGAGTGGTGCAGACCCTGGCGCGAAGTCATACAGAAGCGACACCCCATACGGCACCCCGCCTGCGACGAGACGCAGAGCGTAGCACGCTCACCATCAGGAATATACGCCGACTCGATGTGTCGTCCCGAACTTTCGGTCGCATAGAGATATTTGCGCGTTCCGTCCTCCGAGGCACTGACCGCCAAAGGGGCCGTCAGCCCCACATCATAACGCTCCGCCAATCGCTGACGCGCCACCGCCGAGAGGTCGGTCATCGCCGCAATATCGTTCACGTGACGCTTGTAAAGCCAGCGTGCAATCTGCCCCGCAGCAAATCGTGGCAGGCCGAATTCTTCGGCTATAACACGCAACTCGGCAAGCGTTTTTCCATACAAATGTTCCATAAAAAAGTGCTCAAAACGCCCTCATACAGGGCTGTCGAGTGCAAATATATGGATTTTTTGAGTTTTTTTTGAGCAAAACTATTTTTTTTCGGATATTGTTACTATATTTGTAGTGCAACAAATGATGTTTTTCGACGAAAACAATTAAAATTACTTAATAATGCAGATCAAAAAATCACCCAAAGCTGACCTTAACAACAAGAAAGGTCTGTTCCTCGAAATCGGTATGATCTTCGCACTTTTGCTGACCGTAGCCGCTTTCGCTTACACTCAGAAGGAGCGTAATGTTGAGATCATCGAAACCAGTATGGAGGTTGTCGAGGAGGAAATCACCGACATCACCACTCAGGACCAGAAGCCGCCCGAACCTCCCAAGAAGGTCGAGATGCAGGTTCTGTCGGACGTGCTGAACGTCGTAACTAACGACACCAAGATTGAGACCGAGTTCGACTTCTCGGAGTTCTCGGAGGATATCGAGATCGTACAGCAGATCGAGGTAGTTGAGGAGGCAGCTGAGGACGACGCTCCCTTCATCATCGCTGAGGAGATGCCTAAGTTCCAGGGTGGTGACCTGATGAAGTTCCGCTCGTGGGTACAGGGTAAGTTGAAGTATCCCCAGATCGCTCAGGAGAACGGTATCTCGGGTAAGGTTACCTTGACCTTCGTTATCGAGCGCGACGGTTCGCTCACCAACATTCAGGTTATGCAGAGCCCCGACCGCTCGCTGGCTGATGAGGCTGTTCGCGTATTGCAGTCGTCGCCCAAGTGGACTCCCGGTAAGCAGCGTAACTCGCCCGTACGTGTACGCTACACTCTGCCCGTAGAGTTCCGTATCCAGTAATCGAACGTATTACAATCCGAAAAATATGAGGGTGTCCCAAGCAGTGGGATACCCTTATTTTTACAAGGGAATACCCTAATAACAAGACATTTAGCCAATGGCTGACAACAAAAATAAGAATACTAACAATCCTGCCGACGAGATCATCGAGGTCGATCCGCGTCGCCGTGCCGTGCTCGTTACGGTCATCACCGACCGATCGAAACAGCGTCAGGCCGAGGAGTATCTCGACGAGTTGGAATTTCTGGCCGAAACCGCAGGAATCGTTACCATTCGTCGATTTATGCAGATGTTGCCCTCGCCCAACTCGCGTATCTACGTGGGTCCGGGTAAGTTGGAGGAGATCGCTCAGTTCTGCGAGGAGAACGCCATCGACGTGGTGATCTTCGACGACGAGCTCTCGCCTTCGCAGACCCGCAACATCGAGAAGGCTATCCCCTGCCGCACGCAGGACCGCACGCGACTGATTCTGGATATCTTCGTGGGTCGTGCGCAGACCGCCTATGCAAAGACGCAGGTCGAGGTGGCGCAGCTCGAATATATGTTGCCGCGACTGACGGGTATGTGGACTCACCTCGAACGTCAGCGAGGCGGCACGGGTACCCGTGGAGGTGCAGGTGAGCGCGAGATCGAGACCGACCGCCGTATAGTTCGCAACCGTATCTCGAAGCTCAAAGAGGATCTGAAAAAGATCGACCGCCAGATGGCCGTGCAGCGCAGCAATCGCGGACAGATGGTGCGTGTATCGCTGGTAGGCTACACCAATGTGGGCAAATCGACGCTGATGAACTTGCTGAGTAAGAGCGATGTATTTGCCGAGAACAAGCTCTTTGCGACGCTCGACACGACGGTGCGAAAGGTGGTCTTCGACAACCTGCCGTTCCTGCTGTCGGACACCGTTGGTTTCATTCGCAAGCTGCCCACACAGCTGGTCGAGTCGTTCAAATCGACCCTCGACGAGGTGCGTGAGGCCGATCTGTTGTTGCACGTAGTCGATATTTCGCACCCCGGTTTCGAGGAGCAGATGGATGTGGTGAAGCAGACGCTGCGCGAAATTGGCGCGGGCGACAAACCGACATTCATCATCTTCAACAAGATCGACGCCTATACCTATATTAAGAAAGACGAGGACGATCTGACCCCCGCAACGCGCGAAAACCTCTCGCTTGACGATCTGAAACGAACCTATATGGCCTCGACCGATGCGCCTTGTATCTTCATTTCGGCTCTCGACCGCCAGAATATCGACAAGTTGCGTCAGGACCTCTATTCGATGGTGCGCGAGATCCACGCGGGTCGCTATCCGTTCAACAACTTCTTGTACTAAACGTCTAACCTACAAAAACTTCGATACGACTATGTTAAAAATTCTCAACCAACAAAACTCGATCATCAACAAGTTTATTGCCGAGATGCGTGATCGAAAGATTCAGGTCGATAGTATGCGCTTCCGCCGCAACCTCGAACGTATGGGCGAGGTGACCGCCTACGAGATCAGCAAGACGCTCGACTACGTTCCCACAACGGTCGAAACACCGCTGGGCGAGGCTGCAATTATGCAGGTGAGCGATCAGGTGGTCGTAGCTACGATTTTGCGTGCGGGTCTTCCGTTCCATCAGGGTTTTCTGAACTACTTCGATGACGCGCAGAACGCTTTCGTGTCGGCTTATCGCAAGTATAGCAAGGACGGCAAGTTCAAGATCAAGGTTGAATACATTTCGTGCGGCAGTTTGGAGGGCAAGGTGCTGATTCTGGCCGACCCGATGCTGGCAACGGGCTCGTCGATTGTGCTGACCTATGAGGCTCTGGTCGAGAAGGGTGGAATGCCCAAACATACTCATATTGCGGCAGTTATCGCCAGCGAGGAGGGTGTTGATTACGTCAAGCAGCATATGTCCGAGAAAACAACGACGATTTGGTGCGGTGCAGTTGACGAGGAGCTGACCTCGAAGTCGTACATCGTGCCGGGTATCGGCGACGCAGGCGACCTGGCCTACGGCGAGAAGTTGTAATCGAACGCTTTTACGCGATAAAGAAAGCCACTCTTCGGGGTATGACTTTTAATTTTTAACTGATTGATTTTCAGTGTTAGTTTTTACGAAAATCGCTAAATCCTACATATAAGGCTACATGATGGTCGTAAATAAGCCAACTAACTACGAATGCAAAGATATATAAATCTTGCC
>JAZOPR010000013.1:0-34513 GCA_045655685.1 Alistipes sp.
CGGGGGATCATGCCCCTCTGGGCCCACCAACAAAGGCGCCTGCCCCAAAACGGAGCATGCGCTTTTTGTTTTCTATGCCTATTATTGTGTTACCCCTCAAACGCTTTGCCCATAAACCAGCGGGGGAGGTTGCAGCCGATGTAGTTGCCGATGATAGCCCACAGCCACGCCCAGAGCATCATCATCTCGAACTTGCCAAACAGCAGTGCCGCAGCGTAATAGAATGCGTCGGCTACGCAGTGAGGCAGACCGCACATAATGAACACTGGTACGCCAAACAGCAGTGGCCAATAGTGCCCTTTGCGCGCCCCATAGACCGCCAGCGTCATAATCATTCCCGTGCCCACCGAGGTCACCAGCAGTGCGTCCCAAGAGGCCGCCAGACGAGCCGCAAGGATTGTATCGAGGTTCGAGTGCAGGGCCGCCGTGCCGCAATAGCGAGCTATGCAGGCCGCCAAAAGGCAACCTACGGCATTACCTGCCAACATTGCGATCAATCGCGGCCACTGACGGTAGGGCAGGAAGCCCGACTTGCCCGTGTAGAGTTGCGCACCGCACATCACCACACACAGCAATCCGAATGCGAACAGCACTGCGCCCGCCAGACCGCCCACGCGCAGATAGACCAGTCCTGCGATGCCGATCAGCAGGCCGGCAAATACCGACATCGAAATGAACTCTCTGTGTTTCATCTTTTTATTTGAATAACAATAGTAACAAAATCGGCAATGCGATACCAATCAGCATCTCCACGCCGCCACGTCCCCAAAGCCCTTTTCGGCCCTTGATCATAAACAAACCGGTCAGCGTGATCACGATGAGCGACACGGCAAATGCGTCCGAGAACCAGGTCCACCACTTATGCGGGTTGTAGTGGAGGGTTGTCATCGGACTCACCAGCGGGCGGCGACGCAACGACTCATAGACCACACGACCCTTCGCCAGATCGGCCTCGATCGATGAGCCTCCCTTCAAGAAGACCTTCAACTGACCCTCGCGCGGGAAGTAGTGTTTGGTGTATCGTTCGTCGGCACCAATGCGCGCCATCAAACTTTCAACTGCCTCACGGTCAAACGACTGCTGCGAGGGCAGGTCGCTGATGGCAAACACCTTTCGCGTGATCGTGTAGTGGGGGTTGATCTGGTCACGGTGGTTCATATAGATGCCCGATATGGCGTAGATCAACACCATACCGGCAAACAGAAACGACAGATCGCGGTGCAGCACACGGCACCAGCGACGCAGATCGTTACTCGACAATTTCATAAGCCTGAGCCTTTACGAAATAGAACGAGAGATACTCCTTGCCATCGACCTCGGCGCGAGCTGCGATCTTGGTACGGAAGTCGGCAATGCGCTCCTCGCTGGTGTTGGCAGTCTCGTCGCGTGCAGCCTTCTCGGTGTCGCAACCGCCTTCGCCGTCACCCTCGCCGTGCTTCTCCTCGGTATTGTTGGCGATGCGCTGCTCCCAAGCCTGCAAATAGGCCTCGTCGATGCGCTCCTCGCAAAGGATACCCTGCACCTTCACCACGCTATTGACGCACTCCTGCGCAAACGAGCCCAACTCGGCAGCCTCGACGCGGAGGGTCTTGCCACTGTCGCCCAAGAGGAAAATTTTGCTTGCGCTGTGCGAGCAGATGTGGGTGCAAACGCCCTCGATCTCGATCAGCTGACCCGCCAGAGCCTCGCCGTCGGCCAGAATAGAGTCGATCATAACCGCCTGAGCCTCTACGTTCTCGGCTGCTTTATTGCTCTGATTGTTACCACACGCAACCAGCATCAACGATGCCACAACGATTGCAAAAAACGAATTGAGTTTCATCACTTGATATGTTTTTTA
This sequence comes from Alistipes sp., assembly GCA_045655685.1. Taxonomy (GTDB): domain Bacteria; phylum Bacteroidota; class Bacteroidia; order Bacteroidales; family Rikenellaceae; genus Alistipes. The sequence goes on from JAZOPR010000013.1 coordinate 1,841, forward strand.
AGTTTAAAATTTCGACTGCCTCGATTTGCTCACTCACAAAGGTAGCAATTTTTTTTGAACTGCACGGCTGTCACTCCTAAATAAACCGTTTTAATCATATCGGTCTTGCATTTTTTCGTTATCTTTGTCCTCAGAATTCTAAAAAAATACGCAAACAATGTTATTGGCTCTCGAAATCCTCGGCGTCATCGTCGGACTGATCTACCTCTGGTTGGAGTACCGCGCCTCGGTGTGGCTCTGGCTGACCAACATCATTATGCCCGCAATCTATATCTACGTCTATGGCGCGGCAGGTTTCTATGCCGATATGGGTATCAATATCTACTACCTCGTGGCGAGCATCTATGGCTGGGCGATGTGGCTCCGACGAGGCGACAACGGCAAGCAGCTGCAAATCACCCACACCCCCAAAAAGATGATCCTGCCCCTCGCGGCGGCATTTGCCGTTGCGATGGCGGCAATCGCTTTTATATTAATCAACTACACCGACAGCACCGTGCCCTATGGCGATAGCTTCACCACGGCACTCAGCATCGTTGCACTCTATATGCTGGCCCGCAAGCAGGTCGAGCAGTGGCTGGTGTGGCTGGTGGTCGATGCCGTATGTTGCGGACTATATTTATATAAAGGTCTTTACCCGACAGCCGCACTCTATGGCCTGTACACCGTGCTGGCGTGGGTGGGCTACCTGCGTTGGTTGAAGATGATCGAAGAGCAGAAAGACAATGCGACACTTCCCGCTGCCTAAATCGACCGATCGCCCTGCGTTGGTGATCCTGGCTGCCGGCGACTTTCCGCACGGCAAGGTGGCTCGTGCGCTGCTCGATGCGGCCGACGAGGTGATCTGCTGCGACGGTGCGGCCGAGGAGTATTGTGCTACGGGAGCTCTGCCCGTGGCTGTGGTGGGCGACTTCGATTCGCTCTCGCAGCAGCTGCGTGAGAGCCTTGCCGACCGACTGCACCTCCGCCCCGATCAAGATGTCAACGACCTGTGGAAGGCACTCTCGCTGGCTATCGAACGCGGGGCGCAGGAGGTTGTGGTGCTGGGCGCATTTGGGCGACGCGAGGACCACTCGCTGGGCAACCTGATGCTCTGTGCGGCAAGAATGAACGAGGTTGCGATACACGTGGTTGGCGATCGCGGGGTATTCGAGTTTATCGATCGTGACAGTACGTTCGAGAGCTATGCGGGCGAGCAGGTTTCGTTGTTTACGCTCTCGCCCTCGACCGAGATTTCGACCGAAGGACTGCGCTACGAACCGCCCCAGAACCACCTTACGGCGATGTGGCAAGGCGTGTCGAACGAATCCCTGGGCCCGCAATTCACAATCCGCACCAACGGCCCCACAATCGTCTATCGACTGTTCTAACTTCAACAAACAAAAGCGCCTGCTCCGTTTGGGGCAGGCGCTTTTTTTGTTTAAGGTCGCAAGCGGAGGGTTACTCCTGCACGTTCTCGTTCGTGAGTTTTACGCCCTCGAATTCGCCCGTCAGCGTGCGCAGGAAGGCTACAATCGCTGCGTTCTCCTCCTCGGTCAGCTCAACACCCGACTGATAGATCGCCATATCGGCAACCGCCTCGGCGAGCGTCGCGCGCGTACCATCGTGGTAGTAGGGCCACGTCAGCTCGACATTGCGCAGACCCGGCACCTTGAAACGATGACGGTCACGCTCCTCCATCGTCTGCTTGTAACGACCGTTATCCTCCTCAGTCAGAGGCAGATCGCGCTCAGCAAAGTAGTGACGGCGCAAGCCCATCAGCTCATACGACTCACCGCCCAGATTAGCACCCACGTGGCACGTCGCGCAATCGTACTTCTTAAAGAGCTCGTAACCGCGCAGTTCCTCCTCGGTCAGCGCCGCATCGTCGCCTCTCAACCACTTGTCGAACTGCGAGTTGGGCGTCACCAGCGTGCGCTCGAACTCCTCGATTGCGTTGGTGATGTTGGTCTGGTTCAGGCCATCGGGATAGACCGCCTTGAATGCTGCCGAGAAGGCGCGATCCTTTTCGAGTTTCGCCACGATCTCGTCGAACGAGGTCGATGCCATCTCGATGGGATTCAGCGGCGGACCTGCAGCCTGCTCGGCCAGCGTACCTGCACGACCGTCCCAGAACTGAACGAAGTTATAGACAGCATTGTAGGTCGTCGGGGCATTGACGCCACCCAGTTGACCCTCAACGCCAACAGAATACTGTTTGTTATCGACACCTGCGGTATTCAGGCCGTGGCACGATGCGCACGAAACGGTGTTGTCGATCGACAGACGTGCATCGTGATAGAGCGCATAACCCAGCAACGCCTTGCGAGCGTCGATGTCGGTCGGCTCGGCGATCGGACGCACGGGCTCACCTGCGCGCTCACCCTCAACGCCGTCAGCGTAGTACTCCTCGCGGTACTTGCGGGCCCAATCGACGATGATGTCGCGCTTGGCGTCGGTCATCTGGCTGCCCCAATGCACGAGGTAGTATTTGGGTTCGGGCATACGTTTGTCGAGAGCCACCTTTTCGACCTTCGCCACATCGACCGGACGAGGCAGCTGACCCGACACAAGTGCCTCATAGAGAGGCTCGATATCGAATGCGCGGTAGCCCGAATCGATATCCTGCTTGATCACTTTACCGGCTACGGGCAGTTTGGCATAGAAGGGCAACTCGGCATCCGAGGTGTGGCAATCCAAGCAGCCACCCTTAACCAAAATCGCCGCAACACGCGCCTCGGGAGTATATTCAGCCGAAGGCGGGCGGTTCGAAATGCGATAGACGGCAACGAGTACTACGGCCAGCACTAACGCAAGAATCAGTAGTTTGCTCTTTTTCATAGGCTCAATTTGTTATTAGGTTAATTTTGATTATACGTATGTACACTTCTCTCGGCCGAAGGCAGGTAATTGACTCCGTACCAGCACATTTGCAGCGCTAAGAACGCCACCACGACCGCCGCCACAAAGCCACGTCCGCGACCCCGCAGATGGATTGCCAACAGGTACAGTCCCCACGTGGCTGCTGCCCACGCCTCCTTTGCGTCCCAGCTCCAATAGGCTCCCCACGCCTGCTTGGCCCACAGCGCGCCCGTCAACATTCCGATCGTGAAGAAGGCCACGCCGCCATACAACAATCGCTCGATGGCATGACTCAGATCCTGCTCCTTGCGGAACAGACCATAGAGGGCCATCAGCGTGGCGCACCCCAACAGTGCGTAGGAGAACATATAGACCGCCACGTGCGGAACAAACCACGCGCTTTGCAGTGCCGGCATCAGCGTCTGGTCGTGAATCTCGGGGCGGGCGATATTGATGATCATAAAGACCGAGGCCAGCATTGTCGAGAACGACAGAATCCAGCGATAGCGCCAACGCACGTATGTAAATGCGCCCGCCACAAGCAGACACAGCGAGTACCACAATCGGGTTTCGCCCATCGTACGCAGGGGCGGTCGACCGAGCGATATCCAGAACAGCACCACAAATGCCGCCAGCGCCACAACGCCCAACAGCGCACCGGCCGTAGCCACACGCTCGCGCTGGCGCCACGCAGCCACAGCCGCCACAGCCGATAAAACCATAGCCGCCACCGCAAACCACGGGAAGAGATTCCAACCGACAATCATCGTTCGCCCTCCTTTCTCGGACCTGCCGCAAACATCAGCACCGCACCCACGATGAGCATCACGATACCCACCACCGAGAGCCATCGCCACGGCTCGCGCACCACCTCCACAACGCAATAACGCGCCGCATCGGGCGACTCCACGTCGTAGCTCACAAGATAGATCATCTCGCTCCACGTGCGGTGGTGAGGCGAATTGACGCGCAATGCAACGGGCTCGCCATCGACCGCAACCACTGCCTCGAACATCGAGGGCGACCCTTCGGCGTAGTAATCTATCTTGAAATCAATGAGTTGTAACTCGCAATCGAGCATCGTGGGGCGACCCTCCATATCGAACGCCTCGCGCGTTGGCACCTCGCGCCCAACCATTGCTCGCATCTGCACGCGGTCGGAAGCACCCCAGAATCCTGCCACCAAAGCCAGCCACAGGCCTGCGTGATTGACCACAAATCGCCACCTCACACCCTGTCGGTTGCGCCAGCCACGCAGGGTTACCAACGTCAGGTGCGACAGCACGAACAGCACCGCCACAATCGTCGGCCACGCCGTCGATGCGGGTTCGCGCTGCAATCCGAGAGCCACGCCCACCGCCGCCATCAACACCAGCGAGAACACCGTTGCACGTTGCGACAACATCGCCTGCGCCACACGCGAGCGCGCGCGACGACGATACAACTCGACGAGCAGCACCAGCCACAACGCCATCAGAATCACATTCATCGGAAATCGGACAATCGACAACGGAAATGCCCCGAAACAGATTTGCAGGACCACAGCCGCGACCGACACAGCGCCCATTACGAGCACCTCCGCAACGATCTTTTTATGGTCGAATCGTGACATTGCGATCTCTTTGGGGATAAAGATAACGATTTTTCTCAATATTTCAGCAATTATCGACACAAAAATTTCGCCCGCCGACCTCAGCCGACGGGCGAAACTGCCACCTATATATTTATTATAGTCCTACTTACGCACAAACAGCTTGACGATCTCGCTCACCACAAATGCCGACAGCGACAGACCACCAACCCACAACCACTGCTCGCCCGTGAGCGACGTAACGTGGAAAATCGACTGCAACGCAGGTATCAACATCACTGCGAGCATCAGTGCCACAACCAACAGAATTGCGCCCCACAGCAGACCATTCGAGAAGAGGATCGAGAAGGCGTTGCGGTTGCCCGAACGGATACTGAAAATCAGCGTCATCTGCGAGAATGCCAGCACCGCAAAGGTCATCGTGCGAGCCACGTCGATCGAGGTACGCATACCGATCTGGTAGGCCGCGAGTACCAAACCCGTAATCAGCACTCCCTGCAACAGCACTCGAACGACAAAACCACGCGTCAGGATACCCTGATCGGGGTCGATCGGGCGGCGGCGCATAATATCGCGCGCTGCGGGATCGACACTCAAAGCCAACGCCGGCAGCGAGTCGGTCACAAGGTTGATCCAGAGGATATGGATCGGCAGCAGCGGAGTCACCATATTGCAAATCACCGCCGTGAACAGCACCAGAATCTCGCCCAGGTTGGTCGAGAGCATAAACTGAATAGACTTCATCAGGTTGTCATAGATGCGACGTCCCTCCGAAACCGAGCTGACAATCGTTGCGAAATTATCGTCGGTGAGGATCACGTCGGCCGCCTCCTTCGATACGTCCGTACCCGTGATGCCCATCGCCACACCGATATCGGCCAGCTTCAATGCCGGAGCGTCATTCACGCCGTCGCCCGTCATTGCCACCACATTGCGGCGCTCCTGGAACGCACGCACGATACGCACCTTATGCTCGGGTGCCACACGCGCAAAGACCGCCGCGTGCTCGGCCGTTGCTCGCAGTTCGTCGTCCGACATCGCCTGCACCTCAACACCCGTATGCACCGTATTGCCCTCCTGCATAATACCCAACGCGCGCGCGATTGCCGTAGCCGTAATGCGGTGGTCGCCCGTGATCATCACAGGACGGATACCCGCCGCACGGCACTCAGCCACAGCGTCTTTCACCTCCACACGCGGAGGATCGATCATACCGACCATACCCACGAAGGTCAGTTCGCACTCGACCGTGGCAGGCTCGATCGTGGCAGGCAACTCATCGATATATTTGTAAGCCATCGCCAGCACTCGCAGCGCGCGACCGCCCATATCGAGGTAAGCGTCATTGAGGCGCGCACGATCCTCGGCCGTCAGCTCGCGCTCCACACCACGCACGTGAATCTGCTCGCAGCAGGCCAGCATCTCGTCCATCGCACCCTTCACAGCCACCATCAGGCGTCCCGAGGCGGGATCGCGGTGGATCGTGGTCATCAACTTACGCTCCGAGTCGAACGGAATCTCAGCCACACGCGGAGCCTCCGTGTCGAGCACATCTTTATGGAATCCCCACTTCAAACCCAGATCGAGCAGAGCCGTTTCGGTCGGGTCGCCCAGCGTCTGCACGCGGTCGCCCTCGCGGCTCAGTTTGCCGTCGTTGGCCAGATTGGCAATACGCACCAGCAGTCGCTCGGCATCGGTATCGACCACATCGTCGGCCACCAGCACATTGTCGGTATAGATATGGGTTACGGTCATTCGGTTTTGGGTCAGCGTACCCGTCTTGTCCGAGCAGATCACGGTCGTGCTACCGAGCGTCTCGACCGAAGGCAGATTGCGGATAATGGCATTCTTCTTGGCCAGACGCTGCACACCGATCGCCAGCACGATAGTCGATACCGCAGGCAGACCCTCGGGAATCGCCGCAGCCGCCAAGCTAACAGCCGTCATAAACATCGTCATCAGGTCGTTGCCATACAACACGCCCACCACGAATATCAGCACGCAGATAGCCAACGCCGCCACAGCCAGATACTTACCCAGCTGATCCAGACGCTCCTGCATCGGGGTTTTGGTCTCGGGAACGGACTGGATCATCGAGGCGATCTTGCCCACCTCCGACGCTTCACCCACGGCCGTCACCACACCGCGACCACGACCATAGGTAACCGAGCACGAAGCGAAAGCCATATTGGTGCGGTCGCCGATCGGAGCCTCGCCCTCGATCGTTGCGGTCTGCTTCTCGACAGGCAGCGACTCACCCGTGAGTGCCGCCTCCTGAATCTTCAAATTGACCGACTCGACGAGGCGCATATCGGCAGGCACGCTATCGCCCGTCTCGATCTCGACCACGTCGCCAACGACCAACTCGCGCGACTCGATCACCTGCACCTCGCCATCGCGAACCACCTTGCAGTGGGGTGCCGCCATCTTTTCCAGAGCGTCGAGCGACTTCTCGGCCTTAGCCTCCTGCGCCACGCCGATAATGGCGTTGAGCACCACGATGACCATAATGATGATGGCATCGGTGAAACCTTCGCCCTCCAAAACACCGACAACGCCCGAGATCACCGCCGCCGCTATGAGCACCAGGATCATAAAGCTCTTGAACTGCGCGAGGAACTTCACCAGCAGCGAGGTGTGTTTCGTTTTGCGGAATTCGTTATAGCCGTCGCGAGCCAGACGTTCGGCCGCCTCCGACGAGGTCAGACCACGTGCGATGTCGCTTTTGAGTTGTTCGGCGATCTGCTCGACCGAGAGATTGTAAACTTTTTCGAGTTTCATATTTTTGATTCGTTTTTTGCATTTGGTTACTACAAAATTAAAAATCCTTTCCGAATTTTCCACACTCCACCGCAGTCCAAATATCAACCATTAGTCGAATCAACGATAAAAAGCGTTGAATTTCCCATTTTTTTCGTTAAATTTGTGGAGTAATACGATTTAAAACTAAAAAACTATACCGATAATGAAACGAATTCTTTCGCTCTTTGTGTGTTCGTTGGCCGCGCTGACCGTCTCGTCGCACAACATCTACACAATCTACCCCACCCCGCAAAATCAGTACGGTTTCGACCGCACGGCATCGTTTACCCCGCAGGTAAACATCGTCGTCGAAAGCCCGATCGACCAGACAACCATCGACCGCGCCGTGCAAGTGCTTACCGACCACGGATTTAAGACCACCGTGTCGAACACCGCAGCCAAGAAAGGCTCGAACCTGCTGCTCGGCGTTGCCGGCTCGAAGGGCACGGTCGATCGTCACGTATCGTCGCTCAGCCTCGACCGCTCGGTCTTTGCGCTCGACGATAAGTATGACCGCCACCTGCTGACACTCACGGGCAACCAGCGTGGCGAGGCTCAGGTAGTGATTCTGGGCGAGCACACCGACGCCGTTTTCTATGGTCTGGCGTCGCTCGAACAGATGCTCGACCAGGGCTCGACCGATATGCAGTGCGTGCTGATCGAGGACTATGCCGACATCAAGTATCGTGGCGTGATCGAGGGTTACTATGGCGTGCCCTACTCGGCCGAGGTGACCAAGGATCTGTTCCGCTTTATGGCTCGATTCAAGATGAATACATATATGTATGGTGCAAAATCGGACGAGTACCACTCGCGCTATTGGAGCGAGCCCTACCCCACCGAAATCACTGAGCACCAGAAGCGTATCGGCTTCCTGACGCAGGATATGATGCGCGACATTACCGACGTTGCCCACGCAACCAAAGTCAATTTCATCTGGGCAATCCACCCCGGACGCGCCTTCGCCAAGGCCGACAACGAGGAGGTGCTCAACAAGATTATGACCAAATTCGAGAGTATGTACTCGTTGGGCGTACGTCAGTTTGGTGTATTTGTCGATGACGTGGGCGTGCCAACCGAGCGCAAGGAGATGGATATCTGCGCACACAACCTCGATCAGCTCCAAAAGATGATCGACAAGCGCTGGAATGGCAAGGGTACCCCCGCAGCCGACCAGGTCAAGCCTCTGCACTACGTGCCGCAGCTCTACTGCTACTCGTGGAGCACCCCCGAGGGTACAAAGCAGTTCTTCAACTCGCTCGCAACGACCGATCCCAAGATCGAGATCTACATCACGGGTCGCAACGTATGGTCGGTGCCCAGCAACAAGGATATCGCACACGTCAAGCAGTATCTGGGTCGCAACGTGAGCTGGTGGTGGAACTACGCCTGCAACGACGCCGACTTCACCAAGCTCTTCATTATGGATATGTACACCAACTTCCGCGACGAGTCGCACATCGATAATCTCGCCCGCGTGGAGAGCTCGCTCAACGGCACCAACACGCTGATCATCAACCCGATGCAGCAGGGTGCGGCGTCGAAAATTCCGCTGTTCAGCGTTGCCGACTATGCGTGGAACACCGACGCTTTCAACAACGACAAGAGCTGGGAGGCATCGCTGCCCGCCGTTGTGGGTGCGGAGCGTGCCGTGGCACTGCGCAAGGCGGCGCCCTATCTGCGCTACTTCGATTCGGACGGCCTGACCTACCTCTTCGAGCGTTACAAACTCTCGATCAAGCGTGGCAAACCCGACCATCAGGCTCTGCTCGAAGAGCTGCGTGCAATCAACGAGGCTTGCGTCGAGTTGAAAAAGATGAAGGATTCGAGCGACGAGAGCGACCGTCTGTTCTATGGCGACATCCGCCCGTGGCTGCTCAAATTGGAGGCGATGACTGCCGAGGCGATCGCGCTGTTCGATGGCAAGACCCCGCCGACCGTTGACTACGTGAACAATCCCGACTTCCAGTTCGAGATCCTGAACGGTATGGGCAACCACATCTCGCTCAAAGTGATGACCGCCGAGCCGTCGGCTGAGTGTCTGCCTGAGATGCTCAAATGGTTGCACGAGCAGGAGGTAATTCCTTAATTTACTGACAAATAACGAATAAGACTATGAAAAAGTTTTTGCTTGCGGCCATTGCGCTCGTAGCATCGGTCGCACTTTCGGCACAGCAACCCACGCCCTTCAACGGGCAGATCGTTGCTCCCAACGGCAAGGGCTTGAAAGCCCAGCTCTCGATCAAAGGCACCGACCTGGCAGCCAATGCCGACAAGCAGGGGCGATTTGGTTTCACCTCGCTCAAAGCCGACGACGTGTTGGAGATCAAATGCAACAAGCAGGTGCGCGATGTGAAGGTCGAAGGACGCCGCTCGATGCGCATCGTGTGGGGCGTTGATGGCATTGAGGTCAGCGAGGACGAGCAACTCGTCAGCGAGGGCGCCGAGTGGGTGAAACGCCGTGAGTATCTGAACGATATATCGAAGATTATGGGTGCCGACCTGCGCCGTAGCGGTGCACATTCGCTGATCAGTGCCCTGCGTGCCCGCGTGCCGAGCCTCGAAATCGACGACCAGGGTCGAGTGATTATCCATCGCGGATCGGTGCAGAAGTCGAGTGGCGCAATTGGCGACCGCGCGCCGATCAATTTCAATGCGCTGATTGTGGTTGACGGGCAGGAGATTCAGTCGCTCAACGACGTGAGTCTGTTCGATGTGGGTATGATCAAGATCCTCGACGAGGCGCCGCTCTACGGTTTCCGCGGCGTGAATGGCGTGGTGGAGATCACCTCCGAGGCCTCACTCAAAAATAGATAGAACTCACCCGGCCAAACAACAAACGAGCCTGCTACCAACATCGGTTGCAGGCTCGTTTCGTTGTGGGTGGTTGCCGAATTATTCGCCCTTGATTTGGGCAGGGATCTCCGCGCGGACATAGACGCTCTGATCCACAACATTGTTGCTCGACGCCCAGACCATCTCGTTGGCGGTCAGCGAGATAACATAATAGCGGTTTGCCCAATCGCCTCGATCGTAATCGTAGCTGCCACGAATCACCGCACCGCGCTCGGGGTCGGTTTCGATGTAGAACGAACCCGTCAGCGTGCGCGTCGAGAAGCTATCGAGATTCTGATAGATCACGAACGTGCGCTCGCGGCGGTCGAACGAGAGATAGACATAGCTACCCTCGGCCAGCGGCGCGCCCTTCCACTCGGCAAGCTGCCACTCGCCCGCGATGTTGTTGGCCGTAACCTCCAACTGCGGCTCTGTGGGGACTTCGGGCTCGTTGTCGCAAGCCACAAAACCGAGAGCGAACAGACTAATTGTCAATAAAATAAATCGTTTCATATCGTTTGTTTTTGTTTCTATTTCTGCATTTCATCACGCGCCACAAACACCTCGATCGCACGTTCGCGCGGCGCAACCTCAACCCCCGAAAGGAACAATCGCGGGCGCATCATTCGCGGCGCGCCAAGCGAGTTCGTGGGCTGTTTTTGGCTCGGAGTATAGGTTATCACCAGGTCACCCACCGTGCCCGGGTCCAACACCTCAGGCTCGGTATGCACCTCTATTTCGGGTGACGTCAGCAACGTATCTGCCGTGATTTTCAGCGGTTTGCGGCCGCCATTCATACAAGCAATGCGTTCGCGCTGCACCTCCTCGCCCGAAAATCGCACCCACGTCTGGCGCAACAACAACGCCCCACGCGCGTGAGGATAGTGCCCACTCGGATCGGCCGCCGCACGCACCCGACCACGCACCGTCAGCACCGCCGCAGGACGTCCGTCAGAGCGATCGGTATAGACAAAAATGCGTTGCGAAACCTCGCCTGCGTGTCCTCGCGGATCGTAGGTCAATCGCAGTTCGCCTCGCTCACCAACAGCCACCGTAGCTCGGTCATATTTTGCCGACAGACAGCCGCACGAGGCGGTTATGCGAGTGATTGTCAGCGTCTTATCTGACCCATTCTGCCACTCGACACTGCCCCTCCACAAGCCTCCGTCCTCGGCAATCTCGCCAAAATCGACCGTCGTGCCCGACTCGAATCGCATACCCACATCGGTCGTCGCGACACTGCGCACGCTATCGATCTTCGACTGCGGAATCAGGCGTATCTGCGCCTCGGCGGTCGCCACCGCAACCGTCGCACACAACGCCATTATCCACCCGCACGCACGCATTAGAGCCAGCCGTTCGAACTTGCACCGCGACGTACGGTAATCGTGAATTGGTGGGTCGTACCGTTGCTTGCCGCGATACGTGCCGTTGTCGAGCCCTCATCTACGCCCTTGAAGAGCAGCTTCGTGCCCTCCACAGCGACCGTAGCCACCGACGTATTGTCGATGGTCACCGTATAGGTAAGCTCCTCGCCACCAACAAAGTAGCGCGACGGAACAACTGCCGTCGAGCCGCCCTCGGCGATATAGAGGTTCGGGAAACGCATCTCACGACCCGCACCCTCGATAGCCGCCAACAGCGCATCGGCATTGATCTGACCCGAGCCCATCTGACCACGATAGGCGTTCAGGTTGATCTGCATAGGCTGGATCGGACCGATATCGGCAACATAGCGCGAATAGGTCTTCGCTCCCGTCTGGAACTCGTCGATCGGGGTCGTGGTCGAGATCATCAACTCACGTAACTCCTTCTCGGTCAGGTGGCGACGCAACTCGGCCGCATACGAAATCGCCAGCGCCGCAACGCCCGAAACGTGCGGACACGCCATCGACGTACCCTCCATATATCCGTAACCGCTCTCGCTGACGTGGTAGGGCAAGGTCGAAAGTACGCAACCCACCTCGCCATAGTTATGCTCCTCGTCAACGTAGTCGAAATAGTAGTCCTGATCGCCACCCGGTGCCGAGAGCGACGTTCCGGGGCCATAGTTGGTGTAGGTTGCCGCCGTAAAGTCAGCCGCCGTAGCCGCCACCGAGATATAGTCGTCCGACGCACCCGGGTAGCCCGCCTGCGGAGCCGTCTCGTTGCCGCCCGCAAAGATCGCTACACCGCCCTCGATCGGGCCATTCGGCGAACCGGCATTGTGGGTAAAGTAGTCCAGTGCACTCTTTTCGAGCGGTGCACCGGCCTCCCACGACTCCTGCGACGCGAAGCCTGCCTCGCCCCAATCATAGATGTTGGCAGCACCCGAAACATAGCCCCAACTGCACTGCAAAACCACAGCGCCATTGTCGGCAGCATACTTAATCGCACGAACAACAGCCAGCGAACTCGAACCCGTAATGCCCGAGAAGATCTGACAAACCATAATCTTCACGCCGTCGCCTGCGCCGCTACCGCCCGCTACCGAGCTGATACCCACGCCATTATTGTTGACTGCCGAGATCACACCCGCAACATGCGAGCCGTGACCCGAATCATAGACATCGTTCCACGAAATGACACCCGAGTTCTTCACGAAGTTATAACCGTAGCGGTCGCCCTCGTAGCCATTCGCATCGTTATCCTCGCGCGAACGCCACACCTCGTCCTCGTTGATCCAGATGTTATCCTTCAAGTCGGGGTGCTCGACAAAAACACCCTCATCGAGCACCGCAACAATCACCTGCTCGTCGCCCGTCGAGCGTCTCCACGCCCCCTCGCACTGCACATCGGCATCGCGCACCGACTTGATCTGCTCGCCCTCGCAGAACTGATCGCCACGATTAATCAGGTGCCACTGTGCCGCCAGCAGAGGGTCGTTCATCGCCTCGGTTGTGGCTCGTGTTGCGCTCTCAGCCGCCGCCAAACGCTTTGTGCTCAGCGGTGTAGCCTTGCTACGATAGGCACGCTTGATCGTGCGGTTGAAATCGACCGCCTGCACCTCGCCCAACGTCTGCAAACGCTCGGCAACCTGCTCGGCCGTGCAACCAGCGCCAAAACGAACTACATACCACTGATGCAGACCCTGCTCACGGGTGCGCCCCTCGGTGCGCTCGTCGATCGGGAACACTCGCTCCAACTCATAGCCCTCGATCGCCTCCAACACCTCGTCCAGAGCCACCGCACCACTGCGTGTAGCCGCACCGCGCGTAGCCTCGACCTGCGCGATCATATCGGCAACCTCGGGCGTAAATTTCACGATCACCTCACCCTCGACATAGGGTGCCGAGATCTGCGGCTCGGAGGGTGTGGGCGTAGGAATCTCACCCTGATCACACGATGCAAACGACACTGCGGCCGCAATCATCGTCAAATATAACAATCTATATTTCATATCATTACTCATTTTTCACGTTATTCGTACTCGCCCGTCGGTTTCTGCTTGGAGGGATAGACCTCGTAGTAGTAATTGAGGTTGGCGGGCTCGTTGTCGAACATCGCCTGGCGACCATTCCGAGCGCGACCCTCCTGCTGGAAAACCAGACTATACGGCACCCACCAATCCAACGCGGGGTGATACAACAGCCAATCGGGCAGTTTGCCATACAGACGGTTGAAGTTGATTGCAAAACGCTTGGTCGAGGGCATCACCTTCTTGATTCGGTGATCGACCAGGAACTGCGGCAGAGTATCAACGGCGTCGATCTCCTCCTGAGTGTAGTAGGGCACCTCGGGATCGTCCTCGAAGGTCGGAAGTTCGCCCTGCAAGTAGTTGACCGAGAGCACCAGCGTATCCAAATCCCACTTGATCAGGTCGGTCGGGAACTCGGGCTCGTCGATAAATCCACCCACATCGGTGCGTGTCGAGTTGCTCAGGTCATAGACCAGACTGCGCTGGTTGGCATTCATAATGAGCGTGCGCAACTTGGGGAAGTTCTCCTTGGTCAGCACCTCGGGCACCGTCTGGAAGTTGTTGGCACTGACGTCCAAATGCTCCAAATTGGTCAGCTTCGTAAGGCTCTGCGGCAGGTCGATCAGACCATAGCTACCCACCGTCAGGCGGCGCAGCTGGGTCAGCTCGGCGATGTCGTCACCCAGCTCCAAATTGAGCATAAAGGTATTGGTGTTACCGAAGATATAGATCTCCTCGGCAGCCGTCAGATAGCGAACCTCGTAGGGCAACTTCTCGCGCGTGTGGAACAACATTATCTCGACCGAGCGCACACGACCCACCTTTTCGGGCGTGCAACCCTCCATTCGTTCCTCCCACAACGTCACGTTGTTCCACGTATTCATCGGCGTCGAGGCGTCCCACATCGTATAGACACCCATCGCGCGCGCAATCGAGAGCAGAGCCACCGAGTCGCCCTCGCGCGTATTCTCGACAATCGGCTCCGAAGCCAGCTGACGCACATTCAGCGCATCTTGGCGAGCCATCGCCACCTCGCTCTTCGGGCGGAAGGCAACCTCGGCCAGACGCTCACGCGGCGAGGTGTTGATATCCCAATTGAAGCGCACCGTGACCTCGCGCGGACGTACGCCACGGTCGAGCGTCAAGTGGTAGCTATCGTTGGTGAGCCATCGAGCATTGTCGGGAACATCGACCTCGAAATCGACATTCGAGCGCACACGAACATCGAAATAACGCTGGCCATAGGCCTCGAAATTCGACACCTCGACCGCATTATCCTCGATCTCGATCGTGTAGGGATAGCCTCGCTGCTCGACAACGATATCCTGACTCTTCCACGTGCGTGTATTCTCGATACGCACCACACCCGTACGGGGCGAAGCGGTCAGAGCCGAGTCGATGATGATCTTGCAAGGGGTCGAGCCGCGACCATTTGCGGGCGAAATCGTAATCCACGTATTGTCGGTCGAGGCGATCCAATCGTCACCCGACGAGAGCTGCACCAACTCGGTGCCACCCACCTCCGAAACCTCGATCTTGGTGCGGTCGATCGCAAACTCGATCTGCTCGCCACCGCGATCGCAGGCCACCATCGCAAGCGCAATGCCGACGATGGCCATATATCTTTTCACTGTCATTTTCATCGTTTTCATACTCTGTTTACTCCAACATCAGATCGCAATTAGTGATGTTCTGCCACTTGTCATAGATCAGGATATAGGCGCCCGCCTGCCAAGCGTAGCAGATGTCCGACGCATCGAAGATAATATTCGGGTTGTCGCTGATATCCAGATAGTAACACAAGGTCGAGATCGTATCGTCGATGGCTTGCAGGTCGTTCGATCCAATATAGAAACCGCGCAGACCAACGTGCTGATAGATACCCGTAGGCCACTCGCGCAGGCATCGCTCGCCCTTCTCGTTTCGCTGCGAACGGATCGCAAAGACGGTCAGACCCGCACAATCCAGCGGTTCGTAGGGGAACTTGCTGAAATTGTTGAACGAGATGTCCAGACCGTAGAAATAGGGCATATTGCCTGCGTGGAATTCGTGCGGCAGATCGGTCAGATTGTTGTACGACAGATCGAGCGACTGCAAGAAAATCGCATTGTCGTAGGTGAACGCACCCTCGGGGATCTCATCAACGGCACAAGCTCGCAGGATCACATACTCGACCGTCGAGTTGCTCTTGGCCAGCGCCGTCGGGTACTTCGTCAGTCGGGGATTCGATGCCAGAGTCAGCGTATTGACCTTGATACCCTTATACGTTCCGTCCTCCTCGCCCTCGAAACCGTCGATCTCGTTGCCCGAGAAATCGACCGAAACCATCGTGAAACGGCTATTGGCCGAGAAGATATTGGGTACCTTTTTCAGGCGGTTGTAGCGCACCGAGAAGTTCTCCACGTCGTCATAGTTGCAGAAGTAACCCTCCTCATCGCGCGGCAACTCCTCGATCAGGTTGTTGTCCAGATAGAGCTGAACGGGCGCAACGCCCTTGCCCAGCGGGTGGATCTTCGAGATGCGGTTGAAGGCCAAATCCAGCAGACCAATCTTCTGCATCTGCGAGAACGACGCCGGAATCTCTTCGAGGCTGTTCTGGCGAGCATAGAGGATCTGGATCTTCTCGCGCGAAGGACCGTTCGCCAGCGCATCAAGACCCGCATAGATCTGCTCGGCCGACCACTGTGCATTGTTCGAAATGTTGAGCGAAACCAACTCGGGCATCTCGGCGATCGACATCGGGAACTCGGTCATCTTCGGGCAGTTATAGATCTCCAAATCGGTACACGACACCAGATTTGCCATCTCCGCAGGCAGCTCCGCAATCTCGCTATTGGCGATGTAGAAGATCTCCAACTTGGTCAATCGGCCAATCTCGGCAGGCAACGAACGCAAGCCATTGTTGAGCGTGCCGTGGTTGGTGTCGTAGAGGTTGATCTGTCGCTGCGCACCCGTCTTGATGTCGATAATCTCGCTCTCTTTCTTGGTCGCATAGAGCGCCGTGGCAGGAGTCGATATGCCCTTCTCGGCCAGCGCACGCGCGCAAGGCTCCGAGAACTGGGTTGCGGTGTGAATCTGCGACAGATATTGCTTGTGGTGCTCCATACGGTTGCGACGGCGCTCGCTGAGCGTCACATCGTTAGCCGTCGGATCGTAGGTCAGCAGATTGACATCGTTGTGGTTACCCAGGTACAACTCAACCATCTCGGTCAGCTGACCAATCGCAGGCGACATATCGCCCGAGAAGGCAAAATCGCTCAAATCGAGGCGCGCCACACGGCCATTCGGGTGCAGCTGCACACCCGGCTGATCGCCCCACAGGTCGGGGTCTTTATTGAAATCCCAATTTGCGCCCTTCGGGAAGCTCTCGCCAACATAGTACCAGCTCTCACCATTGAGGCTCTCCCAAATATCGCGCAGGGCAACATAATCCTTCAAATATTCGTCGGTCGAGTGCAGTGCAACGGGGATCGCGCTCTCGGTAGTACGATTGTCCGCAACCGAGAAATCGGCACCCGCAACATTGCTGAGCACCTCCAACACCATTCCGTCGCCGTCGTAGGCAATGAGCGAGGCAATGCGATAGTCGCCCACCGTGAGCGAGAGTGTCGTATCGCACACAATCGACGAGGTCTGATAGCCGTCCTCCACCTCGTCACTCTCATCGAAATGAACCGAGAACTTACACTTCAACTTGTCGAACGACGTGCGCACGTTCGAGGCCTTGTTCTGCACCGTGATCGACACGTTGCGGATCTCGTCGAAGGTATATTCGCGCTCGGCGGCACGGGTGCCCTCCAACTGCGAGAGATCCTTCACCAGCGAGAACTGCACCGCACCGCGCGGTGTGACATTGACCGTCAGATCGACAACCTGCAAGCCACCCTCGCTGACCTCAACCTGGCACAGCTCGGCGGGCGCACCATTATAGATAAGTTCGTCGGTCGCGTCGTAGAGCGCAAAGGTAACCACCTCGTAACGACCCGTCAGCAGTTTCAATTTATCGCTGCGCAGACCAAACTCTGCCGACTCGGCATCGGCCGTCGAGAGGTTAATCGTCTGAGCTAGCGTCGTCTCGCCATAGGCCAGCGTGACCTTCACCTTGTAGGCCTCGGCCAGATAGTCGAGCGTCTGCTTGACGGCACGCGAGCCCTCCTCGGCCTCGTACGAAGCCGCCTTGAATAATCGGAATTGAACGTAGCCATAGTCGGGCTCGCGGTTATCGACCGGCTGATCCTCCGAACAACCCGTCAAACCAAGCAGAGCCAGCGCAAGGCATACGGTAAATCTGTATAGTAGTTTCATTTTTTGAATAAAAACTGTTCGTTCAAAAAACTCTAAAAAATATCAATCAATACTCTTCAGTTCGTCTATGAAAAATATTTGGTGAGCACCCCGCCCCACTCGCAGTGTGCGGGGCACTCGCCAAAATATCTCTAAGTACGCCTACTCGGTGTAGTTGAATACGCAGACCAGACGCACCAAAACTGCCCACGACGAGTCGTAGTAGAGGATATGTCCCTTAGCCTGCTCCTCCTCAGGAGTCATCATCACCTGAGTGCCACCCTCAACCGACTGGGTCGTGAGCCACGACTCCGACGGATAGCAGATGGCCTGAGCATACGAAGGCATCAGCAGCGTAGCCATCGAACCCATTGCCGAAGTGTGGGTCAGACGGTACTGCAAAACACCCATCGCTGCGTCCTCAGCGCTGAAATCGGGATCGCCCTGAACGAGCTTCTCCAACTTTGCACCGTATGTTGCTGCCATATCGGGATCGGCAAACTTAACCTCGCCCGAAACCTCGGGAACGTACATATAGTTGGGATCAAGCACGCAGTAGATCAGCGCGTAAGCCTCGTCATTCTCGTCGTAGAAGACGATCGTTGCCTCGTTCTCGCCATCGAAACCAGCCTGAGTGTTGGGGAACAGACCGTTTGCGGGATCGTCGCCCAGACGCATACGAACCTTATAGCCGTTGGTCAGGCCCTTGTTCTCAGCACTCTCTTCGAGCGTAATCCAGCAGGTCGAAAGGTCGTAAGTCGAGCTGTAAGCACCATCGAAACCGTAGATCTCGTAGCGCGAGAAGGGCTTCGAGAAGATCAGATCGTCGCCCGAATCATTCGAACGATAGGTCAGTTTATAGGCGTTGGGAATCGAAGCCCAAGCACCCTGCCAGGGCCAAGAGCCCGCTGCCAACTCAACGAAATCGGCCGTAAAGCCGTGCATTGCGTTGATGTCGTTAGCATAGATAACGCCCTTATTCTCAGCCTCGGCGGGGGCCGCCTGCTTGATGGTCGAAACCATATACTGCTCATACTCAGCCTTCAAAGCCGTACCGTCGGCATTGAACAGATCGTAGTCGGGATCCGAAATTTGCGATGCCAGCGTGCGGGGCAGTGCCACCAGCATACCCTCGCGGTCAGCACCCTCGTTCACGGTCGTCGTAACGAAGAACTTGCGAGCCCAAACACCAGCCTTGTCAGCTGCTGCGTCCCACTCCTCTTCCCACTCGATTGTGATCCAATCCGATGCGGGCGACGAAGCGTAGAGATAGCCGTTATTCTTCACGATCTTGTAGAGCTCAGCGCCCTTGGGAGCGGTCATCGTTGCAATCGCGCCGATCTCGATGTACGAATCAGCCGACGCATTGTAGTAGTGGCCCTCGGCATTGAAGGTCAGCTCGGGCGAGATCGAAACCTCGCATACAGCCTCGCAAGCGGGCATATTCACCTTCAACTTGCTCACCTCAACCGGTGCGCTCTCGTTGGTGAAGTCGTTGATCTGCAACTCAACACTCTCAGCAGCAAAGGGATAAGCCTCCTTGACCGTACGAACAAAGACTTCCGTACGACCAGCCTCACCCGAGGTCACCGAAGGATCCAACCACGCGGGCAGCTCGCCACCGATAGCCCACTTGAAGTTGGTCTCGACAACCACGCGGTGCATATACTGCTCGTTGTGCCACAAGAAATCGAGCGTCTGCACGGGAGTCGAACCATAGACATAGCCACCCTCGGCATCGGTCTTGAAATCGATGTTAGCCTCGTCATACTGAGCCAGATAGACATTGACCGTACGAGCCAGCTTCATTCGGGTCAGTTTGGCGATCACCTCGGTCTTGCCGCCCATTGCGAGCGTGACCTCACATACGCGATCGGTATCGAACTCGTCCTGCTCGGCAACCTTGATCTTGATCTGCTGAGCGCCTGCCTCACCCGTCATCGAGAGCTGACCCGCAGCACCCTCCAACGAGAAATATTGAGCAGCCGACGAGGGAATCGAAACCTTCCACGCCATATTGGGATTGATCGAGAGCGTCACGGTTTCGCCGCTCTTGACAACCTTCTCGACCAGCTTCGGGAAGTTCGGAGTGACCTCGGGAGTGGGGTCCGGCTCCGGCTCGCAACCGATCGAGAGAACCGCTGCGGCGCACATCACCATAGCGGTCAAAAGTCGAAAAATCTGCTTTTTCATAAACGTTAGTATTAATTGATTTTTATAGAGTATTCATCATCATTTTCGTTCACATTCGGGGCACACTGCGCCCCCTCGCACCGCACGGACTACATTCCCTCCTCGCGTTGCAGGCGCTCGGCCTCCTCGTCGCTCACCCACTCGAAGACGTTGTAGAAGTCGCCAACCGTGCCGACCATTGCGCCCATTTTCTTCACATAGACATACAACCACACCACCGCAAAACGCTGGCACGAATTGTAGTACGACACGTTGTAGGGGCTCGTGGTGCCAAGCAACTTGTTGTCGCCGTGGATCATACCGAACACCGAGGCCTCGTCGCTCAGTACCTGATCCTCGTCCATCGTGATCTTGGGCTGCGCGGGGTTGCTCGCGTCGAATCGTATCTTCACGTCGTAGCCGTCGTAGAAACAGTTGCGCAGAATGATCGTATTCTCCTCGGTCGGGTGCAGATCGGCCTTCACCAGACGCTGGTACGAGAGGTTCTCGCCCGGATAGTTGTACAACAGCAGCGAGGTCATCACGCACCAACCCGTGAAGTTGTTCATATCGAACGGGCAGCTCTTGTACATCACCACCTTGGTCTGCGAGCCATTGGAATAGAGATCCCACTCCAACTGCTCGGGCATCACCAATCGCAGCACGAAACCGAGCGAATCGGCTGCCTCGATCTTCTCATAGTTGCCTCGCACACGCACCTCGGCGGCCATTTCGCCCGCGGGGATTGTCACCGAGTTCGATTCGAGCGTGTAGTGAACACCCTCGATGGCGTTGCTGCCCTTATCGACAACCTCAACGCCGAACGTGCGGTCGTAATCGCACTTAACCGTCGAGGCCACCTTCACCGCAAACGCCTCACCATCAGCCAGCACCATATTGGTCGAGATCGAATCGGCAAACATCACATATTCGGGGCCTGTGTAGGTCGTATACTCCTCGTTGCACGAGGTGGTCGACAGCGCCACAAATGCGGCCACTGCCTTCAACAAATATTTGCGTATATCTTTCATACTTATCACTTGCTTAGTTGTTGCTTTCGTTGGGCTGGATCTCCGAGCCGGGCGACTCGATCTCGTGCTGCGGAATCGGCCACACGAACAGCGGATTGTCGGCCTTCACTTCGAGCGAGCTGCCCTCCGAGAGCGACTGCTGCTGGGGCACACGCTTGAAACCCTCACCATTGCGATACAATTTGCCCCAACGCTTCAAGTCGTGCAGGCGGAAACCCTCCATATACAATTCGCGCACACGCTCGTTGGCGATCTGCTCGATGTAGTTGTCCTTGGTCAGATTGACCTGACCGCCCGACAGATAGCGCGCAGCGTGCAGCGTATTCATATCGGCCGCCGCCTTCGAGTAATCGGGCGTCGATTGGCGGCAGTAGGCCTCGGCACGAATCAGGTACTGCTCGGCCAGACGGAACGGCTTGGGCATCGTCACGTGGTAGAGGTAGTGCGACGAGATGTAGTTGCGGTTGCCGTAATACTTCACCAGCAGAGGCCACTGCAAGGCGTGGTCGTAACCCGTCTGCGCCATATAGAAATATGAGTTGTAGCGCATATCGTTCTCATCATAGAGATCCAGAACCCACTGCGCCGGAACATAATCGGGATAGAAATAGTAGTAGTCGGTCGTATAATTGAGGAACACCGAGCCGAGCGCACCGCCATACGATGTCTCGGTGAAACCAACCTGCCAGATGGTCTCGGTCGCCAGGTCGTGTGCCCACATATAGTCGAAGAAGCTCATATCCGAGGTGTAGAGCGTCGTAGCCGACGAGAGCGAATAGACCTTGTTCGGGTGGTCGATCACGCGCGACGAGTAGTCCACCGCCGTCTCCCAATCCTGCATATAGAGCGCCACACGCGCACGCAGGGCATAGACTGCGCCCAGCGTCAGATAGTGTTGCGAGTAGAAGTCATTCTCGATGGGCAGCAGCTCCTCGGCCTTAGCCAAGTCGCTCAGCACCAACTGATAAGAGTCGTACAACGAGGCACGGCGTGTAGGTTCGGGAGTCGAGTAGAGCGTACGCACCACAACACCCAGCTCCTCCTTTGCCGTTGCGGGGTCGTAAGCCTTGCAGAAGAGTTTGATCAGCTCCGAGTAGCACAGCGCGCGAATGGCGTGCACCTCACCTCGATACGATTCGAGCACATCGATACGCTCGTCATCGGTCTGCGCCTCAACCACCGCGTCGATACGCTCCAAGAAGAAGTTACAATTTGCGATCACACCGTAGAGCGCCGCATAGACCGACTCAACCTCCGACGTGGTCGAACGAATGTCCCACTGCCAGATGTTGCCATAGGTGTTGGTGTAGCCATCGACTGCATAGACCATATCGCACTGGATATCGGGCAGGAGGGTCAGGTAACCGCTCCACAGAGCCGCGCTCTTCATATAGGCATAGATACCCGTCAGCGTCTGCTCGGCCTCCTCGAATGTTTTCATTGCGTCGTTCTGGGGGATTGCCGACTGCGGGTCCTTGTCCAGACACGATGTTGCCGAGAACGCTACCAGCGCAATCAGCACATATACTTTGATGAGTGAAAATATCTTTTTCATAGCGATTTTCGAGAGTTTAGAAGATCAGATCCAGACCAAACGTGAATTGACGAGCCATCGGGTACTGCGCCGCATAGATGTTCGACGTGCCCTCGGGATCCAGACCCGAGAACTTGGTGAACGTCAGCAGGTTCTGCGCCTGTACATAGGTTCTCAGGCCACGAATCACCGTACGTGTACGCTCGGGCGCAACCTTGAACGAGTAGCTCAGCTGCAAATTCTTCAAGCGCAGGAACGAAGCGTCCTCCAACAATCGGCTGTCGAACTCGGTATAGACACCGTGGCGCGGGATATCCGTAACGTCACCCGGCTCCTTCCAGCGGTCGAGCAGGCGGCGCGACTGGTTGTACGACGCAAAACGACCATTCGACTCGTCGAAATAGCGGTCGTTGTTGATCATCCATCGGTCGGCAACCCAGCTGAACTGCGCGCTGAGCGACAGACCCTTCCATCTCAAAGCCGTGCCGAAACCACCCTGCCACGGAGCGTTGTAGCTCTTGCCGATGAGCACCTTATCCTCGTCGCGCAGCTCGGTCGTGAGCTTGCCATTCTTGTCATACCACAACGCATCGCCATTGATCGGATTGACACCTGCATAGCGGTTGATGTAGAACTCGCCAAGCGGGTGACCTACAACGAGTTTGGTGTTGGTATTCGAGCGTTCGTACTCCTGCACGCCGTTGTAGAGCTCCGTAATTTCGTTATGGTTATACGAGGCATTGGCATTGACCGTCCAGAGGAAATTCTTGGTCTGCACCAGCGTAGCCATCACGCTCAGCTCGGCACCCACGTTGATCATCTCGCCCACGTTGTCCCAATAGTAACCGAAACCCTGATCGGTGTAGGACTTGGGCACCTCCATCAACATATCCGTCGTCTGCTTATAGTAGGCCTCGAAGTCGACATTCAGGCGATTCCAGAAACCGAAGTGAGCACCGAAGTTGGTTGTCCACGGCTTCTCCCAGCCCAACTTCTCGTTACCGGGCTGGATCGGCGCGATACCTGCATCGCCCACATAGTCCAGACCGCCGCCCACCAATGCCGAGTGGACATAGTTGGGAATCGACGAGTTACCCGACGTACCGGTCGAGAGCGACAACTGAGCGTTGGTCAGCCAGCTCGACGCCGACTCCATAAACGCCTCGTTGCGCATATTCCACATCAGACCCACCGACCAGAAACCTGCCCAGCGGCGCGACGCACCGAAACGCGACGAGCCATCGGCACGGGCCGAAAGCTCAACGAAGTAGCGGCTGTCGAGGTTGTACTCCGCACGACCAAAGAACGACAGGAAACCGTAGTCCGAGTCGGTCGTATCGCTCCACGACGTCGCGCGGGTGCCGTTCGAGATGTTGGTCAGCAGGTCGTTGTTCTGGCCTGCGGTTGCCACGCTGAACGCCTCGTAGTGGTAGTCGACACCCTCCTGACCCACCATAAAGTTGAACGAGTGAAGGTGCTCGGTCTGCTTCGAGAAGTTATAGTTGATGGTGTTGGTCACCGTCAGCTGCATACCGTCGGTCGAGCTGCGCGATGCCGAGCCACTGCCCTGGTTGGGAGCATAACTCGGATAGGACACTCCGAAACCTGTCGTATGGCCATAGTCCAGACCAAACTGCGAACGCAGCGTCAAGCCCTCGATCGGGCGGGCCTCGCCATAGACCGTAGCCAGCATTTTATACTTTTTGAACGATACGGGGTTGTTCGCCAACCACTCCAACGGGTTCTGACCCTGACCCTTCCACGAGCCGTCCGAGATCGACGCCAACGAGCCGTCAGCGCGGTGCGGATCCCAATAGGGCATCATAAAACGGGCTGCCGAGATGGGCGTAACGAGCGTATAGGCACCCTCGTCGGCCTGCTGGATATTCTGGAAGTTGAACATCACGTTTGCACCGACCTTCAACCACTTGGCCGCGCGACGATCGAAGTTGGCACGACCCGAATAGCGGTCGAACAACGAACCCGCAGCCGTACCCTCCTGGCTGTAATAACCGCCCGAGAGGTAGTAGTTGGTCTTCTCGTCGGCACCCGACACCGAGAGCTCGTAGCTCTGCAACATCGCCGCCGAGTTATAGACCTCGTCCAACCAATTCACATTGATCTGCGACAGCAGGTTATAGTTCTGACCCGAGGTCAGACCAATCTCCTTCTCATATTGGATTCGCTCGGCGGTGTTCATCAGATCCCAATTGCCGCGAGCCACCTGCGAGATACCCAGCTGAGTGCGGAATTCGATCGTCGGGCGGTCGTCAATCTGACCACGCTTGGTGGTGATCACGATCACACCATTTGCCGCACGTGCGCCATAGATTGAGGTCGACGAGGCGTCCTTCAACACCGAAATCGACTCAATATCAGCGGGATTGATCGTATTGAAATCCGATGCCGCGATGGGCACTCCATCGAGGATATAGAGCGGTGCCGTGCCCGAATTGATCGAGTTCGTACCGCGAATGGTCATCACGGCCGACGCGCTGGGCTCTCCCGTATTCGACAACACGGTCAGACCCGCCACCTGACCTTGCAGCGCTTGGTCGAAGGCTGCGGTCGGGGTCTTTTCGATCTGTGCAGCCTTGACGGTCGAAACCGAGCCGGTCACCGTACCCTTCTTTCGAGTACCATAGGCGATCACAACCACATCATCAACCACCTGTGCATCAGCCGCTAAGGCAATGTTGCACGTAGCCTCCGAGACGTCGGTCGGCACATTCCACGTTTGGGTCACGCAGCCGACATATTGGAAGGTCAGCAGGCTGCCTGCCTCGGCCTCGATGGTGTACGAGCCGTCGATTGCGGTGGTCACACCTGCCATTGATTGAGTTACAACGGTGGCTCCGAGCAGCGGTTCTCCGTCCTCGGCCGTTGTCACTACTCCACTCACAGTCACCCTATTAACCGTCTGAGCATTAGCCCCGACCGCCAACATCATCAGTGCGACCACGAGCAAAGTGTGTCGTAAAAATTTCAACATCATAAGCGATATGTGTTTACATTGTCGTTCGCGCCTCGGGCACGAACCGTTTATTCGGAAATTAAACTGCAAATATAAGGCATAATCTTTTGATGACCAAATAGAATGCCCGTATTAATTCACTAAAATATCAGATAGATTTTTTCAAAAAAAACGATTCGGGAACCGCCCCTACTCGGAGCCATTCCCGAATCGATCTCACTCGCTGCGTGGCGTGCGATTAGTGGCAGTCGTGGTGGTCGCACGCCTCGCCCGAATCGTGCACCTGACCCGCCAGATAGTCGCGCACCAGCTGCTCGACCTCGCCTCGCTGGCCTCGAATGACCTTAATGCCGTGGCGTTCGAGCACACTCTTGGCACCTGCGCCCATATTTCCCGACAGCATAACTCGCACACCCTCAGCCTGTAACACCGAGGCAATGTTCGATTTGCAACCACAACCCTCGGGCGACGGCAAGGTGGTCGTCGAGAGCGAGCCGTCGGCCTCGATCGAAAAAATCGTATAGTATGCACAGTGGCCAAAGTGGTCATCTACAACGCCGTCGCGCGTCGGGACGGCAATCTTAACGTCAAGTTTCATACGTTTGTGATTGTTTTTTGATAGCTCAAAGGTACGAATTTTCGCGCGTTTGAGCAAAGTTTTCGACCTCGTTTCGCGCGCCCACGCACGTTTGCGCACGATTTGGGCCGCCAAATGGGGTGAAAACGAAAAATTTAACTTAATTTTGCACCTCGATTTATAACGATTCTCTATGACGCAAATCAGTTCACGATTGAAGGGCGTGATTGCCCTGACACCACTTATAGTGTTTATGGTCAGCTACTTGGCCGTGTCGCTCATCACGGGCGACTTCTACAAAATGCCTATCTCCGTCGCATTCCTCATTGCCTCGGTCTATGCCATCGCAATCACGCGCAACGAACCATTCAACCGCCGCATCGAGCACTTCTCGAATGGAGCTGCAAATCAGAATGTTATGCTGATGATTTGGATCTTCGTGCTGGCGGGTGCATTCGCCGAATCGGCGCGCGCAATGGGTGCCGTGGACGCAACGGTCGCGCTGACAATGTACCTTCTGCCCGCGAAGCTGTTGCCCGCAGGATTGTTCATCGCCGCTTGTTTCGTGTCGATCTCGGTCGGCACATCGGTCGGTACGGTGGTGGCGCTGGTCCCCGTCGCTGCGGGGCTGGCCGAGCAGACCGCACTCGACCCCGCTTGGCTCACGGCAATCGTTGTTGGCGGTGCGTTTTTCGGTGATAATCTGTCGTTTATATCCGACACAACGATCGCCGCAACCCGCACACAAGAGTGCGAACTGAAAGATAAATTCCGCGTCAATGTGCGTATCGTCGCACCCGCCGCGCTGATCACTCTGTGCATCTATCTGTTCACCGCAACCGACATCGCAGCACCTACACCCGAACGTATCGAGGGCGTCAAAATCGTTCCATATCTGCTGGTTTTGGTTACGGCAATTGCTGGCCTTAACGTAATGAAAGTCTTGATTTTAGGCATCGTTTCCGCAGGCGTCATCGGCATCGCAACGGGTAGTTTCAGCGCGCTCGAATGGTGTAGCGGTATGGGTCAGGGCATCAACGGTATGGGCGAGTTGATTATCATCACGATGCTGGCGGGCGGACTGCTCGAACTGATCCGCGTGGGTGGCGGTATCG
This sequence comes from Alistipes sp., assembly GCA_045655685.1. Lineage (GTDB taxonomy): Bacteria > Bacteroidota > Bacteroidia > Bacteroidales > Rikenellaceae > Alistipes. The sequence goes on from JAZOPR010000013.1 coordinate 28,994, forward strand.
ACTACCTGATCAACCTTCTCACGCGCCACATCAGTGGTCGTCGTGGTGCCGAGGGCTCGATCGCGGCGCTGGTCTGTATGGCCAACCTCTGCACCGCAAACAACACCATCGCAATCCTCTCGGTGGGCACGATCGCGCGCGACATCGCCGATCGCTACGGCATCGACCGACGTCGTTCGGCCAGCCTGCTCGACACCTTCTCGTGCTTGACTCAGGGAGTGCTGCCCTACGGAGCCCAACTACTTATGGCTGCGGGACTTACGGGACTCTCGCCACTCAACATCATCGGCTACCTCTACTACCCGATGATTATGGGTGCGTGCGCCGTGCTGGCAATCATTTTCCGCTATCCCCGCAAACTCTAACTCGCTGAACTATGGTCTGTTATCTCCAAGTCGAGAACCTCACAAAGAGCTATGGCGAGCTGGTGATGTTCGACAACATCTCGTTCTCGATCAACGAGGGCGAACGCATTGCGCTGATCGCACGAAATGGCGCCGGAAAATCGACTCTGCTCCACCTGATTGCGGGACGCGATACGGCCGACAGCGGCTCGATCACTCCGCGTCGCGACCTGCGTGTGGCCTACCTCGAACAGGACCCCACGTTCGACCCTGCGCTGACAATTTTGGAGGCGTGTTTGGGTGCAAACCGCGATGACGCACGTGTGATTGCGGCCTACGAACGTGCCATTGTCGACCCCTCGGGTGAGGGCTTGCAGGAGGCGATGGCTGAGATGGATGTACGTCAGCTTTGGGACCGCGAACAGCGTGTAAAACAGATACTTTCGCGTCTGCGTATCGACGATTTCAACCAGCGTGTGGGTACGCTTTCGGGCGGTCAGTTGAAGCGTGTTGCGCTGGCGGGCGTGCTGCTCAGCGAGTGCGATCTGCTCATTCTCGACGAGCCCACCAACCACCTCGACACCGAGATGACCGAGTGGCTCGAAGAGTATCTGACCACGTCGCGCAGTGCGCTGTTGATGGTCACTCACGACCGCTATTTTCTCGACCGCGTGTGCAGCGATATTCTCGAATTGGAGGATCGCCGCCTCTATCACTATCGTGGCAACTACTCATACTATCTTGCTAAGCGTCAGGAGCGTATCGACGCTGCGGCGGCTCAGCGCGAGAGCGACGAGAACCGTTTTCGACACGAGTTGGAGTGGATTCGTCGCCAGCCCCAAGCGCGTGCCACAAAGGCGCAGGCCCGCATCGACGCCTTCTACGACTTGAAGGACCGACTGCAAACCACACGCACGCAACGTGCTGTGCGTCTGGAAGTTCAAGCGGGACGTATCGGCACCAAGATCTTCGAGGCCAAAGATGTCTGCAAGAGCTACGGCCCGAAACGTATCCTCGATCGCTTCAACTACAACTTCGCGCGCTACGAAAAGCTTGGTATTGTGGGCGATAACGGCTGTGGCAAGAGTACATTCCTGCGACTTTTGATGGGTTTGGAGCAGCCCGATAGCGGCACAATCGAGGTCGGCGAGAGCGTTCGTTTCGGCTATTACAGCCAGCAGGGATTGGAGTTCGACCCCTCGAAACGAGTCATCGACATCGCTCACGACATCGCCCGCGAGGTCGATCTTGGCGACGGTCGCCGACTGAGCGCGTCGCAGTTCCTGCACCACTTTCTGTTCCTGCCCGAACAACAGTACAACTATGTTGCGAAGTTGAGCGGTGGCGAGCGTAAACGCCTATACCTCTGCACGGTACTAATGCGCAACCCCAACTTTTTGGTGCTCGACGAGCCTACCAACGACCTCGATATTATGACCCTCGGCGTGTTGGAGGAGTACCTTCGCGCGTTCCGTGGGTGCGTGATTGTGGTGTCGCACGACCGCTACTTTGTCGATAAGGTTGCCGACCATCTGCTGGTCTTCTGTGGCGACGGCGAGATCAAGGATTTTGCGGGCAATTACTCGGAATATCTGGTTTGGAAACGCGATTTCGAGGCTGCGCGACGTGCTGCTGCGGCTGCCGAGGAGCAACGCAACCGTCCCACCGAGGAGCCCCGACGCCCGAAACCCGCCTCGAAACGACTCTCGTTCCGCGAGCAGCAGGAGTTCGCGGCACTCGACGCCGAGATTCCCGCACTCGAATCGGAAAAGGCTGAGCTTGAAGCACTTCTATCGTCGGGAACACTCTCGCACGAGGAGCTGACACGCACCGCCGAACGCATTGGCGCACTGATCGATGAGATCGACGAAAAGACAATGCGCTGGCTCGAACTGAGCGAACGAGCATAGCGAAAGCGAGAGCAAATTCAAGATTCAAAATTCAAAATTTGCCTTACACAATTATATACAAAAAAAATAGGTCGTGCCCGAAAGCGCGACCTATTTATTTTTGTCCACACGCACAGAGTTACTCCCCCGCACCAAGCAGTATCTCATCGAATCGTTCGGGATCGAGTCCCTCCGACTTGACCAGCACACGCCCATCACGATCGATCAAAAAGCAGGTCGGTGTCGCCTGCACACCATACTCGATTTTGAAGGGCGAACAATCGGCCATACACTCCGTAACAAATTGATAATCTACGTTATATTGCGCCTTTAACTCTTTCAGTTGCTCCACCGTTTCGACCGACCAATAGACCACGATCTCCAAATCCTCACGCGTAGTTTTCGTATAAAGATCGGCTACGTAAGCACGCCCCTGCCGTCCCATACAGCCCAAACCACCATACAACAACAGCACGCGACGACCCTCCAAAGCACGCAAATCGAATCGCTCGCCCACCTCATTTACGGCCGCGATCTGCGGCGCACGACTTCCCTCCACGACCTGACGGGTGCGGATATGTTGCTGAATAGCAAGACCATACGCCGATTGACGCATTTGGCGCGGCACACCACGCAACGCTCGACGCAAAGCACTCTTCGGCACGTCCATTCGCACCATAAAACAACGCTTCAAGCCACTCGGAGTCGCTGCATACTGCAAAGCCAACTGCGCATTTCGCTCCAACACTCGCTCCAACTCGACCTCAGCCGCCATCTCCAACGAATCGGCCAACTCGGGATTTGCCTCCGCTTGCTCATACAATCGCGCACCAAATGCCTCATATTCAAGCCAAAGCGCACTATCGGCACGCAGATATTCCTCCTCGGTTACGGGCGGTTGTTTCGCCGTCGCCGACAGAGCGAACAACAGTGCAAAGATCGTCAGAGTGGATTTCATAGTGGTTTATTTTCTACAAATATAGGATTTTTTTCGTAAATTGAGTATATTTGTTCAACACAAAAACTACCGAACGTATGACCTATATCGAAATCGATAGCCCCGACCAGCTGGGTCTGTTGCTACAACGTGGCACACGCGTAAATCAGTATGTGTTTCGTAATCTGGACTTTACGCCCGTTACGGAGATGGCCGCGAATCGATTTTTTACCGATTGCATTTTTCTCGGTTGCACGCTACCCGAACCCGTCCGCGAGGCCCTCGGGCGCAGTTGTTTGATCTTTCCGCAGATCGACGTGCCCTACAATGTGCACCGTTCGACGCTCTACTCGCCCGAGGAACTCTATGCCGGATACGACTCCGCACGCCCCGAAACACAATCGACGTGCTACGACGGACGCGTTTACAGCCACTATCTCGAACAGGGCAAAACCACTCGTAATCTGCGCATTACACTCGCCCGCTCGCTGCACGATCACTCGATCAGCGACGCTCTGCACGACTTCCTCAGTTCGTACGACGAACGCCGTCTGGTCGGCATTATGGGCGGGCACGGACTGCTACGCACCGACGCTGCCTACCGCAAAGTGGCTCGCATTAGCAAACAGCTGACCGAGGCGGGCTACCTGATGATCAGCGGTGGCGGTCCGGGCGCGATGGAGGCCACGCACCTTGGCGCCTGGTTTGCCGGTCGCACCGACGAAGAGCTGGACGCAGCGATTGAGTTACTGCGTGTTGCGCCCTCGTTCCGTGACGAGGGTTGGCTCTCGACCGCCTTCGAGGTGCGCCGACGCTGGCCACAAGAGAGGCACGTAAGTCTGGGCGTTCCGACCTGGCTCTATGGGCACGAACCCGCCACTCCGTTCGCCACTCACATCGCAAAATATTTCGACAATAGTATCCGCGAGGACGGTATCCTGACCATCGCTAAGGGCGGAATCATCTACTCGCCAGGTAGCGCGGGCACGTTGCAGGAGATCTTCCAGGACGCAGTGCAGAACCACTACCTGAGTTTCGGATATGCGAGCCCGATGGTCTTCCTCGATAGCGACTATTGGACAACGCAAATGCCTGTCTATCCGCTACTTGAAGAGTTGCTCTCGAAGGGACGATATAAGAATCTGATCCTCTCGCTCTCAGACGACGAGTCGGACGTAATCGCCGAAATCCGCAAATTCACCGACAAATAGTAAATTGTATCTCCTAATAATTAGGAGATACAATTATTAGTTACTACAAAAATCAATAGTCCTCGGTATAGCGAACTACACCATTTTCATCAACATAAAACTTTGTTGTTTTAGTTATGTAACCGCCAAAAGCATTTTTTGCTCTATATTTATGAACAATAGTATATCCAGGATCTAAGTCAGTAACCTCCGACCACGATACACTTTTATAACTGTTCCAATCATTTAGATTTTCGCGCAAGTAACCTTTAACAGCGGCTTGTACCTCTATTTTTCTTAATGGGCGATCACTGTCGTTGCCACTGATACTACACCCATCAAGACTGATAATACAAATTAAGATTATAAGGGCAATCATTCCCCATACATCACGCTCTGTTAATTTTCCGGTATTCATAATAGCCTTTAATTTAGGAGTATAAAACCATTTTCTTTGTGGAATAAATTAGGGTACTTATTTACCCTTGCTGAAATCTGAGATGCGGCGACGGGATTATCATCGCATTTTCGTTGATATAGTTTCAACCGATTTACCTCATCTGCGATCTCCTTCGACGTAGAAGGTCCCTTTCTTTGTAAGATCTCTGCAATTGCTTCGTGTAATGTCATAATGGAATTATTTGGGTTAAACATTAGTGACTTTGCGTCAGATAGCAACCGTTTAACTCAAAAAAGAAACGTGGATCGCAGCTTATTGCAACGAGGTACGACCAAGCACCTACAAACACATAAGCACAACAACCCACGCCAAGCGGCGAGGGCATTTTTCGTGCCTATTGGTGTGTTTGCTATTAAAATTGGTCGTTTTCGTTGCAAGCCAATAGCCCAAATGCCATCTAATATGTTCACTGCCCTATCCGGACAGATATACAAAATTACAAATAATTCTCCGTATTCAAAATATATCTCTCAAAAAAATAACAAAATCCCCGACTACGCCTTCGAGATCGGGGATTCGTATATATAATATATAGGTATATCCGAATACAAATATAACCACAAAAAAAAGGAGCAAACCTTTCGATTTGCTCCTTGAAGAGGCGGCTACCTACTCTCCCACTTAAATAAGCAGTACCATCGGCGTTAGTGAGCTTAACTTCTCTGTTCGGAATGGGAAGAGGTGGAACCTCACCACTATA
>JAZOPR010000014.1:0-162203 GCA_045655685.1 Alistipes sp.
AGCGACGAAATCAGACCGATGTTCGGACCCTCGGGCGACTCGATCGGGCAAAGACGACCATAGTGCGTATAGTGTACGTCTCGCACCTCGAAACCGGCGCGATCACGCGACAGACCGCCGGGACCCAGGGCCGACAAACGACGCTTGTGGGTAACCTCCGACAGCGGGTTGATCTGGTCCATGAACTGCGAGAGCTGCGAGGTTCCGAAGAAGGAGTTGATCACCGACGACAGCGTCTTGGCGTTGATCAGATCCACCGGCGTAAATACCTCGTTGTCACGCACGTTCATACGCTCACGGATGGTGCGTGCCATGCGCACGAAACCTACCGAGAACTGGTTCGAAAGCTGCTCACCCACCGTGCGCACACGACGGTTCGAGAGGTGGTCGATATCGGCCACATCAGCCTTCGAGTTGATCAGCTGGATCAGGTACTTAATAATGGCGATCATATCCTCACGCGTCAAGGTGCGGATGGCGGGATCGATATCCATCTCCAGCTTCTTGTTGATACGGTAACGGCCTACGTCACCCAGGTCGTAACGCTTGTCCGAGAAGAAGAGCTTCTCGATCACGTCGCGAGCCGTAGCCTCATCGGGCGGCTCCGAGGCGCGCAACTGCCTGTAGATATATACCACGGCCTCCTTCTCGGAGTTACACGTATCCTTCTGCAATGTATTATAGATGATCGAGAAGTCGATACCCGAGGGATTCTCCTTGTGGAGAAGCACCGTCTTGGCACCGGCATCAATGATCTTGTCGATGTGCTCCTCCTCAAGGACGGTCTCACGCTCGATGATCACATTGTTACGCTCGATCGAATATACCTCACCGGTATCCTCGTCCACGAAATCCTCCAGATAGGACGACAGAACACGAGCAGCCAACTTGCGGCCCACAGCCTTCTTCAGGTTGGCCTTCGTCACCTTCACCTCATCGGCCAGGTCGAAGATCTCCAGAATCTGCTGGTCGGTCTCGAAACCGATGGCACGCAACAAGGTCGTCACGGGCAACTTCTTCTTACGATCAATGTAGGCGTACATCACATTGTTGATGTCCGTCGCAAACTCGATCCACGAACCCTTGAAGGGGATGATACGGGCCGAGTAGAGCTTCGTGCCATTGGTGTGCATCGACTGACCGAAGAAGACACCGGGCGAACGGTGCAGCTGCGAAACAATCACACGCTCGGCACCATTGATGACGAACGTACCGCGCTCGGTCATGTAGGGGATCGTACCAAAGTAAACATCCTGAACCACCACGCCGAAGTCCTCATGCTCGCTATCCGTGCAGTAGAGCTTCAGCTTGGCCTTCAGGGGCACGCTGTAAGTCAGGCCACGCTCCAAACACTCCTCAATCGAGTAGCGGGGCGGGTCGATATAGTAGTCGATAAATTCCAGAACGAAGTTGTTCCGGGTATCTGTGATGGGGAAATTTTCCTGGAACACCTTGTAGAGGCCCTCGTTCTTACGATTCTCGGCCGTGGTGTCCATCTGGAAAAAATCACGGAAAGATTTCAGCTGCACCTCCAGCAGGTCGGGATAAGGAACCCGATTCTTGACGGTGGAGAAGCTAATTCGTTGTTCTGTTTTAGTCGCAGACATCGTTTTTTCCAATATTGGTATTTGATGTTTAATTGCCATTGGGGTCGCGATCCCCTGTGTTGCTTACCGCATCCCGAAGAGGACTCCCATTAGGTGAGGCGGGCTACGCCTATCGGAAAAATCCCAAGGCTCTACGCCCGGGTAACCTAAACCACCCTACCCTCACAACGAGTCCGATCCATGAGCGCTCAATTGTGGATCGGAATGGGTAAAAATTGCGGGTTCTTATCCCACTAATGCCCTCAGTGCAAATAAATTACACCCCGAGAGCATCACAAAATTCCAAACACCGGACACAGCTCCTGTCGGCACTTCCGGTATTTAGACCACAAAAGGTATAGGGCTTACCGGAGTAAGCTCTATACCTGTCTGTGTTGGTTTCAGTAACGAATTACTTAACCTCAACCTCAGCACCAGCCTCCTCGAGCTGAGCCTTGATCGACTCGGCCTCCTCCTTGGAGACACCCTCCTTAACGGCCTTGGGAGCACCGTCAACAAGAGCCTTGGCGTCGCCCAGCGACAGACCAGCCAAATCCTTAACGACCTTGATCACCTGAAGCTTGGCCTGACCGGCGCTCTTCAGAATTACATCAAACGAGGTCTTCTCAGCAGCAGCAGCCTCACCAGCGCCAGCAGCGGGAGCAGCAACTGCAACAGCTGCAGCAGCGGGCTCAATACCATACTCCTCCTTCAGGATGGTTGCCAATTCGTTTACCTCCTTTACAGTCAAATTTACCAATTCTTCTGCAAGTTTCTTTACATCTGCCATAGTTGTAATCTTTATTAAATTTTGTTTTTGTTCTTTGATTAGTTGTTTCTTTCTTCGAGCGTCTTTACGAGGCCCGCAATCTTTTGGCCGGCGTTAGCCTGCAATGCCGAGATAACATTCTTGGCGGGCGACTGGAGCAGGGCAACGATATCGCCGATAAGCTCCTCGCGAGTCTTGATGTTACACAGCGTCTCCAGTTGGTTGTCACCTACATAAACGCAACCCTCTACATATGCTGCCTTGATGAGCGGCTTGTCGCACGACTTGCGGAACTCCTTGATCAGCACAGCGGGAGCTTTGCCCGTGTTGGTGAACATCACCGAGGTGGAACCCTCCAATACGTTTACCAAATCAGCGTCAGCCTTCTCGACCTTCTCCAATGCCTTGGTGAAGAGGGTATTCTTTACCACTACGAGCTTGATGTCGCTCTCGAAGCACTTGCGACGCAACTTGGCAGTCTGCTCAGCGTTCAGCGCCTCGATGTTGGTAACATAGAAGTGGGGATAAGCGTTGAGCTGCTCGGCGAGGTTGTTAATTACAACCAGTTTTTCTTCCTTAGTCATTGTCTATCCTCCTTCTTTACTTGTTATCAATCGATTTGGGATCAACCTGCACACCGGGACTCATCGTCGTGGAGAGATAGATGCTCTTCACATACGTTCCCTTGGCAGCCGAAGGCTTCAGTTTGATGATCGTCGAGAGCACCTCGTTGGCGTTGCCTACGATCTGCTCGGGAGTGAACGACACCTTACCGATGGCCGTGTGTACGATACCGTACTTGTCAACCTTGAAGTCGATCTTACCGGCCTTGACCTCCTTAACGGCCTTGCCTACCTCCATCGTAACCGTACCGGTCTTGGGGTTCGGCATCAGACCACGGGGACCCAGGATACGACCCAGAGCACCTACCTTACCCATTACGTTGGGAGTGGTGATGATCACATCCACATCGGTCCAACCGCCCTTGATCTTCTCTACATACTCGTCCAGACCTACGTAGTCGGCACCAGCTGCCTTAGCCTCCTCCTCCTTGTCGGGGGTGCAGAGAACCAAAACGCGAACCGTCTTACCGGTACCGTGGGGCAGGGTTACCACGCCACGAACCATCTGGTTTGCCTTACGAGGGTCAACGCCCAAGCGCACGTCAATATCCACCGAAGCGTCGAATTTCGTAAAGGTAATTTCCTTCAGAAGAGCGGCAGCCTCAGCCAACTTGTAGAGCTTGTCAGCGTCTACCTTTGCGTAGGCAATCTTTTGATTTTTTGTCAACTTACTCATTCTTGTAGTCTAATTACATGTTAGGAAATTCGCCAACTACGTTGATACCCATACTGCGAGCAGTACCGGCAACCATACGCATAGCAGCCTCGAGAGTAAAGCAGTTCAGGTCGGGCATCTTGTCCTGAGCGATCTCCTTCACCTGATCCCAGGTTACCTGACCTACCTTATCACGGTTAGGCTGAGCGGAACCACTCTTTACCTTGGCTGCCTCCTTGAGCTGGATGGCCACGGGCGGCTGTTTAACAACAAAGTCAAACGACTTATCGCTGTAAACGGTGATGATTACGGGAAGAACCTTTCCGGCCTTGTCCTGCGTGCGAGCATTGAACTGCTTGCAGAAATCCATAATGTTCACACCCTTGGAACCCAGAGCGGGACCTACCGGGGGCGAAGGATTCGCGGCACCACCTTTGATCTGCAATTTAATAAATGCAGCAACCTCTTTTGCCATAGTTTTCCTTGGTTAATTATTCTTTTTCAACTTGTGTAAAGCTCAACTCCATAGGAGTCTTGCGGCCGAATATCTTCACAGATACGGTGAGCTTCTTTCGCTCTTCATCGACACTCTCAATGGTACCTTGGAAGCTTGAGAATGGGCCGTCCGTAACCTTGACGACCTCGCCAACAAAGAACGGAATTTCGTTCTCCTCCTCCATCAAGTTCAACTCATCAACACGTCCCAAAATACGGCTCACCTCCTGTGGACGAAGCGGTGTTGCCTTCATTTGACGACTGTCCTCCTTGGTGTCACCCAAGAAGCCGAGAACATTTGGAGTATTGCGAATGATAATCGGAATTTGTCCAACGAATGCGGCCTCTACCAACACATATCCCGGGTAGGATACCTTCTCCTTCGAAACCTTCTTACCATTGCGAATGGTATAGACTTTTTCGGTCGGAATCAGCACCTGAGAGATATAGTCCTCAAGGTGGTTGTGGCGAATCTCGGCCTCGAGATACTCTTTGACCTTATTCTCCTTGCCACCGATTGCACGGACTACATACCACTCTTTCTTAATCTCGCTCATTGCCTAACTTTAATTGGAAAGGGAATTAACGACCAAGATTACCCAAGGTCTGATAGATAGCCTTCATCAGGTTCTCAAAGGTGATGTCCATCGCAAGCACAACCAGGGCAAAAACCAAAGAGGCGACCATCACAACGATAGTCGAACTCTGCAGCTGTGCAAACGAGGGCCACGACACTTTGTTAACCAACTCGTTATAGGATTCTTTGATGTAATTGATCATAACAAATCTTCTTTTTCAAAAGCAGGAGCAGAGAGATTCGAACTCCCATCAACGGTTTTGGAGACCGCTATTCTACCCTTGAACTATGCTCCTAAAAGTGGGTGGTGTGGTTTGCACACCACCCTATTTTGATCGGTAATTACTCAACGATCGAGAGAATCTGACCGGCACCTACCGTACGACCACCCTCGCGGATTGCGAAACGGAGACCCTCGTTAAGGGCTACAGGGTAGATCAGGGTTACGGTGATGGTAACGTGGTCACCAGGCATTACCATGTCTACGCCGTCGGGAAGCGAAACCTCACCGGTTACGTCCATCGTACGGAGGTAGAACTGGGGACGATACTTGTTGTGGAACGGAGTGTGACGACCACCCTCTTCCTTCTTCAGTACGTAAACCTCAGCGGTGAACTTGGTGTGGGGCTTGATCGAGCCGGGCTTAGCCACAACCATACCACGCTTAACCTCCTTCTTGTCGATACCACGGAGCAGCAGACCTACGTTGTCACCAGCCTCACCCTCATCGAGCAGCTTACGGAACATCTCAACACCGGTACAAGTCGAAGTCTTAATCTCCTCCTCGAGACCTACGATCTCAACGGGATCACCTACGTGGATGATACCAGTCTCGATACGGCCGGTCAATACAGTACCACGACCAGTGATCGAGAATACGTCCTCAACGGGCATCAAGAAAGGCTTCTCATTCTCACGGGGAGGAATGGGAATATACTCATCAACCGAGTTCATCAGCTCCATGATCTTCTCAACCCACTGGGGCTCGTCGTTCAGACCACCCAGTGCCGAACCACGGATGATGGGGCAGTTATCGTCAAAGTCGTACTTAGCCAACAGGTCGCGAACCTCCATCTCAACCAGGTCAAGCATCTCGGGATCGTCAACCATATCGCACTTGTTCAAGAATACAACGATACGGGGAACGTTTACCTGCTTTGCCAACAGTACGTGCTCGTTAGTCTGGGGCATCGGACCGTCAGTAGCAGCTACTACGAGGATAGCACCGTCCATCTGAGCAGCACCGGTAACCATGTTCTTAACGTAGTCAGCGTGACCCGGGCAGTCTACGTGAGCGTAGTGGCGGGTTGCAGTCTGATACTCAACGTGAGCGGTGTTGATGGTGATACCACGCTCCTTCTCCTCAGGTGCGTTGTCAATCGAATCGAACGAACGCAACTCCGACAGACCAGCCTTAGCCAGTACGGTGGTGATAGCTGCGGTCAGGGTAGTCTTACCGTGATCGACGTGACCAATAGTACCAATGTTCACGTGCGGTTTCGAACGGTCAAATTTTTCTTTTGCCATAGCTTTGTAAAGTATTTAAGATTTCTGTATAAAATTGCTTTTTTACTTTTTCTTGTTTTGCGGTCTTCGGGTTGCCCCTCAAACCGTCCCGTGAGCGGAAGACGAGGCTCAAACTCGCGACCCTTAGCTTGGAAGGCTAATGCTCTATCAACTGAGCTACTTCCGCAATTTCGGTCGTTATTAAGCCCACAAAATCCGATTGACGGCACAAACCGACAACCGGAAAGTCTTTACGACCGGTTTTCTAACCCGAAAATCCAATTCGCCGTAGCGAACCGGATTCGGATTGAGTGGGAGAAGATGGATTCGAACCACCGAAGACGTACGTCAGCAGATTTACAGTCTGCCCCATTTGGCCACTCTGGTATTCTCCCAATATGTAATAGTCGCTTTTGCAACCGTTGTCCCGTTGGATTCAAATCCGCGGGGCTCAATTCGAGCCGATGGAGGGATTCGAACCCCCGACCAGCTGATTACAAATCAGCTGCTCTGGCCAACTGAGCTACATCGGCAGAGCTCGTTTCGGGTTGCAAAAGTAGGAACAATTTTTTAATCCACCAAATTTTTTGCGAATATTTTTTGTTCCGCGACTAAATCTTCTCAAAGAACGTCATCTCACTCGATACGGAGCGAAATCGGGCACAAAGGTAGAATACTTTTGCAAATAAAAAAACACATTGAGCGTTTTTTTGCATTTTTTCGCGAATTTTTCTCGTTATGGGCTATTGCTTAGCCATTTTGCTCGGAGAAATGGGTGGCAGCGCTGGCAGGCGGTTTGCTCTTTTTGTGACGATTTCGAGGCAAAAAATTTTCTCGATTCGGCGCAATTTGCATATATATTATAATAAGGTGCGGTTGCGAGGTGGCGTTCGGCCCGACTTTTCGCGCTATTTCGCGGTGCGAAATTTGCATCGTTGCGAGCGTAATTCAAGACCTTGCGATATGAAACGCTATATTTTGGTCCACCTGACGCTCCTTGCCGCTATTGGCTCGACGTGGGCGCTGGTCGGCAATCCGTCAAAACAGGCCAAAACTCGGTCGATCACCCTGATCTTTTTGGGCGACACGCTCACGCCACAACTGCCGTCGGCACTTTTTGCGAGGCTCGCGTCAGCCGATGCGGAGCATTACAACGCACTGCACGACAAGATGTTGCGCACGGATTACGCCCCCTTGATCGACTATCTCGACGATTATTGTGCGGAGCGTCGGGCGTGCGACTGGTGTCGATATATGCTCGTGCGGGCCGTTAGCGAGGCCGCCATTCCCGACACGCAGAGCAACGAACGGATCGCCTTGCAGATCTTTCTGCTCGAACGTATGGGCTTCGACGCGCGCGCCGCACAGCAGGGCCGACGGCTGGTGATGCTGTTGCCATTCGACGGAGTGGTCTATGAACGTGGCTACATCAACATCGCGGGCGAACGATTCTATATCTTCGAATATGGCTCTGCGCCAGACGGTTACCAACCCATTGCGCTCTCCGACACCGCCCCACGTCGCGCCCTCTCGATCGAGATCGGCGCAGGGTTCGACTCACCGCCCACAACCCCGATCGCACTCCCGCTGTGGAGCCAATATGTGGGCGAGGAGATCTCCGTACCCATTTCGACGGCGCGAATCGAGCTGATGCGCCAATATCCGACAACCGAAAAGGCCCCCTTCCACCGTGCCGAGATTCCCGCCCCGATCCGCAACACCCTGCTGCCACTGCTCGCACGCCACATCTCCACGATGTCGCAACTCGATGCGGCGGAGTATCTGCTCGGGTTGGTGCAGCACGGTTTCGAATTCACGAGCGATAGCGATCTTTTCGGTCGCCACAAGCAGATGACCGTCGAGGAGTCGCTCTTCTACGGACGCAACAACTGCAAGGATCGCACGCTGATCTATTCGTGGTTGGTTGGCGAGCTGCTCGGCTTACGTACTGTTTTGGTTGATTATCAGGTTGATCCGCGAGTTGAAAGTGTCGGCCACGTAGCCTGTGGCGTTGAGTTTTCGGACAACGTGGCAGGCACATTCATCACCCACCACGGGGCCCGCTTCACCATCTGCGACCCTTCGTACATCGACGCACCCGTCGGCCACCCGATGCCCCGCTATGCTCGCTGGCCGATGAAGGTCGTAGAGTTGTGATTCTATTTACAAACAAAAGCCCCACCTCCTAATTTCACCCCGAGCGTAACGCAGAAATTCACAGCCACAATTCTCGCAAAAAACAAAAGGCGCTCTCCGAAGAGAACGCCTTTCGAACGGTAATTATGTAAAATTACATCTTCTTACCTACGTTGGTCTTGGTTGCAGCAACCTTTGCACCGGTATTCTTAGCAGCCTTAGCAGCAGCGGGCTTAGCCTTGGGAGCTGCCTTAACTACGGTAGCGTCCTCTACGGCGTCGGTCTTCTTAGCTGCGGGCTTGCGCGAACGGCGAGTCTTAGGCTTAGCCTCGGTCGATACAACACCGGTAGTGTAAGCCTCGTTGAAGTCAACGAACTCGATGATGCACATATCAGCAGCATCACCCAAACGGAAACCGGTCTTCAAAATACGGGTGTAACCGCCCGGACGCTCAGCAATCTTGGGAGCGATAGTGCGGAACAACTCGGTAACAGCCTCTTTCTGCTTCAAGTAGCTGAATACTACACGACGCGAGTGAGTGGTATCCTCCTTTGCGCGAGTTACCAGAGGCTCAACGAACTGACGCAGTGCCTTAGCCTTTGCAACAGTTGTCTCGATACGCTTGTGCAGAATCAGCGACGATGCCATATTCGACATCAGGGCCTTACGGTGGCTGCTCTGTCTGCCAAGGTGATTGAAATTCTTATTGTGTCTCATTTAATTAATCTTTATCAAGTTTGTAGATAGATACGTCCATTCCGAAGTGGAGATTCAGTCCTGCCAGCAGGTCGTCCAACTCAGTCAGCGACTTCTTACCGAAGTTACGGAATTTGAGCAGGTCGTTGCGGTTGTAACGAACCAGGTCACCTACGGTATCAACCTCAGCTGCCTTCAAGCAGTTCAGAGCGCGTACGCTCAGATCCAGATCGATCAGCTTGGTCTTCAAGAGCTGACGCATATGCAGTACATCCTCGTCAAACTCCTCGGCGCCACCGTTCTCCTCCATATTGAGGGTGATCTTCTCGTCCGAGAACAGCATAAAGTGCTGAATCAGAATCTTTGCTGCCTCTTTCAGAGCGTCTTTCGGGTGGATCGAACCGTCGGTGGTAATCTCCAAATTCAGTTTCTCGTAGTCAGTCTTCTGCTCGACACGATAGTTCTCGATAGAATACTTGACGTTTTTGATCGGTGTGTGGATCGAATCGATAGGCAACAGTCCGAACTCGGCGTCCTCAGGACGGTTCTCGTCGGCGGGAACATAACCGCGGCCTTTACCGATCGTCAGATCGATCTGCATCTTCGTTCCGGGCGACAGACGGCAGATCACCAGATCGGGATTCAACACTTTGAAGAACGAAAGGAAGTTCGAGATGTAACCTGCGGTCAGCTCGGTTACGCCCGCTACGTTGATCGACACCTTCTCGAAGTCGGTGTTGTCAACAGTACGAACGAAACGTACCTGCTTCAATTTCAGAATTACATCAATCATTCCCTCCATCACACCGGGGATAGCGGCAAACTCGTGATCGACACCGGCTACCTTTACAGTCGTGATTGCGTAACCCTCCAACGAAGAGAGCAGAATACGACGCAAAGCGTTACCGATGGTCATACCGAATCCGGGCTCCAACGGACGGAACTCAAACTTTCCGAAGTTAGAGGTAGACTCGAGCATAATCACCTTTTCAGGCTTTTGGAATGCTAATATTGCCATAATTTTTATTCGGTTATAAGTTACTATTTCGAGTACAGATCGACGATCAGCTGCTCCTTGATGTTCTCGGGAATCTCCTCACGCTCGGGCTTCTGAAGGAACTTACCCGACATCGTCTCGTCATTCCACTCCAACCAAGAGTAGCGGCTCTTGCGACCACCAGCCAAAGACTCGGTAATTACCTCCAAGCTCTTCGACTTCTCTCGAACAGCAACTACATCACCTGCACGCAGGCTGTACGAAGGAATGTTCACCACGTTACCGTTTACACAGATGTGACGGTGGCTCACCAGCTGACGTGCTGCTGCACGGGTGGGAGCGATACCCAGACGGTAAACTACGTTGTCGAGGCGGCACTCCAACAATTTCAGCAGGTTCTCACCGGTGATACCCTCCAAACGTGCTGCGTTCTGGTAGGTACGTACGAACTGCTTCTCCAATACGCCATAGGTGCACTTTGCCTTCTGCTTTTCGCTCAGCTGAATACCGTACTCCGAGGTCTTCTTACGCTTGCGAGCAAGACCGTGCTGTCCGGGAGGATAGTTCTTCTTCTCAAGGACTCTATCCGTTCCGTAAATAGCTTCGCCAAATTTACGGGCGATTTTGCTCTTAGGGCCAATATATCTTGCCATTGTTTTTTACTTTTTACTTTCGTTGATTTTTGTCTGTTGTTTGGTTTATGCTTTTCGCTTAATTCGTGTGCGTGTGCTAATCTATTAAAATTAGACGCGACGACGGTTGGGCGGGCGGCAGCCGTTGTGGGGCAGCGGAGTAACGTCGATGATCTCCATTACCTCGATACCTGCGCCGTGGATAGTACGGATAGCCGACTCACGACCAGCACCGGGACCCTTTACATAAACCTTAACTTTACGCAGACCCAAGTCATAAGCAACCTTTGCGCAATCCGCAGCGGCTGTCTGAGCTGCATAGGGAGTATTTTTCTTCGAACCGCGGAAACCCATCTTACCTGCCGACGACCAGCTGATAACTTCGCCTACTTCGTTGGTGAGGGTTACAATCACGTTATTGAAAGTCGAGTGAACGTAAGCTGCGCCCAGTGCGCCAACCTTAACGACCTTCTTCTTAACTGTTCCAGTCTTTTTTGCCATAACTCTCTAAAATTACTTAGTTGCCTTTTTCTTGTTAGCGACAGTCTTCTTCTTGCCCTTACGGGTACGTGCGTTGTTCTTGGTGCTCTGACCGCGAACAGGCAGACCCAGACGATGACGGATACCACGGTAGCAACCGATATCCATCAGTCGTTTGATGTTGAGCTGTACGATCGAGCGGCACTCGCCCTCAACCTTGATACCGCTCGTTGCGATGATGTTACGGATTGCACCGACCTGCTCGTCTGTCCAATCCTGTACTTTGAGGTCGTAGCTAATGCCTGCCTCATCGAGAATCTTGCGAGCGGTGCTGCGACCGATACCGTAGATATAGGTCAAACCGATCTCGCCTCTCTTATTTTTTGGTAAATCTACACCGACTATACGTGCCATAAATTTCTTTTTTCGTTTTTAATTGGTTGAAACATTACCCTTGGCGCATTTTAAACTTAGGATTCTTCTTGCAGATCACGTAGAGCTTGCCCTTACGCTTAACGATCTTGCAGTCCTCGCTTCTCTTTTTGATTGATGCCTTGACTTTCATTTTTCAGCAATCTTTGATTATTTGTACCTAAAGGATATACGACCCTTACTCAAATCGTACGGGGTCATTTCCACTTTTACTTTATCTCCCGGCAGGATTTTGATATAGTGCTGTCGCATCTTGCCTGAGATGTGGGCAGTGATAACGTGGCCGTTATCCAGCTCGACGCGGAACATTGCGTTCGACAATGCCTCGATTACCGAGCCGTCCCTTTCAATAGCAGTCTGTTTTGCCATAGAGTCTTTTTACTTTTTAAGTGCTTGTTCGATTACACTAAAATCGGTAAGTACGTCGGGGCCATCTTTGGTTATTGCCACGGCAA
Organism: Alistipes sp.; assembly: GCA_045655685.1. Lineage (GTDB taxonomy): Bacteria > Bacteroidota > Bacteroidia > Bacteroidales > Rikenellaceae > Alistipes. Next base: position 12,041 of record JAZOPR010000014.1, read on the forward strand.
ACTCGAAGTGTGCCGACGGCTTGCGGTCACGAGTGCGGACGGTCCAGCCGTCACGCTCGAATACGACCTGCTTGGTGCCTTGGTTGATCATCGGTTCGATACAGATTACCATACCTGCTTTGAGCAGGGGGCCTCTGCCACGTGCGCCATAGTTGGGGACTTCGGGGTCTTCGTGCATTTTTCGACCGAGTCCGTGGCCAACCAGTTCACGCACTACCGAGTAACCGGCTGTTTCGGCGCAGTACTGCACGGCTGCCGAGATGTCGCCTACGCGATTGCCCGGACGAGCCTGCTCGGTACCCTTATAAAGAGCTTCTTTGGTTGTGTCCAGCAATTTTTGGACTTCGGGAGCGACTGCTCCCACCGCAAACGTATATGCGGAATCACCAACAAACCCCTTCATAAACGTACCGCAATCTACCGATACGATGTCGCCCTCGCGGAGGGCGTAATCCGACGGAATACCGTGTACAACGTTTTCGTTAACCGACACGCAAAGGGTTGCGGGGTAACCGTTGTACCCGAGGAAAGCAGGAACTGCTCCGTGAGAACGGATAAACTCCTCGGCGATGCGATCAAGTTCCTTTGTAGTGACACCCGGTGCGATGTGGCGACCCACCTCGGCCAGCGTAGCACTCACAAGAAGGTTATTCTCGCGGAGCAGCTCTATCTCTTCCTCTGATTTAAGGTATATCATCTTTCCTTACTTCAAGAACTCTTTGTTTTGAGCTTAGTTGCGACCCTGGATTCGGCCGGTCTTCATCAGACCGTCGTAACGACGCATCAACAACTGGCTCTCGATCTGCTTGAGAGTGTCGAGGATCACACCTACCATAATCAACAACGAAGTACCGCCGTAGAAGTAAGCGAACTCCTGGTTGATGTGCAGGATCTTCATTGCCAAGGCGGGCATAATTGCCACCAGAGCCAGGAAGAACGAGCCGGGGAGGGTGATTCTCGTCATAATGGTGTCGATATACTCAACGGTCTTCTTACCGGGCTTAACGCCGGGGATGAAGCCACCGTTGCGCTTCATATCTTCAGCCATCATTGCGGGATTGACTACGATTGCAGTGTAGAAATAGGTAAATGCGATTACCAGCACTGCAAAAGTGAAGTTGTACCAGAATCCCTGGTATGCGAATGCAGCTGCGAAGTTGGGAGCGACCTTAACGAACAGCATCGGAATGAACATCAGCGCCTGAGCGAAGATGATAGGCATTACGTTTGCTGCGTTGATCTTCAAGGGGATGTACTGGCGTACACCACCATACTGCTTGTTACCTACGATACGCTTAGCGTACTGCACGGGGATACGGCGAACGGCCTGAACCAGTGCAATAGTGCCCATAAATACGAGGTAGAGCAGTACCAACTCCACGATCAACATAATCATACCACCCGTAGCCTCCGTGAAACGGGTATTGAACTCTGCGATCAGCGCGTGCGGCAGACGAGCTACGATACCGACCATAATGATCAGCGAGATACCGTTACCGATACCGCGATCGGTGATCTTCTCACCCAACCACATAATGAACATAGTTCCGGCGATCAGGATCAGAGTTGCAAATGCTACGAATTGGAAGGTGTTACCGTATACGAACGATTCGGGTACCTGTCGATACAGATTGGCAACATAGGTGGGGCCCTGCAATACCAGAACGGCGATCGTCAACAAACGAGTCCACTGGTTGAGCTTACGGCGGCCGCTCTCACCCTCCTTCTGCATCTTCTGGAAGTAGGGAACGACCATACCCATCAACTGAATGACAATCGATGCGGTGATGTAGGGCATAACACCAAGTGCGAGTACCGAAGCATTGCTGAATGCACCACCGGTGAAGATGTTCAACAGACCCAGCAGGCCGTTGCCCTCCACCTGGTCAGCAATACCCGAACCGGCGCCCAACGCGTTGGGGTTGATACCGGGGATCACCACGAAGCTACCAAGACGGTAGATCAGCAGAAGGCCCAAGGTATAGATGATACGCTTGCGCAGATCCTCGATCTTCCAGATGTTCTTGATAGTCTCGACAAACTTCTTGTTAAACATCATACCGGCTGCTACCAGTGCGATGATACCAAGAAATATGAGTAATTCTTTCATAACGGTGCGTGTTTAAAGCGTGTTTTGAAATTAGAGCTTTGCAACCGAACCACCCTGAGCCTCGATAGCTGCTACTGCACTCTTCGAGAATGCGTGTGCGCTTACTGCCAAAGCCTTGGTTACGTTGCCATTACCCAAAATCTTCACCTTATCGTTAGCCGATACGAAACCAGCCTCGATCAGAGTTGCTACGCTGATCTCGGTGAGGTTCTTCTTCTCAGCGAGCTCCTCGATTACCGACAAGTTGATTGCCTTAAACTCGACGCGCTTCAAGTTCGTGAAACCGAACTTAGGCAGACGACGCTGCAAAGGCATCTGACCGCCCTCGAAGCCCAACTTGCGCGAGTAACCCGAACGCGACTGAGCACCCTTGTGACCACGAGTCGAAGTACCGCCGTGACCCGAACCCTGTCCACGACCGATTCGCTTCTGGTGATGTGTTGCACCCTTTGCGGGTTTCAATTCATTAAGATTCATATTCTTAAAATCTTTTTTAGTTCTTACTTAACTACTTCCACCTTGACCAAGTGCTTAACGCGCTCCAACATACCCAGAATGATAGCCGAGTCGTCGTGCTCTACGGTCTGATTGATTTTGCGCAAACCGAGTGCTGCAAGGTTCTTGCGCTGAATGTCCGAGCTACCGATCTGGCTGCGGACCTGAGTGATCTTCAATTTTGCCATAGTTTCCGAGTCACATTAACCGTTAAACACCTTTTTCATCGAGATACCGCGAACCTGTGCTACGCTGTATGCGTCACGGAGCTCCAACAGTGCATTTACGGTTGCCTTAACCAAGTTGTGGGGGTTCGACGAACCCTTGCTCTTTGCCAACACGTTCTTTACACCTACCGACTCCAACACTGCACGCATTGCACCACCGGCGATGATACCGGTACCCGGTGCTGCCGGACGGATCATAACCTCCGAGCCACCGAAGCGCATCTCCTGCTTGTGAGGAATAGTACCGTTGATGATGGGTACATTCACCAGATTCTTCTTTGCATCCTCTACGCCCTTAGCGATAGCTGCCTGTACTTCGCTTGCCTTACCAAGACCGTAGCCTACAACGCCGTTCTCGTTACCTACTACTACGATAGCCGAGAAGCTGAAGGTACGACCACCCTTGGTCACCTTCGTTACGCGCTGAATGCTTACCAAACGATCCTTCAACTCCAAATCGCTGGTTCTTACTTTCTTTACATTAGTATTTGCCATATTCGCTTAGAATTTAAGACCACCTTCGCGCGCTGCGTCGGCCAACATTTTTACTCTACCGTGATACAGGTAACCGTTACGGTCGAACGAAACGGTCGAGATACCCTTTGCAATAGCACGCTCTGCTGCGAGCTTACCTACCAAAGCAGCTACCTCCGACTTGTTCTTACCTGCTACGTCTGCGATCTCCTTCGACGATGCTGCTGCCAAAGTAACGCCGCAAACGTCATCAATGAACTGTACATAGATCTGCTTGTTGCTGCGGAATACAGTCATACGAGGCTGCTCTGCAGTACCGCTAACGATCTTACGGATACGCATCTTGATGCGCTCTCTTCTTTCAATCTTATTCAATGACATAGTTTTACGTTTTTACTATTTAGCACCTGCAGACTTACCTGCCTTACGACGCAGAGTTTCGCCTACGAACTTAATACCCTTACCCTTGTAAGGCTCAGGCTTACGCAACGAGCGCAACTTTGCAGCTACCTGACCTACGAGCTGCTTGTCAATGCTCTTAAATGTAACGATGGGGTTACCCTTCTTCTCGGTAACTGCGGTTACAGTAACCTCGGCGGGAACCATCATATGGATATCGTGCGAGTAACCCAAGCTCAGCTCCAAGATCTGACCCTTAGCCTCAGCCTTAAAGCCGACACCAACGAGCTCCTGCTTGATCTCGTAACCCTGAGTTACACCTACTACCATATTGTTGATCAGCGCGCGATACAAACCGTGCATCGAGCGGTGGCGCGGCTGATTTGTGGGGCGTGATACGCTGAGTACACCATCCTCTACCGTAACGGTAATATCCGAGTCAACCTTCTGACTCAGTGTACCAAGAGGCCCTTTCACGCTTACCACGTTGTCGTCCGAGATCTTGATCTCGACACCTGCGGGCAAGTTTACAGGTAATTTACCAATTCTTGACATTTCTTAAAAAAGTTTTGTTTGTTTAATACTTTCGGGGTGGCACGCTTTGTGCGGTCTGATTACTCGGCACAATGGAAACCGATTTTCTGTTGGCACACTCCGACGCTATACCTATATATATTATATATGCGCCTTTCCTTCGCATACGCTTTTATTGCACTTCACAACAAAAGCCACCGGCATAACTCGAAAAAAGCTCCGTCCCCGTTTCCCGTTAATAGATGTAGCAGAGTACCTCACCACCTACGTTCTCCTGACGAGCCTTCTTGTCGGTCATAATGCCCTTCGAAGTCGAGAGGATAGCGATACCCAGACCGTTCAATACTCGGGGCATCTCTGCTACCGAAGCGTACTGACGCAAACCGGGACGGCTTACACGTTTGAGGTCTTTGATGGCGTTGGTCTTGGTCTGCGCGTTGTACTTCAAAGCGATCTTGATGGTCGAGAAACCACGCTCGTCAGTGTCAAACTTGTAAGCCAAGATGTAACCCTGCTCATAGAGGATCTTAGTGATCTCCTGCTTAATTTTTGAGCCGGGAGCTTCAACCACCTTGTGGTTGGCTTTCACCGCGTTTCTAATTCGCGTGAGAAAATCCGCAATAGGATCTGTCATAACGATTAAAAATTAAAAATTAAATAGTTGATAATTAGTTATTTACACGAGTAATTTCCGCCACCAACACCCCATTTTTGTGGTGTTTGCGACGGTAATCCTCGAAAAAATCGCGTAAAGTTAATCAAAACTTGCGAATAATCAGCAACTTTTTCACAAAAAAATGATTTTCAGGCCAACATTCTTCATCTCTCTCCGACTCAGTCCGTTCCACAGGGTGAGCTTGTTACACCCGATTGAACGCCCAAATCGCGAGTGAGATGAAGATGTCGAGGCCCGAAAATCAGTGAATAGTTACTGCTACCAGCTTGCCTTCTTCACGCCCGGGATCAGACCCTGCGAGGCCATCTCACGGAACTGGATACGGCTGATACCGAACTGACGCATATAGCCCTTAGGACGACCGGTCAGCTGGCAACGGTTGTGCTGACGGATGGGGTTAGCGTTGCGGGGCAACTTAGCCAACTCCTGCCAAGCCTCCATCTCGCTGATCTCGCCGCTCTTAACACGTGCAGCTACCTCATCGCGCTTGTGCTGGTATCTTTTTGCGAGTTTCGCACGCTTTACCTCGCGTGCTTTCATCGATTCCTTTGCCATAGCTTATTGATTCTTTTTAGCGTTTTTGAACGGCAGGCCGAACTCACGGAGAAGTGCATAAGCCTCCTCGTCGGTCTTAGCCGAAGTTACGAAGGTAATCTCCATACCGAAGATCTTGGTGATCTTGTCGATATCGATCTCGGGGAAGATGATCTGCTCGGTTACGCCGAGGGTGTAGTTACCCTTGCCGTCGAACTTCTCATTGATACCCTTGAAATCGCGGATACGGGGAAGTGCTACTGTGATCAGACGCTCCAAGAACTCGTACATACGATCTGCGCGCAACGTTACGCGAACGCCGATGGGCATACCCTTACGCAGTTTGAAGTTCGAGATATCCTTACGCGAGCGAGTCTGAACGGCCTTCTGACCGGTGATCTGGGTCAGCTCAGCCTGAGCTACCTCGATCAACTTCTTATCGGCTACTGCCTGACCCATACCCTGGTTGATAACGATCTTCTCCAGCTTGGGTACCTGCATAATGCTCTTGTAGCCGAACTCCTTCATCAGAGCAGGCTTGATCTGCTCCTTATAGGTAGTCTTGAGTGTAGGAATGTAATTTGCCATTATTTAATCTCCTCCCCTGACTTTTTAGCGTAACGTACTAATTTACCGTTCTCATTGAGCTTGCGGCCTACTTTGGTAGCCTTACCGGTCTTTGCGTCGATCGGCTGCAAGTTCGAGATGTGGATGCCGGCCTCCTGCTCGACAATACCACCCTGAGGATTCTGCGAGTTGGGCTTGGTGTGCTTCTTAACGATGTTCAGGCCCTCTACTACGGCGCGCTGCTTCGCTACGTTCACCTCCAACACTTTACCTGACTGCCCTTTGCTATTGCCGGCATTCACGTAAACCATATCCCCTTTCTTAATATGCAATTTGGTTGACATAGTCTTCTGTGTTTTTAACGATTACAATACTTCGGGAGCCAGCGAGATGATCTTCATATACTGGTCACGCAACTCACGTGCTACGGGACCAAAGATACGAGTACCTCTCATTTCGCCCTGGTTGTTCAGAAGTACTACGGCGTTGTCGTCGAAACGAATATACGAACCGTTTGCACGTCTGATCTCCTTCTTAGTTCTTACGACAACCGCCTTCGATACGGTACCCTTCTTGACATCGCCCGAGGGGGTAGCGCTCTTCACGGTCACAACGATTTTATCGCCGATCGATGCGTAGCGACGCTTGGTGCCGCCAAGCACGCGGATGCAGAGAACCTCTTTTGCACCGCTGTTATCGGCTACGACAAGTCTACTTTCTTGTTGTATCATAACTACTTAGCTCTTTCAATGATTTGTACTAATCTCCAACGCTTGGTTTTGCTCAAAGGGCGAGTCTCCATAATGCGAACGGTATCGCCTTCCTTTACGGTCTCGTCCAAGCACTCTGCTACGAACTTGGTAGTCTTGTTCATAAACTTACCGTAGATCGGATGCTTGACCTTACGCTCAACGGCAACCACGATGGTCTTTTCCATCTTGTTGCTGACAACCAAGCCAATACGCTCTTTTCTAAGATTTCTTTCCATAGTGGTAATTAACATTTAGAGTTCTTCTGGCCGAGAATTGTCAGCATACGCGCGATATCTCTGCGAGATTTTTTGATTAACGACGAGTTCTCTACGGGCGACACTGCGTGCTGCACCTTCATCTGAGCCAGGTTAGCCTTCTCAGCATCGATGCGCTCGGTCAGTTCCTGTACCGTGAGCTCCTTTATTTCAGCACTTTTCATTTCTTAGATTGAATTTTCGGTGTAATCACGTCTTACAATAAACTTAACCGTAATAGGCAGCTTCTGTGCGCCCAGACGAAGTGCCTCCTGTGCAACTTCCAGGGGTACACCCTCTGCCTCGAAGAGAATACGGCCCGGAGTAACGGGTGCCACGAATCCCTCGGGCGAACCCTTACCTTTACCCATTCGAACCTCAGCGGGTTTCTTGGTGATCGGCTTATCGGGGAAGATACGAATCCACACCTGACCTTCACGCTTCATATAACGTACAATAGCCTGACGGGCTGCTTCAATCTGGCGACCAGTGATCCAGGTCGATTCCAGTGCTTTGATGCCGAACGAACCGTATGCCAGCTGGTTTCCGCGGTGTGCGAAGCCCTTCATACGGCCTTTCTGCATTCTTCTAAATTTGGTCTTTTTTGGCTGTAACATTTTCTATTATCGCATTAAAAGGTCCATACTACTTATTGTTGTTTCTTCTCTTGCGGGGAGCGCCCTTGCCGCGACCCTGCTGCGACTGACCGCCCTGGGGTGCGCTTGCGCTTGCACCTGCGATCTCGAACAGATCACGCTTCTTGTATACCTCACCGGTGCAGATCCAAACCTTGATACCGAGGATACCAACCTTAGTCAGTGCCTCAGCCAGGCAGTAATCTACGTCAGCACGGAAGGTATGCAGAGGAATACGGCCCTCCTTGTAGGTTTCGCTACGAGCCATTTCGGCGCCACCAACACGACCCGAGATCTGGATCTTGATACCCTCAGCGCCCATACGCATCGTCGAAGCGATTGCGGTCTTAACGGCACGACGGTGCGAGATACGGCCCTCCAACTGACGAGCGATGTTGTTTGCAACGATCACTGCATCAACCTCGGGACGCTTGATCTCGAAGATGTTGATCTGTACGTCCTTACCGGTGAGCTTCTTCAGCTCCTCCTTCAATTTGTCAACTTCCTGGCCACCCTTACCGATGATGATACCGGGGCGAGCGGTCGAGATAGTTACAGTAACGAGTTTGAGTGTACGCTCGATGATGATCTTCGAGATACTTGCCTTAGCCAAACGGGCGTTCAAGTACTTACGGATCTTCTCATCTTCAACCAGACGCGACGAGAAGTCCTTGCCGCCGAACCAGTTTGAATCCCAACCGCGAACGATACCCAGGCGGTTAGCTATCGGATTAACTTTCTGTCCCATTTGCTATTACTTATTTTCGGTTACCATTTTATCAACAACCAGCGTTACGTGGTTCGAACGCTTACGAATGCGGTGAGCACGACCCTGAGGTGCGGGCTGAACACGCTTCAACATACGACCGCAGTCAACGAATACCTCCTTAACGCAGAGGGTGTTGTCCTCCAAACGCTCGTTGGGGTTCTTTGCCTCCCAGTTTGCGATGGCCGACTTCAGGAGCTTCTCCATACGGATCGAAGCCTCTTTCTTCGAGTAGCGGAGGATACCCAGAGCCTTATTGATCTCAACGCCACGAACGATGTCTGCTACCAGACGCATCTTGCGGGGCGAGGTAGGGCAATCACGCATAATAGCGATAGCTTTCTGCTTCTTCTCGGCCTTATACTTCTCGGCCATTAAATTCTTTCTTGCACCCATATTCTACTTATTTTTTCTTGTTACCACCGTGACCACGGAAATTACGGGTTGCTGCGAACTCGCCCAGCTTGTGACCCACCATATTTTCAGTTACATAGACCGGAATAAACTTATTTCCGTTGTGGACAGCGATCGTCTGACCTACGAAGTCAGGCGAAATCATACTTGCGCGCGACCAAGTCTTGATGACAGACTTATTATTGCTCTCTGCCTGTGCAATTACCTTTGCCTCAAGCTTCGGGTCAATGAATGGTCCTTTTTTTAATGAACGGCTCATTATGTTACTCTTTTAATTATTTTTTCTTTGAAATAATAAACTTCGAGGTCGTCTTCTTCGGGTTGCGAGTCTTGTAACCCTTAGCCAACAGACCCTTACGCGAACGCGGGTGACCACCCGAGGCGCGACCTTCACCACCACCCATCGGGTGATCTACGGGGTTCATTACCACACCACGGTTGTGCGGGCGACGGCCCAACCAACGCTTGCGACCTGCCTTACCGTGGCTTTCCAGGTTGTGATCGACGTTCGATACAACACCTACGGTTGCGCGGCAGGTTACGAGTACCATACGAGTTTCGCCCGAAGGCAACTTGATAATCGCGAATTTGCCCTCACGAGCCAGAAGCTGTGCATAGGCACCGGCGCTACGTGCCATTGCGGCACCCTGACCGGGATAGAGTTCAATATTGTGGATCACCGTACCCAGCGGAATCTCCGACAGGAACAGGGTGTTACCAACCTCAGGTGCTACGCCTGCACCGCTCATTACGGTCTGACCAACTTTCAAACCGTTGGGTGCCAGGATATAGCTCTTCTCACCGTCTGCGTAGCAGATCAGTGCGATACGTGCCGTACGGTTAGGATCGTACTCGATAGTCTTCACTACGGCAGCCACACCGTCCTTTGCGCGCTTGAAATCAACCAGTCGATACATCTGCTTGTGACCACCGCCCATATAGCGCATAGTCATCTTACCCTCGTTGTTACGACCGCCAGTCGACTTCTTGGCACGAAGCAACGACTTCTCCGGTGTCGACGTTGTGATCTCGTCGAACGTACCGATAATCTTATGTCTTGTACCGGGAGTTACCGGCTTAAACTTTCTTACTGCCATCTCTCTTAGATATTACTGTAAAAATCTATCTTATCTCCATCTTTCAAGGTGACGATAGCCTTCTTGAAATTGTTAGTACGACCTTCCAACAGACCAGCCTTGGTGTAGCGGCTCTTTGCCTTACCCATTACGTTGATCGTGTTTACGTCAGTGACAACTACGTTGTACATCTGCTCTACGGCGTTACGGATCTGCAGCTTGTTAGCTCTCGTATCGACGATAAAACCGTAGCGATTCAGCTTCTCGCCCTGAATCGTCATCTTCTCGGTCAAAATAGGCTTAATAATTACTTCCATTTCCTCAATGTTTTAAGCTAACATTTCATTAATTGCGTTAACTGCGCCCTCGAACATTACTACTGCCGATGCGTTCATAACGTCGTAGGTATTCAAGCTTGCTGCGTTGATAACCTTAACGTTGGGAAGGTTGCGGCACGAGAGCGATACGTTCAAGTTCGACTCGGTTACTACCAACAGTACCTTCTTCTCTGCTACGTTCAGGTTCTTGGTCAGCTCGATTGCCTGCTTAGTCTTGGGTGCCTCCATTACGAAGTCCTCAACTACGGTGATTGCGTTGTCCTGAGCCTTGTAGGTCAGTGCGCTACGGCGAGCCAACTGCTTGAGCTTCTTGTTCAGCTTGAAGCTGTAATCGCGGGGTACGGGACCAAATACGCGGCCACCACCCGGGAACAGAGGCGACTTGATGCTACCTGCACGTGCGCCACCGGTACCCTTCTGTCGCTTCAACTTCTTGGTCGAACCTGCAACTTCGTTCTTCTGCTTCGACTTGTGAGTACCCTGACGCTGGTTTGCCAAGTACTGCTTAACGTCGAGATAAATAGCGTGGTCGTTAGCCTCCACACCGAATACAGCGTCCGAAAGAACTACTTTCTTACCTGTTTCCTTACCTAAGGTGTTATATACTGCTAATTCCATCTTTAATTCTCAATTACTAAGTACGAACCCTTTGCACCCGGAACCGAACCCTTTACCAGGATCAAGTTGCTCTCGGGAATTACCTTGAATACCTTCAGGTTAGAAACCTTAACCTGATCGCCACCTGTGCGGCCCGGCAGACGCTTGCCCTTGAAGACACGCGAGGGATACGACGATGCACCCAGCGAACCCGGCTTACGCTGACGGTTGTGCTGACCGTGAGTCTGGCCACCTACACCGGCGAAACCGTGACGCTTAACAACGCCCTGGAAGCCTTTACCCTTCGAGATACCCGTTACGTCTACCCAGTCGCCCTCAGCGAATGCGTCTACGGTCAGAGTATCACCCAGATTCACCTCACCCAGGCCCTTGAACTCAACAAGCTTACGCTTGGGAGTCACACCTGCCTTCTTGAAGTGACCTAACAAACTGCTGCTGGTGTGCTTTTCACTCTTGTCGTCATAGGCAATCTGAACTGCCTCATAGCCATCGCTCTCGACAGTCTTGATTTGCGTAACTACACACGGACCAGCCTCGATAACAGTGCATGGTATGTTCTTACCCTCGGCACTGAAAACGGAAGTCATTCCGATTTTTTTTCCAATAAGTCCTGACATTTTGTCTAAAAAAGTTTGTTTTGTATAAGTGTGTTTGTTTTTCGTTTTGTTTGGTGCCCGATACCTATATATTATTATATAAGGCTCTACTTCGTTTCTGTCGGCTTGCCCTTATTCACAAGCTCCCTTACTCTGTTTCGACTTTTGCTTGGGTTAGCCTCGTCAGTGTTCCGACTTAACTCCTCGGCCCCCTCGAAAAAGCTCGGCACCCCTTTCGATTGGCGCGCGTCGAGCGCTGGACAACCTACCTTTCGGTGGGTTGTCCACCTGCTCGGCACGTTAATGCCTCACGATATTGTGTGTCGATCAGACCTTGATCTCAACCTCTACACCCGAAGGCAACTCAAGCTTCATCAGTGCATCGATAGTCTTGGGAGTTGAGCTATAGATGTCCAAGATACGCTTGAAGGTCGAGAGCTGGAACTGCTCGCGTGCCTTCTTGTTTACGAAGGTCGAGCGGTTCACGGTGAAGATCTTCTTCTGAGTAGGCAGGGGAATAGGACCGCTAACTACTGCGCCGGTGCTCTTCACCGTCTTTACGATCTTCTCAGCCGACTTGTCAACCAAGTTGTGGTCGAACGACTTCAGTTTGATTCTAATTTTCTGGCTCATATCTAATTCTTATTCTAAATCCTTACGTTTGCCACTTGCTTTCTCGATAATATCCTTTGCGAGGTTAGCGGGTACCTCCTCGAAGTGCGAGAACTCCATCGACGAAGTTGCACGACCCGACGAGATAGTACGCAGTACGGTTACATAACCAAACATCTCCGACAGGGGAACCTTAGCCTTAACCACACGTGCAGTACCCTTCTGCTCCATACCCTGGATCTGACCACGACGCTTGTTCAAGTCACCGATGATGTCACCCATATTCTCCTCGGGGGTTACAACCTCAACCGACATAATGGGCTCCATAATCACCGAACCTGCCTTGGGTGCTGCAACACGGAAACCGTTACGTGCAGCGATCTCAAACGACAACTGATCCGAGTCAACGGGGTGGAACGAACCGTCCTTCAAGGTAATCTTCATCGAATCCATAACATAACCTGCCAAAGCACCGTTAGCCATAGCTGCCTCGAAGCCCTTCTGAACTGCGGGGATAAACTCCTTAGGAATGTTACCACCCTTAACCTCGTCAACGAACTCAAGACCAACCTTGCCCTCCGATGCGGGACCGATCTCGAAGATGATATCTGCGAACTTACCGCGACCACCGGTCTGCTTCTTGAATACCTCACGGTGCTGAACGGTCTGAGTAAGAGCCTCCTTGTAGTTAACCTGGGGAGCACCCTGGTTGATCTCTACGCCGAACTCACGCTTCAGACGGTCAACGATGATATCCAAGTGGAGCTCACCCATACCGCTGATGATAGTCTGACCGCTATCCTCGTCGGTCTTAACGGTGAAGGTGGGATCCTCCTCTGCCAACTTACCAAGTGCGATACCCAGCTTGTCGAGATCCTTCTGAGTCTTAGGCTCAACTGCCAAACCGATAACCGGCTCGGGGAAGGTCATCTGCTCCAATACGATGGGCGAGCCCTCACCACACAGAGTATCACCGGTGCGGATCTCCTTGAAACCTACTGCTGCGCAGATATCACCTGCACCTACGGTCTCCAGGGGGTTCTGCTTGTTAGCGTGCATCTGGTAGATACGGCTGATACGCTCACGCTTGCCGCTACGTGCATTGTAAACGTACGAACCTGCGTCCAACTTACCCGAGTATACGCGAACGAATGCCAAACGACCTACGAAGGGGTCGGTAGCGATCTTAAATGCCAAACCGCAGAAAGGATCGTCCTCGGTTGCGTTACGAACCTCGGTCTCCTCAGTCTTGGGGTTAACTCCCTCGATTGCGGGAACATCCAGCGGCGAGGGCAGGTAAGCCATAACTGCGTCGAGCAGGTGCTGTACACCCTTGTTGTGGAACGACGAGCCGCACAACATAGGAACAACCTGCATCTGCATAGTTGCGGTACGGATTGCTGCGATCAGCTCCTCGGGAGTGATCGAATCGGGATCCTCGAAGAACTTCTCCATCAGAGCGTCGTCAACCGAAGCAACCTCCTCGATCAACTTGTTACGCCACTCCTCAGCCTCAGCCTTCATATTTTCGGGGATCTCGCGCAACTCGAAGTTGTCACGAACGGTCTTGTCGTCGTAGTAGTAGACTGCCTTATTATATATAAGGTCAATCAAACCCTCGAACTTATCCTCTACACCGATGGGAAGAACAACGGGCAGAGCGGTAGTACCGAAGTGCTCCTTGATCTGTGCGCAAACTGCGTAGAAATCGGCACCGGTACGGTCCATCTTGTTAACGTAACCGATACGGGGTACGTTGTACTTATCAGCCTGGCGCCATACGGTCTCCGACTGGGGCTCAACGCCACCAACTGCGCAGAACGTTGCAACGGCACCGTCCAGAACGCGCAACGAACGCTCTACCTCAACGGTAAAGTCAACGTGTCCCGGGGTGTCGATCAGGTTGATCTGATACTGATGACCCTTGTAGTTCCAGAAAGCGGTCGTAGCTGCCGAGGTGATGGTGATACCACGCTCCTGCTCCTGTGCCATCCAGTCCATCGTAGCTGCACCCTCGTGGGTCTCGCCGATCTTGTGGGTCTTACCAGTATAGAAGAGGATACGCTCCGAAGTAGTAGTCTTACCGGCATCGATGTGAGCCATGATACCGATATTACGAGTGTATTTCAAATCTCTTGCTGCCATCTTCGTAATCCTCTACATTAAAATCTGAAATGTGCGAATGCCTTGTTGGCCTCAGCCATACGGTGCATTTCCTCCTTACGCTTGAATGCAGCACCCTCCTGGTTGTATGCTGCCATTATCTCACCTGAGAGTTTCTCTGCCATCGACTTACCAGCGCGCTTACGAGAATAAAGGACAAGGTTTTTCATCGAAATCGAAATCTTGCGCTCTGCTCTCACCTCGGTGGGAACCTGGAAGGTAGCACCACCGATACGCTTCGACTTAACCTCGACCTGCGGGGTGATGTTTTCAAGTGCCTGCTTCCAAATTTCGAGGGGAGATTTGTCAGCATCCTTCATCTTCTCGCCAACGATATCCAACGCATCGTAGAAAATCGAATAGGCAATACTCTTCTTTCCGTCCAACATAAGGTTGTTCACAAACCTTGTAACAAGTACGTCCGAGAACTTGGGATCCGGAAGTAGAATTCGCTTCTTAGGCTTTGCTTTTCTCATTGTTGTTTCTCTTTGTTAAAAATTTCGTCTTTTTACTTCTTCTTTGCGGGAGCGCCACCCTTACCTGCCTTAGGACGCTTTGCACCGTACTTCGAACGACGCTGCAGACGACCGTCTACACCTGCCGAATCCAAAGCACCACGAACCAAGTGATAACGTACACCCGGAAGGTCCTTCACACGACCACCACGAACCAGAACGATCGAGTGCTCCTGCAAGTTGTGACCCTCGCCCGGAATGTAGGCATTCACCTCTTTACCATTAGTCAATTTCACACGTGCCACCTTACGCATAGCCGAGTTAGGCTTCTTAGGGGTGGTGGTGTACACACGGGTACAAACACCACGGCGCTGAGGACACGCATCGAGCGCAGGCGACTTACTCTTGAAGTCAACGTGCGTTCTGCCATTTCTTACTAACTGTTGAATAGTAGGCATTTTCTTACTGTTTTGTCCTTTATTTTTGTTAATATTTCGTCATTCCCATCTCAAAATGGGACTGCAAAGGTACGCATTTTTTTTGTTTTCACCAATTTCGCCCAACTTTTTTCACCTTTTTTGAGCCGATTTTTCAGCGTTTTAGCGGTTTTCGGCCAATTTAGCGATTGTATTTTCTTATCGTATTTGCCACGAAATAGATTTCGCTTATCGTGTTTTGGAATTTGAGAGCTTATTTCGCTGATTTACTGCGCATTACATCTATTTTGCCGGCTCTGAACATCGACCGACCTCGATCGGGGGCTATACTTTTGTTTTAATGCACGTTAGCGTCCGTGTATTACGCGTACGCGAGGGAGGGCAAATTCGATTCAAAATTCAAGATTAGAGATTGTTTGTTTGGATCACTCTTTGAGCATACGCGGCGGCAGGGGGCGGCGCGACTGAAAGTCGCGGGTGCCGCCGCGTATGACGAAATCTTCGATTTCGCACTTATGCATCGCACCACCGCGCGCAATTCATTTGTAGCAATGAAAAATCGTAAATCAAAAAAAGCCACGCTCGAAAGCGTGGCATAATTTTGAATCCTGAATTTTGAATCTTGAATTACTTCAAATAAGCGACACCCTGCGAGTAGGGATGGTGAAAATTCGGGCGGGGCAACTTGTCGGCTTTCACCCACGAAAGCCAACGATATTTCGAGCCGTCGGCGGGGTTATCACCGCGGAAAATACCGATGAAAATTCGGCCATTTCGACCAATCAGATTGAGCTCACGCAACTCCTCCAAATCGAACGAACCCTCGGTCACATAGCCCTTGTCGGTGTGTGCAACTTTGTACTCTAATGTCTTGAAATTCCACGTCATAGTATTCTTGCCGCTCTCATCTACGCCGTGGTCGAGAACGCCCGCCTCGGCTATCTCGGCACCATAATAGAAGTTCATTTTACGATCCGACGAAAAGAACAATTCAACTCGATCGTGATCGAACAAATCGCGCTCATTTTCGGCTGGTCCCGTTACGATTGCGGGGTCATCAACCTCGAATAAAAAGTATAATTTTTCATCGTCATAACAGAGCGCAACACGCGTTCCGTCGGGGGTCGTGTGGTCGTGTGCGCTGGTGAGCGTCGTGAGCTGACGAGCGTCGCTCCAATCGGCTGTCGAGCCATCAACAGCGACCGTTCCGCGAGGGATTTCGAGGTGCTCGCCGCGGGTCGAAATTCGGGGTGCGGCGCAGCTGGTCATCAAAGCGCAAGCCACCACCGCCATAAAATAGAACTTTCTCATAATCAATCGTATATAAGTTGCGCCGCCCGCCCCGAATCAAGGCAAGGCGGCGCATTATTAACTCGTTTTTCGGGCTGTTGTGCTTAGAGATACTTCTTCAACAGCTCGGCCATTTCGACCTGCATTTCGGCCGCTTTCTGACCCGCGACCTCGGCAAAATCGGCCTCCTTCGAGGCATAGATAATACCACGCGACGAGTTCACCAGCAGACCGCAATGCGAGTTCATACCATACTCGGCAACCTCACTCAGCGAGCCACCCTGAGCACCCACGCCGGGCACCAACAGGAAGTGATCGGGCACCAGCTGGCGGATACCGCTGAGCATCTTTGCCTGCGTTGCACCCACTACGAACATCGTGTTCTCCTTCGAGCCCCACTGCGATGCGGTCACGAGCACCTGCTCATAGACCTTGCGACCGTCAGCCAGCGTAAGCATCTCGAAATCAGCAGCCGAAGGGTTCGACGTCAGCGCCAGAATCACCGACCACTTACCCTCATAAGCCAGGAACGGGGCCACCGTATCGAGGCCCATATAGGGCGACAGCGTCACGGCATCGACCAGTCCCTGCTCGAAGAATGCGCGGGCATACATTGCCGACGTATTGCCGATATCGCCACGCTTGGCGTCGGCGATGATGAAGATCTCGGGATACTGCTCGCGGATATAGCGGCAGGTGCGCTCGAAGCTCTCCATACCTGCTGCGCCGTGCTCCTCATAGAAGGCCAGATTGGGCTTATAGCAGACCGTGTAGGGCGCCGTAGCATCGACTATCGCGCGGTTGAACGCAAAGATCGGATCCTCCTCGCCACGCACTGCCTCGGGCAGCTTACGAACGTCCGTATCAAGACCCACGCACAAGAAGCTCTGCTTGGCGCGAATCTGCTCGAAAAGTTGGTTGTAGTTCATATTTTCGACATTTTTAGATTACAATGTTTATGATCTTACCCTTGACCACGATCACCTTCTTCGGCTCGCGACCCTCGGTCCACTTCTGCGCTGCGGGATCGGCCAGCACCGCTGCGATGATCTCATCGTTGGGCATATCGAGCGCAAACTCCTTCTTGAAGCGCATCTTGCCGTTGATCGAAACGGGGTACTCGTGGCTGTTCTCAACGAGGTACTCGGCACAGAACTCGGGGTACTTAGCATCGCAAACCGACGTATCGTGACCCAGCGTATGCCACAACTCCTCGGCGATGTGCGGCGCAAACGGCGCAATCAGCACCACCAGCGGCTCAACGATCTCGCGCTTGGGGCAGTCGCCCAGCTCATTGAGGCAGATCATAAATGCCGCAATCGAGGTGTTGAACGAGAAGTTCTCGATATCCTCGCGCACCTTCTTGATGGTCTTGTGCAGAGTCTTCAACTCGGCGGGCGTTGCCTTCTCGTCGGTGAGCTTGTACTCGCCAAAGCGGTCGTAGAACAGCCCCCACAGACGACGCAGGAACTTATGCACACCGTCGATACCGTTGGTATCCCACGGCTTCGACTGCTCCAACGGACCGAGGAACATCTCGTACATACGCAGAGTATCAGCACCATACGCCTCGACGATATAGTCGGGATTCACCACGTTGAACATCGACTTCGACATCTTCTCGATCGCCCAGCCGCAGACATACTTGCCCTCCTCCAAGATGAACTCGGCGTCGGCAAACTCGGGACGCCACTTGCGGAAGGCCTCCAGGTCGAGCACATCGTTGCGAACGATATTGACATCGACGTGGATCTCCTGAGTTTCATATTGATCGCGCAGACCGAGCGACACAAACTTATTCGTACCGACCACGCGGTAAACGAAGTTCGAACGACCCTGAATCATACCCTGATTGACCAGCTTCTTGAAGGGCTCATCCTCGCATACGTAACCCAGGTCATAGAGGAACATATTCCAGAAACGCGAGTACATCAAGTGACCCGTAGCGTGCTCGATACCACCCACATAGAGATCGACATTGCGCCAATACTCATCGGCCTCGCGGCTCACCAGAGCCTCCGAGTTGTGGGGATCCATATAGCGCAGATAGTAAGCCGAAGAGCCTGCAAAACCGGGCATTGTCGACAGTTCGAACGGCTCGCCAGCCTCGGTGCACCAACCCTCGACACGTGCCAGAGGCGGCTCGCCCTGCTCCGTGGGACCGAAGTCCTTGATGGGCGGCAACTCCAACGGCAACTGATCGACGGGCAGCGTGTAGGCCACATCGTTCTTATAGTAAACGGGGAACGGCTCGCCCCAATAACGCTGACGCGAGAAGATCGCATCGCGCAGGCGGTAGTTGATTCGCTTGCGACCGATACCGCGCTTCTCAACCTCGTCGAACATCACCTCGATAGCCTCCTTAACGTCCATACCCGTAATGAAGCCCGAGTTGATCATCGCACCCGACTTAGCATCGTAGCTCTCCTTGCTGATGTCGCCACCCTCGACCACGGGAACGATCTCCAAACCAAAGTGACGTGCAAAGGCGTAGTCACGCGAGTCGTGCGCCGGAACGGCCATAATCGCGCCCGTACCGTAGCCCGCCAGCACGTAGTCCGAAACGTAGATCGGAATCTCCTTGCCCGTGAAGGGATTCACGGCATACGAGCCCGTTGCAACGCCACTCACACGCTTGGTCTCGGCAATACGCTCACGCTCCGAGCGTTTCTTGGTCTGGGCGATATACTCCTCGACTGCCGCACGGTTTTCGTCGGTAGTCAGTCGGTCAATCCACTGGTGCTCAGGCGCAATAACCATAAACGTCACACCAAAAACAGTGTCGGGGCGGGTGGTGAAGATCTCCAACTTCTCCTCCATACCCTTCACCGCAAAGAACATCTGCGCACCCGTACTACGACCGATCCAGTTTCGCTGGATCTCTTTGAGCGAATCGCTCCACTCCAACTTCTCCAAGCCGTCCAGCATACGCTGTGCATAAGCCGTCACACGCAGCAACCACTGCTTCATACGCTTCTGCTCAACGGGGTGACCGCCACGCTCCGACAGACCGTCCTTCACCTCGTCGTTAGCCAGCACCGTACCCAGCGCGGGGCACCAATTGACCATCGTATCGGCACGAAACGCCAGACGATAGTTCTGCAACACCTGCTCGCGCTCGGCCTCGCTCATCGCTGCCCACTCCTCGGCCGTGAAGTTCATATCGGTAGTGCAAGCCGCATCGACACCCTCGGTGCCCGCAGCTGCAAACTTAGCCACCAACTCCTCGATCGGACGCGCCTTCTGCTCCACGTTGTCGTAGTAGTGCGAGAACATCTGCACGAATGCCCACTGAGTCCACTTGTAGTACTCGGGCTCGCAGGTGCGCACCTCGCGGCTCCAATCGAACGAGAAACCGATCTTGTCCAGCTGCTCGCGATAGCGGTTGATGTTCTGCGTGGTGGTCACAGCGGGGTGCTGACCCGTCTGAATAGCATACTGCTCGGCGGGCAGACCAAATGCGTCGTAACCCATCGGGTGCAGAACGTTGAAACCACACAGACGCTTGTAGCGCGAGTAGATATCCGAGGCGATGTAACCCAGCGGGTGGCCTACGTGCAGACCTGCGCCCGACGGATAGGGGAACATATCGAGGACATAGAATTTGGGACGCGACGGATCGACCTCGACTTTGTAGGTACCGCGCTCGCGCCACTCTTTTTGCCATTTGGCTTCGATGGCTCTAAAATCGTATTCCATAACTTGTTGTATATTTTTGTTGTTTTCTTTCGATTGTGTTCAATACATCTTGCAAAAATAAACTTTTTTCGCGAATCATCAACCGTTTTACCTATATATATTTATATTTTTTAGGTTTTTAGGGGATATTTTCGCCAACAACAAACGACAAAGCCCAACACGATTTCACCGAAATCGTCATACGCGGCGGCGCCCGCGACTAAAAGTCGCGCCGCCCCCCCCGCCGCCGCGTATGCTCTCGTTGTTAGCCAAACCAATAATCCCGTAAACAAAAAAACCGCACCCCGAAGGGCACGGTTTAATATTGGATTTTGTTTCGGGTTTAGAACAGCTTGACAATCTCAAAGCAGAACCAAACTGCCGAGCCGACAAACATCAGGAGGCAAAACGCCAAAAATCCGATCCACATTTTCGACACACGGCGGGTTTCGCGCCACACCTTATAGAGTCCGCGCAGACCCTGGAAACCTCCGACCAGACCCCACGTCGAGATCCACACGTTCCACATACGGGCAAATGCCCCGAAAGCCGACTTCGGCTCGGGCAGAACGTACCACACGATAGCGGTCGCAGCCAGAATCAACACCGTAAGCGCCAGCAACTTAGGCCAACCTTTCGTGTAACCCTCTTTGATTTTTGCCCAATTCCACTCGTCGGCATACAGGTTTGTCCAATCGAAAAAGAATTTGGTCGCAACGACCAACAAAAGCGTCAATGCTACAATTAAAACGATTGTCATCTTCCTCAGAAATTTAAGTTATCGACTACAAAGGTAAAAATAATTTTGAAAAAACGGCTTAACGAACGGCAAAATTCACTCGGCGCGGGCAGCCACGGGGAGGGTACAAAACAAAAAAAGGTTGACCTTTCGATCAACCTTCGTAGTGCCCAGGACAGGAATCGAACCTGCACGCCTTTCGACACACGCACCTGAAACGTGCGCGTCTACCAGTTCCGCCACCTGGGCGTGAAACTTAGAACTTTCGTTCAGTTTGCGGGTGCAAAGATAAGTAAAAAATTATGAAACCTCCAAATCTTTTTTTATATTTGCTGAAAATTTATTCAAAAAACATCAAATAACTATGCGTAAAACACTCTTTTCTCTCATTGCATCAGTGCTTTTCGTGACGGCAGCATCGGCTCAAAGCCGTATCGAGGAGCTGACCGTACATAGCGAAATCTTGAACACCGATAAGACCTACTCGGTCTATCTGCCCGATGGCTACGACACCGCAACCGAGCGCTTCCCCGTGCTCTATCTGTTGCACGGCGCATTCGGTCAGGACAACAATTGGCACAAAATGGGTAACCTCCAAGCACAGGCCGACGAGGCTATCAAGGAGGGTCGCGTACGCCCGATGATCGTGGTTATGCCCGACGCGCGCGGTACGGCCGAGAACCTCGCAGGCGAGAATATGGGCTACTTCAATGTCGAGGGCTGGAACTACGAGGACTTCTTCTTCCAGGAGTTCATTCCCCACATCGACGCAACGCTCAAAACCCTGAGCGACAAGGAGAACCGCGCTATCGCAGGTCTGTCGATGGGCGGTGGCGGCTCGGTGGTTTATGGTCAGCGTCACCCCGAGATGTTCGGTGCAGTCTATTCGGTCAGCGGTCTGCTCGACAACTTCCCCAAGAACAGCGTGTCGAAGTCGTATGCCGTTCCGTTCCTGTGGTCGGTTGTTCGCACCTCGCCCGTTGAGTTCCTGCAAACGGCCAAGCCCGCCCAGATCGAGGCTCTGCGCACGGTACGTTGGTTTGTCGATTGTGGCGACACCGACTTCCTGATCCGCCCCAACCTCAACTTTTTCAGCGAGATGATGCGTGCAGGCGTGCCTATGGAGTTCCGCGTACGCGACGGCGCTCACTCGTGGAAATATTGGACCTCGGCCGTGCCGATGATCCTCGAACACTCGTTCCCCGTGAAGAAGTAATCACACGAACGATAATCACAAAGCCGCACTCCTCGGGGTGCGGTTTTTTTGTTACTCACTATCTTACCTTTGCCGACAATGAGTGCGCACCTTCGTGGGCTGGGGCGGCCGCCCAAAGGGCGAGCCCACGAAGGTGGACGATTTCTGCGAAATCGCGCAAAATAATGTTTCACAAAAAAAGCCACGCTCTCGGGCGTGGCTTAATTGAACAATAGCGAGTTGGGATCTATCGCGCCATAAACTCTTCGAGCTCGGCAACCGTAACGGGGATCTTCTTGCTACCGATGATGCGGCAACCGCCCTCAGTCACAAGCAGATCGTCCTCGATACGGATACCGCCGAAGTCGCGGTAGCTCTCCAAGCGATCGTAGTTCACAATGCCCGAATACTTACCCTCGGCGCGGCACTTGTCGATCAGCGCAGGAATGAAATAGATACCCGGCTCGTCGCTCAGCACCGTACCCTTACGCAGACGCCACGTCGCGCGGTGGAGGCACGTAGCCGACTGTGCAGCACGCTCGGCCACCTGCGAGTAGTCGAAACTACGCTCGCCGATGTTCTCGCAATCGTGCACATCAAGACCGATACCGTGACCCAAACCGTGGGGCATAAACATCGTCATTGCGCCCGCCTCGACAGCGTCCTCGGCCGAGCCATTGATCAGACCGATCGAGCGAAGTCCCTCAGCCAGCGACAGATAAGCCGCACGGTGAACATCGGTCATATACATCATTTCGGGGCGCACGATCTTGGCGATGTGGTCGTGAGCCGCCAGCACGATCTCATAAATCTCGCGCTGTTTCTGCGTGAATTTGCCACTCACGGGGTAGGTACGCGTGTGGTCCGAGATATAGTTCATCAGGTTCTCGCCACCACAATCGACCAACAGCAGACGACCATTTTCGAGCACACCCTCCGAGTTGAGATTGTGCAACGTCTCGCCGTGCTGCGACACGATCGACGGGAACGACACACCGAGGCCCATCGACTTGGCAACGCCCTCGATTCGACCCGCAATTTCGCGCTCGATGATACCCTCGCGGCACATCTTCATTGCCGTCGTATGCATCTCATAACCAATCAGAAAGGCATTCTCCAACTGCTCGATCTCCTCGTCGCTCTTCACCTCGCGCATTTCGGCTACGGCAAACATCAGATCGATCGACTTATGCTCGTGCAACATATCGATACCCAGGCCCAGCAGCGACGAAATCAACATCTTCGACTCGCCACGATAGGGAGGCAGATAGTGCACACGACGATTCAACGACACCGCCTTGCGCATAGCGGGAGCAAGCTCCGCAAGAGGAGCTGTCTTCGCAACACCCACCTGCGCACCAAGCTCAGCCACAGCGGGTTGCGGACCTGTCCAGATGATATCCTCGACCGTGAAATCGTCGCCATAGAGCGTTGCCTCGCCCGTCTCGGCATCGATCACACCCACCATCGAGGGCATATTCAGTCCGAAAAAGTAGAGGAACGTCGAGTCCTGACGGAAATAGTAAGCATTGTTGGGATAGTTGTTCGGCGAGGGCATATTACCCGGAAGCAGGATCAACCCCTTGCCAATTCTGCGGCAGAGCTCTGCACGTCGTGCCACATAGGTGTTTGCGCTGAACATAGTGTAAAGTTTTTACGTTATTTATATGTTATTTCGTACTATTCTTTGCTCTCCTTGACGCGCGACGTGCCGTCGCGGTTGCAAGTTTTACCCACCCCCAAACCCCCGCCTTAGGCAGGGGCTTTGCCGCTATGCGGCGAATTGCCGGATGCGAGGCTGCGATTATCGGATATATTAGTTATACGTTTTGTTTATCCTTATTTTATACTTTAACCTCAAAGCTCCGCCGCCACGGGCGGCGAGGGTAATTCTGACCCCTCCCTAAATCCCTCCCTCAGGGAGGGACTTGGTCGCTACGCTCCGAGGGTGCAGCGAGCGAGGTAGTGGTTATTGGATATACGTTTTGTTATCCGTTTTTATTGTCCTTATAAATGTCAAAATCGAAGATTTTGACACACCTTCGGGGGCTCGCCTTCGGCGACCGCCCCAGCCCCCGAAGGTGCGTGTTGCGGCTGCCTGCCAAAGATTCAGACTCGCCTACTCGCTCTCGACAAACTTATACATCTTGTCGCCACGGCGCACCTCGCGTTCGGTTTTGACCGAGCAGAAGACACCCTGCACCGCCACATCGGCCTCGCGCTCAGCAACGTAGGGCACCACATCGTGTTGCTCGACCACACCCGTCTTTTCGCCCAGGAAAAAGACCGTACTGCCACGCTCCAACGGCGACGCCTCGACCAGAATTTCGGCCACCGAAATGCGCTTGAAGAAGTTGGTCACCTTGCCCACAAAGACCTTGCGACGCGTTGCCGACGAGCCGTAACGCTCGCTATGCTCGGCCGCAGGCTTGCCCAGATAGTAACCGCCCCAGAATCCGCGATTGAACACCTCGGCCAGCTGTTCGCGCAGCTTCGCAGCCGCCTCGGGGGTATATTCGCCTGCCTCGATCATACGCAGTGCGCGGTCGTAGCACTCCACCACACGCTTGACATACTCACCACCACGCGCACGGCCTTCGATCTTCAACACGCGCACGCCGGCATTGATAAATTTATCGAGAAAGTCAATGGTACACAGATCCTTAGGCGACAGAATCCACTGTCCCTCGGTGTCGAGCTGAGCGCCCGTTTCGCGGTCGGTGAGCGTGTAGCTGCGACGGCAAATCTGGCGGCACGCACCACGATTGGCCGAGCAACCCGTCTCGTGCAGACTCAGGTAGCACTTGCCCGAAACGGCCATACACAACGCACCGTGAGCAAACATCTCGATGCGGATCTTCTCGCCCGACGGACCGCAGATATTTCGCTCCTCGATGGCGCGGTGGATCGACGCAACCTGCTCCAACGACAACTCGCGCGCCAGCACCGTCACATCGGCCCACTGAGCATAGAACTCCAACGCCTCGCTATTCGAGATGTTGAGCTGGGTCGAAAGGTGGATCTCAACGCCACGCTGACGGGCATAGAGAATCACCGACTGATCGGCCGCGATGATGGCATCTACCTTGGCCGCCGCCGCGCGATCGACCACGGCGTGCATCTGTTCGATCTCGTTGTCGTAGATTATGGTATTGACTGTGAGATAGGCTTTTACACCCGCTTCGTGAGCGATTTTGACGATCTGATCCAGGTCATCGAGCGTGAAATTGGCTGCCGACGCCGCACGCATATTGAGCGCACCGACGCCAAAATAGACCGAATCGGCACCCGCCTCGATCGCTGCCAGCAACGACTCGT
Source organism: Alistipes sp. (assembly GCA_045655685.1). Taxonomy (GTDB): domain Bacteria; phylum Bacteroidota; class Bacteroidia; order Bacteroidales; family Rikenellaceae; genus Alistipes. Next base: position 37,393 of record JAZOPR010000014.1, read on the forward strand.
ACGAGCCCGCAGGCGCCATTATTTCGATATCTTTTCTGCAAATCATATCCTTTATTCGTTACTTCAAGTTGTTGCAAACCTGAATGTTAGTTATCCACGACGTGCCGTCGTGATTGCAATTCTGACCCACCCCCAAACCCCCGCCTCAGGCAGGGGCTTTGCCGCGACAAGCGCGGCAGGTTGCAAGCATTATGCTTTATGCGTTACGTTCTTTATTCGTTACTTCAAGTTGTTGCTTGATTGGAGGTTATGCCACATTGGCAGTTATAATTCCTGATTATCCATTATCTGCGGCTGGGGGGGGGGGCCTTCGGCCGAGCCGCAGATAATGCACGCCCAAGGGCGTGTCTGCTTAACTGCTCTTTTAGGCTATCTCCTCCTACTTGCTTCGGCCCATCAGGCTCTGGGCAAATTCGCGCATCTGAGCCGTGCGCTCGGCCGAAACACTCACCGCCGCGAGAGCCTCCAACGCACGGTCGAAATGGAACTTAATTCGCTGCTCGGTCAGTGTGCGGACATCAGCCTTATCGAACAGCTCGCGGGCACGTGCCACCTTCTGCTCGGGCAGCAACGACTCGCGCTGGTGCAACGACAGCAACTCACGTCGCTCCTCCTCGCCCAGACCATTCAGGGCCGAGATCATCAGGAAGGTCTTCTTGCCTTCGAGAATATCGCCACCAATAGCCTTACCCAGCTGAGCCTCAGTGCCGTAGCTATCCAGCAGGTCATCTTGCAGCTGGAACGCCAAACCCAACTCGTCGGCAAAACGTGTGATGTGATCAAGATCCTCGTCCGACGCACCACCCACGATGGCACCCATACGTGCCGCACCCGACAGCAGGACAGCCGTTTTGAGGTTGATCATCTCGATATACTCCTCGATCGCCACCTCCTCGCGCGACTCGAAATCCATATCATACTGCTGACCCTCAAAGACCTTCATTGCGGTCGAGTTGAAGACACTGAACAGTCGTGGCAGCAGCTCGGTCGGAGCCTTTTCGAGCAGTTGATAGGCATAGACGATCATCGCGTCACCCGACAGAATTGCGATATTCTGGTTCCACTTGCGAAATACCGAGGGCTTGCCGCGACGAATCGGTGCGTTGTCCATAATGTCGTCGTGCAACAGCGTGAAGTTGTGGAAGAACTCAACAGCCGCCGCGCAAGGCATTGCAGCCTCAATCTCATCAGCAAAGATACCACACGAGAGCAGCGTCAGCATCGGACGCAGACGTTTGCCGCCCTCCTCCATCGAGTAGGTGATCGGGGCATAGAGCTGTGCGGGTTCGCCTTTGAGTTCCGACTGCGCCAGGTAGCGCTCGACGCTTTGCAACAATTCGCGGAGTGATTTTTGTTCCATAGTCTGTTCGACGTTTTTTGTTATTTTATGCAAAGATAACGTCAAATTTTCGAAAATAATTGGTAGAGCCCAAAATTTGTACTACATTTGATGATTAAAAAAATTAAAAACAACAAAAAACAGATAGCACTATGAAAAAATTGGCAATCGGTATCGATCTTGGCGGTACTAATACCGCATTTGGTCTGGTCGATGAGAATGGCGACATCTTCGCCGAATCGGTCATCTCGACCGAAAAATACAAGTACTTTTCGGACTACCCGAAGTATATCGAGGCTCTGTGCGAGGCTATGCACGCTCTGTGCGACAGCGTTTCGTTCGAGTTCGAACTGATCGGTATCGGTATCGGTGCGCCCAACGCCAACTACCACTCGGGTCAGGTGGTTACCCCCGCAAACCTCTGGAAGTTCTCGCCCGATGAGCAGGATCCCCGCGAGGAGCGCCGTATGTTCAACATCGCTGCCGACATCGCCGCTAAGTTCGAGGGCGTGAAGGTGGCCGTGACCAACGACGCTAACGCCGCTACAATCGGCGAAATGGTCTTCGGTAGCGCCAAGGGCGTGAAGGATTTCTTGATGGTGACTCTCGGCACGGGTCTTGGTAGCGGTTTCGTTGCCAATGGCGAGATGATCTACGGTCACGACGGTTTTGCCGGCGAGCTGGGTCATATCATCGTCGAGCGCGACGGTCGTCAGTGCGGTTGCGGTCGCAAGGGTTGCTTGGAGACCTACGTTTCGGCTACGGGTATCAAGCGCACGGTATATGAACTGCTGGCTACGAGCAACGCTCCCAGCGAGTTGCGCGACTACGCATTCAAGGATCTCGAAGCTGTGATGATCTCGACCGCTGCAAAAAATGGCGACCCCATTGCGTTGGAGGCATTCCGCTATACGGGCGAGAAGCTGGGTCGCGCATTGGCTGACGTGGTGGCTCTCACCGCACCGAAGCTGATCGTGCTGTTCGGTGGTCTGGCTAAGGCGGGCGATCTGATTTTCGAGCCTACGAAGAAGTATATGGAGGAGTCGATGTTGTTCCTCTGGAAGAACAAGGTCGACATCGTTCCGTCGAGCATTCAGGATAAGAACGTTGCCATTATGGGTGCTGCGGCTCTGATCTGGCAGAACGCATAAAGCATTGGTATTTGGAGCGCACCTGTCACAATCGGCAGGTGCGTTCTTTACCTCAAAAACTCTCACCCCGAAAACCGAGCATCAAACTTGAACGCGAAGATTCATAACGTATTGCAGACCATCGGACTGATTCTGTTTTGCGCATTTGTCGGCATCACGGCCGAGGCGAATGTGCGAAATGGTCAGACGGAGCAGTGCACCTCGATCAAGCAGGAGCAACTCTCCGAGCACGATGGGCGCGAGGCGATGCATCTGGCGATCGAGAACAATTCGCATTTCGTTGCGCCACCGCTTGTGGCTCGCGTGGCAACCGCAACGATACGTATCATCTCGGCACGAAACCAAAACGCAGGCAACCACATCGCCGCCGAACATCGTGCCGGATTCAAATTTTCGAGTCATAATCTTAAAGCGGCCGACGATACCCGTCTGTATCGTCTTTCTCCGTCGAAGTTTCGTACAAAGTACATCTACTCGCTACGGAGAATCATTATTTAACTCAGTCATTCAGACTTTTAAGTTTCGTTTGCGTCGGGGGCTTGTTGTGTAGCTCTCGATACTATTGAGTTATCTGATTATCAACAAAAACCGCTTTAATCAATAAATGAAAAAACATATTGATGAGGTGCTTTACAGCATCTCGCCCGACACCATTGTGGCACGTCGCTACAACCCCATTCTTGGAATCGTAATCACCCTCGTAGCCGCTGCCGCAATGATCGGCGCAAACTACATCGAACCCTTCGCATCGAATCGCGATCTGTATCAGTATCTGATGATGGCAGGATTTCTGGTGCTCGCTACGGGCGCCACGATGATCTGCTATTGGCTCTTTGGCGACTCGGTACGCCCCCACTACGCTCCCACAGGCGAGCGATTGGTTCGCACCGACCTGATCTTCAACATCGCCGACGTCAATCGCGTCGAGACGCTGGTTGCAGCGGGCGACTTCAAGGCTTTGGAGCGTCTGCCCCGCAGCTCGGCTTCGGGACTGATCGTGGTGGTCTATGCCACCAAGAGTGGCAAGTTCGCCATTGCACAGACGCTCGAATATGTGCCCCACGAGTACCAACCCGTGAGCGAGGCGCACCTGTTCGAGGAGGGCAAATTCACGGTTGCCGACTTTATGTAGCCTGCCGACTTCACAACAAACCTACAAACCTAAACCTATAAAACTTCGATACTTTATTTATTATTAGGGAGAAACACCCGACCTGCACTCAGCAGATCGGGTGTTTCGTTTTTATATTGGTGATTTTCTACTGACAGCACCTAAACATTAGCGAAGACTTGAATCTTGAATAACAGACGCACACTCGCGGGCTGCGAGGATCGGCCTTCGGCCGAGACCGCGAGTGTGTGTCAAAATCGAAGATTTTGCCAATACTCTTTTTTTGTGGCTTTAATCCAAGCAAAGTAAATAATTTTGAATTCTGAATCTTGAATTTTGAATTAAAAAAAACCGCACCCCTCATCGGAGTGCGGCTCTAAGTCTAAGCGTATCAGATCGATTACTCGATACCGCAAGCCTTGCGGATCTTAGCGGGAACAGCCTTCTTGTTCACAACGATGTTCATCGTCTTGTAGGCTGCGAACGGATACGAGAAGTAGTAGTAACCCTTGTAAGGACCTACCTCGCCCCACGAGTTCTTAACCTTGAAGTACTTGTTGCCAATCTGGTCAACAGCGCGACCCACGATCTGCATACCGTGGTCGTCGGTGGTCTCGTAGTTGTCGTAAGCCACCTGGCGCATCTGCTGGGTGATCTCCAACTCTGCGGTCGGCTTCGAGAAGCTATACAGAGCAGCGTCGCGCTCCTGCGGAGTCATCTTGCCCCAGCGCTCAGCCTCGGTGCCCTCCAAGTTCTCCAACTTAACGGTCGGAACAACACCGATAGCCAGCTGACGGCTGAAACCCTTCTCGCTCACGTCGGTAGCCCAATAGATCGAGTGACCTGCATCGAGCGAAGCGTCCATAATCTGCATCAACTCGTCGAGGGGAACGTTGTACGACAGACCCCAAGCCCAGTTATCGGGAACTGCGATAGCGAACTGAGTGTAGAAGGGGTGGTGGGTGAACGAGGTGAACGAAACGTAGTCCGACAGCTCAACGGGCAGCGACTCAGCGAACGACTTGGGGGTGTACTCCTTGCCGTTGTAGGTGAACTTCTCAACCTTGGGGCCGAAATATACGTCGAGGATAGCATTGAAGCCATCTTTCCATACGGGAGTGAGGGTCTTCTGCTTGATCACGCCCTCCAAGTAACCCAGCAGCGCAGCATCAACCTCATAGAGATTGTGCTTCTCGGTGCCGTAGTTCAGACCGCGATAGACCTCCTCGGGAACGATACCGAACTCCTCGATAGTGTTCAGCACGTCGTGCGTAGCGCCGCCCTGAGCGAAGTTGAGATTACCGTGCAGACGAACAAACTTCTCGGCCTTCTGCTCGTAGCAGTGGCGAACGATCCAGATCTCCGACAGATCGACAACCTCACCGCCATTCTTCAAAATCTCGCTTTCGAGGAATGCCAGACCCGAGAAGCTCCAACAGGTACCACTGCGGCTCTGATCCTTGATCGAGGTAGCCTCTACACAATCCTTATCGGTGATCTGGTAGCCTTCGGGCTTCTGCGCCTCGCCCTTGCGCTGTGCCTGTGCGCCGAATGCCAACGCCACGAAAAGCACGCTGAAAATAAGTTTTTTCATAGTTAGTTGTTTTTGTATTGTTAATTGATTCTTTTGTTCTATAAGCACTTGCGGAGCGTCGTCCAACCCTCGAAAAGGTGGAAAACGCTCCGCAAGATAACGAAAAATTTCGATCAACGCAACTATTTCTTGCTGCTCTCGACGATTTTCAGGCAATCCGCATAGGTCAGTTCCTCGACTTTGCGACCCTTCGGAATTCGATAATTCTTGCCCTTGTAGGCGATATAGACGCCATAACGACCGTTTTTGATGAGCATATCGGCGTCCTCAGCGAAGGTCTTGACGGGCAGATTTGCCGTTGCCAGCTCCTTCTCGTGAGCCTTAACCAGCTCCACAGCGCGCTCATAACCAATCGTATAGGGGTCCTCACCCTTAGGCAGCGACGTGAACTTGTTATTGTTGCGCAGGTAGGGACCGAACTTGCCCAGACCCACAACCAGACGATCGCCATCGAGCTCGCCCAGATCGCGCGGCAGCGAGAACAGCTCCAACGCCTCCTCCAACGTGATCGAAGCGATCAGCTGACCCGCTTTCAGGCTTGCGAAACGTGCCTTCTCGCCATCGTTGCCACCGATCTGAACCATCGGGCCGTAGCGACCGATACGTGCCGAAACCTCCTTGCCCGACACGGGGTCGATACCCAGCATACGCTCGTAGTTTGCCACCTCCGACTGCGTTTCGAGCGCCTGCTCGACCGTCGGGTGGAAGGCCGAATAGAACTCGCCAATCATCTTGGTCCACTCCATCTCGCCCTCGGCAATCTCATCGAACTGCTTCTCGACACTCGCCGTGAAGTTATAGTCCATAATCGTGGGGAACGACTTTTCCAGATATCGGTTGACCATCATACCGATGTCGGTCGGCGCCAGACGGCTCTTCTCCTTACCGATATTCTCCGAGAGCATCTTGCTCTTGATATTCTTGCCGTCGAGTGTCAGCTGCTCGTAGGCGCGCTTAACACCCTCCTTGTTCTGCTTCACAACATAGCCACGGTTGATGATCGTGGTGATCGTCGGTGCGTAGGTCGAAGGACGACCAATGCCCAGCTCCTCCAAACGCTTTACGAGCAGTGCCTCATTGTAGCGCGTCGGTGCCTGAGTGAATCGCTGCGTAGCCACGATCGACTCGGCTTTGAGCATCTGACCCACAGCCAGCGCGGGCAACAGACCCTGCGTTGCGTCGGTCGACTGATCGTCGTCGGTCGACTCCGAGTAGAGCTTCAAGAAACCGTCGAAACGAACGACCTCACCCGTTGCAACAAACTGAGCCTCACCACCATTCATATCGATCGTAATGATCGTGCGGTCGATCTCGGCTGCCACCATCTGCGAAGCCACGGTGCGCTTCCAGATCAACTCATAGAGTCGCTTCTCGGCCGAGTTACCCTCGATCGTGGTGCGATCCAGGTACGACGGACGGATAGCCTCGTGCGCCTCCTGTGCGCCCTTGGTCTTGGTCTTATAGTTGCGAATCTGGTGATACTTCTCGCCAAAGAGCTTAATGACCTCCTCCTTGGTCTGCGCCAGAGCCTGACCCGACAGATTGACCGAGTCGGTACGCATATAGGTGATCAAACCCTGCTCGTACAGACGCTGTGCCAACGACATCGTCTGCGACACCGACATACCCAGCTTACGACCAGCCTCCTGCTGCAAGGTCGAGGTTGTGAAGGGGGGTGCGGGAACACGCTGCGAAGGTTTCTCCTCGCACTTCACCACCGAGAAACGTGCGCCTTTGCAGCTTTCGAGGAATGCCACAGCCTCCTCGCGCTTCTCGAAACGGCGGCTCAGCTCGGCACGGAACATCGACTTCTCGTCGCCCTCGGGGATAAACTGCGCCACAACGCGGAAGTAATCGGTCGGTTTGAAATCGATAATCTCGCGCTCACGCTCAACAAGCAGTCGCACCGCCACACTCTGCACACGGCCCGCCGACAGACTCGGCTTGACCTTCTTCCACAGCACGGGCGAGAGCTCGAAACCCACCAATCGGTCCAACACGCGGCGAGCCTGCTGTGCATTGACCAGATCCATATTTACGGTACGCGGCTCCTCGATTGCGCTGAGGATTGCCTTTTTGGTAATTTCGTGGAACACAATACGTTTGGTTGTCTCGACGGGCAGACCCAACACCTCCGTCAGGTGCCAAGCGATAGCCTCTCCCTCGCGGTCCTCATCGGAAGCCAACCACACGGTCTTGACGCTGTGAGCCAGCTTGCTCAACTCCGAAACCACCTTCTTCTTATCGTCGGGGATCTCATAGATCGGACTGAATCCGCTTTCGAGATCGATACCCAGATCCTTCTTTGCGAGGTCGCGAATATGGCCGAAACTCGACTTCACGACATAGTCTTTACCCAAAAATTTCTCGATCGTCTTGGCCTTGGCAGGCGACTCGACGATTACCAGATTTTCCTGCATTGCTCTTTGTTGCTATATTATATATCGGATCGCGCGCGGGCGACCCCAACTCTTTTTTCGGTTTATTCTCTATAAACGAGAAAACCTAAGACGCGTGCGTTCTTAGGTTGTTTTCTCGTTGTTTTTCAGTCGGTTTGCTATCGCATCAGCGTGTATGTCAGCACCACCTGAATCGACTCGTCGCCTCGCAGCGCAACCTGACCCAAAGTGAACATCTCGCTCACGGCCGGCGCTACGAAAATCGAACGATACTGTACCTTTGTCAGATCACCCTCGGCTTTCAGATACTCGTTCCACATTCGCTGAATGTAGGCCGTGATATCCATCGTGTAGCGACCCTGCGAACGGTTCAACTCACCGCCATAAGGCAACTTGTAGCTCTCGCCATACTGCTTCAACTCCTCCTCATACTCGGGGTCGTAGTCGGGAATACCCTCCAACTTGGCAAAATCGGTGTACATACCCAGACGCAACGGAGCCGCATCGAGGAAGGGAATTGCTGCGGGACGCTCAGCCGGATTGTTCACATCGAAGGTCAGCGGGAAGTGGATCGACGCCTGGTTGATCGAAACGGTCGAATAGCCACCATTCTTTGCCTCGTTACCGATGTCCGAGAGCAGCTCGACAAACTGATCGGTCACCTTCACGTAGCTCATCACGCCACCCATACCCTCGACGTAGATCGTACGCTGAGTCGCATCGCCTGCGAGCGTGTCGTTCACACCTGCGGCACCCACGATCGAGCCCTCGTAGTCGTGCTCGACCACATTAGCCGAAATGTTACCCATCGTGGCCTCCTTGGCAAAGAATGCATAGGTTGCGCTGATGGTATCGTAGATCATATCGTGGTCAACCGAGTCGTGGTCACGCATCCAGAGCTCCAAACCGGTGTACGAAGTCTCGGTGCGGTAGATCACCTTCGAGCTCTTATCGGCATTGACCGGAGCCACATACAGACCGTGGAACTTATTGACCCACAGCGTATCGTTGTAATAGGTCACGGTATCGGTCTCCATCAGTCGCTTCACATACTTGCGACCTGCGTCGGTCATCGTGACACGCGAGGCGGTCTTCGTGGGCGAGGTGATCTCGAACTCGAACAGCGGTTCGGGGTTGATATAGCCCTCAGCATCGAAATTGATGTAGAAGGTCGTATCCTCGGGAATGAAGGCCTTGTTCACCTCATACACACGGAACTTCTGCGCGGCCATCGTGTCGCCCTTGTAGTCCGAAATCGAGTAGATGAATCTCACCGAGTCGAGGATCGGGTCGATACCGAAACCGCCCGAGTAGGGCACCTGTGTAGGCAGCATCTGGCCGATGAACGAGCAACGACGCAGACCGAACGTATCGTTCTGCAACTGACCCATATAGGCGTAACCACTACCTACGATTCGCGACTTAACCGAGTCGCTCTGAACCAGATATGTTTCGAGATTATGGAGCGTATCGATGCGGATCGTCATACGCTGATTTTCGGGGATCAAGTTGCTGCCCAGCGCATCGTTCACCTCGGTGCAGGCCCCCAAAGCCAGCACTGCGGCAAAGAGAACCATCGTGGCCGAAAAGGCTCGGCGCAAACTTATTTTATAGCAATTCATCATAGAATTTCTGATAATTGTCCAAATATTCGGTCGTTGTTTTATCCTGATATTCAAGCACTTTCTTGCCGCTTGCAGCCAAGTAATCAGCCACCTCGGCATCGAGTGTCGGGGTCTCGATAACGATGCCATCGGCATAATCAATAACGAGTTTCATCAGGTTTTGGTATGAGGGATGCTCAATATTTTTCAAATTTTTCACATCGACGCCCTCGTTGACGATCTTTTTGGTCATCTCGTCGCTCAGTTCGCCCTCGAAACCATCGTCATAGATCGACGCTACGATCTTGACACCCTTGAAGATAGGATCGTCCGAGAAGACCTCGCGCAGATAGATCGGCACGATGCTCGAAAACCAGCCGTGGCAGTGCACGATCGTAGGCTCCCAGCGCAACTTCTTGACCGTCTCCAACACGCCGCGAGCGAAGAAGATTGCGCGCTCGTCGTTATCCTCGAAAGGCTTGCCCGCCTCGTCGGTCATCACCGCCTTACGCGAGAAGCAGTCGTCGTTATCGATGAAGTAGATCTGCACTCGTGCCGACGGGATCGACGCCACCTTGATGATCAGCTGGTGGTCGTTATCGTTGATAATGAGGTTCATACCCGACAAGCGGATCACCTCGTGCAACTGATTGCGATATTCGTTGATGCAGCCATAGCGCGGCATAAAGGTGCGAATCTCATTGCCTCGCTCCTGCATTGCCTGAACCAGCGTGCGGCAGAGAGTTGCCATATCCGACGCGGGCAGATAGGGGACAATCTCCTGACAAACGTATAGAATTCTGTTTTTAGCCATTATTCTACTTTTTTCTCATTCTGCAAAGTTACGAAAAATTTTTAAAGTATCAGCATCGCATCGCCGTAAGTACCAAATCTGTACCCCTCCTCCTTGGCCACGCGATAGGCCTCCATCACCAGATCGTAGCCGCCAAATGCCGCCACCATCATCAGCTGGGTCGAATAGGGAAGGTGGAAATTGGTAATCATTGCGTCGGCAACCGTGAAGTCGTAGGGCGCAAAGATGAACTTGTTGGTCCAGCCCTCGTACGTCTTCAACATACCGTTGGTCGAAACCGTGCTCTCGATCGTGCGCATAACGGTCGTACCCACAGCAACCACCTTATGGCCATTCTGCTTGGTGCGATTGACTGCCTCGGCCGATTCGGGGGTTACCACGATCTGCTCCGAGTCCATCTTATGCTTGGTCAGGTCCTCAACATCGACCGTGCGGAAGTTACCCAGACCCACGTGCAACGTGATCTCGGTCGAGTTGATACCCTTGATTTCCATACGCTTCAAGAGGTGTTTCGAGAAGTGCAGACCTGCGGTCGGTGCAGCCACGGCACCCTCGTGCTTAGCGAAGATGGTCTGGTAGCGCTCCTCGTCGATCTCCTCGACCTTCTCGCGTACCCAGCGCGGCAGCGGGGTCTCGCCCAGCTCGTAGAGAGCCTTCTTGAACTCGTCATAGTCGCCGTCGAACAGGAAACGCAACGTACGACCGCGCGAGGTGGTGTTGTCGATCACCTCAGCCACCAGCAGGTCGTCATCGCCGAAATAGAGTTTGTTACCGATACGGATTTTGCGTGCCGGATCGACCAGCACGTCCCACAGACGCTGTTCGCGGTTCAACTCACGCAGCAGGAAGATTTCGATCTCTGCGCCGGTCTTCTCCTTATTGCCATAGAGGCGTGCGGGGAATACTTTGGTATTGTTGAAGATAAAGATGTCGTTAGCATCGAAGTAGTCGATTACATCTTTGAAAGTTTTGTGTTCGATCGTGCCTTTGGCGCGATTGACGACCATCAGACGCGAGTCATCGCGGTTATCGGTCGGATACTTTGCCAACATTTCGGGCGAAAACGAATAGCCGTACTGCGAAAGTTTCATATCGTGTTTGTTAGTTTTGTTTACTGCAAAAGACAGCGCATTAATATAAACAATACGTAAACGATTCGATTTTGTTTCACTCGATTAGAGATTTTCCAAAATTTTTTCGAGATTTTGCGCCAACGCCAGCGTGAACCCGCCACTTCGCGTGCGGCACAACGAGGTCAGATAGGCTCCGCTTTCGAGTTTCTCGCCCAACTCCATAGCGATCGAGCGGATATAGGTACCCTTGCTGCAACGAACGCGAATCTTGATTCGGGGCATATCGTACTCCAACAGCTCCATCTCGTAGATGTTGATCAGCGCCTGACGCATCTTGGGCTCGGTCTCGGTCAGCGCACCCTCGCGGGCATACTCATAGGCGCGGCGGCCGTCGATCTTCTTGGCCGAATAGACGGGCGGGGTCTGCATACGTTCGCCACACAGCTCCGAGAGAGCCGCTTCGACCTTCTCGCGGGTGATGTGCTCGGTGGGATAGGTCGCATCGACCGGGTGCTCCATATCGTAGCTCGGAGTGGTCGCACCGAGCATCATCTCGGTCACATACTCCTTCTCCTCGGCCTGCAACTGCTCGACCATCTTCGTAGCCTTGCCCACGCAGACAATCAGAATACCCGTCGCCAGCGGATCAAGCGTTCCGGCGTGGCCCACTTTGATATTTTTGAAACCCTTGTGGCGCAGGGCATACTTGATCTTGCGCACCACATCGGTCGAGGTCCATTCGTAGGGTTTATCCACCACAAAGATATGGCCCTCGTTATAGTTTATATTATTGTTCTCCATAGACATATACTATATAATGTAGCTCAGAATAGCGATCGCGCCTGCCACAGCGCAATATGCCGCAAACCAGGTCAGTTTGCCACGGCGTACGATGCCGAGCATAAATCGACAAGCCAGACAACCCGTGACGAATGCCGCCACGAAACCTGCCGCCATTACGCCCGTCGAGATGTCGCTTGCGGCCGCCTCGCCCGCACTCTTGATCACATCGAGCAGAGCCTCACCCAGAATCGGGGGCAGCACCATCAGGAACGAGAATTGCGCCACCACCTCGCGCTTATTGCCCAGCAGCAGACCCGTTGCGATCGTGGTACCCGAGCGCGACAGACCCGGCATAGCCGCCACAGCCTGCGCACAACCGATGATCCACGCATCGCGCCACGACAATTCGCTCTTCTCGCGCTCCTTGGCACGCGCCGCGAAGATAAGCAGAGCCGCCGTCACGAGCAACATCGCACCCACGATGAGCATAATCACCGACGACGAGAGCATTGCGTTGAGCTGGTCCTTGAACGCAAAGCCGACGATACCGATCGGTATCATCGACAGCACGATTTTGGCGATATATTCGGTCTGCGAGTTGCGCTCGAAACGCAGCAAACCGCGCACCAGATCCCATATCTGCTTGCGCAGGACCACAATCGTACTCAACACCGTTGCGGCGTGGAGCGTCACGTCAAAGGTCAGATTCTCAACTATTTCGACACCCAGCAACTCCTTTGCGATTTGCAGGTGTCCGCTGCTCGACACGGGCAGAAACTCCGTAAGTCCCTGCACCACACCGAGGATTATCGACTCCAAATAGTTCACGCTTACTCCTCCTTGGGTTTGTCGCCGCCGAAACGCTTCATAATGGCATAGATCTCGAATGCGAAACCACCAATCACCAGAATCGGTGCCAGCGTGATACGACGGAAGTTGAACATCTCGTAGTTGAATTCGTCGGGCGAGCTGCTACCGCCACCGGCCATCAGCACAAAACCCAGCACGATCACCGCAAAACCGATGAGCATCAGCAGGTAGTTGCGCTGCGTGAGAGCCATACGCTCGTCGTTCGAGGGCACGTTGTTTTGCTCCTTTTTCATTAGTATAGATGAATTTTATTTGTTTTCATATTGACAAACTTGTTGACCGCAAAGGTAGTGAACAAAAGCGAGATAGCAACGCCACCCACGACCATAGCCACCATAATCACCGCCGCAGCCGAGGGTGCCGTCAGCGTGCCGAACTCGGGCATAGCCTCGCCCAGACGCCAGCAAACCACCGCAAACAGTGCCGCAGCCGCCACGCCCGCCAGCACACCCTGCCACAAGGCGCTACCCAGGAAGGGTCGCATAATGAACCACTTGGTCGCACCAACAAGTTTCTGAGTATTAATGATATATCGTTTCGAGAAAATCGAAATGCGAATCGTATTGTTCAGCAGAATCAGCGAGATCAACAGCAGCACCACGCCGAAAACGATCAGTATCGTGCGGATACGGCTGATGGTCGAATTGATCTTCTCGACCACACCCAGCGGCACGATCACATCGCCCACGCCCTTCATCTTTTTGAGTTCGGCAACCAACTCATCGATCTGCTCGGCTTTGACCACCGCACCGTCCAGCAGCACCTCGTACGTGTCAAGCAGGGGGTTCTCGCCCAGCACCTTCTCGAAGTCCTCGCCAAACATCTCGCGGAAGGCCTCATCCTCGGCCTTCGACTCCTTGCTCGAAAATTCGACGCGCGTGATGTACTCCTTGGCCGCAAGCTGGCGTTCGATACTTTCGCGCTGTTCGGGCTCGGCATCGCGGGCGAGTTCGACGGTCAGCATAGCGCGGTTCTGCAACTCGCGCGAAGAGTTCACAGCCACCGAAAGCAGATAGCCCACCGAACCTAACAGAAAGATTACCAGCGCAATGCTGATAGTCGAGATGGCGTACGAATTGCGTACGCGGCGTTTGAGTTTGCGATTATCTTTCATCGTTTTCCTTAATTTTCGTTTTGTTTGCGACGGCGCAGAAGGGCAGCAACCAGCACCGCCACCACCGACGCCAGAATCACTATCGACGAGCAGAGCGTCACCGCCTCGACCTTAGCGAACGACGGCGCACGGAATCGCCACTCGACGGTGTGTTTGCCCGCCGGCAGGGTCATCGCGCGCAGAATGTAGTCGGCACGATAGTAGGGCACCTCCTCGCCATCGAGGTAGGCCTTCCAGCCCTTGTTGTAGTAGATCTCCGAGAAGACCGCCACGCCCGCACCCGACGCCTCATATTCGTAGCGCAGGTAGTTGGGACGATACTCCACAAGCTCGATCTCGGCCGCGAACTCGTCGCTCAGGTCGATACCCTCGACATCGGCCGCCCAGCGCACATCAACGACCGCCTCCGAGTGGGGGTCGATCTCGGCCAGAGCATCGATCTCGTCGCGCGGACTCTCGGTCAGGTAGATACGATCGACAAACCACGCCGCACCACACTGCGTGGGGTTGGGATTGAGGGCGATACCCTCGGCCGTCGGCACGATCAAGTACTTGGTATTGAGCATATCGAGCACCTTTTGAGCGGTCGAGTCGATACCGTAGTTCACGCGGCTCAGGTAGTTGTCGATGATGTCCTGATAGCGGCTCAGTTTAGCTCCGTGGTAGCCACCCACCGAGCGGTGGAAATATGAAGTGGTCGCATCGTTGAAGGGCGACACCGTCAGATTCAACACGCGGAAACCGAGCTCCTTATCTGCCATAATATATTTATCCGCCTCGTTGGGCACAACCTCCGTACGGCGCGCGCTGACAAATGCCGATTGGGGCAGGTAGCGCAGATTGACCGCCACCAGATCGACCAAAACCACAGCCGCCAACACCGCCATAGCCACCACATTGCGCACCTTGCGGCGCAGGTAGAGCCACACCATCGCTGCCGCCGCCAGCACAAACGCCAACGAACGCCAAGCGTCAGCCGACGCCACCGCAGCACGCTCCGACGCCATCGCCTCGGCCGTCAACAGGCCCAGCTCCTCGTGCAGACCCTGAGCGATATATTGCTCGCCACCCTGCTGATAGGCAAGCATCGAGCGCCACTCCTCGGTCATCATTGCCTCGGCCTCGGCCTGCCCGAACTCGAAGATCGAGCCCGCAAACAGCGCAATCACCAGGCAGACACCGCCCACG
The DNA here is from genome assembly GCA_045655685.1 of Alistipes sp. GTDB lineage: Bacteria > Bacteroidota > Bacteroidia > Bacteroidales > Rikenellaceae > Alistipes. Next base: position 52,433 of record JAZOPR010000014.1, read on the forward strand.
ATGCCCGTCGCCCAATACAATCCACGTTCGGCCTTCGCGCGGTCGCACTCCTCGTCGTCAAGGCGCGAGAGTGCCAGAGCCGCCAACAGCGGAACGCTCCACTGAATGATGACCTGAATCATCGACACGGTTCGGAATTTATCGTATGCGGGCAGGTAGTTGAAACACAACTCCGTCAGCCACATCAGGTTACGTCCCCACGACAGCAGTAGCGCCACAGCCGACACAGCCACGATCCACCACTTCGCACGACCCCTCAGCACAAAGCAACCCAGCACCGCCAGCAGCACCGCCGCCGCACCCAGATAGGTCGGGCCCGCCGTGAATGGCTGGTCGCCCCAATAGCGCGGCAACTGCTCGGCAACCGACTGCAAACCATAGGGTCGCAACGCCTCGGCCACCGCACCATCAGCCGCAAATGCCTCGTTCGACGCTCCGCCCATCAGGTTGGGAACGAGCAGATTGAGGCTCTCCGTACGGCCATAGCTCCACGCCGTAGCATATTGCAGATCAAGACCTTCCGCACCACCTTCGGCCACGGCCAGCTCCGAGCCGCCACGAATGGTTTCGGGTTGATGTTGCATCGTGTACCACAGTGGCGAGAAGTTGGCACCCACACCAAGCACACCCGCCAGCGCAACCATCGCCGTGGTCAGCGCAAACTTACGCAACGCACCCTCGCGCACCGCCTCAACCAGCAGCGCGATCCACATCGCACCCATCACCAGCACGAAGTAGTAGGTTATCTGCGGGTGGTTGGCTCCGACCTGCAAGGCGGTGAAGAGCGCGGTCATAGCCGCACCCGCCCAGCGATTGCGCTTGAACGAGTACCACACCGCCCCGACCATCAACGGAGCATAGACCAGCGCCCACATCTTGGTGATGTGTCCCGCGCTGATAATCAGGAAGAAATAGGTCGAAAGTCCATAGCCCAACGCTCCCACAACCGACGGCCAGCGACGCACCCTCATCAAGAGCAACATCGCCCAGAAAGCCACCATCGCAAAGAATACAAACGAGGCGGGTTGGTCGATCACCTTAACCACCTGAGCCACCGAGTGTTTGATCCACTCCGACGGGTAGTAGGTATTGATCAGATAGGAGGGCATACCGCCGAACATACGACCCGTCCATTGCGGGTCCTCGCCCCAACGCTCGCGCGAGTCGAGGATATCGCTGGTCATACCGCCATACTGCTGCACATCGTGTTGCGCCAGCACGCGACCCTCAAACTGAGGAGCAAAATAGACGGCCGCAACCACAAAAAAGAGTGCCACGGGAGCCAACCAGCGAAGTGCCCACGAGGCTATGTTTCGAGTGTTCATCATTCAAAATCTTTAATATCAAACTGCAAAGTAACGAAAAATAGTTGGACAAGCGTACCTTGATCCCGAAAAATACCGTATATTTGCAAATAAAAAATCTCACAAATGGATACACTCGCCGCAATTCGTCGCCCAATCGAACAAGATCTGCTCCAATATGAGGAGTTTGTGCGTCGATTCTTCAACGCCGAAACCGAACCTCTGCACTCAATCCTCGAATACGTGATCTCGAATCGCGGCAAGGGCGTGCGCCCAATGCTCGTTCTGCTCGCAGCCGGTATGTTCGCCCGAAATCCACAAGCAGGTGCCTCACACCGAACACTGCTCGCAGCCTCGATCGTTGAGATGTTGCACACCGCATCTTTGATTCACGACGACGTGATCGACGAGTCGAATCTGCGCCGCGGAAAACCCTCGATCAATGCTATGTGGCAGTCGCGCAACGCCGTTCTCGTGGGCGACTACATTCTGGCAAAGACCTTCTCGAACGGTATGCACAGCGGTCAGTATGATATTGTTACCCACGTAGTTGGAGCCATTGGCGAGCTGTGCGAGGGAGAATTGATGCAGAGCGCTCACAGCCGTGCGCTCGATATGACGCGCGACGCATATCTCGACGTGATCTACAAGAAGACCGCCACGCTGCTCGGTGTCAGTTCGTCGGTGGGCGCGCTGACCGTCGGCGCCTCGTCGCAACAGGTGGCCGAGATGCGCCGCTTTGGCGACTGCATCGGTATGGCATTCCAGATCAAGGACGATATTCTGGACTATACGCCCGACGCCGAGACGGGCAAACCCTCGGGCAACGACCTGCTCGAACATAAAATCACGCTGCCAATGCTCTGCGTGCTCGAAGAGTGCTCTGATGAGGAGCGCAAGCAGATCATCGAGCAGATTCGCAACTGTACGACCGAGGAGCAGAGCGTAGCGTTGCAACAGATGGTGGCCGAGCGAGGCGGAATCGAGGCGGCCGAGCGCACAATGCGCCAATATATCGACAATGCAACCCGCATTTTGTCGCACTATCCCCAATCGGCCTACCGCGATTCGCTGATGACCCTCTGCGCCTATATCGGCGAGAGAAATAAATAAGCACGCGAAAATTGTTGCAAAATCAAAAAAATGCGCTAAATTTGTAGGACTTAGTCCGCACAACGACTAACAATTAACTATCTAAAATAATCTGATTCGTTATGGAAAAACAGAAAAGTAACGTGTTGGCCATCATCGTGATGATCCTCCTCTTCGGTATGATCTCGTTCGTGACCAACCTGGCTTCGCCTATGGGCGACGTATTGAAACATCAGTTCGGCGTAGCTAACTGGATGGGTACGCTCGGCGTGTTCGCTAACTTCATCGCTTATGCCGTGATGGGTATCCCCGCCGGTAATATGCTCTCGAAGTTCGGCTACAAAAAGACCGCTCTGATCGCTATCTCGGTGGGTTTCATCGGCGTAGGTATTCAGACTATCTCGGGTGTGGTAGGTAGCTTCGGTATCTATCTGCTCGGTGCTTTCGTGGCAGGTTTCTCGATGTGTATGCTCAACATCGTCGTAAACCCGATGCTTAACAAGCTCGGTGGCGGCGGTAACAAGGGTAACCAGCTGATCCAGATCGGTGGCTCGTTCAACTCGTTGATGGGTACCGCCGTGATCATCCTGACCGGTCTGCTGATCCCCAACATCGCAGCAGCCCAGATTAGCGACGTGAATGGCCTGATGTTCACCGCACTGGCTATCTTCGCTGTGGCATTCATCGTGGTTTCGGGCACCGCAATCCCCGAGAACGCTCCCGCAGCTGTTGCAACTGCCGAGAAGTCGAAGTATGGCCCGATGTCGTTCCGCCACTTCGTGCTGGGCGCAATCGCAATCTTCGTATATGTAGGTGTTGAGGTTGGTATCCCCAACGTATTGCAGAAGTGGTTGAACGAGGTTTCGACAACCGCCATCGCAGGTACCGTAGCAGGTACTTATTGGTTCCTGATGTTGATCGGCCGTCTGGTTGGTGCTGCCGTTGGTAGCAAGGTGTCGGCTAAGGCTATGCTCTCGACCGCTTCGATCGTGGGTCTGTTGCTGGTTGGCGGCGCAATGTTCCTCTCGCCCGAGACGATGGTTAACCTGCCCGTATTCGACGGCGCTAAGGGCTTCGCTATGGCTAATGTTCCCGTGAACGCTGCTCTGTTGGTATTGGTTGGTCTTTGCACCTCGGTTATGTGGGGCGGTATCTTCAACCTCGCAGTTGAGGGCCTCGGCAAGTACACCGAGAAGGCTTCGGGTATCTTTATGGCATTGGTTTGCGGTGGTGGTATCCTGCCCCTCGTGCAGAACGCTATCGTTGACGCTACCGGCAACTACCTGGCAAGCTACTGGGTGATCATCGCTGGTCTGGCTTATATGTTGTTCTACGCGCTCATCGGCTCGAAGAACGTAAATAAGGACATTCCGACCGAGTAACACTCTTGTCGATCCGAAAAACTAAAACCGCGCTCCGAATTGGGGCGCGGTTTTTTGGTTATTCAAGATTCAGAATTCAAAAATATTTACTTTGATTAAAGCCTTAAAAGATGTGCGATTTCTGCGAAATCGTCCACCTTCGTGGGCTCGCCCTACGGGCGACCGCCCCAGCCCACGAAGGTGCATTAATTATCTATCAAAGAAAAAGCCGCGTCCCTCAGGGCGCGGCATAGTCTTAATCGTAAATTGAAGTCCTATCGCTTCATCACCTCCTGCTGCCACTTCCACGCCGCAGCAAGGGTCTCATCGAGCGAACGCTCGGCACGCCAACCCAATTCGGTGTTAGCCAACGTAGTATCGGCCCAGCTCAACACGATATCGCCCGCACGTCGAGGCGCAATGCGATAGTTGAGTTTGATGCCATTGACGCGCTCGAATGCTCGCACCAGCTCCAACACCGACACTCCACGGCCCGTACCGACATTGAAAATCTCGTAGTCCTCCTTGTTGCGACCCTCGATCATACGACCGATAGCCACCACGTGAGCACGCGCCAGATCGACCACATCAATATAGTCGCGAATACACGATCCGTCGGGGGTATCGTAGTCGTCACCAAAGACACTCAGGCACTCGCGGATACCCGCCGCAGTCTGGGTGATATATGGCACCAAATTGCTTGGAATTCCGCGCGGCAACTCGCCAATCAGAGCCGACGGGTGCGAACCGAAGGGGTTGAAATAGCGCAATGCGATACCGTGCAATTTGCCATTGGCGGCAATTACAGTATCTTGCAGGATATCCTCGCACATTTTCTTTGTATTGCCATAGGGAGAGGTCGTAGCTTGACGAGGCGATTTCTCAGTAACAGGGAGCTCCTTGGCTTCGCCATAAACAACTGCTGATGACGAGAATACAATATTGTGACAATCGTATTTTTGCATCAAATCAAGCACATTCATCAACGACCCCAAATTATTTTGGTAGTACATCAATGGCTTTTCGATTGACTCATATACCGCCTTCGAGGCCGCGAAGTGGATCACAGCATCGAAGTGATACTTGCGGAATACCTGCTCGAAGGCCTCGCGGTCGCAGCAATCGACCTTCTCGAAGGGTATCTCCACGCCCGTAATGCGGCGCACACCCTCGACAGCCAGCTCGTCCGAGTTCGACAAATTATCCACCAGCACCACGTCGTAACCCGCCTCGATGAGTTCGACGGCCGTATGCGAGCCGATATATCCGGCACCGCCCGTAACCAAAACGCAACGTTTCATCATAGTTCGAAAAAAGTATTCTGAATACAACACACAAAGATAGCGATATTTTGGCGAAAAGGGCACTCATCACCCCGTACTGCAAACGAAAATCTAAAAAAATCGGCGCGACTTTCCGTTTTTCGATAAATTAATATTGTTTTTCGCTTATGCAGAAGTACCAAATCCCAATAAAATTTATAACTTTGTACCAATTAATATACTACTTACAGCAAAATCTATGGATTTACTTCGCATTGAACACGTCACCAAACGCTATGCCGAGCACACGGCATTGAACGACGTTTCACTCACAATCCCCCGAGGGAGTGTCTACGGTCTGCTCGGACCCAACGGCGCGGGTAAGACTACACTGATTCGTATCATCAATCGAATCATTATGGCCGACGAGGGTACCGTGCTGCTCAACGGCAAGCCGATGACCCAGCAGGACGTCTATCGAATCGGATATATGCCCGAGGAGCGCGGTCTATATAAGAAAATGAAGGTCAGCGACCAGGCGATCTACTTCGCCCGACTGAAAGGTCTGTCGCATCGCGAGGCTACGGTGCGATTGAAGGAGTGGTTCATTCGTTTCGGCATTCAGGACTGGTGGAACAAGAAGGTCGAGGACCTGAGCAAGGGTATGGCCCAGAAGGTGCAGTTCATCGTTACGGTGCTGCACAAGCCCGAATTGCTGATCTTCGACGAGCCCTTCTCGGGTTTCGATCCGATCAATGCCAACCTGATGAAGCAGGAGATTATGCGTCTGCGCGACGAGGGTGCCACGATCATCTTTTCGACCCACAATATGTCGAGTGTCGAGGAGATTTGCGACCATATCACGCTGATTAACAAGTCAGAAAACATTCTGAGCGGTCGCCTCGACGAGGTGCGCCACCGCCACGGCAACAACATCTTCGAGGTCGATTTCCGAGGCGAGCGCGAGGCTCTGATCGGGGCTCTCGATGGCCACTGCACGTTGCTCGACGACGGCACTGCGGCCGAGGGTATCTACAAACAGGTGAAGATCCACGTCGAGAACGATAGCGATGTGCGCGAGGTGATCTCGGTGATCAACCAGAGTGTCGAATTGCGCTCGTTCCGCGAGATCATTCCGAGTATGAACGATATATTCATCAAGGCCGTAGCAGGCCAGCTTAAAACCGTAGAGGAGAAGTAGTTATGTCGGCAATTGGAATTATTATAGGCCGCGAATTTCGCGAGCGCGTGATGAAGAAGAGCTTCATCATTTCGACCATCCTGACCCCGCTGCTGATGGTGGGCATTATGGTCGGCACGTCGTTGATTATGGCAACCAACGTGGGCGAGGCCAAGCACATTGCGGTGGTCGATCGCAGCGGTGTGATCGCTCAGTCGCTCACCTCGACCGAGGTGATCATCTACGAGCCCACCACACGCACCCCCGAGGAGTTGCGTGCGGAGCAGAGCGATGAGCAGATGTACGGTTTTCTGGTGATCGGCGAGGATATCATCGACAACCCCTCGAACGTGTCGCTCTACTCCTATTCGACCTCGACGATGGATGTCGAGAGCTCGATTGCGCGCGACATCGAGGAGATCATCGAACAGCACCGTTTGAAGGCATACGATATCGAGAACCTGCCCCAGATTATGGAGGAGGTCGAGGCCGACGTAATGCTGCGCAGCTACAAGCTGGGCGAGGAGGACGAAGAGGATAAGGAGAGTTCGAGCGTATTGGCGTTCGGTCTGGCCTATATCTTTGGTTTTGTGATGTATATGTTCGTGATCATCTATGGCTCAATGGTGATGCAGGGCGTCGTCGAGGAGAAGAGCGGCAAGGTGCTCGAAGTGATGGTTTCGACCGTACGCCCCTACCAGCTGATGATGGGCAAGATTCTGGGTATCGCCTCGGTGGCGGTGTTGCAGTTCGTCATCTGGATGGTGATCATCTTTGTCGGCGGCTCGCTGGTGATGCAGTTTATGATGCCCACCGATCTGGTCGAGAGCGCTGCGGCAATCTCGGCAGGCACGGCCGATATGGCGGCAATGGAGGGCGCGGGTGTCGATCCCGAGCTGGCGGCAATGTTGGCTAATGCCACCGACATCGGCTTCCTCGTGCGCTTCTTCGGCAGCTTCCTGCTCTACTTCCTGGGCGGCTATCTGCTCTATGCGGCGATGTTTGCGGCGGTGGGTAGCGCAGTCGATAATGTGCAGGACGCTCAGCAGTTCCAGACCCCGATCACGATGCCGATCATTCTCGGTCTGATGGTGATGATGTTCGCAATGAGAGAGCCCCACGCACCGCTGTCGGTGTGGTGCAGTATGATACCGTTCACCTCACCCATAGTGATGATGGCGCGACTGCCGTTCGATGTGCCGATGTGGGAGCTGGCGCTGTCGCTGGCAATTCTGGCCGCTACGTTCATCGTAATGGTGTGGGTAGCTGCGAAGATCTATCGCATCGGTATCTTTATGCACGGTCGCAAACCGTCGTATAAGGAGCTGTGGCAGTGGATCCGAATGAAGGACTAAGGCTCGGATTATCAATACGATATAAGTCAAACCGCACTCCGAATAGGGGTGCGGTTTTTTTGATACGCAACTGACTATGGCGAAATTTTTGATTTCGTCACCCCTTCGGGAAGTAGCGCATATATTGCGTTCGGAGCAGAAGGTCGTCATCGCTGTTGGGAGGCTCGGCAACACGCCCACGAAACTCCTCGATCGTGCGGAATCCGTGCTCGCGCCCCCACGCATTGATTGTCTGATTGATCTCGTTAATCGACTCATAACCACCTTTTTGGATCGCCGTGCAGACCTGCACTGCCCGCGCACCGCACAACAGTGCCTTCACCGCCTCCACGCCGCTATGCACACCCGTCGAAACCGCCACATCGACCTGCGGCACCACACGCGTGCAGAGCGCAACCCACCGCAACGAATTGCGCAACTCGACCACCTCGCTGAATGGGCTGGACGCCTTGAAATTGAGCGAATCGGCATCGACATCGGGCTCGAACGGGCGGTTGTAGAGCACCACGCCCCGCGCCCCGACGCCCCACAGACGGTCGACCACGTTGATCGGCGCGGTCAGTCGCAGCGGCAGCTTGACCGACACGGGGATCTTCACCGCCGAGCATATCCTCCGCACCACATATTGATACTCCTCCTCGATCTGCTCGGAGCGAACGTGGCGATCGGTCGCGAGGGTGAAGAGATTGATTTCCAGCGCATCAGCCCCCACCGAGGCAAGCTCCTTTGCATAATCGACCCAGCGCGCACCCGCACCGATGCAGTTGATGCTGGCGATGATCGGAACCGAAGTTTGCGCCTTGGCATCGGTCACCAAACGCAGAAACCGCCCGCGATAATCTTCGCCCACGTAGTGTTGCAGGTAGTCGTCCGTGTCGCCAAAAGGCGAGGTCCCAAACCCCGCGAGGTGGTCGGCCTGACCGATGATCTGCTCCTCGAAGATCGATTTGAGCACCACCGCGCCCGCACCCGCCTCCGCCGCCGCACGAACACCCTCGATGTCGGACGTAAAAGGCGAGCTGGCTACAACCACAGGCGACGAGAGCTGCAAGCCGAGATATGAGGTGTGGATATGTTTCATAGTTCTCAGTTTTAGACATTTACGCAGTTCGGCAACGTGCCGAGCCACAAAATTGGCGTTGCACACACGCACAACGCCAATCGAAAAAGTAAAAAGTATCGGAAAAAGAGAGTGCTCATTTTGCCGGCTGGTGAACGCCCGTTTGCGCGCTCGACGTGCGCTGCCGAGGCGCTTGCGTTCAGCATACGAACTTGCAAAATGAGTGCCAAAAACTCGTGGCCGTCAACTCGTGATTCGGCGTGGCTCACCGCGCACCAAAAACAAAAAAAAGCGAACCGCCCTGGTTCGCCTATTCGATGAATATGAAATGCTCGTCCGCAGTGGGCGAGATCGCCACAAGTATCGCTCCGTCAAGCAGTTGGATCACACCTCCGAGTGGCACTCCGAAGGCCGAGCCACGCACGCTACCGCCCTCGAAATCTACCTCCACAATCTGCAAATCGCGTCGAAAATCGACACCCTCGCGCCCAACGCATTTGAACATCGCCTCCTTGGCGCACCACACCGCCGCCCGAAAACGCTCGTCATCGGCCGTCGGCAGTTGTCGCTCTGTGTCGCTAATATACTTATCCTCAACGCGTTCGAAGTTGCGATCTAGTTGCTCGATGTCGATTCCGCAACGTCCCTGCCACGAGCGCGCCAACGCCACATACCTCCGCGAATGAGTGACCGAAATCGACCCCTCCAAACCCTCGAACAGAGGCTCGCCCGAGGTCGAATATGCCACACGCAGTGCCTGCTCACCGACGCCCCAACGCTCCGCCCGCTCGCGCAACAACGCACGCCACGCCACCCACTCGCGACGACGATGGCCCGCAAGCTCCGCCGCGTACGCGCGTTCGTCATCGGCAAGCGACTCGAACAGACTCTGATCGTCGCTCGGAATCGCGCGCACGATAATCTCTATCGGATTTACAATCAGCATTTTACATTGAGTTAGGCGATCTTCTCGACACGGATCTTATCCACACGGCGACCATCGACCGACTTGACCGTCAGGCGCATACCGTGAGTGGTCACCGAGTCGCCCTTTTTGAGCAGTTCGCGCTTGATTTCGAGCATCAGTCCGGCCATCGTTTCGGCCTCGCCCTTGACCTCCGAAAGCGCGTCCTCGGGCAGTGTCATCACACGCTCGAAATCGCCGATATGTGTCTTACCGTCAAATAGATACGAGCCATCGGGGAGTTTCGTATAGAATGTTTCGACATCGTCCATCTCGTCCGAAATCTCACCCACGATCTCCTCCAAAATATCCTCCAACGACACCAAACCGAGCGTCGAGCCATACTCATCGACCACGATGGCCAGATGCACCTTCGTCGCCTGGAACTCTTCGAGCAGGTCGTTGATCTTCTTATGCGCGGGCACATAGTAGGGCTGGCGCAGCAACGACACCCATTCGAACGAGTCGTCGTTGTGGATATAGGGGATCAGATCCTTGACATAGAGCACGCCCTTGATGTTGTCGGCGCTCTCCTCGTAGACCGGAATACGCGAGTATCCCGACTTGATAATATGCTCTTTGACAGCCGAATAGCTCTCGCTGATCTCGACAGCCACGATGTCGATTCGCGGCTTCATAATCTCCGAAACGTCGGTATTCACGAAATTGACAATGCCCGACAACATCTTGCGCTCCTCCTGCGTCTGGTCGGTCGAGGCCAGGTCGATAGCGTTCGACAGTTCGTCCATCGAGAGGTTGTCGCGCTTGGCGTCGAAGCGGTTGTTGATGCCCCTACCCGTACGCACGAGCACCATTGCCAGCGGTTTGACAAGGGCATTGAGCACCGAAAGCGGCGCCGCTGCAAAGCGAGCCACACGCAACGGATTGGAGTTGGCAAGCACCTTGGGCAGAATCTCGCCACACAACAGCAACAAGAATGTGACGCAGACCGTCTTGAACACAAAAGTCCACGTTGCCGACTGGAACACAAACACCAGATCGACGATGCGGGCCGAAATAATCGTAATGCAGATATTGACCAAATTATTGACTATCAGGATCGTAGCCAACAATCTATCGCTTTGGGTCAGCAATCGGATAATGGTTTCGGAGCTGGGCTGGCGGCTCTCCTTCATCTCGCGGACCTGCTGCGGGGTGAGCGAGAAAAATGCGGTTTCCGACCCCGAAACGAACGCCGAAACACACAACAACACAGCCAACACCAGCGCCATTGTGATCACTGATGAAAGCTCGAACTGCCCTAAGGCGATGATTGATAAATATGTAAGTGTCAAATCTTTACAGCTTGGTTAATACTATGATTCCTGCTCCTGAGCGCTGAACAGATTGCCCTCGGTCGATGCTGCGACCTTCGCTTTGCTCGCCGCCTTTTCGGTCTCGTTCAGCAACTTGGTGTTGGCAGGCGAGGTCACCACCTGCATCGGGGACTTGCGACGCACGTAGGCGGGAGTTCGCTTCATATCGTCGATCTCCATAAAGCGATTCTTGCGCGCACCCAGCACAACCGGTGTCATCGGACGAGGCACCGAAACCGTCGGACGCTTCGCTCCACCCGCATCGCTCGGACGCGGCGGCAGGGTGGTCGCCGTGGGCACCACAGGGGGCACACCCGCAACCATCGGAGCACCCTCAGCCATCATCTCGTCAACCAGCACATCGCTCTGAGCCTCAAAGCCCGTAGCCACCACAATCACCTCCAAATCGTCGCCCAACATAGGCTTGGCGCTATTACCCCAGATGATATTGGCGTCGTGCATTACACCATTTTCGTCGGTATATTTAGCCTCCGACTGGATCACTTCGAGGATCGTCGTCAGCTCGTGGTACATCATATTCTCGCGCTTATCGCAGCTGATATTCAGCAAGATATTCTTCGCACCGCGGATCGAATTGTGGTCCAGCAGCGGCGAACGCAACGAGTTACGCGCAGCCGTCTCGGCACGATCGTCACCCGCCGCACGACCAACACCCATATGCGTGCGACCGCTATTGGTCATCACCTTCGACACATCGGCAAAGTCGATGTTCGTACGCGGGCTCTTGATCGTAATGATCTCGGCAATACCCTTCGCAGCCGATGCCAACACATCGTCAGCCAGCGAGAAGGCGTCATCGACGGTCATTCGGCCACCCATCGCCATAATGTTGTCGTTGTTGATAATCAGCAACGAATCGACGCAGCTCTTCATCTCCTCGATACCCGCCATCGCCTGCTTATAACGAATGTGGCCCTCGATTTTCAGCGGTGAGGTTACGATACCCACGGTCAGGATACCCATCTCGCGCGCCGCCTTGGCGATCACGGGCGAGGCACCCGTACCCGTACCACCACCCATACCGGCGGTGATGAAGACCATCTTGGTCGAGTAATTTTCGAACGTCTGCTTGACCATATCGAGGCTGGTGATTGCGGCGCGGCGACCCACTGCGGGGTCGTTACCTGCACCCAGACCGTCCTCACCCAGACGAATTTTCAATTCGACGGGGCTGATATCGAGAGCCTGCTGGTCGGTGTTGCAGACCATAAAATCGACATCTTTGATGCCGAGGTGGAACATATGATTCACAGCGTTACCGCCCGCACCTCCGACGCCGATCACCATAATGTGCGACTTCGAGGCCTCAGAGCGCTCTACGTTCAACGAGTTGATTATATCGTTATTCATTTGTTATGTTGCGGCATTGCGGGTTAAATAATATCGTCGTCATTGTTGCTATCCATCCTTTCAAGAAGCTCAGTCGCCTTCTTGCCCAACTTCTTCAAGCCCTCAAACAATCCACCCTTCTTCTCCTTCGGGGTCTGCTCCTCAGCCTCGGGAGCAATCTCGGGCGCAGGGGTCGGCTCACTCTTCACCTCAGGTGCGGGAGTCGGTGCGGGAGTCGGCGCAGGAGTGGGCTGTACAACAGTCTGCTGCTGAGCACCATAACGCTCATTGATCGTCTGCGGTTTCACGGGTTGCGGAGCGGGAGCAGGAGCAGGTGCGGGCGCAGGCGCGGGAGTCGGAGCCACACGCTGAGGCGCAGGCTGCGGAGCGGGCGTCGGGGGCACGGGAGGCACGAATGTCGGCTTCACGGGCTGCGGTGTGGGCTGAACAGGCTGAACGGGCTGAACAGGCTGTGCAGGTGCGGGTCGCTGATCGACCATACAATATGCACCGCCCTGCAATGCGTGCCACAACAGACCCGTAATGGTCGCATACTCAGGACCATCGATCTTCTCGGCCGACTCCTCATCGACAACCACTTCGGGCACACCGATACGGGTATCGATGCCCGTATGCTTGGTAAATGCGTCGGCGATACCCTCCAAATTTGCGCCACCACCCGTCAGCACGATGCCGTAGGGAAGTTTCTTATCGAAGCCGGCGTTCTTGATCTCCTTGACCACCAGATCGGCGATATCCTGCACGCGAGCCTCGATTACGGCCGCCAGATTGCACTGCAAGATAATCTTCTTGCCCTTCGGGGTGTTGTAGCCGATAGCGGCGTCCTCTTTGACGTTGGCAGCCACGGCGTTACCGTACTTCACCTTCATCTTCTCGACCCAACGTTCGGGGATACTGAGCGTGCGAATATCGGTATTGATGGCGTTCGAACCGATCGGAATCGATGCCACGTAGCGTACTACATTGTTGAAATAGATCGTCACATCGGTCACATCGGCACCCATATCGACCACTGCGATGCCCTCCTCTTTCTCGTCCGATTCGAGCAGGGTTTCGGCCGTAACCAACGGATTAACGTGGATAGCCAAAGGCTTGATACCCAGCTTCAACACCGCATTGGTCAGACGCTGAATCGGGGTACGCAGGCTCAAAATGAAGTTGAAGGTCGACGAGAGGCTCTTGCCGAACGAGCCGACCGGGTTGGGCACCTCTTTGTTGCCATCGACGACGAAATTCTGGGGGATACGCTCCAAAATCACCTCATCTTCGTTGGGTGCGCTCACCTTCTCCATACGCGCATAGAGCTCATCGACATCGCTCTGGCTGACGCCGTTCGAGTAGTCGCCCACAGCCACCCAATCGTTATGGCTGGCGCAACGAATGAACTCGCCCGAAATGCCGAAATAGGCCTCGAACACCTTGATATTCAGCTGTTCTTGGAGCTTATCAACGGCTGTTTTGAGCGACTTGGCCGCAAGTTCGATATTGTCGATCGCGCCACTGCTGACACCCTCCGACTTCTCGCGTACGACTGCCTCAATCACCATTTTGCCGTCGGCGCCGCGCACTGCCGCTGCTGCGGTCACGTTGTTCGAGCCGAGGTCAATTGCCACTATGTAGTTCTTCTTTTCCACGTGTATATATTTTTTCGTTTTTTCTTCAAATTATATCCAAGTACTGCGGCTGCGGGGGTCGCCCGACCGCCCTCTGTCGCCTATCGCTTGGTGCACACCACCTGATCATCGAAACGAACGTCGATGGTGCGATAGATATCCCAGCCCTCCTTGTCGAGCCCCTCGCGATAGAAACGCAACAAGCGGTCGAGTTTACGCTCGACCTTCTCGATTCGACCAAAAACGATCGTATGGTTACCTGCGCGAGGCACAAGTCGCAGAAACAGAGCACCATTCTGCGTTTGGGATACGACGATTTCGACTATCTGGGCTCGCCAGAAGTCGTCACCTTCAATCAATTTCACAAAGTTAGTGAGATTAATGAAATCTTCGTAGTTTTTTTGCAACTTTTTTTGCTTTTCGACCAAACGATCCACCTCGGCCCGCTTCTGGTCGGCAGCCTTCAAGCGAACACGCATTCGATAGGTGTAGAGTGCGCCCGAATCCTTTTTGATTTTTTTGAGCGACTCCTTGCGCCACTCGAACTCCTCCTTCGACTCGAACATACCCTTTTTGACCGTGCGACCGCGCAGTTTGGTGCGCTGACGCTGAATGTGTCGATGCTCGATCAGCAGGTCGTTGCAAGCCTCGTTCGTAGCATCGGTCAGCGAGTCCAACTCATTAATTTTCAGGCGCAACTGAACGTCGGTTGCACCCTCGTGCTTGGCCGTGAACGGCACATCGAAACGACCCGTAACCACGGGCACGTATGCCGCCGAAAGCTCGGGCGAGCGGAACACCTCGCCACGCGTCGTGAGGTAGAAGTCGTAGCCGCCGTCGAGCATCATTCGCATCACCGGTTCGTGCTGCTCCACCTCGACCTTCACGCGCCCATCGGGGGTGAGATAGGCCTCCGCCGAGCGCACATAGCCGTGAGCAAGGATTGCCTGCTCGATCTCGCCCAACGGCGCATCGACAGCACGCACACCCTCGACTTTGATCGGAGCGATCCAGCCTCGCACGGTTGCCGGATCGACCATCTGGCGACGCGAGCTATCCTTGACCACCACATCGACGCCCGTGAGTGTCTGCACCTCGGCACGCATCGACGAGTGGCGCCCGAGGAGCACCATCACCCCGATCACAACAACCCAGAAGATGCTGAAAGCTATGATCTTACCTATCTGTTTCATCTCGTTTTGCGTTTAACGACATTTGGCCTCGGCAACCGCTGCCAACGCCTCGGTTTGACGGTCGATACTGCCCGCACCGAAGCTCACCACAACATCGGTCTTCATCTGTTCGATGGTCGCCGCCAGCTCCTCCAACTCGACAATGCGGTAGGGCGCAGTCAGCTCGCGGGCGATCAACTCAGCCGTCACACCCTCGATCGGCAACTCGCGCGCGGGGTAGATCGGCAGTAGCACAACCTCATCGGCCATCGACAGCGCCTCGGCAAAACCGTCATAGAGGTCGCGCGTGCGGGTGAAGAGGTGAGGCTGGAAAATGGCGGTCAGGTGACGCTTGGGGAACATCGCGCGCACCGACGAAATGGCTGCACCCAGCTCGCGCGGGTGGTGCGCATAGTCGTCCATATAGACCTGCTTGGGGTGGTTGACATAGAACTCGAAACGGCGCTTCACGCCCGAAAATTCGTTGAGTGCCGCACGCAGATCGTCGAGGTCGAGGGGTCGGTTTTCGGCCTTTGCCGCCGCCCACAACATCGCCACCGCAGCCACCGCATTCTCGACATTGACCCACCCGGGAATGCCCAATCGCAACCCCGTAAGAACGCCATCGGGACAGTTCAGATCGAAGGTGTAGTAGCCACCCTCGTCGGTCGAAATGTTCGATGCGTAGAAGTCGCAAGGCTCATCGTACGAATATCGGAACACATTGATTGACTGATTGTTAATCGCCACCTCGACACCCTTCTTGATGATCAGCGTGCCGCCCGGTTTGATACGATCGACAAACTGCGAGAAGGCCTCCTTGACCGCCTCGTGCGTACCATAGATATCGAGGTGGTCGGCATCGGCCGAGGTGATCACCGCAACATCGGGATCGAGGCGCAGAAACGATCGATCGAACTCATCGGCCTCGACCGTCATACGACGACCCTCGCCCAGCACCAGATTGCTCGCGAAGTTCTTCGAGATACCGCCCAGCACCGCCTTGCCGCACCCTGCCGCGCGGTGGTTCAACCACGCCACCAGGGTCGAGGTTGTGGTCTTGCCGTGCGTACCCGCAACCGCCATCACGTAGTTGCCTTCGCACAGCAGGCCAAGCATTTGCGAGCGTTTCATAACCTCGAAACCGCCCTCGCGGAAGTAGCACAGCTCCGAGTGGTCGGCCGGCACCGCAGGGGTATAGATCACGCGCGTGGTCGCAGGGTCACGAAACTCCTCGCCGATCAGCTCGACGCTATCCTCGTAATGCACCGCCGCGCCCTCGCGTGCGAGTTGCTCGGTCAGTGGCGACGGCGTGCGGTCGTAGCCGCCCACACGATAGCCCTCGTGCATAAAATAACGTGCCAGAGCACTCATTCCGATACCGCCGATTCCGACGAAATATATGCTTTTGTTGTTCATCTTCTTCACTATTTAAGTCCAATAATTTCAGCTACTTGCGCAGCTACACGATCGGCCGAATCGTCAATGCCGAGGGCCGCAATATTCTCCTTCAATGCCTTCAATCGGGCCGCGTCCGAGAGCAACTCTTCGGCACGCACCATAGCCTTCTCGACCGCCTCCGAGTCGCGCACAATCTCCGCCGCACCCTTCTCGACCAACGCCATTGCATTCTTGGTCTGATGGTCCTCAGCCACGTTGGGCGAGGGGACAAACATCGTCGCACAACCCACCAGACACAGCTCCGAAACCGTGCAGGCACCACTGCGCGAAATGACCAGATCGGCCGCAGCGTAGGCCAGATCCATACGGTTGATGAATGCGCCCTGCCAAACGCCCACGGTCGGGTGCGCCGCAAAGAACTCCTGCATCTCGCGCTCATAGAACTTACCCGTCTGCCAGATGACCTGAATCTTGGGCTCGCCCTGCTGCGCCGCAACCCAGCGTTTCATCATCTCGTTGAGCGTGCGCGTACCTAACGAACCACCCACAACCAACACCACGGGTTTGTCGGCGGTCAGCCCATAGTGAGCCAAACCCTCCTTGCGTGCCTCGCCCGTAGCCGCCGAGAACGAACCGCGTAACGGGTTGCCTGTCATCACGATACGCTCCGCAGGGAAGAATCGCTCCATACCCTCATAGGCCACACAAATACGCTTGGCACGGCGCGACAGAATCTTATTCGTAACGCCCGCATAGGAGTTCTGCTCCTGAATGAGCGTCGGCACTCCCATACGCTGCGCCGCCCACAGCACGGGTGCGCTGGCGTAACCACCAAAGCCCACCACGATGTCGGCACCAAACTCGCGGATCACGCGCTTGGCCTTCGAGATGCTCTTTGCGACCTTGAAGGGCAGAGCAAAGTTCGAGAGCGTCAATCGACGTTGCAGACCCGCCGTCGGCAGACCGACGATGCGGTAACCCAACGCGGGCACCTTCTCCATCTCCATTTTGCCCTCGGCGCCGACAAACAACAGCTCCACCTCGTCGCCAAAACGACGTTTGAGAGCCTCGGCTACGGCCACCGCAGGGTAGATGTGACCACCCGTGCCACCGCCGCTAAGTATTATGCGTTTCATAATCTATTTTATTCCTTTTTAATTTTTCTATTCATTAATCCAAGTTCGGCGGCTGCGGGGGTCGGACTTCGGCCGAGCCGCTGAACTTGGCGATTTCCATTGGAAATCGCACTAAACTCTGCCCTATATAATATATATAGGTATGCCTATTTTTCGTACAGCGACTCCGAGCGTGGGCGTTCGAGGGTCTTCTCGGCCAGCGCTCGGCTCACACCCAAAACCATTCCCAAAGCCAACGACGCCGAGATCATCGACGAGCCACCGTGGCTGATAAACGGCAGAGGCTGACCCGTTTCGGGCATAAAGTTGATCGTCACCAAAATGTGGATCAACGCCTGGAACGTGATCATCAATCCCAACCCCAGCACCAGCAGGGACGGGAAACCCGATGCGCACCCATCGAAGATCACCTTACATCGATAGAAGATCCACAGATAGAGCAACATAATCACCACCGCAAGCAACAATCCGTACTCCTCGACCACAAACGCAAAGGCGTAGTCGCACTCGGGGTGAATCAGTTCGACGCGCATAATGCTCTGTCCGGCGCCCTTGCCCATCAGGCCGCCATTATAGATCGCGATCATCGAGCGTTGAGTGTCGGTCAGGTCCTCGACGGCCACCTTCTCGTCACCAAATAACGTGCTGATCCACATATCCATACGGCTTTCGGCCGTGTCGCTACGACCGATGTTGAGCGCACCCAGAGCCAGCAGTGCCGCCGCCACCGCCAAAAACAGCAGTCGCATCAACTCACCACCACGCACTCGCCCGATGGCCAGCATAATCCAGCACGTGAGGAACAACAACGCCGCCGACGAGGTATGTGCCGGCAGGATCACCGCACACGACAGCACCACAGGTCCCAAGATGGGTATCGTACTCTCTTTCAGCGTCTTGCTGACGCGGCGCCACGTGCGACCCCAACGCCAGAACTCCAACGGTGGCAGCAGGTCCATCTTTTCGATTCGTTGCTGACGCGAGCCGAGCTGTTTGGCCAGCACGAGAATGGTAGTAACTTTCAATATCTCAGACGGTTGCAGGGTCATAAAACCGAGCGGAATCCAACGTCGTGCGCCATTGACCACCAAGCCGATACCGGGCACATAGGCCGCGAGCGTCAGCAGCAGAGCCCCGACATAGACCACCCACGCCCACGAGCGATACTTGTCGAAATCGACCTTGTGGACCATCAGAATCACCGCCAGACCAATCATCACGAAGAAGATCTGCTTGAACATATAGGTGTAGGTTCCCGTGTCCGACGCGCCCTGATAGACCATCTTGGCGGTCGACGAATAGACCACCAGAATCGAGAAGATCATCATCACCGCGATAATGATCCACAGCGCTCGGTCGCCCGTGAAGAGCTTACCCCAAAAGCCCTGTTCTTCTTGCTGATTATCAATCGTTTTAGCCATTGTATGCCGAGCCTATTTTACATTGTCGTTTACCCACTGTTTGAACTCCTCGCCACGAGCCTCGTAGTTGCGGAAAAGATCGAAACTTGCACAAGCGGGCGACAGCAACACCACATCGCCCTCGCGCGCTGCCTCGCGTGCCGCCGTCATCGCCTCGTCCAACGAATGGGTGTCGCGGATTGTGGGGACGACGCCCGTAAAGCTGTCGATAAGTTTCTGATTATCAACGCCCATACAGATGAGCGTATGCACCTTCTCGCGCGCGAAATCCATCAACGGAGCGTAGTCGTTACCCTTGTCCGTACCGCCTGCGATCCACACCGTCGGGCGGGTCATACTCTCAAAAGCGTACCAAACCGAATCGACATTCGTAGCCTTCGAGTCGTTGATCCACAGCACGTTATCGTGCTCTTTCACACGCTCCAAGCGGTGCTCGACTCCACCAAATGCCTCGACCGTAGCGCGCACCTGCTCGGGCTCGACACCCGCCGCCAAAGCCGCCAGCGAGGCCGCCATAGCGTCGTAAGCGTTGTGCATACCCTTGATCTGCATCTTCGCCGTGTCGATCTCGACCGAGCGCTTGCCAACGGTCGCTGTGAACACGCCGTCGCCATCGAGGTAGGCATCGCCCGCACCGCTCGCCACGGCAGTCTTAGCCGCGAAGGGCAGCTGGCGCATACGCAGGTCGTATTTGGGCAGCTGCTCGGCAATCACCTGATCGTCAGCCGAGTAGATGAACGAACAACGTGAGTGCTGATTCTGCGCGATACGCATTTTCGAGTCGATATAGTTCTGGAAACAGTAGTCATAGCGATCCAAGTGGTCGGGCGTGATGTTCATCAACACCGCCACGTCGGCACGGAAATCGTACATTCCGTCGAGCTGGAACGAGCTGAGTTCCAGCACATACCAATCATATTCGGCCGTTGCGACCGAGTAAGCGAAGCTCTCGCCAATGTTGCCACCCAACGCCACGCGGAAACCCGCATCGCGCAGAATCTGATAGGTGAGCGAGGTGGTCGTGGTCTTGCCGTTAGAGCCTGTGATACAGATAGTTCGAGCCTTACCCTTGTAGCGACCCGCAAACTCGATCTCCGAGATGATCGGCGTTCCCTGCTCGCGCAGAGCCTTCACCACGGGTGCCTTCTCGGGGATACCGGGGCTCTTGACCACCTCGTCGGCCGCCAAGATGCGCTCCATCGTGTGGCCGCCCTCCTCGTACTCGACGCCCCACTCGTCCATCGCCGCCTTGTAGCGATCGCCAATGCGACCCGCGTCCGAAAGGAAGGTCGCAAAGCCCAACTTCTTAGCCAAAATTGCCGAGCCGTAACCGCTGATACCGCCACCCAGCACTACTATCTTCTTCTGTTTCATTGTTTTATCGAATTTTGAGAGTTACGAGCGCCACCGCCGCCAGCAGAATCGACACGATCCAGAAACGATTGACGATCTTCACCTCGTGGAAACCGCGCTTCTGGTAGTGGTGGTGCAGGGGCGACATCAGGAAGATGCGACGACCCTCGCCATATTTACGTTTTGTGAATTTGAAGTAGCTCACCTGAATCATCACCGACAGCGCCTCAACCAGGAAGACACCGCACATCACCGGCAACAGCAACTCCTTGCGGATCAGCAGCGCAAAGACCGCGATCACACCACCGATAGCCAGCGAGCCCGTATCGCCCATAAAGACCTGCGCGGGGAACGAGTTGTACCACAGGAAACCGATCAGCGCACCCGTCATTGCCGCCGCGAAAACCACCAGCTCGCCACTATGTGGGATATACATAATATTCAGATAATCAGCATAAACGATGTGTCCCGAAAGGTATGCCAGCACACCCAGCACAACCACAATCGGCGCCGAGACACCCGTCACCAAACCGTCCAGACCGTCGGTGAGGTTCGCTCCGTTCGACACCGCCGTGATGACGAAAATCGCCACCAGAACATAGACCAACCAGCCGAGCGTCTCGTTGCCACCAGCCAGCCACTTGTAGTCGAACTCGTTATCCTTGATGAACGGAATGGTCGTCTGCGTAGTCTTAACACCCTCAACGACAACTGTTTCGGGCACCTTACCCTGCTCGGGCGCAAAGTAGTTCTGCTCGACTACCTCGCCACGCAACTCGCTCGGCAGGCTCGCACCCTCGCGCACCACGATATCCGAATGGAGCCACATCGTCGTACCCACGATCAGTCCCAAACCGACCTGACCCACAATCTTGAAACGGCCCTTCAAGCCCTCCTTGTTGTGGCGGAAGACCTTGATGTAGTCGTCGGCACCACCAATCAGACCGAGCCAGATGGTCGAGATCAGCATCAACTGAATATAGATGTTCGACAGATCGCAGAACAACAACATCGGCACCACGATCGCCAGCAGAATGATGATACCACCCATCGTCGGGGTGCCCTTCTTCTGCAACTGACCTTCGAGGCCGAGGTTACGAATCTCTTCGCCAATCTGCAAGCGTGCCAGGCGGTCGATAATGCGACGACCGAAGACGATTGCAATCAACAGGGCGGTGATGATGGCCATCGCCGCACGGAACGACAAATATTGGAACATTCCTGCTCCGGGCAGCGAAAACGCATCGCCCAAATACTCAAAAAGTGAATATAACATAGGTTTGGTTTAGTTTTCTATATTTTAAAAGTCTATTTATTAACGTTTTGTACGCAGTGTATCGAACGCCTCGCGCACCTGCTCGCGGTCGTCAAAGTGGTGCTTCACGCCCTCCACCTCCTGATAGGTTTCGTGACCCTTGCCCGCAACGAGGATCACATCGCCCGCCTCGGCCAGCATCACCGCCGTGCGAATCGCCTCGCGACGATCCGCTATGCGCAGATAGTGATCCGTAGGCTCCAAGCCCGCAACCATATCGTCAAGAATCGCCTCGGGGCGCTCACCACGCGGGTTGTCCGAAGTCAAAATCGCGCGATCGCCACCTCGTACCGCAATCTGCGCCATCTCGGGGCGTTTGGTCTTGTCGCGGTTGCCACCACAACCGACCACAATGGTCAGCCGACCCGCACCGCGAATATCGTTGATCGTGTCGATCACATTCTGCAACGCATCGGGCGTATGTGCATAGTCGACAATCGCCGTCACGCCGTCCTCCGAGCGCAGAGCCTCGAAACGACCATTGACCGAGGACAACATCGACAGCACACGCAGCACCTCCTCCCGATCGGCACCGAGCAGCACCGCCGCGCCATAGACCGTCAGCAGGTTGTAGGCGTTGAATCGACCGAGGAAGCGCACCCACAGCTCGCGTCCGTCCAGACGCAGCAACATACCGTCCAAGTGCATCTCGATCACACGACCCACAAAGTCGGCCATCGAGCGCAACGACAGGCGGCACACCTTTGCGCGGGTGTTCTGCACCATCACCTCGCCATTGCGGTCGTCGATATTGACCAGCGCAAAAGCCTCGCGCGGCAACTCGTCGAAGAACTGCTTCTTGGCACGGATATACTCCGCGAAGGTCTTATGATAGTCCAGGTGGTCGTGCGTGATGTTCGAGAACAGCGCTCCCGCAAAGTGCAGACCGCCAATGCGACGCTGCACAATGCTGTGCGACGACACCTCCATAAAGCAGTAGTCGCAACCCACCTCGACCATTTCGGCCAGCAGAGCATTGAGCGTAATCGGGTCGGGCGTGGTGTGTGTCGAGGGCACTACGCGACCGTCGATTCGATTCTCGACCGTCGAGAGCAGACCCACACGATAACCCAGCGCGCGGAACATATCGTAGAGCAATGTCACGGTCGTGGTCTTGCCGTTTGTGCCGGTTATGCCGACCAACTTCAACTGCTCCGAGGGGCGGTCGTAGAAGTTCGACGCCATCTGACCGACCACCGCCGATGTATCCTCAACCACCACGTAGCAAACCTGCGGGTGTTGCACCTCGGGCAGCTGCTGGCAGACCACCGCCACCGCACCCGACGCCACTGCGCCCTCGATGTAGGCGTGGCCATCGGTTGCCGTACCGACCACCGCAAAGAACATCGTGCCCGCCTCAACACGACGCGAGTCGAGAGCCAGCGCACTGACCTCAACCGCCGTCGAGCCAACCACACGACACTCGATGCCTTCGATTATATCTTTAACTTGTTTCATTCTATCTTGTGTTATTTAAGTACCAATTGCACATAGTCGCCACGTCGAATCGTCGTGCCCGCCGCCACGCTCTGGCTCGTCACTCGTCCGTGACCCGTAACCCCGACACGCAGACCTCGACTCTCCAACAGGTAGATCGCGTCCTTCAAACCCATACCGACCACACGGGGCATCTTGCCCGCATCGGCTTTGATCTGGCTGAACTCGGCACGCTGCGTCGAATCATCGACCTCGGCAAGCGACCAGCCACGACGCTCGTCGGTCGTGAACGACATATCGAGCTTCGAAGCCACCTCGCGCATCTGCTCGGTGCGACCGCCCTTGACCTGCGTGGGGCGCTTGGTTGCCGCCACCTGCTCGATCGGATTGCGCCACTCGCTCTCCATCGTGTAGAGGCTGTAAATGATGTCGCGCACCACGGGACCCGAAACGCCCGCACCATAGTAGGCACCTCGCGAGGCGTTGTTGCGCACGGCCACCATAACCGTATATTTCGGAGCGTCGGTGGGGAAATAGGCAACCATACTACCGAGGTAGTCGTTGGTCTTCGAGCCGACCACCACAGCCGTACCCGTCTTTGCCGCCACGCGGAACAGAGCCGTGTCGCGCACAAAAAATGCTCGTGCCGTACCCGTCAGCGCCACCTCCTCCAAGCACTCCTGCACCTTGGCCAGCGATCCCGACGAGCAGATTCGCTCGTTGAGCACCTCGGTTTCGAACTTTTGGATCACACGACCATCTTTGCGCAACTCGCGGATCAATCGCGGCGCAACCATACGACCATCGTTTGCCACGGCGTTGTAGAGCGTTGCCGTCTGAATCGGCGTGATCTCATTCTCGTAACCATAGGCTATCTGGCACAAACGGTTGTTATAGAACCAAATATCACGTATCGAATCAGCCTCGCGGGTCTTGTCGGTGGGATAGTCGTTGAACAGCGGTCGCTGCTCGCCAAACTCCGACAGGCCCAACGGACGATCCATATGCAACTTGCGCAAGAAGGCTACGTAGTTCTCGGGGTGATCATTATAGGCCTGATGAATAGCGTTGGCAAAGAAGATATTCGACGAGTGAGCCATCGCTGTCTTCATCGTAATCGTGTCGCAGAAAGCGTGGTCGTCGCGGATACCCTTGGCCTTGGGATTGGGACCGATCTGCAATCGTTCATCCTTTACCGTCTTGGTCACCTTACCCTCCTTGATCGGGATACGGACACTGATATCCATACCCTTGTCCTCAACCAGCGCCAACAACGACGCCAGCTTGAAGGTCGAGCCGGGGCACATACGCTTGAAGGCATTGTCGTCGATCTCGGCATAGACGCCCGGCGAGCTCTCCGAGAGATTCGACAGCGCCAGAATCTCGCCCGTCTCGACATCCATCACGATTGCCGTACCCCAAATAGCTCGGTTGGCAACCATATTTTTGCGCAGAGCCACGTCCGAGATCTCCTGAATACGGCGATCGAGCGTGGTGACGATATCCACACCGTCGATCTTCGGGCGGTCGTCCTTGGCACCATCGGTCGCCACGTTCGAGGTGAAACGGTGGGCAATGCGCTGGCGCGACTGCTGTCCGTCCTCGCCTCGCAGCATCGAGTCGAAGACGTGCTCGATACCAAACGGTGTCTTGATTCGGTCGTTCTGGAACTTACCCACCGTTCGTTTGGCGATGTCGCCCAGCGGGTAGATACGCATCAGGCTATCTTCGAGCGTGTAGGTCAGACCGATATCCCAATTCAGAATGGTGAATTGTTTGATCTGGCTCCACTCCTTGTAGTCGATCCAGCGGGGCAGCAGTTCGATCGACTTATAGCGGCGACGATTCTTGTCGTCGAAACGCTTATGTTTGTGATAGAGTGCGAATTTCTGCTTGAAGTACGACTTTGGGTAGCCCTCCTTGGCGAAATAGCCGCCCAGCAGACCCGCCAGCGAGTCCGAGAGTTTGTTGTAACGCTCGACCGAGTCGAGAGCCTCCGAGCCGAAGTCGAACGACACTTGATAGAGCGGCAAAACCGTTGCCAGCGGCTCGCCGTCACGCATCAGAATGTCGCCACGACGCGCTTTGAGGGTCTGGGTCGTGAGGATACGATTCGAGATCGCCTCGGCATACTCGGCCGTCGAGCGGGAGAAATACTGTATGTAGACCAAACGCGCGATGATCGCCACCACCATCACGAAAAAGGCTACGTAGAGCCACAGCGCACGGCGACGTATCTGGCGTTTAATGGTATATTTCTGTTCGGGCATAACTTAGTCGTTATCAATAATATAGGTTTGAGTCGGAAGCTCTTCGAGGTTCAATCCGCGAGCCTTCGACTGTTCGATGATCGCACCGCGCGAGGTGGCGCGATACAATTGTTCGGACTGGCGTACCGACTGCTCCTGCAACACACGCAGCTCATCTTGCAGACGCGAACGCTTGATGTCCAAACGCAGTGCCGTGAAGAGAATGAAGATACTCAGGAAGAACATTCCCGCCACAAACATCAGATAGGGGTAGATGTGTCGCGTCTCCTCGTTGGTCAGGATCTCGCCCGTGAAAACCGCCTTGAAGGTCTTGTTCCACCAGCTGTTCTGGCGACGCTCCTCGCGTTCGCGCTCCTCCTGCTCGGCCGCCTCCTGCTCCAAACGCAGACGCTCGTCCTCGGCCAGATCCTCCTCGGCCGCGCCACTCATCACACGCACCACCTGCTCGCGAATCATACGTTCGCGCTCGGCCTTGGCCGCTGCACGCTCGCGCTCCTCACGAAACGAGGGATCGATCTCGATATCTTCGTCGTATCTCATTGTGTACTAATCCGTTTTGTTAAAGTTTTTCGGCTGCACGCAGTCGCGCACTACGCGAACGGGGGTTGCGCTCGATCTCCTCGGCCGAGGGTGCCACGGCCTTGCGCGTAACGAGTTGCCACGGGGTGGTCGAGCGACCGAAGAAATCCTTTTCGGCCTGTGCCGAGAAGGTTCCGTTGCGCATAAAGTTCTTCACCAGACGATCTTCGAGCGAGTGGTACGAGATGACCGATAGGCGACCGCCCGGACGCAACATCTTCAAACTCTGCTCCAAAGCCATCTTCAAAGCCTCCATCTCGCCATTGACCTCGATACGCAGTGCCTGGAAGAGCTTGGTCAGGAACTTACTCTCGTCCTTGCGGGGGGTGCAGGGCGCAACCGCCTCGACCAGCTGAGCCGTAGTCAGGATCGGAGCCGTGGCACGTGCTCGCACGATGCAGTTGGCCGCCTTGTAGGGGGTATCGATCTCGCCCCACTCGCCAAAGATGCGGGTGAGGGTCTCGGCATCGGCCTCATTGACGATGTCGGCTGCCGAGCGACCATTGCGGTAGTTCATACGCATATCGAGCGGAGCCTCGCCACGGAACGAGAAACCGCGCTCGGTGCAGTCGAAGTGGTGCGACGACACGCCCAGATCGGCCAGAATGCCATCGACCTGCTCCACGCCACGGTAGCGCAGCGCACCGCGCAGAAAGCGGAAGTTGCTCTCGACGAAGTGGAAACGGGGATCGTCGGGGCAGTTGGCCTTGGCGTCGGGGTCCTGGTCGAAGCTGAACAGACGACCACGCTCCGAGAGCTGCGAGAGGATATGACGCGAGTGACCTCCGCCACCGAAGGTCAGATCGACGTAGGTGCCATCGGGGTCGATCGCAAGCAAATCGACCGACTCAGAGAGCAATACGGGGGTATGATATGTTGTTGTTTCGTTCATTTTTGCATATTTGGGCGTAAAGTTACTCAAAAAAAGAGGATTTTCGCGCATATTTTCTATCTTTGTATCCATAAAAAGTATTTTTTATGGATAGAATCGACGTCGGACAGATCTTGGAGAGCAAGGCTCCCCGTCTGAATCGCTACATTCCACGTTGCGTAATCAATTGGTTACGTGGGCTTATTCACGAGGACTTCCTCAATGACGCCATCGAAAACTTTGGCGATAAATCACCTCTCGAATTCATTCGCGGTGCATTCGACCTGCTCGATATTCAACGCTCGGTCGAGGGCTTCGAGAATATCGATCCCAATGGTCGCTACATCTTCGCCTCGAACCACCCCTTCGGCGGTATGGACGGAATGATGGTCGCCGAGGCTATCGGCTCGCGTCTGGGCGATGTGCGCGTGGTGATCAACGACCTGCTGATGTATATGGAACCTCTGCGCCCGATCTGGCTGCCCGTCAATAAGCACGGACGCCAAAATTCGGCTTACGCCCGCCGTATGCACGAGGCATTCGAAGGACCGCTGCCGATCCTGACCTTCCCCGCGGGTCTGTGCTCGCGCCGAACGAAGGGTGTGGTGGCCGATTTGGAGTGGCGAAAGAACTTCATCAAGCAGGCTCATTCGACTGATCGTCAGGTTGTTCCCGTGTTTGTCGAGGGACAGCTGTCGAACCGTTTCTACAACATCGCAAACCTCCGCAAAAAGCTCGGCATAAAGTTCAATATCGAGATGATTCTGCTGGTCGATGAGATGGTGCGACAGAAGGGTCAAACCTTCACACTGCGCTTCGGAAAACCGATCTCGCGCGAGGAACTCACGGCCGTCGGATCGTATGACGAGCAGGTGGTATTTGTACGTAAAAAAGTCTACGAAATGCAAAAATAGGTCAAAAAGTAGCTGTTTATCAACTAAAATTGCTATCTTTGTCCAAATGCCCTATTTTTATGTGTGAAATGAAACCTATTATCGAGGCTGTTCCGCGCGAGGAGCTCGAACGCGAATTGACTGCCGATAAGAAGATTAGAGATACAAACAAGGCTCACAACGAGATCTATGTCATTACGGCTACCGACTCGCCCGCAGTGATGCGCGAGATCGGTCGTCTGCGCGAAGTGTCGTTCCGCGAGGCGGGTGGCGGCACAGGCGAGGAGGTCGATATCGATGCCGACGACCTGGCCGAAAACGGCTATCAGCAGCTGATCGTCTGGGACCCCGCCGCACGCGAAATTGTAGGCGGCTACCGCTTTATCATCTGCCGTTCGTCGCGCCCCGAGCACCTCTCGACCGAGCACTACTTCCGTTTCTCGGACAAGTTCCGCGAGGAGTTCCTGCCGTGGACCATCGAGCTGGGTCGCTCGTTCGTGCAACCGCGCTACCAATCGCGCGATAACAACAAGAGTATCTTTGCGTTAGACAACCTTTGGGACGGTCTGGGTGCGCTCACCGTGCTCAATCCCGAGATACGATATTTCTTCGGCAAGGTGACGATGTACACCGATTTCAACGTCGAGGCCCGCAATATGATCATCTACTTTATGCACCGCTACTTCCCCGATCACGACGAGCTGATGGAGGGTATCGACCCCGTCGAGATGGAGATCGACTATGAGAAGTACGACGCGATGTTCACGGGCGACAACTACAACGAAGACCACCGCACGTTGTGCCAGCAGGTGCGCGAGCGTGGCGAGAACATTCCGCCGCTGATCAACTCATATATGGGCATCTCGCCCTCGATGCGCACCTTCGCAACGGTGCACAACAACGATTTCGGTGCGGTCGAGGAGACGGGTATCCTGATCACCATCGCCGACATCTACCCCGCTAAGGGCGATCGACATATGAAGTTCTAACCCGTTAGAGGGCTCGGTTTGCAGCTATTAATTTTCGCAAAATCGGTGAGTTAGCGAAAAAAGTTGCCGAAAATTTTGCGGAAATGAAAATAGTCGCTATCTTTGTGCCCTCGAAAAGAGAGTTCTTTTGATGTAATGCCCAGGTGGTGAAATTGGTAGACACGCTACTTTGAGGGGGTAGTGAGCATTAGCTCGTGCAAGTTCGAGTCTTGTCCTGGGCACCAAAAGTTTGAAAGGCGCTAAACGAAAGTTTGGCGCCTTTTTTTGTTCATAAGTCAAAATAATTTTGTGCGATTTCGGAGAAATCGTCATACACGTCGGCGCCCGCGACTGAAAGTCGCGCCGCCCCCCGCCGACGTGTATGCTCTAATTTTGAATTTTGCTTTTTGAATTTTGAATAAAAAATTAAAGCCCCGCAAAAGCGAGGCTTTAATTGTGAATATCAACACTTTCTACTTTCTGCGAGGGGCAAATTCGAGGCGAGATCCGCGTACCGAACGATCGACACGACCCTCCGCAAACGCCTTGCGACCACCGACCAGCGTCAGCTCGACCGACGACGAAAAACGCTCACCCTCGAAGGGCGACCAGCCACATTTATATAATACGTTCTCGCGCGTCACGGTCTGCTCCTTGTGCGGATCAACCACCACAATATCAGCGTGATAGCCCTCGCGCAAGAATCCACGACCAACAACACCGTAGCGCACCGCAGGCGCGTGGCACATCTTCTCGACCACCTTCTCAACGGGCAGCACACCTCGCTGCACCAGCTCCAACATCACCACCAGCGAGTGCTGCACCGACGGACCTCCCGACGGACACGACCAATAGGGTTGCGACTTCTCCTCGTCGCTATGGGGGGCGTGGTCGGTGGCCACCAGATCGACCTTGCCGTTGAGCAGACCCTCGCGCAGAGCGTCGCGATCGGCCGCACTCTTGACCGCAGGATTCCACTTGATACGGTTGCCGCGATGGGCGTAATCCTCGTCGGTGAACCAAAGATGATGAACACAAACTTCGGCGGTTATATTCTTCTCACTCAAAGGCTTAGAACTGAGTAACGAAAGCTCGCAAGCCGTACTTACGTGCAGCAGATTGAGCTCTGCCGAGTAGCGATCGGCCAGCTCCACGGCGCGTGCCGACGAGAGATAGCAGGCCTCGGCGTCGCGGATCAGGGGGTGCATTGCGGGGGTCACATTGTCGCCATAGCGAGCGCGGAACAGCTCGATCTGGGCGCGGATACGCTGCTCGTCCTCGCAGTGGGTCGCCACCACCACGGGTGACGAATCGAACACGGCCGAGAGCGTGCGCTCGTTATCGACCAACATATTGCCCGTCGATGAACCCATAAACATCTTCACGCCACACACCGCACGCGGATCGATGCGACGCACCTCGTCGATATTGTCGTTCGTGGCGCCCAGATAGAACGAATAGTTGGCCACCGAGCACTCGGCTGCGCGATCGAATTTGCGCTCTAAGTCGCTGAGTGTCACCGTCGGAGGTTTCACATTGGGCATATCCATAAACGATGTGACGCCACCCGCCACAGCCGCTGCCGACTCCGAAGCGATGTCGCCTTTGTAGGTCAAACCCGGCTCGCGGAAATGGACCTGATCGTCGATCGCGCCCGCCATAACCCACTTGCCCGTGGCATCATAGCGTTCGCCCTCGAATTCGCCCTCGAACGCACCCTCGCCAATGCTGGCAATCAGGCCGTTACGGACAATGATATAACCCTCGAATGTGCGGCCTTCGTTGATGATCTGACCGCCATAAATAAGAATTGGTGTCATACGTGATTAGTTTTTCACCACAAATTTAGTAATTTTGTCGCAAATTAATCAACTATGCCGCAAACAATCACCATTCAACTCTCGCCCCGCGAGGCCGCCGACCCCGAAATCTACACCTCGTTGGCAGCCCGTCGTATGGGTATCCGTCGCTCGGAGGTCGCTCTGGCGCGTGTCGTGAAGCGTTCGATCGACGCCCGCCAACGCAACGTGAAGGTCAATCTCTCGATCGAAATCTATGTCGATCGTGAGCCCAAACCCGCCCCCGTACACTTCGACTACCCCGATGTGAGCGGTCGCACCGAGGTGGTGATTGTCGGTTCGGGTCCTGCGGGATTGTTCGCGGCACTGCGACTTATCGAGCTGGGTTACAAGCCGATAGTGTTGGAGCGCGGACGCGACGTGTCGGCACGCAAACGCGACATCGCGCAGATCAACCGCAACGGCGAGATCGATCCCGACTCGAATTACGCCTTTGGTGAGGGCGGCGCAGGAACATTCTCGGACGGCAAGTTGTTCACCCGCTCGAAGAAACGTGGCGACTACAACAAAGCACTGCAAACGCTTGTCTATCACGGTGCTGTGCCCGACATTCTGTTCGAGGCGCACCCCCATATCGGCACCGACCGCCTGCCCCGCATTATGACCAACGTGCGACAGACGATCCTCAACGCCGGTGGCGAATTTCTGTTCGACAGCCGAGTTACGGGACTGATTATCAAGGGTGATCGTGTCGAGGGCGTCGTGTGTGGCGACCGCCGAATCGATGCCGCAGCCGTGGTGATGGCTACGGGACACTCGGCACGCGACATCTACCGAATGCTCGACGCCTCGGGCGTGCGCTTGGAGGCCAAGGCCTTCGCAATGGGCGTGCGAATCGAGCACCCGCAGGCGCTGATCGACTCGATCCAATACCACTGCCGTGAGCGAGGTGAGTATCTCCCCGCAGCAAGTTATTCGCTTGTTTGTCAGCAGTTTGGGCGTGGAGTCTATTCGTTCTGTATGTGCCCTGGCGGATTCATCGTGCCCGCAATGACCGAGCAGTGGCAGTCGGTTGTGAACGGAATGTCGCCCTCGGGTCGCAACTCAGTTTTTGCCAATTCGGGACTTGTCACCGAGGTGCGTGTGGAGGACTATGCCCACCTGAGCGAAGAGTTTGGCGTGCTGGCTGGTTTGGAGTATCAGGAGCGCCTCGAACGCCTCGCGCGCGAAAATGGTGGCGACAAGCAAATCGCTCCTGCTCAGCGAGTTGCCGACTTTGTAGCGGGTCGTCGTTCGGGTTCGATCCCACACACATCGTACATTCCGGGCACGGTCGCTTCGGAGCTTTCGGCGTGGTTGCCGCCATTTATGGGCGAGGCCCTGAGAGCCGGAATAGGCCACTTCGGTCGCCGAATGAAGGGTTTTGTGACCAACGATGCGGTGGTTCTCGGTGTCGAGTCGCGCACCTCGTCGCCCGTGCGTATTCCGCGCGATAGCGACACGCTGATGCACCCCGAAACTCTCGGTCTGTTCCCTGCGGGTGAGGGTGCGGGCTATGCCGGCGGCATCATTTCGGCAGCCCTCGACGGCGAACGAATTGCCGATAAAGTGGCCGAATATGTGGCTCGCGGCAGACGCTAAACGGCTAAAAATGGCCCGTTTGGCACGAAATGCTAAAAAAATTTACTATTTTTTGAAAAATTTTTAAGAAATATTTGCACGGACCGAAAATTCACCTTACCTTTGCAGCGAAGTTTTAAGGTTCATTTAGGTTAGTAGTTTTAGGTTGGTAGAGGACGTCGGCAGGGCGCGGTCGTGATGCTGCGAAGCATAGGAGATCGCTTGGGTTAAAGCACAGTGCTTTAATCGACCACCCTCCGAATCCTCGTTTTTTAGAAATTAAACGCGTGTCGGTGCACAGACCGCGACAATATATATAAATGTTCGAAGTTGCTCTCTGATCCTCTGGATTGGGGAGTTTGTTTTTTATGTAGGTAGGCCCCCTCTCGCTAAACAAAAAGCCTCGCTTTGCGAGGCTTTTAATCGTAGATACGAAAGGTTAATCCTCGTCGCTCTATCGCTTGGTATAGACCACCTTCTTGGTGTCGAAGAACTCCTCGTCGTAGAGGTCCGAAATCGAATAGAGATCCCAGCGCTTGCCCGTAAGTGCCAGCTCCTCGGCCAGATCGCCACCCTTCAAGTAGAGTATTCCGTTGGGCAACGTGCCGCGCTGACCGTGCTCGATCTTGTGCCAGATCCAGCCCGTGAAGGTCTTCATATCGGTCACAGCGCGGCTCACAACGTAGTCGAATCGCTGGGGCAGGCTCTCCACGCGCGCATTGACGGGCGTTACATTGGTAAGACCCAACGCCGCGCAGACCTCGCGCACCACCGTGATCTTCTTGCCGATCGAGTCGGCTGCCGTGAATTGCACCTCGGGAAACAGAATCGCCAGCGGCACGGTCGGGAAACCGCCACCGCAACCCACGTCCAACACACGTGCACCCGCCTCGAATTGGCACACCTTGGCGATGGCCAACGAGTGCAGCACGTGGCGCAGATAGAGGCTGTCGATGTCCTTGCGCGAGATCACATTGATGCGTGCGTTCCACTCGGTGTACAACGGCAACAACTGCTCGAATTGCTCGCGCTGACGCTCGGTCAGGTCGGGAAAGTATTTGAGAATCAACTCCATATCTTGTAACTCTTTTCTTTACATTTTATCTTCGACGATGAATCGGCACAACTGCTCGCGGGCGCGATGAATCTGGGTCTTGACCGTGCCCAACGGCAACGAGAGCTTCTCGGCAATCTCCTCGTAGGAGTACTCCAAAAAGAAACGATACTCGATCAGCAGTCGGTAGCGAGGCGTCATACGATCCAGGTGGTGCTCGATGCGTCCGCGCTGTTGCAGACTGATGACGCTCTCCTCGGGCGTCGGCACGGTCGAGGCGGGTGTGACGGTCGAGTGCGACGGCAGGGCGTCGATCGACAGGTCATCGTGGCGCTTACGCACGTAGTCGATCAGCGTGTTGCGGGCGATGGTGTAGGCCCACTGACCGAAGGTATATCCGCGGTCGTAGCGTGCCAGATTAATGAACACCTTGATGAAGGTCTCCTGCAACAGGTCGTCGACATCGCTCGAATTGCCCAGACGCTGAACATAGAGGCGACGAATCGACTCGCCATAGCGGTTGAACAGATACTCGAAGGCGGCCTTGTCGCCCCCAAGCACCCAATCGACCAACTGCGCGTCGTCGGCAACTATGTAGTCGGCTATCTCCATACGGTGTCGTCCTTATAGAGGCGGCGCGAGATGGCGAGTGCCACTTCGACCCACACGCCAAACAGGTCGTAGAGGAAATAGGTTGCCATTATGTGTTTCTCGCCCAAGCGTTTACGTACGGCATTGACCGACGAATAGACCAGCACATATCGCAGTGCGACGATCACCGCCGTAGCGATTTTCAGTTCGACGGGCAGTGCGATGAGAGCCGCCGCCGAGGCCAGGAAGAAGAGCACACGGCTGCCACCCTCCCACTCGATAGCGTTGCGTGCCGCGAGGGGGTAGAAACGGTAGGTGTGGCCGAAATATTTGCGGGCACCGAGCCACCACGACGCACCGCCCCACACCTTCTGGCGCACCGT
This sequence comes from Alistipes sp., assembly GCA_045655685.1. Classification (GTDB taxonomy): domain Bacteria; phylum Bacteroidota; class Bacteroidia; order Bacteroidales; family Rikenellaceae; genus Alistipes. The sequence goes on from JAZOPR010000014.1 coordinate 86,574, forward strand.
AGCGCGCGGCGAGATGATGACCGAAACGGTGGCCTCATCGGCCAGCTCCTGCAAGAACAGATCGTCCTCGCCCATATTCATATTCAGGTGGTTGAACCCCTTGACTTTCAGGTACAATTCGCGGTTCAGACCCAACGTATTTCGCACTCCGCGATAGGGTTTTCCGCTGACTGCGGCCGAGAGCCACATCATCGATTCGACCATACGCTGGGTGCGCATCAGGCGACCCACGAAGCCACTTCGCAACTCCACACCGCAGTAGCCCAGCACCACATCGCCACGCGTGAAACCCTTGGCCATCAGGCGAATCCAACGCTCCGAGGTGACGATCGTGTCGCTCGTCGAGAGCAGAATGTGGTCGTAGCTTGCGGCGCGGATACCGAAGTTCAGCGCCTGTTTGTTCGAGATCGGGAAGCGGGTGTTCTGCTTGATGTTGGTGATTTTCAAGCGGTTGTATTTCACTCGCATCTGGGTGAGCATAATCGAGAAATCCTCGTTGTTGCCCACATAGACCAGCACCACCTCATAATTTTCGTAATCCTGCGTCAGGTAGATCGGCAGACGTTTTTCGAGAAAGTCGGCATCTTCCTGCGTCACGATGACCACCGACACGGGCGGTTCTTCGGTCAGACGCTCGGGTAGCGAGTTGTTCGAGTAGCGCGGCACACGGCGGTAACGCACTGAGTAAAAGTAGATTTGCACCGCCAACAGCGCAATGATGACAGCCATCAGGGCAATGCCTTGCCAGCCGTAAGCGGCACATATTTGTTCAAAAAGATTCATTGTCGAAATTTAAACTGCAATTATTCGGACAAAGATACGATTTTTAATTCACAATGCACAATTAAAAATTCACACCGAGGGCGGGTTTTGTTGTTTTATATCTAAAATCTGCGATTTCGTAGAAATCGTCATACACTTCGGCGCCCGCGACTGAAAGTCGCGCCCCCCCGCCGACGTGTATGCTCTAATGTTGATAAACAAAAAAAGCCCCGCAGTTGCGAGACTCTAATTTTGAATTTTGCTTTTTGAATCTTGAATTTCATCATCGGCGGGCACACTCGCGGGCTGGGTATGAATAACTCGATAGACATACGTGTTTTACTCGCCAAATCGGAAACCGAGCGAGATGGTTATGCCACTGCCCGTCTGTGCCACTAAATTTTGGTTCATATAGGAGATTGCGGCGTGGTAGCGACCAAACTCGACTCCGAGTATCGGCTCCAAATAGCCACTCACATCGATTTTGCCGTCACGATAGCGTTGCTGCTCCATTACCTCGAACGCTGCGCCCAAACGCAAACCAACATAGGGCTGCACCTTGCTGTTGCGACCAAACAATCCGCGAATCTCGCCAAAAACGGGCACCGCAAGTTCGTGGCGACCCTGCTTGCCAATGCCCCAAATCAGACCCGTACCAGCACCAACATAGAGGCACTCGCGGTGCAGATAACCCTGCGAAGTGACGGCGTGTAGGCACGCATCGCCGCTACTGCTAAACTCATCGACCGTCACTTGGATGTCCAGATAGCTACGGTAGCCACTCGCATAGATCGGTTTTTCATCTTGCAGATACTGCTCGATGTAGCCCTGCGCCGCGAGTGGCGAGAGCGCCGCCGTGCCAAAAACGAAGGCGACCAACAGAAGTAAAACTCGTTTCATAAGCGGATCTCTTGAAAGTTTGTTTTTATGACTATAACGCTCAGCGTTTCAATTTATTATGCAGTGAGATAATTTTTCGTTTTTTTAATTCAGAGCAAAGATCATCATCGGTGTTCGCACACTCGCGGGCTGGGGCGGTCGCCCGAAGGGCGAGCCCGCGAGTGTGTGGCGGTTTCATCGAAATCGCCAACGAATAGGATTATCTACTTTTTTATTTTTATTAATTCTTTTTAAGCAAAGAAAAAATCTTGAATCTTGAATTGCGAATCGCCAACCCCTATCGTCCCCAGCTCTCGCGGTCGAGGCTGCGGTAGGTGATTGCCTCGGCGATGTGCGAGGGCGCGATCTGCTCCTCACCCGCCAGGTCGGCAATGGTGCGGGCAACCTTGATAATGCGGTCGTAGGCGCGCGCCGAGAGTTTCAGTCGCTCCATCGCGCGCTCCAACAGTGTGCGTGCCGCCGAGTCGAGCGGGCAGTACTCGCGCACCATTCGGCTGTTCATCATCGCGTTGGTATGCACACCCTCAATGCCCTCAAAACGAGCAGTTTGGATCTCTCGGGCGCGGATCACTCGCTCGCGGATCGTGGCGCTCGACTCCTCCACGCGGTCGCTCGAAAGCTCCTCCAACGCCACGGGCGTCACCTCGATATGGAGGTCGATACGGTCCATCAGCGGACCCGAAATGCGATTCATATAGCGGAACACGGCGCCCGCCGCGCAGGTGCACTCTTTGGTGGGGTGATTGTAGTAGCCGCAGGGGCAGGGATTCATCGACGCAATGAGCGAAAAATTGGCTGGATACTCGACGCTATATTTTGCGCGCGATACGGTAATCGTTTTATCTTCAAGCGGTTGGCGCAACACTTCGAGCATATTGCGACCAAATTCGGGAAGCTCATCGAGGAACAAAATTCCGTTGTGGGCCAGCGAAACTTCACCCGGCTGTGGCGACGTGCCGCCACCGATCAGTGCCACCTGCGAGGTGAGGTGGTGGGGTGCGCGGAACGGACGGCGAGCCAGCAGCCCGCGTTCGCTACCCAGCTTGCCCGCAACAGAGTGAATCTTAGTGGTTTCGAGCGCCTCGCTGAGCGTCATCGGCGGCATAATCGAGGGCATTCGACGTGCCAACATCGTCTTGCCCGAGCCCGGAGCGCCGATCATCACCACGTTGTGACCACCCGCCGCCGCGATCTCCAAAGCGCGCTTGGCCTGTGCCTGACCCTTCACGTCGGCAAAGTCCTCTCCAAAGCGATTCGATTCATTATCAAATACTTGTGTTGTGTCGAGATGTGTCGGTTCGATCTGCTCCTCACCCGTCAGAAAGGCCACAACCTGCGCCAGCGACTGCACGCCAATCACCTCGGTGCCTTCGACCACAGCCGCCTCGCGAGCGTTCTCCTCGGGCAGGATCACACCACGCAGACCCTCCTGCGCCGCACGCACCGTGAGTGGCAGTGCGCCCTTGATCGGGCGGAGTGTGCCGTCGAGCGATAACTCGCCGAGAATCATATATTTATCAACAAGTTCGCTCTCGATCTGACCCGATGCCGCCAGCAACGCCACCGCAATCGGCAGGTCGAACAACGAGCCCTCTTTACGCAGGTCGGCAGGCGCCAGATTGATCACAATCTTGCGGCCACTCATACGGAATCCGCTGTTCTCGAATGCCGCGCGGATACGCTCCTGCGACTCCTTCACAGCGTTGTCGGGCAGACCCACAAGGTACATTCCGATACCGCGCGTGATGTCCGCCTCGACGGTCACCATCACAGCGTCGATACCTACAACCGTACCTGCGTATGTCTTTACGAACATATTGATTTATTGCATTTTAGAATGGAGCATCGTCCATATTGGGAGCCTTCGGCTGTGCGCCGCCGATCGTGCCGCCCGTCATCGGAGCACCCGCAGGTGGCAGGTCAAATTCGCCACCAATGCCCGACGCCAAACCGCCCGCCAGCGTGCCTCCGCCAAAGCCCGAACCATCAGCCAAACCGCCGCCCGCACCCGAGCCGCCAAAGCCACTTGATGCGCCCATTGCGCTATCGGTGTAGCTGAACGTTTCGTTGGCCGTGTCGGCATCGTAGTCGAGGAAGCGAGCCTGCTCCTTGCGGAAGCGCAGATTGACCGTGCCGACCGAGCCGTTACGGTGCTTGGCCAGAATGAACTCGGCCATACCTGCGGTCGATTGACCATTCTCGTCCTCGGTCATACCGTAGTACTCGGGACGATGGATAAATGCCACGATATCAGCGTCCTGCTCGATTGCACCCGACTCACGAAGGTCGCTCAGCTGAGGGCGTTTGTTACCGCCACGAAGCTCCGTCTGACGGCTCAACTGCGACAGCGCAATGATCGGCACGTTCAGCTCCTTGGCGATCGCCTTCAACGTACGCGAGATGGTTGCAACCTCCTGCTCACGATTGCCGCCCTGACCCGACTGACCCGTGGTCATCAGCTGCAAGTAGTCGATCACGATCAACTGAATGTTGTTGTGTATCTTCAAACGGCGCGCCTTCGAGCGGAACTCATAGACCGACAACGCCGGAGTGTCATCAATGTAGAGCGGAGCCGAACCGAGCGGCTTGGTCGAAACCTCCAAATGGCGCCACTGATCGGGCGTCAGCTTACCACTCTTGACCGCAGTGCCGTCCAGTCCCGACTCGGCGATAATCAATCGCTTCATCAGCTGTTCGGCGCTCATTTCGAGCGAGAAGAAGGCTACGGGACGCTCGTGATCGACCGTGATGTTGCGTGCCATCGTCAGCACAAATGCGGTCTTACCCATCGCGGGTCGCGCCGCCAGAATCACCAGATCCGAGGGCTGCCAACCGAGCGTTTCGCGGTCGATACCCACGAATCCCGACGGCACACCACTGAACGAATCCTTGTTCTTGCCGGCCTCTTCGATCGACTTCAAAGTCTTGGCTAACACACTCTTAGAGTCCTGCACCGAGCGCTTGACGTGACCCTCGGCCACGCGGAAGATCTCCTGCTCGGCAAAACCGATCAACTCGGTCACGTCCTTCGACTCGTCGTAGGCCTTACGCTGGATCTCGGTCGATGAGCGGATCAACTCGCGCTGGACATATTTCTGCGCGATGATCTTGGCGTGGAACTCGACGTGAGCCGCCGAACCCACCTTCTGGGTCAGCTGGGCAAGGAACGGAGCACCACCCACCTCTTTGAGCGTGCCTTCGGATTTCAGACGCTCGGTAACGGTGTAGAGGTCAATGGGTTTCAACTCGTGCGAGAGGTCCTCGATAGCCTTATAGACCGTACGGTGAACGGGGTTGTAGAAGGCCTCGGGAGTGATGAACTCCTGCACGGTTACGATACTATCCTTGTCGAGCATCAGCGCACCGAGCACCGCCTCTTCAAGCTCGACAGCCTGAGGGGGCACAGTTCCGGTGATCTCGGTCAAAGCCTCAAACGCCTCGCGGTTCTTCTCCGCGGAGGATTTATACTCTTTTTTAGCCATAATTTTCGAAGTGTTGGGGTGTAAAGGTATGAAAAACGCGGCGAAATTCAAAATTCAAGATGCGAAATTACCAAATTATTTACTCGGCTCTCGACAAAATCACACACTCGTGGGCTGGGGGGATCGACCTTTGGTCGAGCCCACGAGTGCGCACGCCATAGGGGCGGGTTTTACTGTTTTCGGTTGTAGCAGATTGGAATCTGTTTGCAAAATCCCAAATCTTCTCGCAACTCACCCCCCAATAACAACCATATGGGCGGGTTTTGTTGTTTTTTCGCTTCGACTTAATCCAAGTTCGGTGGCTGGGGGGGCGTGCGACAAAAGTCGCACGAGCCACCGAACTTGACGATTTCTCCGAAATCGATTTACTCTCGCTGACCCGCCGATGATGACGAAATTCCGAGAATTTCGATTTATTGTTTTTATTAAAGCAAAGGCTAATTTTGAATTTAGCTTTTTGAATTGTGAATTTTATTTGCCTATCTTTGCAAATCAATCAATTATTTATGAGCAGTGTGGAGTTGAAATCGGGTTCTATTTCTTCGCTTTATGTGCTGAAAGCGATTTGTGCATTTTTGGTAGTTGTTATCCACTTCCCAATGAAATATGGATACTACTTTTTTCCGATAGTGCGAATTGCGGTACCCTGTTTCTTTATGATTTCGGGATATTTTCTCTACAACGATAATCGAGAGAAGATGCTCTCTAACCTCAAACGTGCATTTTGTAAAACGTTGCAGGTAACGATATGGGCATACGTATTTTATCTACTTGTTGCAATCTTTAATTCTGTTACATTTGGATCATCATTGAATATTGTATCTCAAACGTGGTTGTACTATATAATTGCAGGTCCGCTAATTGGTAGCAGTAGCCATTTGTGGTATCTTATTGCATATCTCGAAGCATTATTAGTGGTGCTTATCTGCACAAAATCCAACACAATCAAGATATTATGGTGGCTTATCCCGATAGGTCTTATTGCGAACTTATTGCTCGGTAAATATGGATTTTTATTGCCTCCTTTTGATTTTTCATCTGTAGGCATTCCGAACTATATAATGGCCCGAAACGTCTTTACAATCGGCATTCCTGCATTTGCTTCTGGACTATTGTTACGTAAAAATATCGCCCAAATTAATGAAAGGGTTAATAATAAAAAAGCTTGGATCACAGCCATTTCTTTCTTAATACTAGCAGTTGTCGAATTTGTAATTTTACATGTGAAATTTGAAAATAAATATATGGCTGATATATCCCTTTTCACAATGCCGCTTGCGATTAGTTTTATTCTGCTCTGTCTAAAATACCCCGATTTTGGAAACAAATCATACATAACAACAATAGGACATCGATACTCCTCGGACATATATATTTACCACATGTTTGGCGGTAATTACTTAGTTGGCTTCATTGGAGTTGTAATATACAAAATTACAGGAGTTGAGAGTTTGGCACTATACAATGCTCCGACGGTATTCTTAACCACTTTGGTTTTTGTGATTGTATTGCAGAAATCTTTGGCCTGGGTGAAATCAAAGATTACTCAAAAAAAGCAACCTGTAACAAACTAATTTTATTTCTTCGAAAAACTTATTTGCCTATCTTTGCAATAATTTTGGGTCGCGCGCGTTTATCTTATTTAGGGGTGCCAACCCAACCGAAACCCTCAGGAAATTATTCCGATAAAAAACGATAAAAATATAAATAAAACCTATGAGCGAAGTAATTAACATCAAGGAACTTAATGAGCGTATCGAGCGCGAAAGCCTCTTTGTCGATACGCTGAACGCCGAAATGAGCAAGGTCATCGTCGGTCAAAAACATCTGATCGACACCCTGATGATCGGTCTGCTGTCGAACGGTCATATCCTCTTGGAGGGTGTCCCCGGTTTGGCTAAGACATTGGCTATCACCACGCTGGCTAAGGCTGTCGATGCACGTTTCAGCCGTATCCAGTTTACGCCCGACCTGCTGCCCGCCGACCTGATCGGTACGCTGATCTACTCGCAGAAGAACGAGGATTTCGCCGTGCGTCGCGGTCCGATCTTCGCCAACTTCGTGCTGGCCGATGAGATCAACCGTTCGCCGGCAAAGGTGCAGTCGGCACTGCTCGAAGCGATGCAGGAGCGTCAGGTGACCATCGGTGACGAGACCTATGCTCTGCCCCAGCCCTTCCTTGTGATGGCAACGCAAAACCCTCTGGAACAGGAGGGTACCTATCCTCTGCCCGAGGCGCAGGTGGACCGTTTTATGCTCAAAGCCAAGATCTCGTACCCCAACAAGCAGGAGGAGCGCGACATCGTGCGTATGAATCTGTCGGGTGCGGGTATGCCCGAGCCGAGCAAGGTGATCACGCCCGAGGATATCGTCAAGGCGCGCAAGGTGGTTGAGGACGTCTATATGGACGAGAAGATCGAGAAGTATATCATCGACATCATCTTCGCAACGCGCGAGCCTCAGGAGTACAACTTGCAGAAGTTGCAGTCGATGATCGGCTACGGTGCCTCGCCCCGTGCGAGCATCTCGCTGGCGAAGGCTGCACGCAGCTACGCATTCATCAAGCGTCGCGGCTATGTGATCCCCGAGGATGTACGTGCGGTGTGCCACGATGTGCTGCGCCACCGTATCGGTCTGACCTACGAGGCTGAGGCCGAGAATGTTACAACCGAAGAGATCATTACCGATATTCTGAATAACGTCGTAGTACCCTAATCGAGATGAGCGTCGAAAACGACATTTTGAAACGCGTTCGCAAGATCGAGATCAAGACCCGAGGGTTGAGTAACGAGATCTTTGCGGGCAAGTATCACACGGCCTTCCGCGGTCGCGGTATGTCGTTCAGCGAGGTGCGCGAGTACCGCCTGGGCGACGACGTGCGCGACATCGATTGGAACGTCACGGCACGTTCGCGCAAGCCCCACATCAAGGTCTATGAGGAGGAGCGCGAGCTGACGATGATGCTTCTGGTCGATGTGAGTGGGTCGCGTATGTTCGGTTCGAACGAGCTGTTGAAGAAGAATGTGATCACCGAGATTGCGGCGGTGCTGGCCTTTTCGGCTGCGCAGAACAACGATAAGGTGGGTTGCATCTTTTTCAGCGATCGCATCGAGAAGTTCATTCCCCCGAAGAAGGGTCGCCAGCATATCCTGATGATTATCCGCGAGTTGATCGGGTTCAAGCCCGAGGGTCGAGGTACGTCGCTCTCGGAGCCGTTGCGATTCCTCGCGGCGGTGAGCAAGAAGCGCACTACGTCGTTCCTGCTGTCGGATTTTATGGATTCGGAGGCCGATGCAGTGGCGTTCGAGGAGGCGTTGAAGATCACGGGTGGCCGTCACGATCTGGTGGGTATCCGCGTCTATGACCAGCGCGAGCAGGAGATGCCCGATGTGGGTATCGTGGAGTTGGAGGACGCCGAGACGGGCGAAAAGGTGTGGATCGACACCTCGTCGCGCCGTGTGCGCGAGGCCTATGCCAACGATTGGGCGCGCCGCAACCAGCGTATCGAAACGGTGCTCAAACAGAATCGTGTCGATACGGCTACGGTGGCTACCGACGAGGACTACGTCAAGGCGTTGATCAAACTTTTCAAACAGAGATAAACGACCGAAAATGAATAGATTGCGAAATATATTAACGCTCGTGGCGGCACTGTTCTGCCTCGCTGCATCGGCTCAGAGCACCCGCCCCGAGGTGCGTGCGTCGCTCACGCCCGACTCGGTGTTGCTGGGTGACGAGGTGCTGCTGACCATCGACGTGCAGAAGGATCAGGTGCAGGTCATCGGCTTCCCCACGTTCGACACGGGCGAGAATGGCGAGTTGGAGCTGATCGAGGAGCTGCCGCTCGACACCATCGAGCGCGATGGTCGCCGTCAGCACCTGCGCAAACGCTACCGTCTGGCCGCTTATGGCGAGGGTACGTTGGCGCTGGGTCGCACGCCGCTGGCCTACCTCGACAAGAATATCAACGACACGATTTACAGCGTCGATTCGCTGGTGTTGTACATCGAGCCGATCGAGATCGACACCACCACGATGACAATCAACGACATCAAACGTCCGAAGGATATGCCGCTGCGTTGGGGCGAGTTCTCGGGCTATCTGTGGCGCGGGGCGGTGGCCGTGTTGCTGCTGGTTGCGCTCATTGCGTTGATTATCTGGCTCATACACAAGTACAACATCACGATGCCCAACCCCTTCCGACCCAAGGAGGTCGTGCCGCCGCACGTCGAGGCAATCAAGGCCCTCGAAGCGCTGCACCACCAGAAGTTGTGGCAGAATGGTCGATTCAAGGATTACTACTCGGCACTGACCGACATCCTGCGTCGCTACATCGCCGACCGCTACGAGTTTGGTGCGATGGAGATGACCACCGACGAGATCATCGTGGCTCTGCGCGAGCAGGAGATGCCCGACAAGTCGCGTCGCAACCTCATCGAGATCCTCCGCACAGCCGACCTGGTGAAGTTTGCCCGCGTGATTCCCGACGAGCAGTATCACGAGCAGGCCTACCTCGATGCCTACTATTTTGTCGAGGAGACCAAGGCTGTTGAGGTGATCGAGGCCGAGAGCGACGAAACCCGTAAAGAGATTGATGACTAATGAAACGAATTGTATATTTGACCTTTACGCTCGCCGTGGCGTTGTTCGTAGCTACCGATGCGCAGGCTCAGAAGTGGCCCGAGCGCAGTCGTGTGCGTCGTGGCAACCGCGCCTATGAGCGTCTGGACTACGACCGTGCCGAGGAGCGTTACCGCGAGGCGCAGGAGCTGAGTGACACCTGCTTCGAGGCCACATTCAACCTCGGCGATGCGCTCTACAAGCAACAGCGTTTCGACGAGGCGGAGAAGGTTTTTGCGGCGTTGGCGGCCGACTCGACCCGCTCGGCACTCGACCGCGCACACTCCTACTACAACCTCGGCAACTCGCTTTTTCAGCAGAAAAAGTATCAGGAGGCGCTCTCGGCCTACAAGCGTTCGTTGCGTCTGAATCCTGCCGATCTGGAAACCAAGTACAACTACGCCTACACCAAGAAGTACATTGAGGATAACAATCAGGGCGGTGGTGGCGGTGGCAACAACAACCAAAACCAGCAGAATCAGAATCAGGATCAGAACCAGCAGGGCGGCGGTCAGAACGATCAGCAGAACGATCAGAACAAGGATCAAAACCAAGACAATCAGAATAATAACGATCAGAACGACCAGAACGACAAGGGCGACCAGAATCGTGACGGCCAGAACGACGACCAGCAGGACAAGAACGACCCCAACAAGGGTGACGACCAGCAGAACGAGGGCGAAAACGACGACCAGCAGGGCGAAAATGATCCCCAAGACGGCCAGAACGATCCCAACGAGGGCGACAATCAGGGCGACAACGAGCCTCAGCAGGGCGATGGCGAGCCGCAACCTTCGGGTCTGTCGCAGAACGATGCCGAGCGAATGTTGGACGCCATTCAGGGCGAGGAGGATAAGACCCGCGACAAGGTGAATGCCAAGGTCGGTCAGGGTGTGGTTCGATCGGGTAAGAATTGGTAAACGCGTATGACACATTTTGCACAACCTCATATCTTGTGGCTACTGCTTGCGCTGGTGCCGATGGTGGGTGGTTACATCTATCGTCAGCGTCGCGGCGGCGCCACAATCCGCATCTCGACAATCGGTGCAATGAGCCGGGCGCCACGCACCGTGCGCTATTGGTTGCGACACCTGCCCTTCGCGCTGCGAACGGTGGCTGTGGCGTTGATTATCATCGCTTTGGCTCGCCCGCAGGACGTCGAACACCATAGCCAGACAACCTCCGAGGGTATCGACATTATGTTGGCAATCGACGTGTCGGGCTCGATGCTCGCACGCGACTTTAAGCCCGACCGAATCACTGCCGCACGCGAGGTGGCGGGTAACTTCATCGTCGATCGTCGTGGCGACCGTATGGGTATCGTGGTCTTCGCGGGTGAGGCCTATACGCAGGCTCCGCTGACCACCGACCAGCCTACGCTGCTGACGATGCTCGGCCAGATCGAGAGCGGTCTGATCGAGGACGGCACGGCGATCGGCACGGGTCTGGCGACGGCACTCAACCGCCTGCGCGAGAGCGAGGCCAAGAGTAAGGTGGTGATTCTGCTGACCGACGGTGTGAACAACCGCACGACGATCGCTCCGCTGACCGCTGCCGAGATCGCTAAGAAGCTGGGTGTCAAGGTCTATACCATTGGTGTGGGCACGCGCGGCACGGCTCCCTATCCCGTTCAGGATATGTGGGGCGACATCACCTACCAGCAGATGCCGGTCGAGATCGACGAGGAGGTGCTGACCCAGATTGCCGAGATGACCGGTGGCGAATACTTCCGCGCAACGAACAAAAGCGCGCTGGCCGAGGTCTACGATCGTATCAACCAATTGGAAAAGAGCGAGGTCGAGGTGACCGAATTCACCACCTACAACGAACTCTTCCTCCGCTATCTGTTGGTGGCGCTGGCGGCTCTCGTGCTCGAATTCCTGCTCTCGCAGCTGTGGCTCAAACGAATACCCTAAACGTGTTGTCGGACAACTCCTAAACCATTGAACTTTTTATGTTTAGATTTGCAAATCCACATATCTTATACCTTCTGCTGATAGTGCCCGTGGCGGTGGTGCTGTTCATCTTTGCGCAGGTGCGTCGCCGTCGTCGCTTGGAGCGTTTCGCCTCGTCGTCGCTGCTAGCTCAGCTCACCCCGAGTGCCTCGCCCGCGCGCGTGCGTACCAAATTTATACTCTACTCGCTGGCAGTTGTTTTCCTTGTGCTTGCGGCGGCACGTCCGCAGGTCGGATCGAAACTCCGCGAGGAGCACCAGAAGGGTATCGAAATGATGTTGGTGGTCGATGTGTCGAACTCGATGCTGGCCGAAGATTTCGAGCCTAACCGCCTGGATCGCACCAAGTTCGCTATCGACCGCGTGGTCGAGAGTATGAAGCAGGACCGCATTGGCGTGGTGGCTTTTGCGGGCGAGGCGCAGGTGCAGTTGCCCATCACCTCGGACTACCGTATGGCGCGTGCCTTTGCGCGCAAGCTCTCGCCGCAGATAGTGCGTACGCAGGGTACCGACCTCGGTGCGGCAATCAAGCTGGCGTCGATGTCGTTCTCGTCGCAGAGCGAGGGCAGCCGCGTGATGATCCTCATCACCGATGGCGAAAACCACGAATCGGACGCCTTGGAGGCGGCTCAGGCTGCGGCCGAGAAGGGCATTGCCATCTACACGATCGGCATCGGAACGCCCGAGGGTGCGCCCATTATGATCGGTGGCGACTACCTGACCGACGAAAATGGCGATATGGTCGTGTCGAAGCTCGACGAGAAGACGTTGCAGGAGATCGCCTCGGCAACGGGCGGAGCCTATGTTCGCGCCACCAAGCAGTCGATCGGTTTGAAGGAGATCGTCGATCGACTCAAAGAGCTGGACGAGAGCGACTTGGCAACCACACGCTTCGAGGCTTTCGACGAGCAGTATCAATATCCGCTGGTGGTGGCTTTGTTGTTGCTCCTTGTCGAGTGGTTGATTCTCGATCGTCGCAATCCGTTGCTGGCGCGTTTCAACATCTTCGGGCAGAAACAGGAGTAGCAAGATCATCGTAACGTGCCGTAACTCGCTCATTAGCAGTGGAATCATTTGTTCAATTTTTCGTAGATTGGGGCTACGTGGGCCTTTTCGTGTCGGCCTTCGTGGCGGGCAGCATCGTGCCTTTCAGTTCGGAGGCGGTGATGGTGGTGCTCATCGAAATGGGACTCGACGAGTGGGGCTGCCTGGCCGCCGCAACGGCCGGAAATACCCTCGGCGGTATGACCTGCTATTGGATTGGACGGGCGGGCAAACGCGAGTGGATCACCCGCTATCTGCGTGTGGGTGAGGAGAAATTGGCGCGTGCCGAACGCTTTCTGGCGGGTCGTGGCGCGATGATGGGATTCTTTGCGTTCCTGCCCTACGTGGGCGAGGCGATCGCGGTGGTCTTGGGACTGATGCGCAGCAATATGTTGCTGACTTTCACGTCGATGACTCTCGGCAAAGCTCTCCGCTACGCCGCAATCTTAGGTCTGTTCGAAGGCATCGTGGCGCTGTTCTGATTCACAATTTACCCCGACTCCGGGTGAGATTATGCCTTTCGATTAGTATCAACTTTATCCAAGTTCGGCGGCTGGGGGGTCGGCCTTCGGCCGAGCCGCCGAACTTGACGATTTCTCCGAAATCGCCCGCCATCTGAACGGTTTTGCCTTTTCTGTCGCTTAAATCACGCAATTAAGATTTCGGCTTATATTGAATCCTTAATTTCGAATTTCACGCCCGTTTTCTGCCAACGAAAATTGTTGATAATTGTCGGCTCGGATTTGCAAAAAGAGAACTTTTTATGCGTACCTTTGTGGTGTTATGGAATCGAAGATACTCGCAGGATTGAATCCTGCCCAGAGGGCGGCTGTGGTCAACTACACCTCGCCCTCGCTCATCATAGCGGGTGCAGGCTCGGGCAAAACGCGCGTGCTGACATCGCGCATCGCATATATGATCGAACAGGGTGTGGCACCCCATTCGATCCTCGCCCTCACGTTCACCAACAAAGCCGCCGCCGAGATGCGCGAACGTATCGAGCAGATGGTCGAGGGCGGCAAGAGTCGCTACATACGTATGGGTACGTTCCACTCGGTTTTCTCGCGCATTTTGCACAACGAGGCCGAGCGAATCGGCTTTCCGCAGACCTTCACGATCTACGAGCCGTCGGATTGCCGCAACCTCGTGAAGACCATTATCAAGGAGTTGGGGCTGAGCGACGATAACTACAAACCTCAGCAGGTTTGCTCACGTATCTCGCTGGCTAAGAATAAGTTGATCACACCTGCGGCCTATGCTGCCAATGCGGCTTTTGCGGCTGAGGATCGCCAGCGCAAGCAACCTCAATTTGGCGAGATCTACGATATCTACTGCCGTCGTTGCAAGCAAAATGGCGCGATGGATTTCGACGATCTGTTGTTGCAGATCAACATCTTGTTCCGCGATTGTCCCGACGTGCTGGCGCGCTATCAGGAACAGTTCAAGTATATCTTAGTCGATGAGTATCAGGACACTAACTATGCTCAGTACATCATCATTCGCCGTCTGGCGCAGTACAATCCGAACGTCTGCGTGGTGGGCGACGATGCGCAGAGTATCTACTCATTCCGAGGCGCAAATGTCGAGAACATTTTGAACTTCAAGCGCGACTTCCCGATGGCTCAGGTCTTCAAGTTGGAGCAGAACTATCGCTCGACGCAAACTATTGTAAATGCGGCAAATAGCGTCATCGAGCGCAACTCGAACCGATTGGATAAAGAGTGTTTTTCGGCGGGCGATGTGGGCGATAAAATCCGTGTCATCAAGTCCTACACCGACCGCGAGGAGGCCGAACTGATGGCCGACGATCTGCGTCGCACGGTGCTCGACGAGGGTGACGAGTGGAGCGAGGCGGCGGTCCTGTATCGCACTAATGCTCAGTCACTTGTGGTCGAGGAGGCGATGCGTCGTCGCGGTATCCCCTACCGAATCTATAAGGGCAATTCGTTCTACGATCATAAGGAGATCAAGGACCTGTTGGCGTATATTCGTCTGGTTGTCAATCCGTTAGACGACGAGGCTTTCCGCCGCATCGTGAACTACCCCGCGCGTGGCATTGGCGATGCGACCGTGGCAAAGATCGCGGCGCTGGCCGCTTCGGAGGGCAAAAGTATGTGGGAGGCGGTCGATTCGTTGCTCGCACAGCCCGAAATAGACCCCGCTAATCGACTGATTGCCAAGAAGGTGAGCGAATTTGTGCAGTTGATCCGCGAGCTGTCGCTGGCACGCACCGAGAAGAGCCTCTACGAGCTGGGTTTGGAGATTGCGACCCGTTCGGGCATCATCGGCGTGTTCCGTATGTCGCCGTCGCCCGAATCGACCAGCGCGCTGGACAACATCGAGGAGCTGTTGAATACGATGCAACTATTTAAGGAACAGCGCGATGCGCAACTTCGCAACGGCGAATTGGACGAGGGCGAAGGCGAGGCCACAATCGACGAATGGTTGCAGAACATAATGCTGCTGACTGATATGGATAAGGACGATCCCGACGACCGAAACAAGGTGACGCTGATGACCGTTCACGCGGCTAAGGGATTGGAATTCAAGTATGTATATATCGTCGGAATGGAGGACGACCTCTTCCCGTCGCAACGTGCCGTCGAGTCGATGGAGGGTATCGAGGAGGAGCGTCGATTGTTCTACGTGGCACTGACGCGCGCCAAGCGCAAGGCGGTGCTGTCGTTCTCCGAAACGCGCTTCAAGTGGGGCTCGATGGAGTTCTGTCGCCCGAGCCGTTTCCTGGGCGAAATCGACCGCCGATACCTTGATGTGGCGTTCGATCTGGAAGAGGAACGTCAGGTCGATCGTAGCGAGCAACCCTCTGCTATTGAGCAACTTCGACAGCGTTTCGACTACCGTTACAAGAACGGCGCACAGCCTTCGTCGGGTCAGCAGGGTGGCTACGAGCGTCGTGGCGAGCGACCCAATTTTGGCGGTCAGCGGGGAGCGTACGAGCGTCGTTCGGATCGTGGCGAGCGAGCAAATTATGGTGGCGAACAGCGTCCGCGACCCTCGATGGTTGTCGAGCCCGCACGCCCCTCGAATCTGCGCCGAATTTCGGGTTCGGGTGCGGTGGCCGGAGCCCCTGCGGGTGGCGGTAGCGCGACGAACATCTGTGCCGGAATGCGTGTCGAGCACGCCAAATTTGGTACGGGTGTGGTGCTCGGTGTCGAGCCCGCATCGCAGGATATGATAATCTCGGTGCGCTTCGACGACCCGCAGATCGGCAAGAAGAGTCTGTTGGCTAAGTTCGCCAAACTCAAAGTGTTAGCATAACTCAAAACCTCATAAAACGATGACACTCAAAGAGCGATACGTAGGTGTTCTCGGGTGGTTTGCCGAAAATATGCCCGAGGTCGAAACCGAGCTCCACTACGAGAATCCCTACCAGCTGTTGGTGGCGGTGATTCTCTCGGCGCAGTGCACCGACAAGCGTGTCAATCTGACCACGCCCGCGCTGTTCGATCGTTTTCCGACTCCGCAGGCGATGGCTGAGGCGACGGCCGAGGAGATCTACACCTACATTCGCAGCATCTCGTACCCCAACAACAAGGCCAAAAATCTTGCGGCAATGGCTCGTATGCTGGCGGGCGAATTTGGGGGTGTGGTGCCCGACGATATTGACCAGCTGCAACGTCTGCCGGGTGTGGGTCGCAAGACCGCAAATGTCGTTGGTGCAGTCATTTACAACAAATTTGTGATGCCGGTCGATACCCACGTTTTTCGTGTTGCGGCGCGTATTGGACTCTCGTGGCGCGCCCGTACACCGCTCCAAACCGAGCAACAATTGACCGCCCATATCCCCGCCGAACTGCTACCGAAGGCGCACCATTGGCTGATTCTGCACGGTCGCTACGTCTGCACGGCGCGCAAGCCGAAGTGTGCCGAGTGCGGTCTGCGGAAGTGGTGCCGTTCGGTCGATCGTTGCGAGTAGAATTGGCGAGCGGGGGGGCAGCCCTACACGACCCGAAACGAGGTCGCTAAAAATCAAATTAAATATTGTAATCGTTACAATTTCCTATTGTAATTTTCGGGAGGTTGTGACGCCTCGTGCGCGCGCTCGAAGGCAAGTTCCGGGGCGTAAGTTTTGGAAGAGCCAATTATTTTTATAACTTTGTAAGTTATAAATAGCAAAACTATGCTCGAAAAACTTGCCAAACAAACCGCCATCTACGGCATCAGCACCATCATCGGTCGCTTCCTGAGCTACCTGCTGACGCCCTATTACACCCGCGTCTTCGGGCAGGCGGAGTATGGCATAATCACTGATATATACGCACTTATACCCTTTGCGCTGGTCGTGCTGACGATGGGTATGGAGTCGGGTTACTTCCGTTTTGCGGCGAAGGCCGATGCGGCAGGAGGCGACGTGCGTGCCGCCAAAAAACGCTTATTCTCAACCGTTTGGGGCATTACGTCGCTGGCGGCGGTCGCATTCTTCGCAGCGGTGGCGGCACTGCGCGAACCCATCGCGAGGGCAATGGGCGAGGCATACGTCGCACACCCCGAATATGTGGTTCTGGTGGGTGCGATTGTGATGTTCGACGTGGCGAGCTGTATCCCCTTCTCGCGCCTCCGAGAGCAGGGTCGCGCGGGTCGTTTCGTGACGCTCAAAATGGTTAACATCGTGTTACAGACGGGTTTAGCATTTGCATTTGGTGCGATGGGACTGTTTGCTACGGAGTTCGGTGTGGGTTGGGCTTTTGTGGCCAATTTGGCGGCGAGTGTGATCACTTTCGCCTCGATACTGCCCACCACTGAGCGCACCGTGCCGAAGGTCGATTGGCTGCTGCTGGCGACCGTGTTCAGCTACTCGCTGCCGCTGCTGGTGAGTGGCGTGGCGGGCACGGCAAACGAATTTATCGACCGCCAGATGATCAAGTACCTCGTGCCCGAAAACGCTATGGCTCAGCTCGGTATCTATGGCGCAATCACCAAAATTGCGGTGGTGATGATGCTCTTCACGCAGATGTATCGCCTGGCGGCCGAGCCATTTTTCCTGGCCAATTATCGCAAGGACGACTTCAAGTCGATGAACGCCGCCGCGCTGAAATACTATATGATCGCGTCGATGTTGATCTTCCTCGGCATCGCACTTTTCAAGGACCTTTTCGCGTTGATCGTGGGGCGCGACTTCCGTCAGGGAATCTTCATCCTGCCAGTGGTGCTCGGCGCCAACGTGCTCAGCGGTGTGTGGCTCAACCTCTCGTTCTGGTACAAACGCGAGGAGCGCACGTGGTTGGCTATCGCGGTGACGTTTGTGGGCCTGATTTTCACGGTGTTATGCAACGTGGCGCTGGTGCCCAAGTATGGCTACTACGGTGCGGCGTGGGCACGTCTGGCGAGCGAGGCGGCGATGGTTGCGGTGAGCTATTGGCTCAATCGCAGGTACTATCCCACGCCCTACCCGATGGCACGAATCGTGGAGTATGTAGCTGTGGCTCTGGCAGTTTATGCGCTGAGTGTGGCGGGTGAGCGAACGATCGGTGCGGTGGGTGCGCAGTATGCCCTCAATGCACTGCTGGTCGGCTCGTATGCGCTCTACGTGGTGCGCCGCGAGAAGATTGATGTGGCGGCAATGGTGCGCTCGATTTTACGACGTGGTTAGAAAAATTTTTTGGAACTATGACGACAAAAGCGAAGATAAAACTTGCAGTCTATGCACTGAGCCTCGTGCTCTTCACCCTGGGCGTTGCGGCGCTGCGCTGGGAGGGTCGCGAGCGCACCGTAGGTCTTGCGGTGAGCTTTGCGGGATTGATCGCCGTGGCTGTGATTCAAACGATACGAAACAAGAAAAAACAATAGACAGACTATGTTGAAAGTGAAAGTTATCAACCGTTCGCGCTTCGATCTGCCGCGCTATGCTACGCCTCTTTCGGCGGGTATGGACGTGCGTGCCAACATCGACGAGGCGGTGGTTTTGCGCCCGTTGGAGCGCGCAATGATCCCCACGGGACTCTCGATCGAGCTGCCCGAGGGTTACGAAATGCAGATCCGTCCGCGTAGCGGCCTGGCGGCAAAGCACGGCATCACGGTGCTCAACTCGCCCGGCACGATCGACGCCGACTATCGTGGCGAGATTCGTGTTATTCTGGTCAATCTGAGCAACGAGGAGTTCCGCATCGAGGCGGGCGAGCGCATCGCTCAGATGGTCGTGGCACGCCACGAGCAGGTGGAGTGGGAGCTGACCGAGGAGCTTGCGGAGAGCGAGCGAGGCGAGGGTGGCTTTGGCTCGACAGGAAAGAAGTAAACGATTGAAAACGACTGAGATATGAAAGCACGAATCATCATTTTCGCGGGATTGTTCATCGTGATGGCAATCTACTGCTTGATGACCCTTATCGACGAATTGCAGGCCGCCGAGTTGCGTTGGTTGTGGATCGTGATCTACGCCGCGATGTTGGGCGTGTGCGTTGCTCGCAGCGTGCAGCTGACCCGCGACCTGATCCGTCTGATGAAGGAGGAGGAGAAGTAAATTCAAGATTCAAGATTAATTGGGTTTTGGATTGAGGATATTAAAGGCAGTTTCTGCGGAAACTGCCCAAGTTCAGCGGCTCGGCCAAAGGCCGCCCCCCGCACCCGCCGAACTTGGATTGAGTGGATAGCAAACTAAAAAGCAAAACCCGCCCATATGGTTGTTATTGGGGGGGAGAGTTGCGAGAAGATTTGGGATTTTGCAAACAGATTCCAATCTGCTACAACCGAAAACAGTAAAACCCGCCCATATGGCGGGTGGCGATACGCACACGCACCTTCGGGGGCTGGGGCGGTCGCCGAAGGCGAGCCCCCGAAGGTGTGTCAAAATCTTTGATTTTGCCAATTTGTTGGGCTGAGCTTGAAAACATAAAAACAAAAAAACTGACTGAAAATGCGATTTTCGGAGGTCATAGGACACAACCAAATCAAGGAACGATTGCGCCGAGCGGTCGATCAGGGACGTGTGAGCCACGCTCAACTCTTCACGGGTGAGTGCGGTGGCGGAGCGTTTGCGCTGGCATTGGCCTACGCTCAATATGTCAATTGCAGCAACCGCCACGACGGTGATTCGTGTGGCGAGTGCCCTTCGTGCCGCAAGATGGCCGAGCTGGTTCACCCCGATCTTCACTTCGTGTTTCCGGTCAATAAGCAGGGCAAAAAGTCGGGCGAGAAGATGATCAGTGGCGACTTCCTCAAACCGTGGCGCGAGATGATCGCAGCGACGGGAGCCTACTTCGACGAGGCGATGTGGAACGATAAACTCGACCTGGGCAAGACGCTCAAACCGCTCATTTCGGTACACGATGCGGGCGAGATCATTCGCACGTTGTCGTACAAGAGCTACGAGGGTGAGTATAAGATCGTGCTGGTGTGGCTGCCCGAGCTGATGAACAACGAGGCGGCAAACACACTGCTCAAAATCCTCGAAGAACCGTGGGACAAGACCCTCTTCCTGATGGTCAGCAGCCAGCCCCAGCGACTGTTGTCGACCATCATCTCGCGTACGCAGGAGGTGGCCGTGCCGCGTATCGACAGCGAGGACCTGACCGCACAACTCGTGGCTGAGAGTGGTTTGGAGCGCGAGCGTGCCGAGCAGTTGGCACGTCTGGCGTGTGGCGATCTGATCGAGGCACGTCGTTTGGTGCAAGGTGGCGACCAGATGTCGGCGGCATCGTTCGAGATGTTCTGCACGTTGATGCGCCTGAGTTACAGCAACAAACACCTCGAACTGCTCGATTGGGCCGAGGCGTTTGCGACGCTGACCCGCGACCGCCAGATCGCATTCTTTGGCGACTCGCTCCGACTGCTGCGCGAGAGCTATATGCTCAACGCAGGTATGGCCGAGATCAGCTACTTGTGGGCCGAGGAGGCGGCCTTCTGTTCGAAGTTCGCGCCGTTTGTGGGCAACCACAACATCGAGGCCCTCGTGGCCGAGATCGAAACCGCCCGCGGACAGATTGTTCAGAATGGCAATCCGCTGATCGTGGCGACACATTTTGCATTGGCAATCAGTAAATTAATTGTAAAACTATAAACAAAAAACTTAAAACTTCAACCGAATATGGCACGTGTAACTTTAATTACCGGCGGCAATCTGGGCGACGTGAAATCGCGCCTGCGCACCGCACAACGAATGATCAACGACAAGGTGGGTATCGTACTTCGCTGCTCGCACCGTTATAAGAGCCGTCCGTGGGGTTTCTCGTCGGACGATGAGTTCTCGAATCAGGTTTTGGAGGTCGATACCGATCTGTCGGCTGACGAGGTTCTGGACGCAGTTCAGGCCATCGAGCGCGAGTTGGGTCGCGACCGCGAGGAGGAGACTCGCCTCAAAGCCGAAACGGGTGCTCACTACTCGTCGCGTATGATCGATATCGACATTCTGTTCTATGACGATCTGGTGATCGAGTCTCCCCGACTGACCATTCCTCATCCGCTGATCGAGGAGCGCGATTTCGTGCTGGCTCCGCTGTGCGAACTGATGAAGGGCCGCAAGCACCCCGTGTCGGGCAAGACGATGGAGGAGCTGCGCGCGGAGCTGCTCTCGAAACACGAAAGTGAAGTAATTGGAAATGAATAAATGGTTTAGAATCATAACTTTGGCGGCTTTGGCGGTCGCCACAACGGGTTGTTTCAAGAAGGTGACAATGGATTGTCGCTACAACCTCCGACCCTACTATCAGGCCGAGTCGGGCGGTGTTGCGGTGCAGGGCGAGGGCGTGATTGCCTATGCCTTTGCGGCCGACACCACGCTGTGGACCGTGGCCTCGTATGAGGACGCGCTGAATGGTGTGCTGACCTCGAAAACGTCGGGCGAGAAGCGTTCGGACGCAATGGCGCGTGCCGAGCAGCAGGGTGAGTCGGTGGTGTTGCAGCTGACGGCTACGCCCGCAACCATCGTGGTGGTCGATACCGCGAACCGACTCTTTGCGTGGCGTATGACCGAGGTGGTGGAGAATCTGCCCGACCTCTATGTGAGCGTCACGTTCCGTCCGTGGTCGGCCAAGAAACGCTATGTCGAGGGTCCGTGGCGAATGAACAACGAGGCATATGTTGCGCCCGAGGTGCCCGAAACGCCCGATCCCGAAACGCCTGATCCCGACGAGGGTGACGAGGTCGACGGCTCGACCGAGGGGCAATACACTCCCGCCGATCCGATTGACTAACAACGAATGTAAGTAGTTAAGTATAAACTCGAAAGATGACTCTTCTGAAAAAGACACTAACGCTCCGCACGGCGGCGAAAACGGCCATTTTGATGCTGTTTCTCTCGTCGATGCTGGTGCGCTGTGCCAACACCACAACCCCGCAGGGCGGTCCGCGCGACACGATTCCGCCCGTGCTGATGGTCGCTACGCCCGAGAACCATACGACCAAGTTCGCCGCAAAGCGTATCTTCGTCGAGTTCAACGAGTATGTGCAGCTCAAAGACCAACATAAGGAGTTCTTCACTTCGCCCCGAATGAAGACCAAACCGACGCTCTCGATTCGTGGTCGCGGCGTGTTGATCGACATCAAGGATACCCTGCTCGACGATCAGACCTACGTGCTCAATTTCGGTGCGTCGTTGCGCGACAACAACGAGGGTAACCCCCTGCACTCGTTCTCGTATGTCTTCTCGACGGGCGAGGAGATCGACTCGATGTGGATGTCGGGTTACACGGCCGACGCCCAGAAGTCGGATAGTGTGGCGAAGAGTTACATCTATTTCTATCGTGCCGATTCGCTGGCACTCGATACGTTGGTGCGTACCTCGGAGTTCGACTCGACGATGTTGCGCCGCTCGCCTGACGCCATTGCCCGTGCCGAAACCAACGGTATCTTCCTGGCTAAGAACCTCAAACCCACCGCCTATCGCATCTATGCGTTCCAGGATAAGAACGACAACCAGATGTACGACCCCGGCACCGATCTGGTGGGTTTTGTCGAGGAGGAGCAGAACCCCGCCCAGATGCAGGAGTTTGCAATTTGGTACGACTCGCTGCGCCGCTACGTGACGGGCGAGCCGCAGCTCTATATGCGAATGTTTATGGACGGCACCTTCAAGCGACAGATGCTGACCGCCTTCGAGCGACCCAAGAGCAACCAGGCGGTGCTGCGTTTCGGTGCGCCACGCCCGCAGATCGACAGCATTATTTTGGATAGTATCGCCGCCGAGCAGGTGATCTGGGAGTACCAGACCGAGGGTCGCGACACGATGTCGTTGTGGCTCAATGTTGCGCCCGAGCAGCTGCCCGACACCATTCGCGGTCGAATCGTCTATATGAAGCACGACACCACCAACACCCTCAATATCACCACCGAACAGCTCCTGCTGCCGTGGCGCAAGATCGAAACCAAGGAGGAGGAGCGTGCCCGCGAACGCGAGGAGCGCGAACGCAAAAAGGCCGAGGAGGCAGGCGTGGAGTACACTCCGTCCCCCGCCAAGAATCCCTTCTCGTACCGCTTCACCACCTCGGGCGACATCAACCCCGAGCGTGGTTTGGAGTTTGAGTTCGAGTATCCGTTGGTGAAGTTGGACACCGCGTCGATAGCGCTCGCCGAGATCGACAACAAGCAGCAGACACGCAATGTGCCGATTACCCTGACGCGCGACACGACCAATATGCGTCGCTGGCGATTGATGACCAAGTGGGGCGACGGACTGAAATATAAATTGGTGATTCCCGACTCGACCTTTGTCGATGTTGCGGGCTATGCCAACGACTCGATCGGCAAGGAGCTGACCACGATGGCGGCCGACAAGTATGCCAAAGTGATTGTCAATCTGCGTGGCAAGAGCGACTCGGCCACCTACATTCTGCAACTGACGGGCTCGGACGGCAAGAAGGTGATCGACCAGATTCGCAATGCCCGCACGGGTAAGCATACGTTCAGCTATGTGCCTGAGGGTGAATACAATGTGCGTATCGTTGAGGACGTGAACGGCAACGGTCGCTGGGATAGTGGCAACCTGATCGAGAGCCGTCAGCCCGAGCGTGTCGAGATCTATCACAACGAGCGCGACGAGGAGCTGATCGCCACCAAGATGAATTGGGACGTGGAGATCGTGGCCGATATGAATCGAATGTTTGCCCCCGTGACGATGCAGTCGTTGATTCGCCAGCTCGATGCCCGCGAGAGCGTTCGCTTGGTCAAGTTCTACGAGGAGCAGCGCAAGAAACGCGAAGAGGAGAAGCGTCGCAAAGAGGAGGGCACACGCAACAATTCGAGCAATCCGTTTGGCGGTTTCGGCTCAAACTTTAATTTCTAAACAGATGAAACAGAGGATCATAACCATACTCACGACACTCGCGGCAGTGATGGGCTTTACGCTCACTGCCCACGCGCAGCACGTCTTTGGCGTCAAGGGCGGCTGGGGCGCATCGACGGCACGTTTCTACCCCAAGCAGGAGATGCGAATGATGTGGGGCGGATATACGGGCGGCGTCACGTGGCGTCACTACACCGCCGAGCGATTTGTCGGTGCGGTGGGTGCCGACATCGAATTTATGAAGCGCGGCTACTCGTATTACCCCTATTTCTCGTCCGAAAACCCCGAAACGAAGGCTCTGCGCTACACGCGCCACATCAACTCGGTGCTGGTGCCAATCGTTTGGCAACCACACTTTTACCTGGCCGATTTCCGCCTGCGAGTCTATATCGACCTGGCGGTGACGTTCGCCTACAACATCTCATCGACCTACGTCAATGAGTTGCAGGGCACGGCGGGCGTCTACAACTTCAAGCTGGTGCGCGACAATCGCTGGAACTATGGTCTGGCGGGCGGTGGTGGCGTGGCCTACCTGGCGGGACGCAACGAATTTTCGATCGGTGCTCGCTACTATTTCGGCTATGGCGACATCCTGCGCAACACCAACAAATATGCGGGCAACGCCACCGACGGCCCCGAAAACCCCTTTGCGACCACACCGCGTCGTTCGCCCATCGACAACATCTACCTGACCATCGGTTACGGCTATCGAGTGGGCAAGGCGAGCGAGTTTGCGGCCTTCGAACGTATGCGCGAGAGTCGCGCGCGTCGTGCCGAGAAACGTCGTGCCGATGCCGAGCGTAAGGCCGCCAAAGAGGCCGCTGCGGCTGCGTCACCCCAGCGTGCCGCGCTGCAAACGGCAAAGACTAAATAGTTGATTAACAAGCATAAAACACAATAAATGGAAAGCACAAGACAAGCTAAAATGGCACGTCAGATTCAGAAGGACGTAGCCGAGATTCTGCTCAAAGAGGGCGCCTCGTTGGTGCGTGGCGTGATGGCGTCGGTGACCACCGTGCGCGTGTCGCCCGACCTGAACTATGCCAAGATCTATTTCAGCATCTTCCCCTTCGAGAAGAGCGCCGAGGTGATGCGCACGCTCGAAGAGAACAATTGGATGATCCGTCGCGCGTTGGGTCAGCGTATCCGCAACCAGGTGAAGAGCGTGCCCGAATTGCAGTTCTTCCTGGACGATTCGTTGGAGTATATCGCCAATATCGACACCCTGCTGAAAGAGGAGTAATTGTCGCTCAATCAGCCATTTAACCCACTCAGAACGAAGCAATGCTCTCGCTGCTGTTTGCCCGCCGTTATCTGTTCTCGGCCAAGTCGCACTCGGTGATCAATGTGATCTCCGCGGTGAGCGTCGTGGCTGTCGGTGTGCCCGTGGCGGCGATGATCATTCTGATGTCGGTTTTCAACGGTTTTACGGCGCTGGTCGATGGTATGCAGTCGGCCTTCGATGCCGATTTGGAGGTGCGACCGCGCGAGGGTAAAACCTTCACGATCGAGGCTCTGCCGACCGATTCGTTGCGCTCGATAGCGGGCGTGCGAGGAGTGTCGTTTGCGCTGGAACAGAGCGCATTGGCCGAGTACGGAGGTCGCCAGGTGGTGGTCACGGTACGTGGTGTCGATCTCGATTACGGCGACGTGCTGCCGATGGACGAGTATGTCCGCACGGGCGATTTCGAACTGCGTCTGGGCGAGATCGAGCAGGCCTGCGTCGGCTCGGGCGTGGCCTACCAGCTCGGCGTGCGTACATTCCTCGACACCCCTCTGAACCTCTATTCGCCCCGCCGTGGCGAGATCTCGACCCTGCTGCCGTTCGACGCTTATAGCCACCGTCGCACGTGGCCCTCGGGCGTTTTTACGATCAGTGGCGATGTCGATAACGCATATATTCTGACCACAATCGAGCTGGCGCAATCGCTCTTCGACTACGACGGTCGAGCAACGCAACTGCTCATCGACGTGCGTAACGAAGAGTCGCTCGAACGTACCCGTGACGAGGTGCAACGAATTGTGGGTGAGGAGTTTCGGGTCGTGACTCGATTGGAACAGCAGGCCGCCCTGTACCGCATTATGAAGTACGAGAAATGGGGTATTTTCTTCATCTCGCTGCTGGTGCTGATCATCGCCTCGTTCTCGATCGTCGGCTCGCTGGCAATGCTCATCATCGACAAACGCGACAACATCGCAACGCTGCGAGCCATCGGTGCCCGTACCGAATTCGTTCGCTCGATCTTCACGGGCGAGGGCGCATTGATCGGAACCCTCGGTGCCGCGCTCGGATTGGTGATCGGCGTGGGCGTATGCTGGGCGCAACAGCAGTTCGGACTGATCGAAATGCCCGGCACGACGTTCGTGGTGAGATACTATCCCGTCGAGATGAAACTAACTGATATATTGTTGATTATAGCGGCAATGGCGGTCGTGACGACGGCAATCACACAGCTGACCGTGCGCACGATGATCCGCCCCGCCGAAACCAAAATAGAGAAATGAAACAGATGAAAACAGTGATACGAAGCCTCGTGCTGGTTGGGTTGGTGGCCCTCGTTTCGGCCTGCAACAAACCGCGCGTGATCCCCGATGATCGCCTAGCCGAGATCTTCTACGATGTATATCTCACCAACGCCTATGTCGATCGCCACGACATCACGCTCGATAGTATGATGCTCTATGAGCCGATCTTCGAGAAGTATGGTTATACGGTTGAGGATCTGCACCTTACGATCAACAGTTTTTCGAAGCGAAAGAGCGCCCGACTGTCCGATGCCGTGGAGCTTGCGATCCAGCGCCTCGAACGCGAGTCGGACCTTCTGAATGCACAGGTGGCCGACCTCGACACGATCAACGCCATTGCTCGCCGTGCCAGCGCGCGCCGCATCTATTTCGACACGACGATCCGTTTGCGCTCGGTGGCCGACACCGCCAAGATGAAACGCCGTATCCCCATTCCCCGCGCAGGCGAGTATCTTGTTGAGTATTACTACCGTATCGACTCGACCGACAAGAATCCGAGCCACCGCACGGTGGGTTATCTGGTCGATTCGACCGAGCGCCGCTCGAAGTTCTACACGCTGCGCTACCGCCGCCAGACGCGCGACAAATATATCCATACGTTTATGGCCGATTCGACGGCCCGCGAGTTGGTTTTGGAGCTCTGCAACCTGAACGATAAGCCCTCGCGCCCGCACTTTACGATTGATTCACTGTCGGTTAAGTTCTATCCGTCACGCGCCGAGGCACTCGACTCGCTGACGGCCCGCAACTTCGGATTCCGTCTGCTGGTCGAGGACTTCTACACCCCCGAACCGCCCGCCACGGCCGCCGACAGCGCGCTCTACTTCGCCCTCCCTCCCCGAATCGAGTAAGGGTACATATATTAATATTGGTGAAAATCTAAGATTATGTCGAAAACATACACCTATCCCGATCCTAATGACAGAATTACCGCGACCCTGATTGGTCAGTTTCAGCACAATGATGACTATTGGGCTCGAAGTGAGCAGGCAGTTTTTCGCAATATCCATCACACGATATCGCAAATCAATCTGACCAACTACTCGTTGCTCGATGTGGGTTGTGGCGAAGGTCGATTGTTTGTTGATTTCGTCAACGGAGCCTCCAAAATCGTCGGTCTGGAGCCCGATGCGGAGCGCTTTGCGGTTGCCCAAAAGTATGTTAATGATCATAATTTCAATGATAAGATCCTGTTGCTGAATTCGTCATTGGAGAACAGTCACCTTCACGACGAATTCGACATCGTTCTGTCGAGCCATATCATTCAACATATTCCGACCTGGTCGCTCCGATCGCACCTCGAGCAACTATGCCGACATACCCGCGATAACGGTCTGCTGATCATCAATACGAACATCTCGCACGAAGAGGACGAATACTTTGTCAAGGATACGTTAGAGGGCGATCAGTTTGCCGAAACCAAAATCACCAAAGAGGAGTTCGACCAATTGACCCACAGTGGCGCTGGCTCGTTGCCGATACATATGTTCAATGGCGAGAAGTTGAAGGAGGAAGTTGAAGCGTATGGTTTCCAACTCTTGTCAAAAAGGCTTTTCCACGTTGATAAAGAGATGCAGGAGCAGTATGGCGACAAAGCCGACGCAGAGGTTAATGATAACCCCGAACTTGCTGCCAAATATGGTCGTGATGTCTGTTTTATCTTCCAGAAACAGCGCCTAATCAAAACCATACGCAAGGGTGCTCTGGCTGAATTTTGCGCGTTCAATATCAATATTAATGGCCAATCGGACAAGCTGAAAACATTATTGAACGGTCTGAGAAGTAGCGTTGCAGATATTTTTGTTACTTCGCCATTTTGCACCACGATGGATTCAGACAAAGCCCAAACGTGTGTTTGTGGCGACGTCGCAGATGAATTTTGCAAAACCGGACAGCGAATCAATAGCAGTTTCAGATACCCAATCGGTACGACCTATTTCAACTTCTTCAGCAAGAAGATAATCCCGTTGAAAGTCTCGATCACTTTCTTCCCGTTCAGAAATGTCGGCATTGTCTGTTTCAATGTGATAATCAATGACTTGCCTATTGATGAAGTCATCGTACTGAAACAATTTTTCAACGGTTGCGCCAACCTCGAATCGACCGGACAAACCACAACTGAGCTTGCGCGATACTTTCAACCGTCAGATACAAACGCAGCCGCCGAGAAGATCGCGGGCAAACCCTTCTGGGATCTATGCAACTATCTGATCCGATGCATAACGAATCAGGCAAAAGCCCAAATTGCCAAAGATTTTTCGTGGCAGACACAGGGCAAATATTTGATCGAAGAGAACGATTCGCTCGAAACCGTTATTGACAATTTCGACCAGCTACATACGAGTCGCGGCTTTATTTATCCCACATTAGAGATCAAGGAGACCGACCTCGAATTCAATAAACAGGATGCATTTACGTGGTCGTTGCACAACTGTCGCTCGCTCTATGGTTTGCTCGTTGGTGATGAGGGTTATAAATATGTACCACGCAGTCTGGCGCAGAAACGACTGTCGCAATATCAGTGGGGAACACGCAAGTTTGTCAGTATCTTCGCCTATGGCAACAACACTATTCTGCTCAATTTCAAGAGTAGCTCGAAGATCGGCAAGGAGTATATCGAGTATGAAAGAATGTGGTCGAAGAACTACTATTCGGCCGATCGCAATAAGTACTTCGAGATGTGTCCTTGCATTGCGGGCATTGATCACGGACTGTATCGAATAATCGAGCGCAATATTGTTATCTTCTACGAGAATAACTACATTACTCAGGTAGATCAATCGACCGCAATCAATATCAACAAGAAGCGTAATAAGATTATTCTCTTCCTGCAAAAGACCGAATCCTCAAAAGATGAGATTAACGATTTGTTCTATATTATCTCACAGGCGTCGGGTACAGGCAATATCATCGACGCAACAAAACAACGCCTTGCGCTTCGATCTGAGGAGAAGAATCTGATCAATCAACGCCAGAACAATATTACGATTTTCATTCTGACTGTAACATCGACCCTCCTGGGCTTCATCGCCATCAGCCAGGGATCCTACTTCTTTGATTTCATTGATGGTTGGATCGAGAAGGATCCTGGAACACTTCTCATCCGTGCTATGATGATAATTTTTACTGCCTTTGTACTATTCATCGTCATTAGCAGTTGCAAGGTGCGTAATGCTAAACGTGCTTGGTACAGGTTGTTGCATTCGAAGCCTTGCCTATATATAGCATCTTGTTATCGTAAACTTGTAGACAAGAAATAATCCTGCTTATACAAAAAAATCCCCGAAACGTGGTTGTTTCGGGGATTTTTTGAGCCGCAAACGAGACTTGAACTCGTGACCTCTTCATTACGAGTGAAACGCTCTACCAACTGAGCTATTGCGGCATCACTTCAAAGGTCTTGATCCTTTTGCGGTGCAAATATCCGAAAAAAATTTCGAATATTCCAACTTTCAAACCAAATTATATCATTTTATCGCAAATTTTGTCTGAGCCTCGCCCGCAACCAGCCCCGTCGCACACCTCGCCTCGCACCTCGTATCCACTCTCGCCGCACGCCTCGCAACCCACCGCACCAAGTATGCATAAGCATACGATGCGGGTAGTTTTGTTCATAAAATATTACAGATATATGATATTATTCTCATTGCCGAATCGCCCGTTAATTCGCAACATCCGATGGTAAAGTTACGAATTTCGAATCGCAATTCCAACCTCTCGGGGCGATTCTGACGCAAAAGAGTGAACAATCTCCGATTTTTATTCGTATCTTCGCATAAAATTACTTTCGCCTATGATCACCTTTATCATCTGTTTCGCTCTGTTGGTGGTGGCATATTTCGTCTATGGCCGCTACCTCGAACGGCTCGTTGGAGCCGAGGCGGGTAAGCCCGTGCCCTCGCAAACCCACTTCGACGGCGTCGATTATATGCCCCTGCCGAAGTGGAAAACATTCCTCATTCAGCTGCTCAACATCGCAGGTCTGGGCCCGATCTTCGGCGCGGTGCTCGGAGCGCTCTACGGTCCCGTGGCCTTCATCTGGATCACGGCGGGAGGTATTCTGTTCGGCGCGATGCACGACTTTTTGGGCGGTTGGATCTCGCTCGAAAACGACGGTCAGAGCCTGCCCGAGATCATCGGTAAGTACCTCGGCTCGGGCGTCAAGCAGGTGATGCGTGTGTTCACGGTCTGCCTGATGGTGCTGGTGGGTGCGGTGTTTCTGCTCGGCCCGGCGGGTCTGCTGGCGGGTATGACACCCTCGATCCCGTTGCAGTGGTGGATTGCTATCATTCTGATTTACTATATTTTGGCTACGTTGCTGCCCGTCGATAAGATCATCGGACGTATCTATCCGTTGTTTGGTGCGGCGTTGATGTTTATGGCGCTCGGACTGTTGGGCGTGCTGATTTTTGGTGACTACACGATCCCCGAACTGACCTCGCTGCACAACTTCAAGGCCGACGCCGAGGACTTCCCCATTGTGCCGACGCTCTTCATCACCATTGCGTGCGGTGCGATCTCGGGTTTCCACGCTACGCAGTCGCCGATGATGGCGCGTTGCCTGACCGACCAGAAGCAGTGCCGACCCGTATTCTTCGGTGCGATGATCTCGGAGAGCCTGATTGCGCTGATTTGGGCGGCTATTGCGATGGCCTTCTTTGGTGGTGTTGAGGCGCTGGGCACGGCGCTGGCGGAGCACGGCAACAACGCTTCGTGGGCGGTTAAGCTGATTGCCGACACGACGCTCGGTCGCGTGGGTGGTATCCTGGCGGTGCTGGGTGTGATTGCCGCACCGATCACCAGTGGCGACACGGCGTTCCGCAGCGCGCGACTGATCGTGGCCGACTTCCTCAAAGTCGAGCAGAAGAGCCTCGCGAAACGTCTGGCGATCTCGATTCCGCTGTTCGTGGTTGGATTCATCATCACGTTGGTCGATTTCGACGTGGTGTGGCGCTACTTCGCGTGGTTCAACCAGACGCTGGCGGTATTCACGCTTTGGGCGGTGACGGTCTACCTCATCGGCCGCAAGAAGAACTATTGGGTTTCGCTCCTGCCCGCCACGGTAATGACCTTTGTGTGTGGCACTTATCTCTTCCTCGGAAAGGAGATGTTCCACCTCGACCATACGCTGAGTTACGTGCTTGGCGGAGCGATAACGCTCGTAACAGTAATCGTATTTATCATCTGGAAACGACGCAATGATCAAACCACAGCTTAGACCTACGGCCGACCAGACCTTCCGTTTGGTAGCCGATCCCGCCGACCGAAAATGGGACTTTGTTGAGATTCTGGCGCGCTCGCGCCGTGAGGAGCAGCAGGGCAACATCGAGGCTGCCTGCAACACCCGCTATCACGCCGTACAGCGCCTCGAAGAGCTCCTGCCCGACTCGGGCGAGGTGATCTTCGAGTGGGAGGACGACAACTCGCAGGCGGCATTGGAGGTTGTCTATTGTTCGGCCATCGACCACTTCCTGATTGGCGATTGGGAGATGGCAGCGGCGATATTCGAGATGTTGCTCGAACTCGATCCCGAGGATCATCTCGAAGCGACTACTCGCCTGGCTTACACCTACATAGCAATGGAGGAGTACGATTCGTATGACGATATCGCCGACGACCTGAACGACAAATCGGTCGACAGGGCGATACTCTCGATGTGGAGTGCGTTTCGCCGTACGGGCACTCTGCCTGTGGGCGAGGTGCGTAATTTCGGCAAGCGATTCGCGGCCTACTACAACGAGTTCTGTGCCGACGAGCACCCCATTGACGAGGGTTACTTGGCTGATATCGAGAGTGAACGCCCCTCGGTGGCGGCTCAGGCGCGCGAGTTGTGGTTGCAGACCGAGCACCTCTGGGCGCAGTTCGGAGGCTTCATCGAGGCGCTGCGAAAGGCTTAAGACGATAATTGAACTCAGTCAGATTTGGCAAAGTGCAGTTTTCGTCAACAAATCGCATCTTTGCGAGCGTGGGGCGACTTTTAGACCGTCAATGACAAGGGCGAAGAGAGCAAAAGTCAAATAACAAAAGAACAATACGATGCCACATTAGATGAAATACTAAAAAAAGATAAAAGTGGTTTGAATAAAAGAACAATGAGAAAGGTTTATCAAACATTAAAGTACATTATACCACTGCTTTTAATAGGTTATTTCTTCGTTGACCGTTATACCAATCCTTATCAACGTATCTATCGATATATTGAGCGGCATTGTAGTTTTGGCGTTGTGGACACCTGCTACATTGATATGGAAAAAGCACTTGGAGTAAAGTATGATCTTATCTACCATTTTACGGGCAATTTGCACCCCTATCCTGAGTTAATTGCCCAAGACCTTCGTTTGCCATATTCGGGGCGAGGTCTTGGAGATAATGAGGAACGAATTATCTTGGTTCGAGATGACAAAGTGGTGTATGAGAGGACCTTCGAGCCACCTTACTATTATGGGTGGGGATTTGGATGGGATGCAATCGAGAATTTCCCATTCCGAGAGAAAATATTTACTGTAACCATACAATACGGCAAGTTCGACAAAGAGAAACAAATGTATGAATATCGATACGTATTATTACCAAAACGTCCGTGAATACCCGCCGTTTCAATAGCTATGCGGCCTACTTTCGCAGGCTGATGGGCGGTCGAGTGCAGAAGCTCTCGATCAATGCCTCGTTGGGGTGCCCCAACCGCGATGGGCGGATCTCGACGGGCGGCTGCACGTTCTGCACCAACGAGGCCTTCACTCCATCCTACTGCGACCCCGCGAAGAGCATCACGCAGCAGATCGAGGAGGGTATCGAGTTCCACACTCGCCGCTACCGCACGGCCGAGGGTTATCTGGCCTATTTTCAGTCATTTTCAAATACTTATGCGCCCCTCGAACGCCTGCGCGAACTCTACTCGGAGGCTCTGTCGCACCCGCAGGTGAAGGGTATCATTGTCGGTACGCGCCCCGATTGCGTCGATGCGGAGAAGCTCGATCTGCTGGCCGAGATCGCGCGCGAGCACTACGTTGCGGTCGAATATGGCATCGAGTCGTGCTACGACGCAACCCTCGCACGAATCAACCGTGGTCACGACTTCGAGTGCGCCCGCCGAGCGGTGGAGATGACCGCCGAGCGAGGTCTGCACTGCGGTGCGCATTTCATTCTCGGACTGCCCGAGGAGAGCGACCAAATGCTTATTGATCAGTGCGATACGATCAACTCACTGCCGCTCACGACCGTCAAATTCCATCAGTTGCAACTCTTTCGCGGTACGGCTATGGCCGCCGAATACGACCGCGCGCCCGAGCGTTTCCGCACGTGGTCGATCGAGGAGTATCTGGATCTGTTCATCGAGATTCTGCGCCGTCTGCGCCCTGATCTGGTCGTGGAGCGTTTTGCGGGCGAGGCACCTCCGCGCTACCACCACACCGAGGGCTGGGGGCTCATTCGCAACGAACAACTGCTGGCGATGCTCGATGCCCGCCTCGAAGCGCTCGATGCACGCCAGGGCGACCTCTACAAACCCGCAAAAAGCCAAAATTTGGGCGTAAATTTGTAAAAAAAGCGGCTCGGCGCGATACATCGAAACGGAATTTTTAATAGTTTTGTATTTTAGAATAAGTCTAAACATCGAAAAACCATACACAATTATGGCAGAAACAACCTCACAGAAGATTTTGCGCGGACTCAAAGAGTACGGCATTATGACGCTCGGTATGTGGATCTACGCCTTCGCGTGGTCGAGCATTATCCTTCCCGCACGTTGTACGGGTGGTGGCGCCAGCGGTCTTGCAATGATGATCTACTACGCATCGGGCGGTAATGTCGAGCTGGGTACGATGGTCGGTCTGATCAATGCCGTGCTGATTGTAGTTGCCTCATTCATAGTCGGTTGGAAGTTCAGCACCAAGACTATTTTCTCGATCATTATGCTCTCGTTCGCAATGAACGTGCTGCAAACCCACCTGCCCGCCGACATTATGCAGCTGGGCAACGAACGTCTGCTGTCGTCGATTCTGGGCGGTATTCTGTCGGGTATCGGTGTTTCGCTCTGTCTGTTGCAGGGCGGTACGTCGGGCGGTACGGACATCGTTGCGCTGATCGTCAATAAGTATCGCACCATCAGCTACGGTCGAATTCTGTTCATCACCGACTTTATCATCATCGGTTCGTCGCTGTTGGTAACTCGTGATATTCAGATGGTTATCTTCGGTTACGTTGTGGTTGCGGCTTGCGGT
This sequence comes from Alistipes sp., assembly GCA_045655685.1. Taxonomy (GTDB): domain Bacteria; phylum Bacteroidota; class Bacteroidia; order Bacteroidales; family Rikenellaceae; genus Alistipes. The sequence continues at coordinate 121,314 of JAZOPR010000014.1, forward strand.
TACACCGCCGATGCAGTGCTTGCGGGTGATAAGAAATCGTCGCAGCTGATGATTATGTCGAAGAATCACGACGCCATTGCCGACGCTATTGTCAACGATCTGCACCGCGGTTGTACGGTGATGGACGGTACGGGCTGGTTCACCAAGGAGCCGACCAAGGTGGTGATGGTACTCTGCCGCAAGAGCGAAACAAGCACCATTCTGCGTACGGTGAAACGTGTTGATCCTGACGCCTTTATCTCGAATGCGAGCGTTACGGGTGTCTATGGTCGCGGCTTCGAGGAGATCAAACGCTAACGGCGCGACTCCCTCACCGAATAGAACGATTTAGGAGCGGTTTGGGGTCACCTGAACCGCTCTTTTCATTGCAAATTTATTGGTTAAACTCTGCCTTCAGCGGCACCCGAATTTCGACAAAAGTGACTCTCTATGCACATATCGTGTTGCCCCTGGCGCAACCTTCGTTCACCTTCTCGGCAGAGGGTGAGCTGGCGGAGCATTTGCGTGAGGGTCAGGCAGTTGTGGTGCAGTTGGGTCCGCGAAAAATCTATACGGGCATCGTGTGGAGCATCAGCTCGGAGCGCCCGCAGTTCCGCACCAAACCGATCCAGCGAATCCTCTATCCCGAGCCTCTGCTGTCGGCCGAGCAACGCCGTCTGTGGGAGTGGATTGCCGACTATTATATGTGTACGGTGGGCGAGGTGATGCGCGCCGCGCTGCCGTCGAAGATGAAACCGAGCGGAATGTCCGACGAGGAGTTTGCCGAGGACGAATTTCGTGTGGCGACCGAGCGGGCGGTGTCGCTGGCTGTGGCTCTGCGCTCGCAAGAGGCTCTGAATGAGCAGTTTGAACGATTGACGCGCCGTGCACCGAAGCAGTATGCCGCACTGTTGGAGATTGCCGAACGACTCACCGATTCGGGTTTCGAGGGCGAGGTACGCACACGCACGTTGCGGGCCGATGCCGCCGCACTCAAAGCGTTGGCTGACAAGGGGTTGATTGAGTTTCACGAGCGCGAACGCGAGGCCGGATTTGGCTCCGATGAGGCGTGCGCGGCGTTGCCGACCCTGTCCGAGGCGCAGACCGAGGCTCTGCATTCGATCGAGGAGCAACACGGCTCCAAACGCTGTGTGCTGCTGCACGGAGTGACGGGCTCGGGTAAAACGGAGATATATATTCACTTGATTGATAAGGCGTTACGCGAGGGCGGCGACGTTGTGATGTTGGTGCCCGAGATTGCACTGACCGAGCAGTTGATTTCGCGCTTGCGTCGCTATTTTGGCGACCGCGTGGTGGCCTACCACTCGAAGCTGACCGACACCCGCCGAACGGATATCTACCTGCGTCTGTTGCGTTCGGCGGCGGGTCGATTGATTGTCGGCACGCGCTCGGCGTTGCTGTTGCCGCTGTCGCACCCGAGGCTGGTGGTGATCGACGAGGAGCACGACGCGAGCTACAAACAGAACGATCCCGCACCGCGCTACAATGCCCGCGATACGGCGGTTGTGGCGGCCTCGATGTACGATGCGCGGGTGGTGATGGGTAGTGCGACGCCCTCGATCGAGAGCTTTATGAATGCACATCGAGGCAAGTATGGATATGCTTCATTGACAGAGCGTTATGGCGGTGCGCAGATGCCCCGAATCATCATTTCGGATACGCTGCGAGCGGCCAAACGTGGCGAGCGTCACGCCCATTTCAACAAGGCTCTGCTGGATCGTGTGAGCGAGGTTTTGGAGCGTGGCGAGCAGGCGATGTTGTTCCAGAATCGACGCGGTTTTTCGCCCTATGTCGAGTGTACCGACTGCGGTCGCGTGGTTGAGTGCCCGCACTGCAATGTGTCGCTCACGTATCATCGCCCGAATACGCTGCGTTGCCACTATTGTGGTCATTCTCAGCCACTTCCCGAACATTGTCCGTCGTGCAAGGTGGCCGATGTGACGTTGCGTGGTTTCGGCACGGAGAAGGTCGAGGAGGAGTTGGCACAGATCTTCCCGAAGGCTCGTATCGACCGCCTCGATCGCGATAGTGCCTCGTCGCAACGTGCTTTCAATGAGATAATTAGACGTTTCGAAAGCGGATCGACCGACCTGCTTGTCGGAACGCAGATGATAACCAAGGGATTCGATTTCTCGCGCGTGAGCCTGGTCGGAATTCTCAATGCCGACAACCTGCTCAACTATCCCGATTTCCGATCGTCGGAGCGCGCGTTCCAGCTCATCACGCAGGTGGCAGGACGTGCCGGACGTCGCGAAAAAATGGGCGAGGTCATTGTGCAGACTTCGCAACCGCTGCACCCCGTGATCCGTCAGGCTGCCGAGGGTGACTACCTCTCGATGGTCAATACTCAACTGCGTGAGCGTGAGGCGTTTCACTATCCGCCATACGCCCACTTGATCAGCGTCACGATGCGTCACCGCGACCCGCAGTTGTTGCGTGCGGCGGCCCGTCAGCTGGGTGTTTCGTTGCGCGAGGTGTTCGGTCGTCGTGTGCTCGGCCCGCAGTCGCCCCCCGTTGATCGAATCAATGGGGTCTATATCCTCGCTTTTCTGCTGAAAATCGAAACGTCGCTCTCGTTCACGCGCGCCCGAATGCTGCTCCGCGAGCAGATCGACGCAATCCGCCAACAGAAGGATTGGAGCACGATCAATATTTACTGCGATGTTGATCCTCAATAAGTTACGTCGTGCGCTGGGCGACCTCCATGCACTCATTTTCCCACCCGTATGCCCCGTTTGCAACGCCACAATGCGCGAGGGTGAGCAGGTGGTTTGCAACCGTTGTCGCGTCGCGATGCCAATGACCGGCTACATCGGCCACCTGGACAACGCAATGGAGCGACGACTGTGGGGATTGGTGCCCTTTGTGCAGGCGTCGGCGCTGTTTTTCTACATCGAAGGAAGTCCCTATCGTCGTGTGATTCACGCATTTAAGTATGGTTCGAAGTGGCGTCTTGCCCGCGATATGGGCGAGTGGCTGGGTGGTGAAATGGCTCGCTCGCGGGCGTTCGAGTCGGTCGATGTGATTGTGCCCGTGCCGCTGCATCCGTTGCGCCGAATGTGGCGCGGTTACAACCAATCGGAGCTGCTTGCCGAGGGCATTGGGCGGGTGCTTGGGCGCGAGGTCGATTGCCGTTCGCTGTGTCGCACGCGCTACACAACCTCGCAGACCCACCGCACCAAAAACGAACGCTGGGACAATGTTCACGGGCGATTCGAGGTGCGCCGTGGGGCACAGTTTGCGGGTCGTCACGTGTTGTTGGTCGATGACGTATTCACCACAGGAGCAACCATTTGTGCCTGCGCTGAGGCGATTCTGAGTGTGGCTCCCGACTGTCGAATCAGCATTGTGACCTTGGCCGTTTCGCAGCGAGAGGTGGCGGATCTGTTTTAGAGAAATTTTTGCTTTCAAGATGTGCGATTTCTGCAAGAAATCGTCATACGCGGCGGCGCCCGCGACTGAAAGTCGCGCCGCCCCCCGCCGCCGCGTATGCTCTCGTTCGACAGCCGAATATTTGCCTAAATTGCAACAAAAAGCCACGCCCAAACCGAGCGTGGCGCATTTTTGAATTTTGATTACCGACCTTAAAACACCTCTCTCAGGATCTCGATCGAGCGCACGCGGTGGATTGCGTCGAGGTGGTAACCGAAGTAGATCAGCATCGAATTGAGGAACTCGACACGCGAGGTGCGGTTCAGTCCGATCGTCGCAAGCTGGCTCACATCGCACTCGACAAAGCGGTTGAACAATCGCGCATTTGCCTGATTCATAGCCACTCCGTGCAATGGCGGTGTGGTGACATAGATGCCCTCGCGTATATCGAACCAGCTCCCCTCGCGGTACTCGTTGCCGGGGAAGAATCCCAAAAATCGGCTCAATCCGACCATAAACCACAGGTGAAAATTGGCCACGCCCTCCTCCAATGCGTCGAGCGCCTCGACCGAGTGCCAGACGAAATCGAACAGGGGCGAATTGGGTTCCGACTCCTTGATCAGGCGGTAGATCACCTCGGCCATAAACATCGCGATGGTCGATTTGCGCACGTCGAAGGGCATCGATTGCAACGGAAAGTCGAGCACCGCCTCGCGAAAGCGATGCATCTCGGTGCGTGGCGACTCCAAACCCTCGATCGAGAGCGGAAACATCGGCTGCAACAGAGCCATCTTGTTGCTGCGGCTCTTGCCCGACCCCACGCCTCCGACCATATAGGTCTGGCGGCCGAGCGTGTCGGTCAGCAGGTATGCCACGACCGATTTCTCGCCGTAGCGCACCGTGTGGAGCACGATTCCGCGCGTCTTGTAGCTCTTCATTGCAGGTTGTGGGTGGGAGGTTATCGCTTAATGCAACGCATTACAGCCCAGCCATTTCGGAAGCGGGCGCCGTCCATCTCGATGCCAAATTCGGCAGCTCGCAGACGCACATCCTCGACGTCGCGCTCCAAAATTCCGCTCATATACAGCTCGCCGCCCTCGCGCAGAGTTGCCGCATAGCGGGGCATATCGGCGATGAGGATATTGCGGTTGATGTTGGCCAGAATGAAGTCGTACTGCTTGCCCTCGATGGCCGATGCGTCGCCCAAAATCGGCACAATACGATCCGAAACGCCATTCTGCGCGATGTTCTCGATACAGTTTTCGTAGGCCCAATCGTCGATATCGACCGCATCGACACGCTCGGCGCCGAACTTCGCCGCGATGATCGCCAGCACGCCCGTGCCGCTACCCATATCGAGTCCCACTTTGCCCGTGTAGTCGCGACCGATCATCTCGCGGCTCATCAGGTATGTCGTGGCGTGGTGTCCCGTGCCGAACGACATCTTGGGCATAATGACCACTTCGAGCATATAGTCGGGCTGTGCGGGGTGGAACGGCGCGCGAATCATAATCTTACCCTCGACATCGACGGGAGTGAAGTTGCTCTCCCACAGCGCGTTCCAATTCTGCGTTTCGATCTCGATGTAGCGTGCGCCCTCGATACCGTAGTCGGCCAGCAGCGCATCAACTTGCGCCATACAATCGACCAGGCGGTCGCGTTGGATATATGCTTTGAGCGATGCGCCCTCGTTTTCGAAACTCTCGAAGGGCCACTCGGCCAGCTCGGCAACCAGAATTTCCGACTGCTCGGCCGACGTGCAAGGAATATTGAGTTCTACGTAGTCCATATATTTGATAAATTTTTCGTATCTTCGCAGTTGTCAGAGCCGTTTTTGGCTTTCCGACCCTCAAAGTTACGAGTTTTATGGCAGATTACAGCAGAAATTGGCAGGAAATTTTGCGTCGCTACCGCGTCTATGTCGCCGTCGAGAAGCGCTTGTCCGAAAATACGGTCGAGGCCTATATGCGCGATGCCGAGCGATTGGCCCAATTCTGCTCGTCGCTCCCGCAACCGATCGGTCCCACGCGCGTTACAACGCAGACAATCAACGAGTTTATGGCACAGCTGTTCGATCGCGGACTCGAATCCCGTTCGCAGGCGCGTGTGCTCAGTTCGTTGCGCAGTCTGTTTGGATTTATGATGCTCACCGACCAGATCGACGAGTCGCCCATCGACGCTATCGAATCGCCCAAAATTGGTCGTCATCTGCCTGATGTACTGTCGGTTAGCGAGGTCGATTCGATCATCGAGGCCATCGACCCCACCACCGAACTCGGCATTCGCAACCGAGCTATCATCGAGATGTTGTACAGTTGCGGACTGCGTGTGACGGAGCTGGTCGAACTGCGTTTCGAGGACATCGATTTCGACGAAAATCTGGTGCGCGTGACGGGCAAGGGCGACAAGCAACGCTTTGTGCCTCTGGGAGATATGGCTCGACAACGCTTGGAGGCCTACCTGAGCTATCGCAAGCAGGTCGAGGCTGCGGACCGTAAGAGTGCCAGCACCATTTTTCTCAATCGACGAGGCTCGAAACTCACTCGCGTGATGATCTTCACGATGATCCGTCAGGCGGTCGCAGCGGCCGGTATCGACAAGACGGTCAGCCCCCACTCGTTCCGCCATAGCTTTGCTACTCATCTACTTATGGGCGGTGCGGACATTCGACAAGTGCAGGTTCTGCTCGGTCATAGCGACATCACGACGACCGAAATCTATACCCACCTCGACTACGACCACCTGCGCCGTGCGGTCGAGGATCACCTCCAAATCTGACCACGGCGATGAACCCTCTGCCTGCGCGACCACCGATGCTTGTTCTGCTTGTCGCTTTTGCGGCGGGCGTGGCAATCGGGGTGTGGGCGCGAGTGCCGTTGTGGTGTGCAATCATTTGTGTAATAGCGTTTTATCTGCTTTCGCTGAGGCGCTCTCGGGCGGCCGATGTGGCTCTGCTTGCGGCATTTGCGATGGCGGGAGTGGCGGCTGCACGGAGCGAATATCGACACTCGTCGCCACCGATTGGCGAGCCCGTCGAGATGTTGCTGACCGTTGATGAAAATCCGACCGATCGCGGCTCGTGGTTGCAGGCGTCGGCAAAGTTGAATTGGTATCGTACCGATGCCGACAGCGCCTGGCACCGAGCCGACCGAAGGGTTCTGCTGGCGAGCGATACCGCGACGCAACTCTCAGCAGGTGAACGCATTGCGATTGTCGGTCGGGTGCGCCCGCTGGCCGATAGTGCCAATAGTTACGTGCGGTTGATGCAGGCTCGCGGGTACGTTGGGCGAACGTCGATTTACGCCACGACGCCGCTGGTTCGGGTGGGTGATGCGGGGTCGATCACGCGCCTTTCGCGCAGGTTGCAACGGTGGGCTGTGGAGCGTCTGCGGGCGAGCCGGCTGACCGGCGACAGGCTTGCACTTTGCACCGCGATAGCAACGGGAAAACGCACCACGATGAGCGCACAACTGCGTGAACACTACACACTTAGCGGCTCGGCACATCTGCTTGCGGTGTCGGGTCTGCACGTGGCGATTGTGCTGGTCGTAGCGAATATTTTGTTGCGTTGGCTGACCCTTTTCCGACGTGGAAACCAACTCCTGAATTTGGCTGTCGTGGCGGTCGTTTGGGGCTATGTGGCGATGACGGGTTTGGCGATCAGTGCGGTGCGTGCGGCGCTGATGTTCAGCGCGTTACAATTTGCAATGGCGAGCGGATCGAGCTACCGTTCGGCTAACATTTTGGCTACGGTTGCGATGGTGATGCTGGCGGTGCGCCCGTCGCTCATCGTTGATGTCAGTTTTCAACTCTCGGTTGTCGCCGTTGCGGCCATAATCTATTGGGCTGTACCGCTTTGCGCGCATCTGCGCACTCGAAATAGGATACTCAACCTGCTGACCTCGACCGTGGTGATTGGCGTGGTCTGCACGCTGGCAACCGCACCGCTCGTAGCGCACTGGTTTGGTCGTGTGGCGGTGGTGGGCGTGGTGCTCAATCCGCTGGTTGTAGTGCTGGGTTATCTACTTGTCACTCTGTCGATTGCGACCATATTTGTGCCGACCTCCTGGGGCTTTGTGGCACGTGCGGCGGGGGTGATTGCCGAGGCCGAAAACCGATCGGTGGCGGTGGCTGCCCAACTCGATTGGGCGCACTTCACGCTGAGCCTCGATTGGTGGAGCGTGGTGATAATTTATGCCCTTGCGATCGCGATTACCGAGCTTGCACGGCGCAATCCCCGAAAAAAATCGTTATCTTTGCCCTACGTATGACATTCGACGAGCTTGACATATTGCTGCGCGAGGAGGTGCAGGCGGCAATCGAGGCCAACATCGAGCGTGATCCGCTCCGTGTGGCGCTCGATCGGTCGGTTGTGTCGGCGTCGGCGGTGGCCTCGGCGGTGAAATATCTGCAACGTGCGCGACGCAAATTGCCGTCGTATTATGAGGCGCGATGCATCGTTCCGCAGCGCGCTTTCGAACAGTCGTCGAGCGAGGATACGGCAGCGCATAAACGTGGCGAAGGTGCTCATTGTCTTGATCTTACGTGCGGATTGGGTGTTGATGCCTACTACCTTTCGAAGCGTTTCGCAAGGGTCACGACCGTCGAGCGCGATGAGGTGCTGGCGGCCATTGCGCGCGAGAATTTCCGACGTCTGGGTGCGACCAACATCGAGGTGGTGTGCGGCTCGGCCGAGGAGGTTGTGGCGGCGGCCGAGGAGGGTACGTTCGACCAGATCTATGCCGATCCCGACCGTCGTGCGGCCGATGGACGACGACAGGTGTTGTTGGAGTGCTGCTCACCCGATGTAGCGATGTTAATGCCTAAATTACAACAACTTGCGCCGCGCGTGGTGATCAAAAACTCGCCCTTGTTCGATGTTGCCGAGGCCGAACGACTGTTTGGCGAGAGGTGTCGAGTGGAGGTGGTTTCGCTGGCGGGCGAATGTAAGGAGGTGATTGCCGAGTGGGATAAATCGTACACGCATAACACGCTGACAGCCACCGCAATAGGCCTTGGTGAATTCAGTTGCCCGAGCGATGCACGTGTGGCCCCGACCTTTGCCACCGATCCTCGTTCGGCGCGCTATCTGCTCTCGCCCGACGTGGCTCTGCGCAAGGCACGACTGAGCGCAACCTACTTTGCTCAGGTGGCTCCCGACGCACGGGCCTGCACGGCTGACGGCTTCTACCTTGCGGATCAACTGCCCGAGGGTACATCGTTAGCGCGTGTGTATGAGATAGTTACGGCTCAGCCTTTTGCCCCCAAGCAACTCAAACGCGAATTGGCACGCCGTTCGATACGTCGATTGACGGCACTCAAACGCGACCTTGCCCTCTCATCGACTGAGATCTGCCGACGCTTGGGCGTCAGCGAGGGTGGCGAGCTGTTGATGGCCTTCACCGAGTGTGGCGGCGAGGTGTGGGCAATTGAAGTGAAAGAACTCACAAAGTGATGATAAAGAGGATTATACGTTTCTTGACGGAGGACTTTTTCCACCTGCGCGAGGAGGAGGTCGAGAACCGCTTTCTGCGTTGGTCGCTGCGTCAATACAAGCTGCTCTACTACACCGCACGTGGCGTGGTGGAGCACGACACGCTGACCCGTTCGGCGTCGCTCACATTCTACACGCTGATGGCTCTTGTGCCGCTGGCGGCGATCATTTTTGCGGTGATGAAGGGCTTCGGAATGGCCGAAAACCTCACCAACGAGCTCCACGCCGCGCTGCCGCAGTTCCCCGAATTTATCAACTACATCGTCGGTTTCGCCAACAACGCCCTCGCACGTACGCGCGGTGGCCTGCTCGCAACGCTCAGTGTGCTGATGTTGTTTTGGGCGGTGATGAGGGTCTTTGCGTCGATCGAGTCGGCGTTCAACAACATCTGGGAGGTCAAACGCTCGCGCGGTTTCGCTCGTCAGTTTAGCGACTATATCGCTGTGGTTGTGATAGTTCCCGTGCTGTGGCTCTCGTCGAGTGCCGTCATTCACAACCTCCACGAATGGTTCGGAATCAACGACTCGACCTTCTATCACATTTGGACAAATGTGGTGTCGGTGGTGCTCATCTGGGGTATGTTCACCTTCGTCTATATCGTGCTGCCCAACACCAAAGTACGCTTTACGAGCGCCCTCACGGCTGCGCTGGTCTGCGGTTCGGTCTTTCTGCTCTTTCAGTGGGCCTACATCGCGCTGCAATCGTCGATGAGCGCCTATAACGCCATCTATGGTAGTTTTGCCGCGCTGCCACTGTTTCTCATCTGGTTGCAGACGAGCTGGCAGATTGTGCTTTTCGGCGGCGAGCTTGCGTTCGCTTATCAGAATATCAAGAAGTTCGAGCAGGAGCGCGAATCACTCCATATCAGCCACGAAAATCGCCGTAAGGTGATGTTAGCCACGATGTTAGTCATCACGCGCTCGTTCACCTCGGAGCAGGGTCCGCTCTCTTCCGACCAGATCAGTCAGCGCCTGAACCTGCCTCTGCGAATCGTGCGTGACGTGATTTTCGAGTTGGAGCAGGCGGGTTTGATCCACCAGGTCAAGTGGGACGAAAACGACAAAGTTGCCTACTTTGCGCCCGCCAAAGATGTGCACAACATCACCATCTATGACGTGATCACGACCGTCGAACAGCACGGCGAGGAGAGTGTCGATATCCTCGAAAGCGAGGAGGTGCGTGCCGTGTCCACACAGCTCGATGCGATCATCGACGAGGCGATGCACTCGCCTAAGAATCTGCCATTTACCGAAATCAAATAACTTAAATCATATGGGAAATTTCAAGGAAGATATTGCGCGCGTCAAGGCGTTCGTTTTCGATGTCGACGGCGTGTTCACCGATGGCGGAATTATGCCGCTGCCCGACGGTGATTTCATTCGCAAATACAACGCTAAGGACGGCTATGCGCTGGTCTATGCCAACCGTATGGGCTACAAGGTCTGCATCATTACGGGCGGTCGCGGCGAGCTGTTGCGTCGTCGTTTTGCCTACTACAAAGTGACCCGATTCATCGACGGTTGTACCGACAAAATCGCTGAGTTAAAGCGATTTATGGCTGACGAGGAGCTGGATCCGTCGGAGGTGATATTTATGGGCGACGACATTCCCGACTTGGAGTGTATGCGTGCCGTGGGTATCCCCGTGGCGCCTGCTGACGCCTGCTCGGAGATCATCGAGGCGGCTCGCTACGTATCGGAGTTTGGCGGTGGTCGCGGCTGTGTGCGCGACATCATCGAGCAGACCCTCCGCGCGCAGGACAAGTGGGCCAAGAACTGCGAAGGCGTTGCCGGCGATGTGACTTCGGCGTAAGCGCACATAAGTAAAAGCCAAAAAAGGCGATTCCCAATGGAAATTGTCCACCTTCGTGGGCTCGCCATTCGGGCGACCGCCCCAGCTCACGAAGGTGCCCGCCATATGGCTTCAAATAAAAATCCGCACTCCTTATCGGGGGTGCGGATTGTTGTTTTACGGAACGGGATCATAACCACTGCCGCCCCAGGGGTGACAACGGCATATACGTTTGATTGTCAGCCAACTGCCTTTGATCGGGCCATATTTGCGCAGGGCCTCGATGGCATATTGCGAGCAGGTGGGCGTATAGCGGCACGAGGGTGGCGTCAGTGGCGAGATGCACCTCTGATAGAATCGCACCAGGAGCAGCAACGGAGCCGCACAGACGCGCTTAAAGATTGCTGACGATTTCGCCCAAAATTCGCTCGACGCCATTGTTGATCGTTTTGTAGCTATGGATTTTCTTTGTGCTGTAAACCAGCGCGATATGCACTTTTCGACTGCCGGCTGCGGCGATCAATGCCGACTTGCCCAGACGGTACGACTCCTTGGCACGACGACGCACAAAGTGGCGCTTATTGGCACGTTTCAGGAATCGCTTGGGCACCGAAAACAACACCTCGACACCAGCCGTTTCGCCCTCGGCGCACTCGTCCACCAGCCAGATGTAGCGGAACGGATAGACGAACCCGCTGCGACCCTCCTCGAAGAGTCGGCGAATCATTTTGAGCGAACGGAGTCGCTCGGCGCGGGTCAGGGTCTGTTCGGCCATCGGCGGTTTTCGAAAAAAAGTCGGAGGTGGAAGTGCCACCACCGACTCATTGGTTAAATATCTCTACCTGAGGAGCTTTACTCAGCTTTGACCGTTGTGGTCTTCTTCGTTGTGCTCTTCGTGGTGGTTGTCTTTTTTGCGGCGGTTGCCTTGGTTGCTGCCTTTGCGGGAGCCTTCTTCGAAGCCTCCTTCTTGGTTGCGGTGCCCTTCTTTGCGGGGGCAGTAGCAGCGGCAGTTGCGCTCTTGCGAACACGGGTCTTCTTGGCCAGCTTCGCCTGCTGGGTGCGGATAAACTCCTCGTTGTTCTGGTCGTCGTGCAACTCAACCGGTGCAACCTCCTCACCTGCGGCTAACTTGTTCAGATATATGTCGATAGCCTTGGTCATCGAGGGTGCTGCGGGGGTGGGTGCCATCACGTTGATGGTGATGCCTGCGGCAACGGCTGCACGAGCCGTAGCGTCGCCGAAGGTTGCCACGCGGGGCATCGGCTTATCCTCGTAGGCGTTCTTGAACGCCGCAACGTCCGAAGGCGAGTAGAGAGCCACCATATCGTACTCCGCGAGGGGCAGTTTCGACACGTCGGTCTGCACGGTCTTAGCCAGGATCACCTGATCGACATTGAGTTTCAGACGCTCCAAAGCCTCGGGCAATTCGGGCTTGTGGGGCTCACTCAATGCGAGCATATATTTCTCCTCTTTGTGCTTGATAATCAGTTCCAAGAAGTTGGTGAACGAGCCGTCAGCGAAGAAAATCTTACGCTTACGATAGACGATATACTTTTGCAGATAGAGTGCCACGGCCTCGGTCTGGCAGATATACTTCATTGTTTCGGGCACGGTGATTCGCGACTCCTCGCAGATGCGGAAGAAGCTATCGACCGTTGTACGGCTTGTGAAGATAACTGCGGTATGTGTCAGGATTTCGACGCGCTGACCCATAAACTCTTTGAGGCTCACGCCTTGAACGCGGTTAAATGGGTTATAGTCGATGTCGACTTTGTGTTTGCGTACGATTTCGAAGAACGGTGATTTTTCAATAATAGCCGGTTGGGGCTGCGAAACCAAAATTTTCTTAATGCTCATCTCTACTTAAAACTCTCTTATAGCCGTCAGAACTATCAGACTGACAGGGAATAATTCGACGGTGCAAAGGTACAAAATCCAATGCAAAACAGAAATTTTTTTCGACACAAACAGGACAAAAGTTTCGTACAAAAAGACAAAAAATATCGTAACTAACTCAGCTACAATGAGATATAAAAACACTTTTGATCGCCCAATTTCGCTCAAAGCATAGAGTAAAATCGTTGGAACAGAGCAAATTGTGAAGATTGCGAAGCAAATTTTGCGCAAACGCATCACTGCCAAGGTCACATCCGAGCACATCGCAACGCCTCCAATGATCCACAACATAGCCACTTGCATAGCGGTGATGACGATCGTCGCCAACAGCACCGAGGGTACCGCCACGGCATAGATCCACTGCGGTGCGACCACGCCACTTGCCAATGCGGGAGCAAGATCGGCGCCCTTGACCACCATAATTGCCACCATCAGCAGTCCCACGCCCACCGTGGTCGAGAAGAAACGACCATAGACGCTGCCCTGACCCGTCGTGATGATCTCGTCGGCGATCGCCTTGCGGTTGGTGAAGAGCTGCACGATGTCGCTACGGAAGCGATAGACGAGCAACACGTAGGCTACGAGCAACAGAATCACACACGATTGGAACGCTCCCGCCGAGGTGAAGGGGCTGTTTGCGGGGGTGCGGTCGTGCAGACGCGGTGCGACGCTCTCGGTCAGCGTGCCATAGATCGCTGCCGCCTCGGCCGTCGCCACCGAGTCGCTCGGCACCACGCGATACATCACGCTGTCGGTCTGCACCAGAGCCTCGCCCAGGGCGTCGAAACCCAAAACCGAGGGCTGGTCGATGCCGCCATTGGCGTGCGCCCCAATTGTGTGCAGCTCCCTCGCGTGCGCGTTATTATATATGGTATCGTGTTGAGTCACTGTGTTATTCGAAAATTCGTTTGAGGGTTATGCGGATTGTTGTGCCCTTGCCGATTTCCGAGTCGATCACCGCAATGCGACCCTTGTGGTACTCCTCGATGATGCGGCGGCTGAGCGACAGACCCAGACCCCAACCGCGTGTTTTGGTCGTGAAGCCGGGTTCGAAGATTCGCTTCCAATTGTTGCGGGCGATACCCTTGCCCGTGTCGCGCACATCGACAAAGACGCTCTCCGAGTTCGACGAGATCGTGACGTTGATCGCGCCCTGACCTTGCAGTGCATCGAGCGAATTTTTGAGCAGATTCTCGACCACCCACTCGAACAGTGCCGAGTTGATCATCGCCTGCACGGGTGCGGTCGCCAAGCCGTTGTAATCGAGCGTCACGTTGCGCGGGATACGGGTGCGGAAGTACATCACACAGCCTCCCACAACCTCATTCACGTTGGCCGCAGCGAGAATGGTCTCCGAGCCGATTTTCGAGAAACGATCGACGATCTTCATCAGGTGCGTGAGGTCCTTATTCATCTCATCGACAGCCGTTTGGTCGACCTCCTGCGTACGTAGATACTCGATCCAGCCCAGCAGCGACGAGGTGGGTGTTCCGAGCTGGTGGGCGGTCTCCTTGGCCAGACCGATCCAGACGCGGTTCTGCTCGTCCTGCTTCGACGAACTGAACGCAATGTAGCCGAACAGAATGAAGATCACCACCACCAGCAACTGCACCAGCGGGAAGTAGTACAACGTGCGCAACAGACGCGACTCGCCGTAGAAGATATAGATGTTATCCTGCGAATTCCAGCGGTTGCGGATCACGATCGGGCTATTTTTTTCGGTCAGCTGATCGATCTTTTCGCGCAGCAGGTCGGGGTGGTTGATGACCGACTGCGGGATCAGGTGCGATTCGAGCACACGCAGATTGTTGTCGGTGATAATCAGGGGGATATTGTTGCGGCCCGAGATGATCTCCGACATCAGCGGATCCTCGGTCAGGAACATACTCGAACTGCCACTGCGCTCCATTGCCATCGCCCATATCTGCACATCGTGCTGCTCTTTCTCGCGGAGCGACTGCGCCATACGCGAGGTGAAAAACAACGACGCACAGGCCAATACAAGACCCAATACGATGACAACCATTCGGTTGCGGAACGTGAGCAGGCGGGTAAGGCGTTTCATCTCTCTGTCGGGTTTGGGGGTGAGTTTCGGGGTTTATTCGTCGCGTTTGTGCTGGCGGGCGGTATCCTGCTCACGCAAAATACGGTTGTACTCTGCGCTGTTGCCGAGCAGTTCGACTGCCGCAGCCGCATCTTTGTCGTCTTGCAGGTTGTATTGCGCCACGCCCTCCGAGTAACGGTAGCGCAGAATGATCTGAGTGTTGATTGCATCGAATAGCTCCTCGCGGTGACGGCGCAGGTTGCTCTCCATATCGCCTTCGAGCGCGCGCTCCAAACGACGAATATCGGCCAGCACGGTCGAGTCGTGACGCTCCTGCTCGGCCGCACGACGCACCACATCGGCATACTGACTGCTCTGCGAGCGATACGAGGTCTTGCGGTCGCGCATCATCTCGACAAACTGCTCGAAATCTGAGTCCGAGATCGAGAATGTCGCGGGATTCAGCTTTTGCAGACGCTCATCGTGCGCCTTTGCGTAGTCGTCGGCAAAGTCCTCGATGTGACCCTCGGCATAGAGCGTCATCACAAATCGCGTTGCATACTCCGCCTCGCGCTCCACGTCGGGCATCACACCACCGCCGTCATAGACCTTACGTCCGCCACGAGTCGCAAACTCGCGGATCAGCGAGTCGGGCACATAATCGACCGAGCCGTCATCGTTGCGATGGGCGTAGTCGATAGCCTGAATACAGCGTCCGCTGGGCATATAGTATTTTGCGGTGGTCACCTTCAAGTAGTCGCCATAGCCCACCGAGCGGGTCGATTGCACCAGACCCTTGCCGAACGTGCGGCGACCCATCAGCACCGCGCGATCCATATCCTGCAACGCGCCCGCCACGATCTCGGCCGCCGAAGCCGAGCCGCTATTGGTCAGCACGACAATCGGTAGTTGGGTGTCAATCGGCTCTTTGTCAGTGCGATACGTGTGGCTCATCTCCTCGGTGCGACCCTTCATTTCGAGCACCTTCGTGCCCTTGGGCAGGAACATCGACAGAATCTCGATCGCCTCCTGCACGATGCCGCCGCCATTGCCGCGATAGTCGAGCACCAGACCACGCAGGCGACCCGTCTCGCGCATCTTCATCAGCTCGCGGCGCAGATCGGCAGCACAGTCCTCGTTGAAGTCGCCGTGCGCGATGTAACCGATCGAGTCGTTCAACCAACCCGCATAGGTCACGCCCGAAATTGCAATTCGCTCGCGACGCAGCGAGAGCGTCATCACGCTGTCATCGACCAGTCGAGCCACCTTCAAACGGATCTCGGTGCCGGGGTCGCCTTTCAGGCGGTTGCTCACCTGCTCGGTGGTCATTCCCTTGGCCGATTCGCCGTCGATCTCGATGATGCGGTCGCCGATTTTGATGCCTGCGCGATCGGCCGGACGACCCTTGTAGGGCTCGGCAAAACGCACATAATCACCCTTTTGGCGAATCAACGATCCCACACCGCCATACTTGCCCGTGGTCATCATCTCGAACTCTTCGACCTCCTTCTCGGGCATATAGGCCGTGTAAGGGTCGAGTGTCGAGGTCATACCCTCGGCAGCATTTTTCATCAGTTCATTGGGGTCGGTCGGATCGACATAGAGCACGTGCAGTTCGCGCATCATATTGATCAGTACCTCGATGTTGCGACCTAGCGCAAAGTCGTTACGCGCCGAGGCCGTCAGCACCACCGCCACAGCCACGACCGCCACCGCCGCCGCAATGCGACGCACGATATGTTTAGAGTTCTTCGCCATTCTCTTTTCTCATATAAATTTCCGAGCGATAGATGACCTGCACCACCGCCGCGCGATGACCGCGGATCACCGTTCGATCGCCCTCCGACCACACCTCCAATTCGTCCTCCCACAGCAGTCGCGCACGACGCGACGGCGACGAGGCACGATACAGCAGCACACCCTCGCGCTCGCCCGTCAGTTCGAACTCGCAAGCCGTCATCGCAGCGTCGACTCCCGCGCGGTTCTGCTCCAACGAGATGGGCAGCGAGCGGGTCATATATCCGAAGGCGGGGTAGGCCAACGCCAACAAAATCAGTACCGGCAACAACCATTTCGATCGCTCGTCGGCGCGCAACATCGCAATGTAATCCTCCACCGACATCGGTGTGCTCTCGAAGTAGTACGACAGCGCATAGAGCGCCACGATCAAAACGATCAGCAGCACGAAATATTTTACGGCTCGAATCAGATAACGGTCAGTTCTCATAATCATTTTTCTATTTATTCACACGCCATTTGGGCGGGTTTTGCTTTTTAATTTGTTTTAATTAATCCAAGTTCGGCGACAAACTATAATTCTGAATTCTCAATATAGTCTGCCACACGTTGCATCAACCATTTCGGGGTTGAGGTCGCACCGCAAATGCCTACGGTCGCCGCCCCTGCGAGCCATTCGGGTTGCAGTTCCGAAGCCTCTTCGATGTTGTAACTCAGCGGGTTGGCTTTGCGACACACCTCGAACAGCACCTTGCCGTTCGAGCTCTTGCGACCACACACGAAGATCACTCGATCGACCGAACGGGCAAACTCCGAGAGTCGCTCCTCGCGCCCTGCCACCTGCCCGCAGATCGTATCGACCGCCTCGATCTGCTCGGGATCGGCGGCGCGGCTACGCATCACCTCCAAGATGTGCTCGAACAGCGCACGGCTCTGCGTGGTCTGCGACAGGAAGTAGATCGGACGCGCGAAATCGACCTCCGCCAGGTCGGCCTCATTCTCGACCACGATGGCACGACCCGCGACCTGACCCGTCAGTCCGACCACCTCGGCGTGGCCGTGCTTACCAAGTATAACCACCTGACCGCCAACCTCCTGCATCTGCTCGTAGGCGCGTTTGACCTTGCGTTGCAGAGCCGCCACCACGGGGCACGTAGCGTCGATCACCTCGATACCCAACTGCTCGGCACGAGCGTAGGTCGTCGGGGGCTCGCCGTGAGCTCGGATGAACAATCGACGACCGCCCAAGTGCTCCATATCCTCGTGCGAAACAGTCCGCAAACCAAGCTCTTCCAATCGTTGCACCTCGACACGATTGTGCACGATATCGCCCAGCGAATAGACCGTACCGCCCTCCGCCAGAGCCTCCTCAGCTCGCGAAATGGCACGCACCACGCCGAAACAAAAACCCGAATTATCGTCGATCAGTACCTTCATTTTTCTATCGTTTCTCTTTTTTTCGATCCAAGTTCGGCGGCTGCGGGGGTCGGCCTTTGGCCGAGCCGCTGAACTTGGGCAGTTTCCGCAGAAACTGCCATTTATCTTCTCAACTCAAACCCAAAATCTTGAATTTTGAATTAAAACAAAGCCTACTCAAACAGCCCGCCAAACTTCTGGTCGAACCAAACCATCTGGTCGTCGATGGTCATATAGCTGTTGTCCAGCACCACCGCATCGTCGGCCTTGCGCAGGGGGCTGATGGCACGATTCTGGTCGGCGATGTCGCGCGAACGCACATTCTCCTCGATCTCCGCGAGCGACACCTGCTCGCCCTTTGCGGTCAGCTCGTCGTAGCGACGCTGGGCACGCACCGCGGGGTCGGCCGTCATAAAGATCTTGATCTCGGCATCGGGAAAGACCACCGTGCCGATGTCGCGACCGTCCATCACGATACCCTTGTTGCGACCCATCTGCTGCTGCATCGCTACCAACTTCTCGCGCACCTCACCGATCGAGCTGACGCCGCTGACGCAGTTGCTCACCTCGATAGTGCGGATCTTGCCCTCGACCAGATCGCCATTGACATAGATGTCGCTGGCGCCACGTGCGGGGTTGAAGCGGAATGCGATATCGATTTTGGGCAGCAGTGCCACCAGCGCCTCCTCGTCGACGATACCCGAACGGATAGCACCATTTTCGAGAGCGAAGAGGGTCACGGCGCGATACATTGCACCCGTATCCACAAAGATGTAACCAAAGCGTGCCGCCAGAGCCTTAGCGAAGGTACTCTTGCCACACGACGAGAAGCCATCGACCGCGATAGTCAGACGGCGGCGAGTGATTTTATTCAGCGTCATAGAGCGAAAACTTCAATAAATGTTGAGATAATTGTGTAGGCGCCCAGCGCACCGATCAGGCAGCCTGCGATACGGTTGATCCAGAGCAGGTGGCGGGGGCGGAAGCGATTTCGGAAGAGGTTGATCAGGCTCGTAAGCAGGAACCACCAGCAGAGCGCACCGCCGAAGAAACCGAGCAGATGCAGTGCGCCGAGCAGCAGCGAGTTCATCGACACGGTCTGGGTGGTTTCGATGCTGAACATTCCGAAAAAGACGAAGATATAGGGTATGATCATCAGCATATTAGCCAGCGTGAATCCGAACATCGAGCCGAAATCCTGCCACAGGTCGGTCTTGCCGGCGCGGTTTCGTCGGATCTGCGTGACGGGGTTTTGGAGGAAGATGTAGACACCCACTGCTACGATCATAATGCCGCACGTCACACGCATAAACAGTGCATACTGATCGAGCCACGACTGCATCATCGAGTAGCAGAAGTATGCCACGGTAGCCATCAGCGTGTCGGCGCAAGCCACGCCGGCACCCGACATCAATCCCGATTGGCGCGATTTGCTCAGTGTGCGCTGAATGCAGAGCACAGCGACCGGACCGACCGTAATTGACGAGGCCAAACCAACCAACATACCTCGAAAAATCATATCATACCACATAGTACGTCGTCTAAATTCGCTACGTTTATGAATTCTTATATATATAAAGTGCAAAAATACAAAATATCTGGCTAATAATATCAGATCAATCACAAAATATTTCACGCAGAATTATCCTGCAATAGATTAGGCGATTCGGGCCGCAACCTACGACCAATCGCAACCAACAGAGTCGCACCCAACGAACGAATGAATCAACAAGAGATCTCATATTTTTTTGATTTTTACGGTAAAATATGCTAATTTTGTCGCCATATTTACCAAAATAACTGATAGAATCTCTCAATTATGGGAAAATTTGACGGCAAGAAGGTCCTCATTACCGGTGGCGCATCGGGCATAGGACGAATAATCGGCTCGATGATACTCGAACGTGGCGCATCAAAGCTGGTCATTTGGGACATCAACCAGAATAACATTGACAGCACCCTGGCCGAATATGACTCCAAATCGGTCATAGCCTACCGCATCGACATCTCCGACGAGGAGATGGTTGCCAAGACATACGCCGAGGTCAAAGAGTCGGTAGGCGACATCGACATACTCATCAACTGCGCAGGCATCATCACCAGCAACAAAACCTTCGATCAGTGCTCGGTCGAGGAGATCAATCGCACGATGAAGATCAACGCCATCGCACCGATGGTTGTCGCACTGCAAATGTTGCCCGATATGGTTGCCCGCAACAGCGGACACATCTGCACGATCTCGTCGGCAGGAGGTCTGATCTCGAACCCCCGAATGAGCATCTACGCCGCGAGCAAGTGGGCCGCGACGGGCTGGTCCGATTCAGTTCGAATCGAACTGCAACAGATGAAGAGCCGCGTACGCGTAACCACCATTGCCCCCTACTACACAACCACGGGAATGTTCGATGGCGTGCAGTCGCGAGTGCTGCCCCTGCTCAAACCGCAGTGTGTTGCGCGTCAGATCGTTCGCGCTATCGAGCGCGAGAGGAACTTCAAGGTGATTATGCGTCTGATCCCCGTGCCATATCACTTTGTGCGTCTGATGCAGGGACTCTTGCCCACTCGCTTGTTCGATTGGATCTTTGGCGAGGTTGTGGGTATTTATCACACGATGGATAACTTTACAGGTAGAAAATAATGAGTATCGCAAACACGCCTACCGAACAGATTGTAGGCATCGTCGGTTCGCAACGGGAGTTTTTCCGTAGCGGTGCAACTCTGGATGTCGAGTACCGCATCCGTTCGCTCAAAACATTGAAAGCTGCCATCCTGAGATGGGAACAGCCCCTCACCGAGGCGCTATGGCTCGATCTGCACAAATCCTACGAGGAGGCCTTTCTGACCGAGATCAGCATCGTATTGGGCGAGATCGACAACCACATCCGCCACCTGAAACAGTGGGCAAAACCCATCCGCAAGTCCACGCCCCTCAAAATGTTCCCCTCGCATAGCAAGGTGATCAGTGAGCCGCTGGGTGTGGCACTGATCATCGCACCGTGGAACTATCCCGTGCAGTTGTTGCTCAATCCGCTGGTCGGAGCGATCTCGGCAGGATGTACCTCGGTACTCAAACCCTCGCCATACGTCCCCCACGTGAGCCGAGTGCTCGAAGAGCTTATAACGGAGAGTTACGACAGTGATTATATCGCTGTGGTTCAGGGCAATCGTGAAGTCAATGCCGTGCTGTTGGAGCAGCGTTACGATACTATTTTCTTCACGGGCAGCCCCGATTTGGGTCGCAAGGTGATGGGTGCGGCAGCGAAGTTCCTGACCCCCGTGGTGCTCGAATTGGGAGGCAAGAGCCCCTGCATCGTTGATCGCACAGCTGACATAGCCATTGCGGCACGACGCATCGCGTGGGGCAAGTCGCTCAATGCGGGTCAGACCTGCATCGCACCCGACTATCTGCTTGTGCATAAGGATGTTAAAGCATCGCTGATCGAGGCATTGAAGCGTGAATTCGAGAATCTTTTAGGTATGAATCCCGCCGAGAGTCAGCATTTTGTCCGCATCGTGAGTGAGCGAGCCTTCGACCGCCTGACGGGTTATCTGCACGGCGCTGAGATTGTCGCAGGTGGCGACTACGACCGATCGACACGATATATCGCCCCGACGATCATCGACAATGTCGATCCTGCAAGCCCCATTATGAGTGAAGAGATCTTTGGTCCGATATTCCCGATCGTAACATTCGGCAACACCGACGAGGCGATTGCCTTTGTCAACGAGCGTGAAAAGCCGCTGGCACTCTACTACTTTGGCGATCGAGCAAGTGCAAAGCGAGTGCTGCGACACACCTCGTCGGGCGGCGCCTGCATCAACGACACCATTATGCACATCGCCAACGAGAACCTTCCGTTTGGCGGTGTCGGCAATTCGGGCATCTCGTCATATCACGGCATCGAGTCGTTCAAGGTCTTCTCGCACATCCGTGCTGTGGTAACGACCCCGACGTGGCTGGATCTGCCATTTAGGTATATGCCCTACAAACTCTTTAAGCTCGTTAAACGAATATTGTAACCGCTCACGTGCGACAAACTGCTGTCAGAGCACGTCGGCTATTGCGATAGTTGCGAGATTCTGCTATCTTTGCGGACAAAATCGCAGAGAAAAATGCAAAACTTGATTCGAAATAGATTTTTGTTGGCCGCTTTGACGGTGTTGATGCTCTCGTCGGGCTGGCTGCGCGGAACGGGACTGTTGCTTTTGGTGGCTCTGGTGCCGCTGTTGGCGCTCTCGGCAAGCTACGACGATTCGCGCCGTTCGTTCTGGCGCGTGGTGGGCTGGACGTGGTTCACGATGCTCGCCTGGGCAACCGTAACCTGCTGGTGGATATGGAATTCGACCCCCGCAGGTGCTGTGGCGGCGCTGCTCGTTACGGCTACGCTGCCGACGGTGGCGGTGATGTTGTACCACTATGTGTCCAAGCGCGCGCCTAAGTCGCTGGCCTACTGTACGTTTGTTGGGGCGTGGATCGCTTTGGAGTACTTCTACCTCACCACCGAGGCCTCGTTCCCGTGGCTCACGCTGGGCAACGGTTTTGCCAATGAGGTGTGGGCGGTGCAGTGGTACGAATGGACGGGCGTCTATGGCGGCTCGCTGTGGGTGCTCATCTGTAACTTGCTCTTTTTCGAGGCTTTACGTTCGCGCTCGGTGCGTAGCGCAGTGGCGGGTGCGGTGGCTGTCGTAGTGCCTTTGGTGGTGTCGGTGGTGATGTGGTTCAGCTACGACGAAAGCCCCGAAAAGGTGAAAATCAGCGTCGTGCAACCCAACTTCTCGTGCTGGCCGCTCGATCAGAAATATGATCTTCCCGACGATATTCAGGATTCGATTTTCCGTGCGCTCATCGAGCAGTGCCCCACGGATAGCCGCTACGTGCTGCTGCCCGAGACGGCTCTGGGTGCCAATAGCGCCATCTGGGAGAACGATTGGTCGGCCTCGGCTATTGAGAATATCCGCTCGGTGCAGGAGTCACATCTGCCTGACGGAACGGTGATTACGGGTGCAAGCACACTGCGTCTGTACCCCTTCGGAGCACCCGCCTCGGCGACGGCTCGTGTGCGTGGGCAGATGCGTTACGATGTCTATAATACGGCGTTGGAGTTTGCTCCGCAGGGCGAGTTCGACGTGCGCCACAAGATCAAGCTGGTGGTTGGTGCCGAGAAGGTGCCCTATCCGCGACTGATGACCTTCATTTCGGGTCTGATTGTCGAGCTCGGTGGCTCGTCGGGTCAGCTCGGTGTCGATCCTGCGCCCAAGAATTTCGGCTCGGAGGAGCTGCCTATTGGCGTTGCAATATGCTATGAATCAGTCTATGGCGAGTTCTACTCGGAGTTTGTGCGTCAGGGCGCAAAGGTGATGTCGGTGATCACCAACGACGGCTGGTGGGGCGAAACCAACGGCCACCGCCAACACTTCTCCTACTCGCGTCTGCGTGCTATCGAAACCCGCCGCAGCGTGGCTCGAAGTGCCAATACGGGTATCTCGGGTTTCATCTCACCGCGCGGTCAGGTGATCTCGTCGCTCGGTTGGGACGAGCGTGGCGTGGTGACGGCCGAAGTGCCCGTCGAGAGCCGCCTGACGCTCTATGTGCGCTATGGCGACTACGTTGCGCGATTGAGCTGTTATCTGCTGTTACTCTGCGCATTATACTCTGTCGCATACCGCATTCGCCGCCGCAACCACCTCGTAAATTAACCCCACAACACGCGATGAACTACGCTCAAACCCTCGATTATCTCTACACGTCGTTGCGTTCGTTTCAGGACGCGGGCGGCGACGCATATAAACCCGGACTCGACCGCATCGAGCAGTTTATGACCTATCTGGGTCGCCCCCATCGCCACTACGCCACCGTTCACGTGGCGGGCACCAACGGCAAGGGCTCGACCTCGCACATCATCGCCTCGGTGTTGCAGGCGGCGGGCTTCCGAACGGCGCTCTTCACCTCGCCCCACCTGCACGATTTCCGTGAGCGAATTCGTGTCGACGGAGTGCAGATTTCGGAGCGCGAAGTGGTCGAATTCGTGGCAACGCACCGCTCGGCAATGGAGCGTATCGGCCTGTCGTTCTTCGAGATGACTGCCGCAATGGCATTCGACCATTTCAGCCGCGAGGGTGTCGAGGTGGCGGTGATCGAGACGGGTCTTGGAGGTCGCCTCGACGCTACGAATATCATCACTCCGATTGCATCGGTCATTACTAATATCGGCCTCGACCACACCGAATTTCTCGGCTCGACACTCCCCGCGATCGCTGCCGAGAAGGCGGGTATCATCAAGCCCGAAGTGCCCGTCATCATCGGCGAGCACGACTCGGCTACCGACTCGGTTTTCGAGCGTGTGGCGCACGAGGTGGGGTCGAATATCTACTTTGCCGAGGATCTTTTCGAGCTTGTAGCGGGCGAGTGTGGCGTGGGCGGAAGTCGCTTCACGGTGCGTCGTGTGGGTGATGACCGCGAGTATGCGCTCGATCTGGATCTGGGTGGCGAGTACCAGCGTCGCAATATCATCACGGCGCTCGGGGCGTTGGAGGTGCTGCACCGCCACACGCAGGTGTCGATTTCGACCCGCGCGCTGGTCGAAGGTTGCCGTGCCGCCGCTGCCACGACGGGACTGCAAGGCCGCTGGCAACGACTCGGCGAGCACCCCACGGTGGTGTGCGACACGGGTCATAACGCCCACGGATTGCGCTACGTGAGCGAGCAACTCAAACGATTGAAATGTAAGAAGTTATATATCGTCTTGGGCGTTGTGCGCGAGAAGGATCTGGACTCTGTTCTTCCCCTTTTGCCGCGCGAGGCTCACTACATTTTCACGCAGGCTTCGGTTGCTCGCGCGTTGCCCGCCGAGGAGTTGGCTCGTGCGGCTATGGAGGTCGGTTTGCAGGGCGAGGTGGTGCGCGGAGTGCGCGAGGCTGTTGCCCGTGCCCGCGAGTTGGCCACCGAGGACGATGCGATCTTCATCGGCGGTAGCACCTTCACCGTCGCCGAAGTATTGGAATAAATCTCAAAAAAAACTCACATCAAATGAAACGACTGCTCTTTTTGGCACTTTTGAGTGTGCTACTGTTTGGCTGCGAGGAGCCCGAGCCTGCTCCCAAGCCCACGCTGACAACCTCCTCGATCTCGGCGTCGCCCGTGCGTGTGGTGGGCCGTGTGGCCAAAATCACCAATGGAGCAGTCGCATTCGATTGGTGCGGAGTCTATATCGATATCCGTTTTCGAGGCAGCTATCTGGCTCTCGAAGTGAGCGATACGGGTCATAACTATCTGAATCTCTGGATCGATGGTCGAGAGCAACCCAAACTCGCCACGCGAAACAACAATGCCCGAATCATTCTCTTCGATGATCCCGCAGCCGAGGGCGAGCACCTGATCCGAGTCCAAAAAGCGACCGAAGGCGATCTGGGTCGCATCACCCTGCATTCGGTCACAACCAACGGCACGCTGCTTGCGACCGACGACCTCAAACCCGCACGCCACATCGAGTTCTATGGCGACTCCTACACCTGTGGCTATGGCACCGAGAGCACCTCGGCAAATGACCCCTTCACGGCCGAAACCGAAAATTGCTGTTACACCTATGCCGCGATGACGGCCGAACATTTCGGAGCCGACTACACGCTCATTGCGCACTCGGGTTGCGGTCTGGTGCGCAACTATGGCGACAAGGAGCAGACCTCCAATCCCAAATATACGATGAGCTCGCGCGCGTTCTATCTTTATGACAACGATGTGAACTCGAAGTGGAATTTCCGCGCAAGCAATTATCGCCCCGATGCGCTTGTCATTGCGCTGAGTACCAACGATTTCAGTAAGCCAAATCCTCCCTCCAAGCAACAATTTGTGGCAGGCTATCGCGCATTCGTCGAGCGTCTGCGTACGGAGTGGGACAACGAGCAGCTGCCCATCTTGTGTGTTGTCCATTCGACCACAGCAGCAGGTTGGGTCGAGGAGATGGTCGCAACAATGCCCCACACGGCTATGGTACATATTCCGAGCAGTATCTACGACTCGAAGACCGACTACGGCGCATCGTACCATCCCAACCGCTCGGGTCAGACAAAGATGTCAAAACCGATTATCGAACATCTGGCCAAGCTGACCGGTTGGAAGTAGGAGTCGAAAATCACCCCCCCGAAAAAGCAAAATCAAGCCGCACCCTCGATGGACGCGGCTTAATTTACTCCTTGACAAGAATATGTAAATACTCTGTTGTTTTATCTGCTTTATGATTCCTATTTTCTGTTTTGTCTGCTTTAAATCGTTGATATGACTGAGTTACAACATTATATCGTCCATATTTAGACATTATAGCAGAGATCATTTGAGGAGTCATCAGTCCCTCATTGTTATAAGATAGAAAAATGTATTTAAAATTAGCGTCTCGAATAAGGTTTTCAAATGATTCCACCACATTTCGCTTACTACAATATTGAGAACGCACATAGTCTCTTAATCCCGTCTTTCCTTTGGGTTCAAAAGTTTTATACTCAGCAATCGTATTTAGCATGTGATAGTTAGCTCCATATTGTCTGGCATTGTATGGAGGATCCAGATACAATATATCACCTTGAATGTTTTTTATTAAATCATTTGCATCTTGACAAAATACCTGATGAGTATTATTATTAATAGCAAATTCCGCTGATTCGATGATAAGTGGCTTTTGGGCTGACATTTTCAATTGTTTCAGAAATGCTCCATATACTGACGCCGTATTTGCAAGTTTATCAGCACTTTCCAATAAGCTACACAACAAAAAATAGTATAAATTATCTGTTATCTGACCCGATTCTCTCCATTGTTCTATTTGAGTACGGATAGAATCTATTTTCATACCATTTTCATCAGAAAAATATTGCCTACCACTACCACTACCTAAACAATAGTTATTGTAAATAAATCCATCATCTACACCATTTAAGCCATTTAATGTTTCGATGTATTTCTCTTTATCTTCAAGAGGCGTGTGATTTTCGATGTAGTTTTTATTTAGAACATAACTATAATACTCTATATCGTTAGAAATAATCCTCTTGACGCGTGTTTTGAATGCGCGACCAACTATTCCTGTTCCTGCAAAGATGTCACAAAAGATCTTATCCGTAAGATCTTTACCGACAACTTCTTCAACAGCCGAAACAAGAAACGGCAATAAAGAGTATTTTGATCCTATATAGTTCATAAAATTTACTTAATTAGTTTGAGGATATAATTTACTCATTATGTAATCAGCTGTATGGTTAGATGCCTCTATTGAAATCATTTTAACGCAACTTTTTCTGTATTGTACGGGATCGTATTGATAACACCCAACACAACCTAACTCTACATCATAGTCCTCATTCCCTTCATAGAACGGATATGGATTACCCAATATATTTGTAGCGTCCCAGCGTTTATTCGTTTCTCTACATTTTTTGCAAATTTGTCTTTTGACATCATTAGCCGCTTTGCATAATGGCTGAAAATCTTCGAATGACTGAGTAGAAGGATTCGAAACTCTCCAATCATTCTTTCGCCCGTCTTTATGATCAATCTCGATACGTGTATTTTCAGAGAATCCAACTACTCCAAGCATTACACATCTTCTATTTTGATAAAATTCCTTGATGTCCGCTCTAATTGCTTGATTGAAATTCTCTTGTTTATTGAATCCATTAAGCCTAATAGCATCTATGGAGTTTCCCAATGTACGACTCTTATCAACTTCTACAATATACTCCTTTGCCAAAGAGGAACTTGCTCGACACCAACTACCGCCATTGCCAAATGTCAAAGCGGAATACGTGCCTGTAAATTCAGACACATTAACCCAACGGCTTTTTCCGTCGTTATCAGGCTGAGCTAATTGTATAAATAATTCTTTCTTCGTCATAGTCCTATTTCTCCTTATACAACTCGCGGAAGCAGTGGCGGCAGATGGGCTCGTAGGTATCCTTCTCGCCGAGCATTACGAGTTTATCATCGGCTGTCAGGCGGTGCGAGTGGTGCGCCAGGTTACCACAACGAACGCAGATCGCGTGCACCTTAGTAACATACTCGGCCGTGGCCATCAGCGCAGGCATCGGACCAAACGGCACACCGCGGTAGTCCATATCCAGACCCGCCACGATCACACGCACGCCATTGTCGGCCAGCTGACGGCATACATCGACCAGATTATGGTCGAAGAACTGCGCCTCGTCGATACCCACCACATCGACACCGGCCGACATCAGCAGTATGTTGCCCGACGAATCGACTGGCGTAGAGCGGATTGCGTTGCTGTCGTGCGACACCACGTCCTCCTCCGAGTAGCGCACATCGAGTTTGGGTTTGAAGATTTCGACGCGCTGATTTGCGAACTTAGCGCGTTTGAGGCGACGGATCAGCTCCTCGGTCTTGCCCGAAAACATCGATCCGCAGATCACCTCGATATAACCTTTGCGGCTGGCATTTTCCAAAAACATAGCTGTTTATATACTTTTTTTGATTATTATCGTTGGTTGAACTTCTCGCAAAATTACCACAAAATTTCTGCTCGTGCAATAGTTGCCGCGTGTTTGAATTATGGAAAATATTTGGTACATTTGTCGAAGTTGGACACGTTTAAAAATTCCGCACTATGAACCGACGCGAGATGTTGAAAGCAACCGGAACGCTCCTGGCGGGAGCGACACTCTTTGGCGCTGAGGCGTTTGCCGCCGAGCCGAGCAGCACGACTAAACCCAAAAAGGCACTTGTGATTGGTGCTCACCCCGACGATCCCGAGAATGTGGGCGGCACGATGCGCCTGCTGCGCGAAGCAGGTTGGGAGGTTGTGGCGGTCTATATGACTCGCGGTGAGGGCGGTATCACGGGCAAGAGCCACGCCGAGGCGGCGGCGATCCGTATGGAGGAGGCGCTCGAAGCGTGCCGAATTCTCGATGTGGATCCGATATTTCTCACCCAGATTGACGGTAATTGCGAGATCAACAAGGAGCGTTACAAGGAGATGCGCGAGGTGATCGAGATCGAGCAGCCCGACCTTGTGATCACCCATTGGCCCATCGACAGCCACCCCGATCATCGTGTCTGCTCGATGTTGGTTTATGACGCGTGGCGCCGATTGGGTTACAGCTTCGAGCTCTACTATTTCGAAACGATGACGGGTATGCAGACTCAATATTTCCACCCGACCGATTATGTTGATATTGGGGCAGTTGCGGAGCGCAAACACAAGGCCTACTTTGCACACGTAAGCCAGAATACGACTCGCTCGTTTGCCAACTATCACGACCGTGTGGAGAAGTTCCGCGGCAGGGAGTTCAATTGCGACCGTGCCGAGGCCTTTATCCATCTGCGCCGTGGCAGCAACGATATTTTTTAACGGGCAGCTCACGCCAACCGGCATAAAATGAAAAGCCTAAATGAAATCAAAGTCCCGCATTTGAATCTTGAAATTTGAAATTCAAAGCCCGATATTTTGCAAGAACGAGAATAATTGGTATCTTTGTCCAAACAGAGAAATTCTAAACGTATGAAACTACCTCAAAACGTAAATGTTTTACTGCTCGGTTCGGGCGGACGCGAACACGCTTTTGCACACTGCATCGCACGCAGTCCCCGAACCGCTAATCTGTATATCGCACCGGGTAATGCCGGCACCGCTCTCGAAGGTACAAATGTCGAGGTGTCGCCGACCGATTTCGGCACCATCAAGCAATTTGTGCTGCGTAACAACATCAACCTCGTGGTCGTGGGTCCCGAAGATCCGCTGGTGCGTGGTGTGGTCGATTTCTTCCACAGCGACAGCGACATCTATCACATTCCGGTGATCGGTCCCTCGGGCGAAGGTGCTCGTTTGGAGGGCAGTAAGGAGTATGCCAAGGCATTTATGATGCGCCACAACGTGCCCACGGCTGCCTACCGCTCGTTCGGTGTGGGTCAGGTCGAGGAGGCTGTTGAGTTCCTGCGCACGCTGCGTCCCCCCTATGTGTTGAAGGCCGACGGCCTGGCAGCAGGTAAGGGCGTGGTGATCCTCAACGAGCTGGACGAGGCTCGCCGCGAGTTGGAGCAGATGTTCGACGGTAAGTTCGGCAAGGCGGGCGACCGCGTGGTGATCGAGGAGTACCTGAGCGGTATCGAGTGCTCGGTATTCGTGGCTACCGACGGCAAAAATTATAAGATCCTGCCCGTTGCCAAGGACTACAAGCGTATCGGCGAGGGCGACACAGGTCTGAATACAGGCGGTATGGGTGCGGTTTCGCCCGTTCCGTTTGCTGACGAGGAGTTTATGCGTAAGGTCGAGGAGCGCATCGTGCGCCCGACGGTTGCAGGCTTGGAGGCCGACAAGATCGACTATCACGGCTTTGTGTTCATCGGTCTGATGAACTGCGACGGCGATCCCTACGTAATCGAGTATAATGTCCGTATGGGCGACCCCGAGACTGAGGTTGTGCTGCCCCGTATCGAGAGCGATATTATGGAGCTCTTCGAGGGTATTGCGTTCGGCCAGCTCGACGAGTGCGACCTGCGTATCGACCCGCGCACAGCCGTAACGGTTGTATGCGTTTCGGGCGGATACCCCGAGGCTTACGAGAAGGGCAAGCCGATCAGCGGTTTGGAGCTCGCCACACCCGAGGGCACCAAGGTTTACCACGCAGGTACGGCAGCCAAGGCGGGCGAAACGCTCACTTCGGGCGGTCGTGTGCTGGCTGTGACCTCGCTGGCTGAGGATATCCCCTCGGCATTGGCCAAGAGCTACGGCACGATCGAGCAGATCAACTACGAGGGTAAGTATTGCCGTCGCGACATTGGTCAGGACGTGATGCGCTACGGTAAGGAGTAGCCCTGACGGTGACAAAATGAGCGGTTCGTGGTTGCTATCGAGGTAACGGGCGGACCGCTTTTTTTAATGCACACGCCATATGGGCGTGTTTTACTATTTGCTTTTGCAAACAATAAAATATTCAAAAGGTGTTTCCGAAGATCGACATAACGCGCCAACCGCTGCTGTTGGCATTGGCAACGTCGCTTGCGCTGACGGTGTTGGGACTCTCGTTCCGACTGCCGTTCGATGTGCCTCTGCCCGCACAGTCGATCGAGACCCCGCTCGGAGCACTGCTGGCCGAGTTCCAGCGCTCGCACCACGGCTGGTCGATCGTGGCGGTCTTCCTGACGGCAATCTCGACAGCATATCTGGCAACGCGATCGACCGTGCGCTACGACCTCTACACGCGCCGAACATATATCTCGATGGTGATGTTCTCGCTCTGTGCGTGCTGTCTGTTCGGATGCGAGGAGTGGCTGCGCAGCTGGGCTACACTGCTCACCCTGCAACTTGCCTGCCGCAATTTCGAGGCCGGATTCCGCCGCAGTTACGCCTTCGGTGAGAGCTTCCGCGGCGCCTTCTTCCTGGGCCTTGTGCCGCTCATCTACGCCCCCGCAGCAACCGTTCTGCTCACCCTGCCCCTGCTGATATTCCTCTTCCGCCGCCCCGCACGTGAGCTGCCCGTGGTGCTGGCGGGTGTCTGCCTGCCGTGGGCAATATGCTCCTATGTGTGGTGGGGAATGGGCTACGAATTTGGCTATGTGACCGAGCAAACCGTCGCTGCCGCCCTGACCGCCTCGGGATACACGCTCTTTGGCGGAGCACAGATCTTCGACCTGCTGGCTATGGGCGCAGTGCTGTTTGTGGTGCTGATGTCGCTGGGAGTCTATATGATCGAGCTTGGCGCGCTGAAATTCAAGGCCCGCCGCGTACATGTCTTCTATGTTGTTCTAGCGGCAATGATCCTCGCCTCGTCACTTGCCGAGGGGTCGGATTGCTGCACGTGGCTGCTGATGTCGCTCCCGCTGTCGGTGTCGATGCCGCTACTGTTTGTTCGCGCCGAAGTACGTTTTTCGATGGTGACCTACGTTGGGCTGATAGCGCTTGCGGTGATGTCGCTGATTGGATAAATCGCGCACAATTTGAAGAATCCAAAAATATTTTCTACCTTTGTACTCTCAACCAAGCGGATATGGTGTAATTGGTAGCCACGTCAGACTTAGGATCTGATGCCGAGAGGCGTGGGGGTTCGAGTCCCTTTATCCGCACAATCTTAATTTTGAGGAGAAATTTTCAGATTTCTCCTCATTTTTATTTTTATAACTATCTGATATTCTTTGAATTATAGAGAGCGCCTGATTGCAGTCAAAGGTTCGATAATTCTCATTTTCCTTGTCCCAAAAATTCCGCTTGGAAACAACAAATTTTGGATTTTTTGGCATAATTCCAACTCCGAATCGCCCCACAAACTACCTAATTTACAACAAGTTGACACCACCTCATCCGCCGTTGCGGTAAGGTTCGATAAATTTTGTTTGACCTTTGCAATTTCTACCTCGATTTTAGTCTTTGATTTATTTTTTGAATAGAGCCTCAGTGAGAAATGCAAAAACAAAAGTACCCATAGTAATCCCCTGCCAATAATACTAATCAAGCATATTAAGTAAACCTAATACAGCAATACCACCAATAATGATTGCAATTATTTTACCTTTTGTCTTCATATTGTACAGATTGTATTTTTTATTATGACACAACAAATATATCGATATTTTTATAAAAACAAAAGAACAACGCCGGCACCATCACCGCCAAATATGGGTTCTCTTTTCCATCAGCCGAGAACAACGATAGACCCTCCTTCTGAAAATAAGCATTGATACGGTTATCCTTCAAAGTGCGGATAGTATCCAGAACCTCCCAGACCGCACGACCGCAACGACTCAACTCCGAGAATAGCACCACCTCAACGCCGTTGGTAACTGCGTAGTCGATGCACTCGGTTAGCACCGCGCGCTCCTCGTTGCGTTTTGCGCCCGATATATGCTCCTCATAGACCTCAACGACCGACAATCCGTTGAGATTTGCATAATTGGTCAGGTCAGCAACCTGACGAGAGGTTGATTGCCTCTCGCCCGTGCTGCTAACCCTTGCATAGATTACTGCTGCCTTCATTTTTATCATCTTTTGGTGATAATTTTACTACCAAATTTTGATTTACGCTTGCATCTGGAAGCATCTAAACTCACCACGCTCTACATCGAAGTAAGTACAAACCTTGCGGGCATCACCACAAATGCCACGACCGTTAATATGGTCGCCTACCAATGCGGGCATCATCGTACCGTAAGCGATGCGTACTTCGCCGCTCTTTTTGAGATAGGCGAACTTTACCACCTCTCGGCGCATACGAGCCTTCAACTCGTTCAACTTCGTCACCTGTAAACCTGTTACGAAATCATTTTGAACTCTCTGCGAGATAACCGCTGCACGGTACATATCGCGGTTTGTCATTGCTACTATCGTTGTCATATATGTAAGATTTTATATTACACTGTACCACTTTTTTCAATACCAAACTGCGGGCTTCTTCCAACCCTCCAACTCATACCAATACTCAAGGGCTGCAATTCGGCTTCTACCAAATCCACGAACCTTGTTGCCCGTTGCAATCTCCCATACGCCCCAACCAGAACCGCTGCAACCTACCTTGTATCGTCTTGTCTTTGCCATCGTCTTTTGTAATGGTTTATTGTTTATTTCTGATACAAATGTAATACTTTATTTCGATATACGCAAGTTTTTGTAATGTTTTATTGTGATTTTTATGGTTTTTTTAATGATATATTGATATTTTCATTACCTTTGTGAGAAATATATTACTTCTATGGAACTACGAGTAGTTGAATTAGCTCACCAGCGAGGGCTAACGATGTCAGACATTGCAAAAAAGGTCGGCATCAGTCGTGTGAACTTATCGAATAGCCTCAACGGAAATCCGACCCTCTCTCGACTTACCGAGGTTGCGAAGATATTGGGTGTTGAGGTTTCGGAGCTATTCAAGCCAGCCTCGACCCAAAAGGTCGTGAGTGGTTATTTGGAGTGCGACGGTCGCATCGTAAAGGTCGATAGCCTCGATGCGGTTAAGCGTTTTGTTGCCGAGGTTGAAGCAAAATAACAAGGGGTACCAGTATTGGGTACCCCTTATTTGGCAGATACTTCTACGCCTGCTTTTTGTAGGTGAGGGCGGCGAGGGTGTTGAAGATGATGACGAAGATGCCAAGGGCGGCGTAGTTTGTCCACAGCTCGGCAATGGTGGTTCCCTTCAAATATACCGAGCGCAGAATCTCAACGAAGTACCGTGGAGGTAGTATGAGCGTGAAGTGTTGCGCCCACATAGGCATCGAATCAACGGGCGTGAGCAGGCCACTCATCAGCATAAAGGTCATAATAAAGAAGAACATTACGAACATCGCCTGCTGCATCGTCTCCGAGAAATTGGCGATGGTCAGGCTGAAACCCGAAATCGTAAGGA
The DNA here is from genome assembly GCA_045655685.1 of Alistipes sp. Taxonomy (GTDB): domain Bacteria; phylum Bacteroidota; class Bacteroidia; order Bacteroidales; family Rikenellaceae; genus Alistipes. Next base: position 155,396 of record JAZOPR010000014.1, read on the forward strand.
TAAAGAGCAACGCTCCGAAATATATTGCTCCGATAGAGCCTACGGGTGCAAGACCATAGACCAATCGAGCCACAAGCATCGCCACTGTCACGACAAACAATCCTATAATCCAATACGGCACAAGTTTCGAGAGGATAAACATAAAACGCGATATAGGTGTTACGTTTATCTGCTCAATAGTACCGCTCTCCTTCTCGCCGACGATGCTCAACGCTGGCAGGAAACCGCAAATCAGTATAAAGAGGATAATCATCAGCGCAGGAATCATATAGTGGCGGTAGTTGAGCGTGGGGTTATAACGATTCTCAATAGTTACCAACTCCGACAACTTCGCAGGGCTCTTCTCGCCACGCAACTCAACCAAGGTGTGCGCTATGGTCTGCACGATATACTGCATACCCATACCGCCCTTGGTGGCATTTACAGCATTGGCGGTGATGCTGATGCGCTCGGGTGTTGCTACGGTCATATCACGTTCAAAATCGGTGGGTATCTGCACAATAACATCTACCTCGCCCTGCTCCAAAGCATCAATAGCAAGCGGATATTCGGCAGAGGTTTGCGTCAGCGTAAGGTACTCCGATGCTTCGATATGTGAGGCGATACGGCGCGAGGTTGTCGAGCGGTCGAGGTCGACAACCGCAACATTGACATTGCGGACATCCATAGTCATAATGAGCGGCATAAGCAACATCACAAGTATAGGGAAAGCAATGATGAGTCGCGGCAGAAACGAGTTGCGACGTATCTGCAAAAACTCCTTCTGAACAAGTACGATAAATGCTCTCATAGTTACTCCAATTTATCGTTAAACTTTTTGAGTGATACGCCGAGAATAGCTACCGTCATACCGAGCAGAATCACACAATTTTTCCATACAGCCACCAGCGGCAGGCCCTGAATCATCATCTTGCGCACAGCGTCTATATACCACCTCGCAGGGACGATATTCGACACCACCTGGAAGAATTTTGGCAGATTCTCAATTGGGAATAACATTCCAGACAGCATCAGAATAGGCATCATCATAACCATTGCCGAGATAAGCAACGCTGCCATCTGCGTCGAGGCGATGGTTGAAACCAAAAGTCCGAGCGAGAGCGACAGCATAAGGTAGAGCAACGACAGCGAGAAGATACCCCCGACACCGCCAGTCATCGGCACGCCGAGTAGGTATCGCGCTAAGAGTAAGATTGTTACAAGCACGATACACGATATGGCGAAGTAGGGTATCATCTTGGCAAAGATAATCTTCACGGGACGCACGGGCGAGACAAGAAGCACCTCCATCGTGCCGACCTCCTTTTCGCGCACAATCGATACCGAGGTCATCATAGCGCAGACCAGGATAAAGATAAGACCCATAATGCCTGGCACAAAGTTATATGCCGACTTCATCTGTGGATTGAACAACATTCGTGTTTCGAACATCGCCTGCTGCGATGCCGAGCCGAGCAACACACCCTGCAAATATGCCGTTGCCGAGCCTGCGGTATTGACATTCGAGGCATCGACAATAAGCTGTATAATAGGTTTTGTATCAATGCCTTGTGCCACTTGCTCTGCCCGCCTATCGTAGTCCGAGGCAAAGACCACTACGGCACCTACCTTGCCCGAACGAAGATAGCTATCTACCTCATCTTGCGAGATATAACCCTTAAAGGTAAAGTATTCGTTCTGCGAGAGTCGCTCGACTGCATCACGCACACCATCGGTGCGCTCCGAGGCAACGACGGCAACATTGATATTATTCACCTCGGTCGATATTGCAAAGCCGAAGAGTACCATCAACACAACGGGGATAAGCATAACGACCAACATTGTGCGCTTATCGCGGAGTATGTGCAGCGACTCCTTCTTAACGAATGAACCAAAATTCTGTTTCATAGCCTTACTCTCCTCTCTGTGCGCCACGAGCCAGCGTGCGAAAAACCTCGTCCATCGACTCTGCCGCAAATTGTTGTTTTAGGCGGGCGGGGGTGTCGAGCGCACGCACCTCGCCATCGACCATAATCGAGACACGCGAGCAATACTCCGCCTCGTCCATATAGTGCGTGGTTACGAAGATGGTTGTACCCGACTCCGCAGCCTCATAAATCATCTCCCAAAACTGACGGCGTGTTACGGGGTCAACGCCTCCCGTAGGCTCGTCCAAAAAGACCACCTCGGGACGGTGAATTGTGGCAATGGCAAACGACAACTTTTGTTTCCAACCAAGTGGCAGAGAGCCAACCAGAGTGTTACGCTCCGACGAGAAGTTGAGTCGGTCGAGCAACTCGGCGGCACGCTCTTCGGTCTGCTTTGCCGACAGTCCGTAGATACCCGCAAACAGACGCATATTCTCCCATACCGTAAGGTCGTTGTATAGCGAAAAACGCTGACTCATATAGCCGATATGACGCTTAATCTGCTCGCCCTCGGTGCGCACATCGTAGCCCGCAACGGTGCCGCTACCCGATGTCGGAAAACTCAAACCGCACAACATTCGCATAGCCGTCGTCTTGCCCGCACCATTTGCTCCGAGGAAGCCGAAAATCTCGCCTCGGCGCACATCAAACGAGATGCGGTCAACGGCGGTAAAGTCGCCAAAGCGCTTGGTTAGGTCGCGTACAGAAATTACTATGTCGTTCATCTTCTCATCAGTTTTATAAACATATCCTCGATTGTCGGCTCTGTGTTCACAATTTCCAAGCCCTCAACGTCGGCAAGTGCCGCCTTAAATCTCTCCTTGTCAAAGCCTTCTGCGGCAACCAAATGGTGCTTTTCGCCAAAGGGATAGCAATCCTCAACGCCCTCCACTCGGCGTGCCCGCTCCAGCAAGGCAAACATATTTTTGGCACTAATGCCGTAGAGCGGTTTATCAAAACCCTGCACAATGCCTTCGGGCGTGTCGATACCTAAAATATATCCCTCATTGCAGAGGGCTACGCGGTCGCAACGGCTCGCCTCGTCCATATATGGTGTAGATACGAGAATAGTAATCCCTCGTTCCTTCAACCCCGCAAGCATATCCCAAAACTCACTTCGAGACACGGCATCAACGCCCGTTGTCGGCTCGTCCAAAAACAATACGCTTGGACGATGAATCAAGGCACACGACAGGGCAAGTTTCTGCTTCATACCACCCGAGAGTTTGCCTGCACGGCGCGTGCGGAATGGTTCTATCTGCTTGTAGATAGATTCTATAAGGTCATACGACTCCTCGACAGTAACGCCAAACAGCGCAGCAAAGAATTGTAGATTCTCCTCAACCGACAAATCGGGATAGAGCGAGAAGCGACCAGGCATATAGCCCACGCGCTTTCGGATGGCAAGGTAATCCTTTTCAATATCGCATCCATCAACCGTGGCGCTACCTTCGTCGGGATTGATGAGCGTTGTCAGCAGGCGAAACAGCGTGGTCTTACCTGCCCCGTCAGGACCGATAAGTCCGAACAATTCGCCCCGCTCGACCGTGAACGACACACCATTGAGTGCCCGCACCTTGCCGTAACTCTTGGAGAGGTTATGTACATCAATAGCACCCATACTACAAAACCACTTCGCCCGCCAAGCCTATCTTCAATCGACCATCATTTTCAACGGCAATCTTTACGGCATAGACCAGATTGGCACGCGAATCCTTTGTCTGAATGGTCTTGGGTGTAAACTCGCTCTCGGACGATATCCACGCAACGCGTCCCGTGTAGTCATATCGCTCCTCACCGCCAAAGTCGGCAACAACCTTCACCTCATCGCCCAAATTAACCTTTGCGAGTTGGTCAGAGGTGAAGTAGGCGCGCAGATAGATATTGTCCAAGTCGGCAATCTTCATCAGGGGCTTACCTACAGATGCCAACTCGCCCGCCTCGGCATACTTAACCAACACGGTCCCACCGACGGGCGAGATAACGCGGCACTTTGAGATGCGGTCGTCAAGGGCGGCAATCTGCGCCTCCAAAGCGGCCGAGTTGTTGTTAATGGTTGAGGTGTTCTTGTCGAGCGTTGAGAGCGTTGCATCGAGTTGGCTCTCCAAAATTTTTATTTGCGCCTCAATGTCATCTTTCTGCTTTTTGGTCGCAGCACCATCTTTGAGCATATTTTCCACGCGACGAAGTTCCTCATTCTGCTTTGCTATCTGCTCGCGCAACGCCGCCACCTGCTTCTTCACATCAGGTCGTGAGCCGAGCAATGCCGACTGCTGAGCCACAAGTTGCTTGCGCTGTAAGTGTAACTGCACGCTGTCAATCGCACCAACCATCTGGTTGGCCTCGACAGCCATACCCTCCTCAACCTCAAAATTGAGAATTCGACCCGTAGCCTCCGACGATACAACTACCTCGGTTGCCTCAAATGTGCCCTGTGCATCAAACTCAGCCTCAGTGCCGCACGATGCGGCGAGCACCACTGCGGCAATATATACAATTCGTTTCATATCTTATTGATTTAGTGTTGTTTTAAGTCTGTAAATTGCTTGCAAAAGTTCTATTTCGTGAGTGCTGCGTGCAAGCGTTGCAGAGGTTTCATCGTTAATTTTGCGTAATAAGTCAGTTGCGTCAATCACTCCGTTTTCGAGCTGCGATTCTGCTGCCATACGCACCCTGCGACGCAGTTCAACAATGCGGTTATCATCCTCGATGGCTTTGCGAAGTCGCGCTATCTCGCCATCGTCCTGCGTAGTCTGCATCTCGGTATTGAAGAGGAATACATCACGTTGTACGGCAATCTGCTTTTGGGCTGCATTTAGTTTTTCGAGATTGTTGCGTTTGGTGTAGAACGCGCCGATATTCCACGACATACGCACGCCGACAATGGCATTTAGCGTCCAATCCGACGAAACCATACTCTTGAACATATCCAACCCAGGATAGCCGTAGTAGCCCTGTGCAAATGCCGAAAAGCGAGGCATCAACGAGGCATTTATCGCCTTGCGCTGGGCCTCCAATTTGCTCTCCTGCGCATCAAAAAGTGCCAATTCGGGACGTGCCGAGGTGCGTGATTGAAGTTCGCGCATTGCAGGTCGTTCCAAATGTTCAGAAGTGAGCGGTTGCCCGATAAACACCTCTAACATACGACGATAGCTCGCACGCGACGACTCCACCTGACCAAGCGTCTGTCGAGCAGAGAGTAGCTCCGCCTCCACCGCATCGACATCAGCCTGCATAGCAACACCATTTTTATAATATGTTTGCAGACGGGCCAGATTGCTCTCCAACACGGCAATCAGCGCCTCGGTCTGCGCCTTACGCTCATCGAGCAACAAAATTCCAAAATACAAGTTATCCACCCTCGACTGCAAGTCGTAGAGCGACACATCAACTCGACTCCGCTGCTCCTTGGCCTCCGCCTCGGCTATGGCTTTGGTTGCCTTCGTCTGACCACCGTCCCAAATATTCTGTGACACATCGAGCGCCATCTTATATTGGTCACGGCGTATGCCCGCCATCTCAACACCATTGGCTTGGAGGATTGTGTTGAAAGCCTCGGGATAGGTGGGCGTGGCAGATTGATAGGTCGCCTGAGCTGACAGAGCAACTTGCGGAATCCACGCACGAGAGGCATTCGAAAGATTGTACTGCTCGGTCTGCGAAATTAGGTCGTACTGCCTGATTTCGGGATAGTGCTCCCGAGCCAAGCGGCGACACTCATCGAGTGACTGCGCACCGACACTTGCTACGCACGTCACGGCAAATAGTGTTAGTAAAAACCGTTTCATTGACTTATTGTTTTTTGATTCTTCTCAATATGGTTTCGATGTTCTCCGCCTTGCGAGCCGCCAAGAATTGCTCACGGTCGGCCATCAGCTCACCCATAATAGGCTCCATAAACGGATAGGCAACAAACGTGAAGATATTGAGCGACATAATACTGATAAACAACATCTTAACATCAACCCGCTCAATTTCGCCACGCTCGGCCGCACAGTCAGCTTCGGCTTGCAGACCATTATATACACTATTCACGACAAAGCCCGCACGTTTATACAGCACCTCATATCGCTCGGGACGCGAAACAATTTCGTTGATGACGAAACGAGGCAAAAGCGGATTGGCAGCAATAAAATCAAAGTGAGCCGCAATACCCCCCTTGATACGCTCGACGATAGGCAACGACGGGTCACCAATAATAGTAACCATCGAGTGCGACATCGTTGCAAATTTATCATCTACGATGCGCTCGAAAAGTTGCTCTTTGGTGCGGAAGTAGTAGTGTAGCATTGCGTGCGTCACACCCGCCGCCTGCGCTATCGAGGTGGTACGGGCACCATCATACCCCTTGGTCAAAAACTCCTGCTCCGCCGCCGCAAGTATCTGTTGCTCTTTGCTTTGTTTCTCCTGATTATCCATATATTTTACAATTCAACAATACTGTTTAACAATTTTGTTAGGGTAAAGGTATGTAAAATATTCTATTTCCCAAAAAAATCTTTGAATAATCAGCATACAGAAATGGGTAGTCACCAAATGGTGATTACCCATTTTTCTGAATACACCCGAAGGTTGAATACACTAATTATCCCGTTGAGCAATCTCGGATACCTTTGACGATATAACGTTAACTGCGTGTTGTTCGCTGCAACCACGCAATGATTGGTATAGTTTCACCGCTTGCCAAAACAATTTACCATCATTGGGGAGTATGCCCTTACGCATATCTGCAAGGTCTAATACATAGTTGTTGAGGCATAGACGATAGTATTCACTTTGGTCATACGCTCCTTCTTTCACTTCACGGCGGCGTGGGCGGGCGGCGGAACACCCTGCCTCCTTTTCAGAACAAGGGCTGACGGGAGGAGTATTATAATTTTCACTATTGGAGTTTATAAGGG
>JAZOPR010000015.1:0-31370 GCA_045655685.1 Alistipes sp.
AGCGGTTAAGAAATGGGGACATTTTGCTCGCAAAATCGCGTAGTCGCCCATTTCGAGCTTTTTGCCGATGGTCGTAGCAAATTTTCATCATCGGGGTTGTTTTTGGTTACTTTTGTCAAACAAAAGTAACAGTGTATCAAAGCTTTCGAGCGGAATTCGCAATGTTTCCGCTACCTTTTGTGCCGACAAAAGGTAGCACCAAAAGCTCTTCGCAAGGCTCGAATTTCGGGTTCAAGTGTGATTTTTACCTAAAAGATCGCTTCGCGCATTTGAAGCAATCAAATGGTCATCTTTTTTAACGGCAAAAATCCCACTCTCTCGTTTTCCGAAATTCGCGCAGTGCGAAGTCTAAGGATCGCGGGCGAGTGCTCCGCCCGCGAAGAGTTTATTTTTTGCAAAACAATAATCAGCAGAACACGCCCATATGGCGGGCGGCAGCTCTGCAGTCCGCGCAGAGAGTTTGATGTTTGTTATAAAGATTTTTCCGAGAAAGTTTCACGACCGCAAATTATTGAGTACATTTGTGGGGTAATTCAGTTGCGAAAATGAGTAGATTTCAAATAGATATTAACGACTACGCCTATCCGCTGCCCGACGAGCGTATAGCAAAGTTCCCGCTCGACGAGCGCCAGAAATCAAAACTGCTGGTCTATCGTGCGGGCGAGATCGCCGAGAGCCGTTTCTACCGCATTGGCGAGGTGCTGCCCGAGGGTGCGATGCTGGTCTTCAACAACACCAAGGTGATCCGCGCACGTATCGTGATGCATAAACCGTCGGGTGCGCGTATCGAGATCTTCTGCCTCGAACCCCACGCGCCGGCCGACTACGAGCGTGCCTTTGCGGTGCGTGGTTGCTCGGAGTGGAGCTGCATTGTCGGCAACTCGAAAAAGTGGAAGGAGGGCGAACTGCTGATCGACTTCGAATACGAGGGACAACCCACACGTTTGGTTGCCGAACGAGTTGAGAATCAGGGTCGTGAGAGCATTGTTCGTTTCCGCTGGGAGGCGCCGCTCACGTTCGGTCAGTTGCTCGAAGAGCTGGGTCGAATTCCCATTCCGCCCTACCTGGGTCGCGAGAGTGAGGAGATCGACAACACCCGCTACCAGACCGTCTATTCGCGTTTCGAGGGCTCGGTGGCGGCTCCGACGGCGGGTCTGCACTTCACCCGCGAACTGATCGATGAATTGAAGGGCGAGGGCATTGAGTTTGAGGAGGTTACGCTGCACGTGGGTGCGGGTACGTTCCTGCCTGTCAAGGAGGAGAATGCCGCCAACCACCCGATGCATACCGAGCATTTTGAGGTGCGTCTGGACTCGCTTCGCAACCTGCGCCGCAAGCACGGTCGAATCATCGCTGTGGGCACGACGTCGGTGCGCACGTTGGAGTCGATTGCGGCGCTTGGCTACCGCGTAAGGTGCAGTGGCACACCCGATTGCGGCCACACAGTGGGTCAGTGGGAGCTGTACGACATTCCTGCCGAGGTGGGTGGTGCGGAGTTGCTCGACGCGCTGATCGGGTATATGGAGCGCGAGGGTTTGGACCGCTTGAAGACCTCGACGCAGATTATGATCACGCCGTGTGGCTATCAGTTCCGCATCGTTGAGGGTATGGTGACCAATTTCCACCAGCCCCGCTCGACCTTGTTGTTGCTGGTTTCGGCATTGGTGGGCGACGATTGGCACGCAATTTACGACTATGCGCTGGCGAACGATTTCCGTTTCCTGAGCTATGGCGACTCGTCGATATTGCTCCGCAAATAGATAGTTTTTTACAATAGAAAATGGCAGTTTCGTGGGAAACTGCCCAATTTCAGCGGCTCGGCCGAAGGCCGCCCCCCGCAGCCGCCGAAATTGGATTTAATGGGAACAAACTAAAAAGCAAAACCCGCCCCTATGGTTGTTATTGGGGGGGTGAGTTGCGAGAAGATTTGGGATTTTGCAAACAGATTCCAATCTGCTACAACCGAAAACAGTAAAACCCGCCCATATGGCGGGCACCTTCGTGGGCTGGGGCGGTCGCCGAAGGCGAGCCCACGAAGGTGTGTCAAAATCGTAGATTTTGCCAATTTATTGCAATTAAAACTATCGCAAGCAAAGTCGATAATTTTGAACCGACGCCAAGCCGAATAAAGCCTGCGTAGCAGAATTAATTTTGAATCTTGAATTTTTGAATTAGAACAATGGCCTTTTTACCAACAACCGCAAAGGAGATCGAGGCTCTGGGGTGGGATTACGTCGATGTGATCCTGTTCACGGGCGACGCATATATCGACCATCCGTCGTTTGGTGCGGCGGTCATTGGGCGTCTGCTCGAAGCCGAGGGATACCGTGTGGCGATTGTGCCCCAGCCGAATTGGCGCGACGATTTGCGTGATTTCCGCAAGTTGGGTGCGCCGCGACTCTTTTTTGCGGTGTCGGGAGGTGCGATGGACTCGATGGTCAACCACTACACCGCCAACAAACGCCTGCGTAGCAACGATGCCTATACGGCGGGTGGCAAGGCGGGTTTCCGTCCCGATCGCACGGTAAAGACTTATACTCAGATACTTAAACGCCTCTATCCGCACGTTCCCGTGGTGGTCGGTGGTATCGAGGCGTCGCTGCGCCGACTGACCCACTACGACTATTGGGACGAGCGACTGATGCCCTCGTTGCTGGTCGATAGCGGTGCCGATCTGCTGGTCTATGGTATGGGCGAGAAGGTGATTCAGGAGGTTGCAGCGGCAATGCGTAACGGATTCAATGCCAAATTGTTGCGTCGTCTGCGTCAGGTGGCTTTCGTGGCCGACCGCTCGTATGTCGATCGCCTCGACGAGGAGCAGACCATACGCCTGCACTCCTACGAGGAGTGTTGCCGCGACAAGCAGGCCTTTGCCGAGAATTTCACCCGAATCGAGACCCTCTCGAACCTGATGGAGCAGACGCAGACGCTGGTTGAGCCGATCGGGGAGCAATATGTGGTTGTCAATCCGCCACATACGACCCTCACACAGAGCGAGTTGGACCGCAGTTTCGACCTGCCCTACGAACGTGCACCCCACCCGCGCTATCGCGGCAAGGGCGACATCCCGGCGTGGGAGATGATCAAACACTCGGTCAATATCCATCGCGGGTGCTTCGGTGGTTGCAGTTTCTGCACCATCTCGGCCCATCAGGGCAAGTTCATCAATTCGCGTTCGGAGCGTTCGATTCTCGCTGAGGTTGAGCGCATTACGCATATGCCCGACTTCCGTGGCTACCTTTCGGACGTGGGCGCACCGTCGGCAAATATGTACCAAATGGGAGGTCGCGACCGCGAGCTTTGCCGCCGTTGCCGCCGCCCGTCGTGCCTCCACCCGCGTCGCTGCCCCAACCTCAATAACGACCACCGCCCGCTGCTCGATCTCTACTCGAAAATCCGCGCGGTGAAGGGGGTGAAGAAGGCGTTTATCGGCAGCGGAATTCGCTACGATCTGTTCGACGATTCGAACTATCTGGCGACGGTCATCAAGCACCACACCTCGGGTCGATTGAAGGTTGCGCCCGAGCATACCGAGGACTCGGTTTTGCGACTGATGCGCAAGCCGCCATTTGCGATGTTCGAGCAACTGAACTCGGATTTCCACTCGGTGTGCCGTGCCGAAGGTCTTAATTATCAGTTGATTCCATATTTCATTTCGAGCCACCCGGGTTGCACCGAGGCCGATATGCGTGCGCTGTCGCAGAAGGTGTTGGGCAAGCTCCATTTCACGCTCGAACAGGTGCAGGATCTGACGCCCACGCCGATGACGCTCTCGTCGGTAATGTTCTATACGGGCATCGATCCCTATACGGGAGCACCGTTGTACGTGGCTCGTAATCAAGACGATAAGCGACGTCAGAAGTCCTATTTCTTCCGTGAGGAGCAACGCTCGTCGCGCCCGCAGAGTTCCCGTCAGCAGACCTCGCGCCCACCGAAGGGAGCGCCCCAGCGCCAATCGAAGGGAGCGCCGACCCGTTCGTCAAGTGGCACCCCGACCCGCGCGCCGAAGGGCGATTCCTCTCGCGCGCCGAAGCCCAATGCGCCCCGTCGCAAGCGATAGATTAAAGAATAGAGCCTCGCAAAAGCGGGGCTTACTTTTTTTATAATTCAAAACTAATCGGCCTTCGTTTTGGAGTCGGTTCAAGATTATTTCTTTGGTCGCAATTGATCTCATCATCGGCGGGTGGGGGGGCTCGCCCAAAGGGCGACCCGCCGATGATGACACGCTCCGCAGAGCGTGAGTTGGTATTTCAAAAGAAATCGCCAATCAATTGAATTTTCTACTTTTTTAAGCAAAGGCAAAAATCCTGAATCAATAAAAGCCGCCCCACGAACGGAGAGCGGCTTTTATTATATAAATAGGTATGCTACTCGGTGCAGCGATCGACCAGATAGACGATCGACGAGTAGGGAATGCCCGAATTGGTGGCCAGACCGATCTCGCACGTACGCGAGTTCGAGTAGCCTGCCTTGATGCCCTTGGCCTCGACCTGCGGGCGCAACTTACGCAGCGCATAGGCATTGACCTCGGGGAAGGTGAATCCGCGGTCGCCCGCAAATCCGCAACAACCAACCTCCTCGGGAACCATCGCCTCGGCGGTACACATCTGCGCCAGACGCAACAGATAGTCGGTCTTGCCCATCTTGCGCATCGAGCAGGTGTAATGCAACGCAATCTGCTCATTGACAGGCTTGAAGGTCAGGTGCTCGGCGCAGTGCTCGACGATAAATTCGGCGGGCTCGTAGAGTTTGAGGCTCTTCATCACGTTCTTCATTCGGTAGAGGCAGGGGCTCTGGTCGCATACGATCGGGTACTCGCCATTGTTCGACGCCTTGCGCAGTGCAGCCTCCAACTCAGCCGATTTCTCGTCGGCCTGCTTGGGGAAGCCCTTGCTCTCCCAGATCGTACCGCAGCAGAGGTGATCCATACGCTCGGGGTAGATTACCTCGAAACCTGCACGACGCATCACACGCTCCATCACGCGGTGCAGAGGCTCCTTGGTCGAGTCCATCGCCGAGGTACCCATCACCTGGTTGATACAGCTCGGGAAATAGACCACCTTGCGGGGGTTGGCCTCATTCACTTCGCCCTGCTTGGGTCCGTTCGAGCCGCGCGGCATCGAGCGGGTCCAGAGCGGAATTGCGCCGCCACTCACTGCACGCACGCCACGAGCCATAGCTCCAAACAATTGACTACCAAACAGTACGCGCAGACCATTGACGCCCTTCAAACCCACACGCATAGCCGAGGTTACGGTCGAGAAGTTGTCGGCAGTCCACTGCGCCACCTTGTTCGTAGTGGGTGTTGCAGCGGCCTCGCGCAGGTCGTGGGTCAGGTGACCGGTGTTGATCTGTACGGGGCACGAGGTCGAGCACAGACCATCGCCGGCGCAGGTCTGATCGCCATAGTATTTATACTCTTTCAGATAAGCTTTGAGCAGTTCGGGGTTCTCGCCCGAGGCACGCAGACGCGAGATTTCGCGCTGCGAGGTGATACGCTGACGTGCCGAGAGGGTGAAGCCGCAAGTGAGGCAGTTGACCTCGCAGAAACCGCACTCGATACAGCGATCTACGTTCTTGTTGGTCAGCGACATCGACTTCAAGTTCTTCATATTACACTTGGGGTCGTCGTTGAAGATCACGCCACGGTTCAGCACGTTGTTGGGGTCGAACAGCGCCTTCAAATCCTTCATCACCTGCCACAGCTCCTCGCCCCACTCGTAGGCAACGTAGGGAGCGATGTTGCGGCCTGTGCCGTGCTCGCCTTTGAGCGAACCGTCATACTTCTCGACAACCAGACGTGCGATGTCGTGCAGGAAACAGTCGAAGTGGTTGACGCGCGAGGGATTCGAGAAGTCCTCGTTGATGATGAAGTGGTAGTTACCCTCGATTGCGTGACCATAGATCACACCGTCCTCGTAACCATATTCGGCGATTTTGTGTTGCAGGTCGATCGTAGCGTCGGGCAGCACCTCCATCGGGAACACAACGTCCTCGATCAGGCACGACGTACCCGGCTGGCGCATCGCACCCACCGAGGGGAATACGCCCGAACGCATCTTCCAATACTTCGAGTACTCCTCGGGTTTGTCCGTGAATTCGATCGGCGCAGCCAGCTGCTCGGGGTGGATCAAAGCGTTGATAGCCTCGATGTTAGCGTCGAGCTGAGCCTTGTCGCGGGCGGTGGTTTCGATCAGCAGGGCGGTGCCGTCCTCGGGCAGTGTGTGGATAAAGGCGGGAATACCCTCCATATGTTCGATCGAGCGGATTGCCAGACGGTCCAGCAGCTCGACACTACCCACGGGCGAGCCCTTCAACTGCTGCACAGCCTCGCACGCCGTACGCATATCGTTGAAGTAGAGCATTGCGCTGGCCTTGCAGGGCATCGCTTCGAGGGTCGATAGGCGCACCAGATCGATGAACGCCAGCGTTCCCTCCGAGCCGACCATCAGGTGGGTGATCACATCGAACGGATCGGTGTAATCAACCAACGAGTTGAGACCCAGACCCGTTGTATTTTTGATACTGTATTTCTTATGTACGCGAGCCGTAAGTGCCTCGTTGTCAGCCACACGGCGGCGAATCTCCTCCAAACGAGCGAGGAACTCGGGGTGCGTACGGCGGAACTCGTCGCGACTTGCGGGGTTGCCCGTATCGAGCACCGTACCGTCGGCCAGCACGATACGCACCGAGTCGATCGTTTTGTAGCTGTTCTCGTCGGTGCCGTTCATACCGCTGGCGTTGTTGGCCACGATACCGCCGATCATTGCCGAGCGCACCGATGCGGGGTCGGGACCGAGCTTACGACCATAGGGAGCCAGCAACTTATTGACTCTTGCGCCGATGATACCAGGCTGAACCTCAATGTGTTCGCCCGTGTCGTCGATCTTGATACCCTCCCAGTCTTTGCCCGTCAGCACCAGCACCGAGTCGGTAGCCGACTGACCCGACAGAGCCGTACCTGCCGCGCGGAAGGTGACGGGAACATCGTAGCGAGTAGCTGCGGCCACGATCGTCTGGATCTCTTCGGTCGAGGTGGCACGCACGATAAGTTGCGGAATAAGACGATAGAAACTTGCGTCGGTGCCCAGGGCGAACAGACGCAACGGATCGGTGATCAGACGTTTGCGATCGAAACCGCCACGTCGTAGCTCATCGTAGAATGACTTGTATTTTGCCTCTAACATAGGTCAGGTAGTTTTTATTTTGTTTTCGTTTTATTTTTTGGTTTGAAGGGTGTCGGTCGGTGCAACGAGCGCGAGGCTATCCGCTACGTCGCCCACCAACGTATCGACTGCCACGCTGTCGATCTCGACCACCTCGACCACCTCCTCGACCTCGGTCGGGCGTTCGGGCAGCAGCGAGTGGTAGTTGCCGAAATTGATCAACGTGAGGGCGATGACCACCACGATGGCGGCCGTTGCCACAATGCCAAATATCTTAGTTCCCATCTTCTACTTGGTTGGGTTTAAGTGAGTTATCAATATTATTCAGCTCCTCGACAGCCGCTGCGACAACCTTATCGACAGCCTGAATCTCGGAGTAGTAACCTGCATCTTCGAGTGCCGTGTTGCGACCCACATAGGCACGAATCTGCGCCTCCAACAGCTTGCGCGAACGGCGTATATCGCTCCACGCGGGGCGCACACCGTGGCGCGAGGCGTAGGCCACAAAGTCGTTCAACAGCCCACGATCCGAGTCGAGCAACGTGCGCAACTGCTCGACGGTCTGCACCTCATTGAGTGCCTCGCGGTGGCGGTCGCTATATTCGATCGAGTAGCGATAGAGCACGTTACGACCCACAACCTCAACGTAGTAGCGGGTCACATCGGTGGTATCCATCGGGATAAATCGGTCGGGCATAATGCCGCCGCCGCCATAGACCGTGCGACCTGCGGCGGTGGTGTAGCGCAACATCGTGTCGAGGTGAATCGAGTCGGCCGAGAACATCTCGTTGTGAGCATAACGCTCGTAGATCTCGCGGTCGTAGCCCTCGACGTCGCCCGCCTTGTAGGGTTTTTGGATCGAACGACCCGTCGGAGTGTAGTAGCGAGCCGTGGTCAGTCGCAGTGCCGAGCCGTCGTCGAAGGGAATCTGCTGCTGCACCAAACCCTTGCCGAACGAGCGTCGTCCCACGATCACACCGCGGTCGTTGTCCTGCAACGCACCCGCCAGAATCTCGCTCGATGAGGCGCTCTCCTCGTCGATCAGCACCGCCAGGGCGATGTCGGTAGCCGCACCGCGACCGTCCGAATATTGCTCCACACGCTTGCCGTGGCGATCCTCGGTATAGACTATCATACGCTTCTCGGGCAGGAACTCATTGGCAATCATAATGGCCTGATCGAGGAAGCCGCCCGTGTTGCCACGCAGGTCGAAGATGAGCTTATCCATACCCTCGGCACGCAGGAAGATGATTGCGCGCAGCACCTCGGCATACGAATTTTTGGCGAAGGCCGACAGGCGAATGAAGCCCACATTGTCCGTAAGCATAAATGCCGCATCGACGCTCTTCAACGGAATTGCGTCGCGCGTAACCGTCACATTGATAGTATCTTTGATAGTCAGTCGTTCGAGCGTCAGTCGCACCTGGCTGCCTCGCGGTCCGCGCAACATCTTCACGATGCTGTCCTGCGGCACACGCTGACCTGCCACCTCGCGCGAGTCGATGCGCAGGATTCGGTCGCCATTCTGCACGCCCGCCTTCTGGCTGGGGCCCGACGGCACCACATTGAGCACGATGACCGTGTCGGTGGCCATATTGAATACCACGCCGATGCCGTCGAACTCACTTTCGAGCGGCTCATTCACGGCCTGCATATCCTTTGCGGGGATATAGACCGAGTGGGGGTCCAGCTGCTGCACGAGCAACGGCAACACCTGCTCGGTGATCGAGTCCATATCGAGCGAGTCGATATACTCGTTTTGGATCAACGACATCGTGCTGTTGAGTTTGTCGTAGGGGGGTCGGAGGTGCGAGATGACGCGTCGGAACTGCGACTCGGCGGTACTGCGCCCCATCGACTGTCCGACGATCAGTCCCACCACCACGGCCACGGCCAGCAGCAGCGGATAGATGACCTTGTTTCGTGAGTTTTTATACATCGCGTTTACTTATTCTTGAACGTGTAGCTCAGACCGACGCTCAGCAGCGTCTGGGTCTGGATTTTGAGGTTCTGTGCGCGGTTGTAGTAGAGCTGGAACGAGATGTCGGTGGTGAAATACTTCGACGCTTTGAGCGAGATAGTATTCTCCCAGCGCACCGTCGGGTGGATCGGCAGAATGGGTTTGTCGGCAGCCACTTTGCCGTTGGCTTCCCACTGCTTGTAAGCCTCCACATACTCGCCATAGTCGCGCACCTTGTTGTCGAGTCCGATGTTGGTCATCCAACCCGAGAACGAGTAGAGCGTTGTTCGGTAGCGGAACCACTCGCCCTTGCCCCATTTGCGGTCGAAGTCGATCTGCACCGACGAACCGCCCTCCCATTTCGAGGTCTTGTCGGCACTGATCAGACCGTAGAGGTAGCCGTTCTGGCGCACCAGCTCGCTATTGACGAATGTTGCGTTCATTGCCAAGGGTGCCAAGTTGATCTTGATCGGGAAACCCTTTTTGGGGCACGAGTAGGTCAAACCGAGCGACACGTCGAAGTAGGCGGGGGCAAACATCGCACTCTTGCGGTGCTCCAACTCCTGCTCGGTACGCGACTTGTAGCCCGACGCAAATTGGCTACGGAACTTGATGATCGAGCTGAAATCCCAATTCTGCGAGAACTTGATCGCGGGTTTGGTTTCGAGCAGGAACTCGTCCTGGTTCTTGAACCACACGCCCTTGTTGTTGATCGAGCCGTCGTCGAGAGTTGTTTCGACCTTCATTCGGTTGTAGCCGAACTTGGCGTCGATCTTGTTATCGACCGTGAACTTACCCTTCTTGTAGTTGTGTTTGAGCAAAACCTTTGCCAGAGCAGCCACGGCGTTATCACCGCCCGAGTTCTCGATCCACGCATCGTTGTAGGCGGTCATTGTGCCCTGAATCGAGGCGGTGAATTCGAACTTGTTGCGCTCCTTGCGGATTGCGGCGCGCTCGGCGCGGTAGCGGGCCTGGTTGAAGTATTCGGTGCTCACCTCCGAGCGGGTTACGGTGTCTTTATGGTTGACGACCTCCTTCGATGTGGGTCGGGTTTTGACGTTGTCGATTGTGAACTGCGCAGCGGCGTGTTCGGTAGCCGCCAGAGCAGCGAGCGAAAAAATCAAGCAAAGTATCTTTTTGTTCATAATTTCAAACGGTTTTACTGTAAGTAAACATTCGTACAAAGATAGCTAAAAATATTGAGAATTTGCGCTCCGAGGGCGATAACTTGTAAAACTTTTGGCGCGAGTGATGGCACTTTTGTAAAATAATCGTAGCTTTGTATGCAGGAAATGACAAAACCACAATTCGTATGAAGTTTTTTGGAGCTCACGTCAGTGCTTCGGGCGGCGTCGAAAATGCCCCCCGAAACGCCACAGAGATAGGTGCAACGGCCTTTGCTCTGTTCACCAAGAACCAACGTCAATGGCGTTCGGCACCCCTCACTGCGGCGTCGATCGAGGCCTTCGGTCGCGAACTTTCTGCCGCCGGAATCAACCCCCGCCACGTCTTGCCGCACGATAGCTATCTGATCAATCTCGGACACCCCGAAGAGGAGGGTTTGGAGCGTTCGCGCGAGGCCTTCATCGACGAGATGCAGCGTTGCGAACAACTCGGTCTCGACCGCCTCAATTTCCACCCCGGCTCGCACCTCAAAAAGATCTCGACCGAGGAGTGTCTGGACCGCGTGGCCGAGTCGATCAACATCGCTCTGCGCGCCACACGAGGCGTCACCGCCGTGATCGAAAATACGGCCGGTCAGGGCTCCAATGTGGGCTTCGCCTTCTGGCAGTTGAAGCGCATTATCGACGGGGTTGAGGATCGCTCGCGTGTGGGCATCTGCCTCGACACTTGTCACTCATTTGCAGCGGGTTACGACCTCTCGTCGGAGCTGGCTTGCGAGCGCACCTTCGAGGAGTTCGACCGCGAGGTGGGATTCGAATATCTGCGTGGTGTGCACCTCAACGACGCCCTGCGACCCTTGGGCAGCCGTATCGACCGCCACACCCCGCTGGGTGAGGGTCAGATCGGTTGGGACTGCTTCCGATTCATCGCCCGCGACAGCCGTTTCGACGACCTTCCGCTGATCCTCGAAACCCCCGACGAGAGCCGTTGGGCCGAGGAGATCGCCATTCTGAATAAATTTGCAAACGAATGAATATGAAACGTTTAATGTTATTGGTTGCTGCCCTCGTTGTGGCGGCAACAGCGGTGGCTCAGAGCCGCCTTGTGGAGTGTAAAATGGAGAGCAAACTGCTCGGTGCTGAGAAGGAGTACTCGATCTATCTGCCCGACGGTTACGACAAATCGGATCGCTCGTATCCGGTACTCTACCTGCTGCACGGCGCCAACGGAACCCACACCTCGTGGCCCACTTCGGGCAACGCAAAGCGCATTATCGACGGTGTGATCAAGGAGGGTCGCTCGGTGCCGATGGTGATCGTGATGCCCGACGCTTCGGGCGAGGGTAAGGACCATAACGGTCTGAATTTCGGCTATTTCGACCAGACCAATTGGCCCTACGAGCGCCACTTCATCGAGGAGTTTATCCCCTACATCGAGAGCACCTATCGCATCAAGGCCGACACACGCACACGCGCCATTGCGGGTCTGTCGATGGGTGGCTACGGCACGATGTTCTACACGATGCGCCACCCCGAGCTCTTCTCGTCGGCGTGCCCGATCAGCGCCCGAATGAGCGGTACGCCCGGCAACAAAAATCGCTCATATACAGACGAATACATCACTACGCTCGACTCGTTGGCGGGAGTGAAGCTCGCTCAGTCGCTCAGCGACGAGCAGGTTGCGGCACTGCGTAAGGTGCGCCTGAGAGTCGATTGCGGTGACGACGACTACCTGTTCGACGGCAATGTCGATTTCGTTCGCGCGTTGCGTTCGCACAAGATTCCCGTTGAGTTCCGCGTGCGCGACGGTGGTCACTCGTGGATCTATTGGCAGACCGCCCTGCCCGATATCCTGACCTACGTGTCGATCGGATTTATGGAGTAAATGATTTTCAACTCACAGAGCACAAATATAGCCACGCCCTTCGAGCGTGGCTATATTTATTGAAGAGCGTGATTTATTGAAAAGCGCGGGGGCTATATCTCTTGCATAACCTCAACCCCTGCAATCGGACCAAACAAAAACCGCACCCCTTGTTGGAGCGCGGTTTTGTTGTATAGATATGTGTGAAGCTTATTTCTTCAACTGCGAGAACTGCTCAGCAGTTACACACTTGTAAGCGGGCTTCTGAACCTTAACAGCTGCAGCTGCGGTGGTTTCAACTTCGGTGGTGAAAGGAGCGGTGAAGCGTGCCTCAACCAACTCGCCAAAGCCATCCTCGGTACCATTCTGGTTGAACGGAACAGCTACTGCTACATACTCAACACCACCATCAACCTTCCAGTTGTCGGTGTCGTTAGCGGTCAGCATAGTACCGAAACCGTAAACGTTGTTGAACAAGTTGGTCTCGCTCTTTGAGGTGATATCGTCGTAGTTAGCCTTGGTCAGCAGAGCGCAGTAGTAACCTACGGCACCGCCACCCATAGTGAAGGTCAGCTCAGCGCTGTTGGGAGTAAGCTCGCCAATGGTGATCTCAACGGTTGCAATAGCTGCGTTCTCGTCCTTAGCGGGCGACGAGAAGTTCTTGAACTGTGTGCCATAATAGTTACCGTTCTCGTCGAAGAGCAGTACGCCAACGATGAAGCTGTCGCCGCATACGCCACTCAGCTCAACATTGCCCTCGATAGTACCCTCTGCGGGGCTGGTCATACCGTAAGATGCAAAAGTCTCCAACAGGCCCTGGTCATCAACGCCGAACATAGCCTTGTACTCGTCCCACATAGCCTGCTGAGCAAAGATGAACTCGTAGCCGCTAACGTACTCGTTGGGAACGATTTTCATCTCAGCGAAGATTGAGTTGGTGCAGCTGATCTGCATATCAACGTTAGGACCAATGGGGGTAGTGAACTTCTTGCTAACTACCTCGCTGCCAGGACCCTCGTGGTTGTAGCTCTGAGCGTAAACGATGTACTCGGTCTCTGCCTTCAAACCGGTCATACCGATTGTGCGAGCCTGATTGCCCTCAACGGTCATACTTGTGAGCTTGCCAGCCAGGAAGTCAGCCTCGGTAGCCGATGAAGGACCGAAACCTACTACATACTTCACGGTGTAGTCGTCGGGAGTAACGACGATGTCAGCCTCGCTGTATGTAATCTTGTCCATTGCGATCGAGATCGTAGTGGGCAGGTCGGGAATGTGTACGTTGGTGTAGGTCACGGTGTAAGCGCCGTTAGTTGCGCGAGCAGCAACTACCAGACGGTAGTCGCTCATCTCCTCCATATGGGGCATCTCGACGCTAACGGTGGTGTTGGGCTCAACCTCCTTACCGTTCTTAAACACGAATTCGCCGGTTGCGAGGAACTTGGTGTCGGTGGTGCGGTAGTAAGCAACTGCATCAGCCTTGGTGGTGGTGATTGCGAAGGTTGCCGACTGAGCGGTCTTAGCCGTTACGGCTACCTCTACGGTTGCGTCCGAAACTGCAACCTCTTCAACTTTCTCCTCATCGCAAGCTACGAACGAGAATGCTGCTACCAATGTCATCGCAACGGCAGCAAAGCGGGTAAAGAATTTCTTCATATTAATAAGCATTTTAAAGTGATTTCGTAAATGCAAATATATGGTTTGAATTTTTAATTTACAAATTTTAATTCCTTTTTTAAGATTAAAACGTATGATCCTCAGTCGTTGAATACTGATTTTTAGATTGTTCGATTGAATATTCACTTACAATTTGTAACCCCTCTTCCGCCTCGTGTGTCCGACAACAACGGCTAATTGGCTCGAAGAGTGAATTTTTGCAATGTGCGAGATTTTTTCGAGAAAGCGGCTGAGGGTATGGCTTTTTTGCGTACCTTTGCCGAAAATTAATAGAGGTAAGCTATGGAAAACCCCAACTACGTGCGCGAAGATCGCTACGACGAGCAAACCATCAGCGAATTGATGGTCCACTACCGCGAGATCCTGCGTCTGCTCGGCGAGGACCCCGACCGCGAGGGACTGCTCAAAACCCCTGAACGTGTGGCTAAGGCGATGGCATTTATGACCAAGGGCTACAACGAGGACCCCAAGCAGATCATTCAGTCGGCGATGTTCAAGGAGGACTACCGCCATATGGTGCTGGTCAAGGATATCGAACTCTACTCGATGTGCGAGCACCACATTCTGCCCTTCTTTGGCAAGGCGCACGTGGCCTATATCCCCAATGGTTACATCACCGGTCTGTCGAAGATCGCCCGCGTGGTGGAGTGCTTTGCGCGCCGCTTGCAGGTGCAGGAGCGACTGACGGTGCAGATCCGCGACAGCATTCAGGAGGCTCTCAACCCGCTGGGCGTGGCTGTGGTGATCGAGGCGGGTCACACCTGTATGCAGATGCGTGGTATCCAGAAGCAGAATTCGGTGACCACCACCTCGGCCTTCACGGGTACGTTCCTCTCGGACCACCGCACCCGCGAGGAGTTCCTCAACCTGATCGGTCATAAGTTGCGATAGGCGTTCGTTCGCTCCGCAATCAGCGATTATAGCCGTGCTCTTCGGAGTGCGGCTTTTTTGTTGGCTCTAAATTATCGGTATTGAGTTCGCAATTAAATTAGTTTGCTACGATTGATCCAAGTTCGGCGGCTGGGGGGGGCGGCCTTCGGCCGAGCCGCCGAACTTGGGCAGTTTCAATCGAAACTGCCGTCTAATCAATTTCGCCACCCGCGAAGAGTGTTTATTTTTGATAAACAAATATATGGCGGGCGCACACTCGCGGGCTGGGGCGGTCGCCCAAAGGGCGAGCCCGAGAGTGTGTGTCGATTTCAAAGAAATCGCCAATTAATTGAATTTTCTACTTTTGAATTTTGCCCACAAAAAAAATCCCTCTCGAAGGTTATTCAAGAGGGACGGGATTAGGTTAGTTAGGTTAATGAGTCGTGCATAATCTCCTTCATCTCGACGGTTATTACCACGAATTGTTTTTGCAAATATAATGAATGAAATTTAAAAATCCAAATGTTTTATAATAAATTATCATCTTTTTTGAATGTTTTAATAAAAGACCCCCATATTTGCGACCCCTAAAAAATCAATCTATAAGGCTGAAAAAATAAATTTAAAACAAATGTTTGTTCTTCTTTGCACCCACCCAATCCCGCTTTTTGAAATTTTGTTTTTTGGCCAAAATCGCGCTCAAAGTGTGCTATAACGCCTATTCGCACGCCGCAATCGCCTGCTGGTCAGCCACGTTTTGGGCCCCCGAATCGGGGCTGACCGACGCTATTTCGGACCCTCCGACGTGGCGGTGACGATAGCTGACGGGAGTGTGTTCGTAAGCCTTCTTGAAAAGTTTGATAAAATGTGACGTATTTGGGAATCCGCACTCCAATCCGACCTCCGAAATAGACTTATTGGTCGAAATCAGCAACAACCGCGCGTGCATCAGTCGCTGTCGGATAAACCATCGGTGGGGCGGTTCGATGAAGTGGCGTTTGAACTCCTTTTTGAACGAGGTGAGCGAGCGGTTGCACATTCGCGCCAGCTCCTCGATCGGGAGATCCTCGAAGATGTGGGCATAGATGATCTGTTCGAAGCTCTCCTTGCCCGTGTCGGCGTTGTCCATCACCTTGCTCTTGATGCAGTTGTCCTCCTGTGACACGACCAGATAGATCAGCTCGGTCATTTTGATGTTTTCGGCCGTCTCGTCGTGGTTGAAGAGCTCGTCTTTGATATATTGGTTGGTTGTGAGGAAGAAGTTGCGGAGGGTGCTTGTGGCCTCGCACACCACGTAGTTCTGCTCGCGACACGCCGCACACGAGTGGTCGTTCGAGATGTTCATATGGTAGGTGATGCTGAGTTGCGAGAGTATCGACGCCAGCTGCGCAGGTGTGTAGTAGAAGACAATCTGCTCGAACGGGCGCGAGGTTTCGGGCTGATCCTCGATGTAGTGAATGCCCGTGGTGAGGAAGAAGATGTCGCCCCGTCCGATCTCTTGGCGTACGTCGCCCGAGTAGATATACTTTTTGCCGCGCAGGACCATACCGATAGCGTGTCGCGAGAGGTTGTAGGGCTGAATGCCGTTGTGGTAGGGTTGCACATACTTGGCAATGACGGGCTGCTGCACCGCTGAGGAAAGATTGTTTACCATAAGAAACAGGTTTTTTTGGATAACGAAATGAAATAGTTGCGTCGGCCAGGAGAACTGCGGGCAGGAGCCGCGACGCAATCATCATTTGGCGTTTGCGGTGACAAAATTACAATGTAATATTGTATCGACCAAAAAACCGCAAGGCCAGCACCTCGGTGGAACAAGGCTCTGTTCGATGTGTTTTAATGTGTTGGTTTGGTGGCGTTTGTGATATTTTGCGGACTTTTTGTCGGTAAAACTGCGCCTAATGCACCACCCGCCCAAATGAGAAGATGTCGATAAAAAACTTGTAAGCACCCTGCAAAAAGCCCAAACCGCTCGCATAACTGCCTTTTTGTGGGATAGTCCGTCGTCGCCATTCGGCTCAGCGAGCGCCAAATCCGAGGGCACGCGCCACTGCGCCCGATGAGTGGGTGCGGCTCTGTTTTTTTATATATATACATATATTAATAGTCGCCAATGGCTTGCAAATCCCCAAAATCGCCCGTCGAAATTAAAATTTTCAGGGTGAACGCTTGGAGTTTGAAATAAAATTCATATATTTATGGTCGCGAATTTAGAAACTAAAACAAAAATAACCTCAGAACTATGAAAAACTATTCAACTAAGGAGATCAAGAACGTCGTTCTGATCGGTGCCCCCGGCTCGGGTAAAACCACGATGGCCGAGGCTATGGCTTATGAAGGTAAGGTGATCGACCGTCGTGGTACTATCGAGGGCGAAAATACCCTCTCGGACAATACCGATATCGAGCACGAATACAAACGTTCGATCTATTCGACCGCTCTGTTCTCGGAGTTTATGGGTCGTAAGCTCAATATTATCGACACCCCGGGTTCGGACGACTTCTGCGGTAGTCTGTTCTCGGCATTCAAGGTGGCTGACGTGGGTCTGTGCGTGATCAGCGCAGTCGAGGGTTTCGAGGCAGGTACCGAGATTCAGGCTCGCTACGCTCGTAAATTGAACAAGCCCGTGATCGCTATCGTCAATAAGCTCGACGCCGAGAACGCTAACTGGGAGGAGACCATCGAGAGCATCAACGCTTCGTCGCGTGTGAAGCCCGTGATCGTGCAGTATCCCGTTAATCCGGGTCCCGGTTTCGACTCGTTCATCGACGTGCTGATGATGAAGATGTATCGTTTCACCGACGAGAATGGTACCCGCGAGGAGCTCGAAATCCCCGCTGAGGAGATGGATCGCGCTATGGAGTTGCACCAGACTCTGGTCGAGACCGCAGCCGAGAACGACGAGGATCTGATGATGCTCTACTTCGACAAGGGCGCGCTGACTCAGGACGACATTCGTAGCGGTTTGAAGCTGGGCGTTGCTAAGCGTGACTGCCTGCCCGTATTCTGCTCGTCGGCTAAGCGTGACGTAGGTTCGAAGCGTATTATGGAGTTCATCATCAACGTGGCTCCCGGTCCGCTGACTGCTCCCAACTTCCTCACCACCGAGGGCGAGGAGATCGAGGCAGACGAGAATGGCCAGCCCGTTGTATTCGTATTCAAGAGCCAGGTTGAGCAGCACCTGGGTGAGATCAGCTACTTCCGCGTGGTTCGTGGTAAGATCACCGAGGGTATGGAACTCGTGAACAGCCGCACGGGCAACAAGGAGAAGATCTCGCAGCTGTTTGCCGTTGCTGGTAAGAACCGTATCAAGGTTTCGGAGATGGTTGCAGGCGACATCGGTTGCACCGTTAAGTTGAAGGCAACGCGCACCAACGACACTCTGTCGGCACCGTCGGATCCCGTTGAGATCGAGCCGATCGTATTCCCCGACGCTCGCTACCGTGCAGCAGTTAAGCCCGCTAAGCAGGGTGACGACGAGAAGCTGGGTGAGTTGCTCAACAAGGCTAAGTATGAGGACCCGACCATTCTGGTTGAGTACTCGAAGGAGTTGAAGCAGACCATCATTCAGGGTCAGGGTGAGCACCACCTCAATATTTTGAAGTATCGCCTCTCGACCGAGAACAAGATGGAGATCGAATATATGGCACCGCGTATCCCCTACCGCGAGACTATCACCAAGGTTGCTCAGGCAGACTACCGCCACAAGAAGCAGTCGGGTGGTGCAGGTCAGTTCGGTGAGGTACATATGGTCATCGAGCCCTACTACGAGGGTATGCCCGAGCCTACCAAGTACAAGATCAATGGCAAGGAGGTAACCGTGAACATCAAGGGTAAGGAGGAGTACGAGCTCGAATGGGGTGGCAAGTTGCAGTACTACAACTCGATCGTTGGTGGTGCAATCGACGCACGCTTTATGCCCGCTATCTTGAAGGGTATCAACGAGAAGATGACCGAAGGTCCGTTGACCGGTTCGTATGCACGCGATATCCGCGTTGTGATCTACGACGGTAAGATGCACCCGGTTGATTCGAACGAAATCTCGTTCAAGCTGGCAGCACGTAACGCCTTCAAGGAGGCATTCCGCAATGCAGGTCCGAAGATTATGGAGCCTATTTACAGCGTTGAGGTATTGGTACCGAGCGACCGTATGGGTGACGTGATGAGCGACTTGCAGAACCGCCGCGCGCTGATCGAGGGTATGTCGTCGGATCACGGTCTGGATCGCCTGAATGCACGTGTGCCTCTGGCAGAGTTGTATCGCTATTCGACCACGCTGTCGTCGCTGACCAACGGTCGTGCATCGTACACGATGAAGTTCGCTTCGTACGAGCAGGTTCCCGCTGACGTTCAGGACAAGCTGTTGAAGGCTTACACCGACACCGACGAGGATTAATCCTCAGTTCGATAGATAAACCGAAAGCCGCACTCCACTACGGGGTGCGGCTTTTTTTGCGGGGTGCGGTTGGTTTCGCCGAGCGGTATTTGTGCCTTAGCTGTTTTTTGCACGGGGCGGCTACTTTCCGTAGTCGCTCAGAAATAGTTTCCAGCCACGGTCGAGCGCATCGAGTTGAGCGGGCGAGGGCTCGTGTCCGCGCTCGAAACGGCTCATCGCCTCGGCAATGGAGCGCAGACGCACATCGCGTGGCGGCAACACAGCGTCGGGATCGACCTCCGAACGCGCGGCAACAAATCGAATGTAGCTCTCGGTGTCGTTTTCGAGCGGTGGGGCCCAGCGAGTTACGATCCCGCGCAGGGTGTCGATCGAGTAGCGACGGCGGTAGGATTCGAGCAGCACGAACATCGCTCGGTAGCCCCACTCGTCGCTCTCGAACTCCTTGAAGGCGGGGTCGCGCGAGGGTCGTCGCTCGCCTCGGTAGCGCACTCCGCAACGGCGGATATTGCCGGGGTTGTGGTTGCGCTCGGCTCGGGTCAGCGGGTGCGGTTTCATAGTTTTGGCGAGATTTGCGAGCCGAGCGTGTCGGCGAGTTGTCGTTGCATAAATTGTCTGAGCCAGCGAAAGGGCGGGTAGTTGCAGACCTCGGCGCCATTTTCGAGGAAGCTCCACAGCTCGACGCCACACGTAAATCCCGTGAAGAGGTTTGCCAGACGCAGGTGGGCGAAGTCCAGAATGAGCGAGTCGATGAGCCACGAGAGGGCGATACCGACGACGATTATGGCGGTTTTGCGTATGGTATTCCACGCGCGGTGGCTCTCGAAGCTCCACACTGTGCCGAGTCGTGCGGCGCGGTGTCGCGAGGCGACGACACCCGTCACGAAATCGACCGCCACGAAGGTGATCGCGCAGCCGATGAGTCCGGCGATTGGGGCAAACAGACCGACGATGGCCGACAACGCCCCGAAGAAGAGTTTGAAAAGGGTGTTTTCCATAGGAATGTTTTAGGGGGGGTATTTAAGTTCTGTCAGATGAGCAAGTTCGGGGGCTGGGGCGGTCGCCGAATGCGAGCCCCCGAACTTGGGCTGTTTCGCGACCGAAACAGCCATAGGCTATCAAACTACCGCTCCGCCGTCGATTCGGCAACGACGCCAGATGTTCATACGTGCGTCATATTCGGGGTAGCGGTCGGGAGCCGATTCGACTCGCGCGACGGCTTTACGCAGGAGCGTTGTGGCCTGCGCTAGGGTCGAGCGACGCAGCGAGCGCAGTTCGTTCTCGGTGGCGGCATCGAGGTATTGGTTGCCCCCTTTGACCACACCTGCGGCGCCTGTACGCAGGGCGAGGGCGGGCATCATCAACGCGCGGGTGTAGAGCGCGAGGGCAGGACTGACATAGGTGTCGGTCAGATCGGCATAGTCGCCGCGGAGCAATGCCTCGATCATCGCCTCGCCCAGAATCGGAACGATGAATCGCTCCTGCGCCACGCTGATAGTCAGCGGATTGACGTCGTCGGGGGTGACGTGGTCGAGCGGCGCAAAGGCCATCGAAGCGACCTCTTCGGGTGAAATCAGATTTTCCATAGCGTTCACATTTAGTCGATGTTACGAAGGTTGTACTTGGTGATCTGCGCCAGGAACGGCTGCTGGTCCTCGGCCTCGGGGTCGTAGTCCAGACCGTCGGCCTTGCGAGCCTCCCAAACACGCATATAGAGGGGTTTGGCCTTGGTCGGCGGGCGATTGACGATCTGCAACGACGAGGTGTCGAGCCCCAGCGTCGAGCGCATCAGCTCCTCGATCGGCTCCATCAGTTCGGCCTGCTCGGCCAGAATGACGGTGTTGAGCGCGATCTCATATTCGTGCAGAATGCGGTCGGCATTGAATCCCGACGAGTAGTCCAGACCGCTCAGCGCGCGGAACCACGAGTGAGCCACCACGATGTCGCTCGTGGCCTGCGAGTGGAGGTCGGTCCAGTCGCCGTCGTTAGCCGAGCCGATGGGTATAAATCGCGAGTTGTCGTTGCCCGCGCCGTCGCGGATCACGAACATCACCTGTCCGGGCGAACCCGCAAAACGACGCTCGGCACGGCGCATCAGATCGTAGGCCGCCTGCTCGTTGTCGATCTCGGCATCGAGCATCATCACGCCTGAGAGCTGGAACGAATTGTCCAGTCGCGAGATGTTCCAACGATCTGTCTTATAGGCGATTGCCGACACGTTCATACCCGCAATGTAGGGCGGTACGCCATAGTGCGAGAACATCGGTTCGTAGTCCTTGTAGTGGATCATCGCGCGGTGGAGCCCCTGGTCATCGACCTCGAATGTGGGATAGAGCGCGAGCGAACGAGCCTCGGCGAGCTTGAAGTGTGCCCAATCGTGGTGCAACAACACGTGCTGGTTGTCGCGCGCCAGACGGCAGTGCGAGGCGTCGTGGTGGTAGAGCGCCAGAAACGTGTGGTCGGCATCGGTGACCACCTCCAAGAAGGCGTTGCCGAACAGCGACTTGTCGAACGCCAGGCGGTTGAGTGTCTGACGCAGCGTGTCGCCCGCACCATTGACGTGCTCGACAAACGAGCCGAGCAGGCGGTTCGAGTGGTCGAAGTTGAACCCCTTTCCCGAGATGTAGTCGGCCTTGTCGTTGATGATTCGGCGGTGGGTTGTCGAGCGGCGCGACATCAGCGCAAGGGCCTCGGGGAGCAGGTTGTCGTCGCCCCAGCGCCAGAATTTGTCGCTCACGCAACGTGTGGCACGAGCTGCGTAAGGGTCGGGCGCGGAGGTTGCGGCCAGAATTTTGGTTGGTTTATTGCTCATAGTCTTTTCGATTGATTATTAATTGATTAGAACGGGCGCGAGGCTCTCAGTATAACATTCGAGCATAATGTACGACACGGGGCGTTCGTCGCGGTCGGCCTCCACCGAGTGGCGCGAGGAGCCCATACGCAGCGGCTGCTCATAGCCCAGCAGGGGCGACACCCCGATGAGCAGCTCCAAGCCCGTGTTGAGTTTCACGCGGGCAACCATACCGCCCAGGCGCGAGGCCTCGTTGAGCGAGTCGATGAATGCGGCGGTATCCTCGCGTGCGGGCAGTTCGAAACGCAGTGCGTGATAGACCTCGGTCATACCGTTGCTGACGGTCGAGGTCTGAATGTAGGAGCCCGAGCCGGGAATGAAATTGACACGTACGAACTCCGCGTTGCCGACTCTTTGCGGTTGCGAGCAACGTGTTTTCGAGCTGTCGAAAGTCGGCAGGGCCAATTCTCGCGCCTCGATCAGTTCAATGGTGGCGACTCCCCCGACAAGGGAGCCGCACACACGGTTGAAACTTTCGATCATAGCTACTCGATGTGAGCATACGACATCAACTCAGGCAGCAGGTAGTCGCAGCCGGCCATAAATACGGCACGCTGACGGTTCTCCATCTGGTCGGGGTTGTACCACATACGGATCTCAGTACCAGGGAAATCCGATGTGTTGACGGCCAGAGCCAGGTTGCGGCGGTCGGTCAGAATGATGAACGATTTGGGCAGGTCGTTGATCTGCTGCGTGTACTTGCCCAGCTGCAAGTCGATCACCGGCACACCACGCATCGACAGTCCGATGCGACCCGCCTGCTTGGCCTCGTAAGCGGTGTCGAGCACCACGTTGTCGAGCGAATTTTCGTAGGCGGCATAGATGTCCGAGGTGCAGAAGAATGCCAGCTGACCCTCCGACTTCAATGCGCGCAACTCCTCGGGCGCGTCGGCCAGCATCTGGCGCAGCGTAGCCTCGACAAAGCCTTCGGTCGCCACCTCGCTTGCCTCGTAGGTCGAGTAGGTCATCTCCTCGCGGTCGGTGTGAATGGCTTTGAGCAGACCGTTGAAGGTGTTCAGCGAGCCATCTGCACGCTCGGTGTTGCCGAGCCACATCGTTGCGCGGATACTCTCGGCGATAGCCTGACGGAACAGCTCGGTCTCGGCGGCCTCCAACTCGGTTCCCGACAGGTCGTCCATATTGACGTCGGCGCGGTTGGTGATCAGCTCATAGACCATCGAGAAGTAGTCGGCGGCCGAGTATGCGATTTCGGCCTTGACCTTGCTCATATCGATCGACTTCTGGTAGCGGTCGGCGGCCTTCGAGCCGTTCCAGCCTGCGCCATAGGGCTGCAAGATGTCGCCACTGCGACGCCAGAAGTTGAGCGTGGTGGGTACGGGCATATTGTACATCACCTTGATGCCCAGATCGAGGGCGTCGGGACCGGTCAGCATCGGTCGGAAAAAGATGGTTTCGAGCTCACGACCCGAATAGGTCTTGGGGTTTTCGATCAGTTTACTCATAATGGTTTTTGTGGTTTTTGGTTGGTTAATAAAATGGGTAAAAAACAGGTGTGTGGACTGTTTTTCGATTGGGCGGCGACTTCTCCTTTGTGTTCAATCAGAGCGCACCTTCGCGGGCTGGGGCGGGCGCCCGTAGGGCGAGCCCGCGAAGGTGGACGATTTCGTTGAAATCGCACATAATAATCTTGATTCTTAGAACTTTGCCTCACGCATAGCGTCGGCGTCGCGCGAGTATGAGGCGGCATTTGCGGGCTCCGCAGCCTCACGATCCGAGGGGTCTTCGGCGGGCTGGATCGAGGTGGGCTGGGCACGCTCCTGACCGCGACGCAGGGCCTCGACAGCGGCCGATGAACGAGCCTCGATGGCTGCGGTTTCGATGTCGAGCACCGCGCGGGGCATAGGCTCGTCGGCCGTGGGTCGCAGAATCGACATCAATCGCTCGGCGGCGTCGGCAATGCGAGCCTTCATCGTGCGGCGTGTAGCTCCCGAGTCGATGATCCGATCGACCAATCCCGCATCGAGCGCCTCGGTGGGGGTGAGCCAGCGACCGTTGCCGCCATTTTCGTTCATCAGGGCGACGATCTGCTCCACTTCGCGACCGCTGCGTGACGAGTAGATCGAGGCCAGACGCTCGTCGGTTTTGTTGAGCAGGTCGAGGCTCTGTTGCAGATCGACGGCGTTGCCTTCGGTCGAACTGACCGAGCGGTGGATCAGATAGAGCGCACCCGACATAATCTCGCGGCAACCCTCCGAGGCGGCCTGTGCGATGATCGTAGCGGCTGAGGCGGTGTAACCGTGACAGCGCGTAACGACCTGAGTGTCAAGCGAGCAGAGTGCGTCATAGATCAGCAGTGCGTCGGCGACGTTACCGCCCGTCGAGCGGATATTGACGGTGATCTGATCGACGTCGAGCGCGCGGATTTCAGTGAGTGCGCGGTTGAAAGCCTCGTAGGTTGCGACGCTGCGCGAGTCAGTTGTGGCGGGGTCGACGCCGATCGTGCCTTCGATGTCGATCACAGCCGTGCGGTCGGCCGAGCAACGAATTTCGATAGAGTTTTTCATTTTTGTAATAATTTGATTGTTTGTTGATTAGAGGTGTCATAGACGGCGCGGCAGGCGGTCGAGTAGGAGCAACCGAAGTCGATTGCGGCCTGCTCCAATGCTTCGGTTTTGGCGCGCCCGCGGGTGACCTGCTCATCGACATAGAGGGCCACGGCGAGGGCACGTAGGCGGGAGGTGTCGAGCAGGTTGGCGCGGATCAGGCGGTCGGCAATGCGACGGGCGCGAACGGGAGGACAGAGGTCGCGCAAGAGGCGTTCGAAGGGGCGGGTGTCAAGGGCCATAAACGATTGAGTATTAGACGAGTTGGACAAATCGACAACGTGCCACGTGCTCCTTCTCGCTCCACTCCTCAATCGACTCCAAGCGGTAGAGTCCCTCCTCGCCGCCGATTGTGAGTCGGAAAGTCGAGCGGAGGTCGCCACCTGCGGGGGCGGTAGCGATGATTGGCAGCAGGTCGGTGGCCGAGAGTTGCAACGAGAGGGTCACTCGTCGAGCCGAGTTAAGTTCTTCATAATGAGTGTCGAAGTATCGGTGCAGACCCTCCATTCCGTCACGATCTTCGAAGCAGAGCGAGCCCTCGTCCGAATGAAATGCCGCGTGCGGATAGGTGGCTGCCGTCAGTCCCCAACGCTCCTCTTCGGGCAGCTCTTTGATGCCATTGTAGAGCAGGATTTTGGTCGGGAAGTTGAGCTGTCCATCTTCGTCGGCGTCGCGGTCGCCCACCTGCGGCAACGAAACCGAGGGCGCGAGGGCGAAGATCTCGGTGGCGTTGATCGTCGGCGCAAAGAGCGGGTTGCAGGCGTCGCGTGTGCCCTCGTCGGCCAGCTTCGAGTGCACCTGACCGACCCACTCGCCAAAGCGGTCGTCGTGCTGTTGGTTGTATCGGGCGACGGCTCCGTCACCGGTGATGTAGCGGTGTCGGGTGGCCTCGTCGCTGCCCGTTGCGGCCGACTCGATAACGATCGGTTGCGAGGGAACGATGCGGTCGCTCCAATCGATAACACTCTCACTATCAATCATATCGGCCGCCGATTCGATATAGACCTTTCGCTCCACGGGATCGGTATAGAAGCGCAGATTGAACATCTGTGCGAGCGCTTCGAGCAGGTCGATCTGGCGCATATCGTGGTGCAGTATGTCGCTCAGCGTGAAGGTCGATCCGAGTGCGGGATTGGGTTGGAACGAGGGGTAGGCACGGGTCGAGGCGTAGAGCGTCATCGACTGTCCGGAGGCGGCTCCGTCGAAGATTATTTTGCGGAATTCGTAGGGCTCCGAGGCCGATATTTCGCGCGGTGCGGTGGCCACGGTCACCTCCACTTCGGTCTGCCCCGTCATCTCGACATAGCCGGCATAGAGCGCCCAATCGCCCGGGTAGGGCGCATAGACCGTTGCTCCCATCGGGAGATACATCAGCCTTGGTTCAGAGGCAGTTACGAGTGTCGAAATTGTAAACAGAGCGTTGTTTGCCGAGAATTCGACAGCCAGCTGCTGGGTGCTTGCCATACCTTGGCGGGCGAGGTACATCAGTCGGTATTTGGTTCCCATGCGGTGGTTGAAGACCACGCAACGGTACTCCATTCCTGAGCGAAACGTGGGTCGATGATCGACAAAGCGGTTTGCCAGCGCGAACTTATAGCAGTTTTCGGGGTCGAGCCAGATGGTGTCGAAACCCTTCAACGTGTGTCGAGAGGCGATCTGGTAGTCGGTGGCGTAGTGGAGGTGGCAGACGATCGAGGCATTGACCTTTTCGTGTGGTGCGAAGATCGCTCCGCCGTTCTCGATGCGGAACGAGTCGTCGGCTGCGTGCAGGTCGGGCGCTGTCTGCGAGGGCGCAACCGTATCGACCAGATTACCAACCGTATTGAGCGAGGTGAAGGGGTTGGCATAGACCATTCCGTCGATGTCGGCCGTTGCCGAGGTGGCCTCCAAGCGACCTGCGCGGAAACCCATCTGGGCGTCGAGGCGTGCGGTGTTGCGTTCGGCAAAGCGACCGCTCATCACCAATCGGTTGAAGGGGTGCGAATCGACGAGTTTGCTCTCGACGCGATAACCGGCATCGGTGAAGATCGCCTCGACCAGCTTGGGCACGCTCACAAAGGGGTGGAAATCGGTCAGCGAGGGGATCTGCTGCACGGGCATCAACTCGACCTCGGAGCGCGTGTCCGAGTATCGGTCGCGCAGCACGGGCAGCAATCGCACCAGGCGGTCGTCGTTCCAGCTGTCGGTAATCGTGGGGGTATTGAACGTGGCCGAGAAGTCGATTCCCACCTGGTCGATTTGTCGCAGCGAGGCGGTGCGAGCCCATTCGTGTGCACCCGAGATGATATCGATTGTGTAGCGGTCGCCCTCGGGGATGCACTCCACACCGACGAGCAGGACCGTACCCTCGATGAGTGCCACTCCATCGAACTCGATTCGCGCCTTGTGCTCCGTGTCGTTGAACGAGTTGGCGTCGTGAATCCGATCGTCGTAGCCGAGTATTTGGCGGTTTTGGCGGCAGATCGGGATCGAGAGTCGGTGGCGCCGACCCTTGCGCAGGGCGTCGAACGAACGCAGATCCGAGGCATCGAAACGTAGGGTCGGTGTGCGGGTTGCGGAGTCGGTCAGACAGAGTTGATTATCAATATAGAGTTTCATAACGAGGTGACATTTAGACGGTTCGAGAGATTGTTTCTGCGTAGCTCAACTGCACCACCAGGCGATCGGGGCGGCCTACGGGTTGCGATGAGTAGTCGGTTGTGGTCACCTCGACCTGTCGCAGACGCTTGCCGACAACGAGCCAAACGGCGGGCGAGGCGAGCAGCGAGAGCAGAGCGTCGAGGGCTCCACGGGGCATAATTCCGCTGTCGAGCGTGACGGTTGTACGGCGCAATGTGAGGGGGTCGGCCGAGCCAGCAATGCGACTGCGCTGGATCGACACTTTGCGGTTGTCGCAACCCTCGAAGGTGTGCAAGTCGCAGGCACCGAGCGAGTTGAACCACGCCACGCGGTGACTTGCCACGCCACGCTCGACAATGTCGTAGATGATCGTTGCCACCTGCTTTGTGGAGGTCGAGAGCGTCACCTCGATGCGCGTGAGAGGGGCCGTGATGCGGGCCTGCAACGAGTCGAAGTCGATCACCACGCCGACCACCTGCTCGCGCTCCTCGGTCGAAATCGTGTAGGGCGTAACTCCACCATTCGTGTCGTGAAGCAGTATCTGGGCGGTGATCGTGCCGTCCTCGGAGATCACTCGCAGGTCGTCGTTCTCGCCCGCCGCGAGGGTGCGGTGGAGGGGTTTGTCCGAGAGCAGAAAGTCGGGTGCAAGGGGTGAGTTGTGGGGTGCGGCGAGGGTGGCGGGGAGGTTTGGCGACTCGTCGTCACCGATGCGGATGTGGCAGTTGATGATCGACGAGGGGTGAGCAATGGCGTAGGTTGCCGAGTTGGTCACGGGGTTGAGCACGAAGTGGCGACGCAGATAGGGCGCGATGTCGATCGAGCGCTTCGAGAGCCCTTTCAGGCGCAGGGTGCCGAGCGTAGCCCCGTTGTCGGAGTTGACGATCTCGACCGATGTAACTGCGTCGGGATCAAGACCTTCGAGGGTGTAGAGCAACGGCTCGACAGCCGAGGCGTAGGGTGCGGGTGAGGATGTGATATTCATAGTTTTTTTCGGATTTAGATGCAGTATTCGACTTTGACGGTGAATGTGGCGATGATACCCAGCTCGCCGTGGTTTGTGGTCTGGAATGCTGTGGGGGTCAGTTTGACGTTGTCGAGGGCGATGATTCCGCTGGTGAAGTTGAGTGTTTGGAGCAGGTTGATTGCGTCGAGTTCGGCCTTTGCCCACACGGTTTCGGGGTTGAGGAGCGCCTCACGGTCGGCTCGGTGGAGCAGTCGGAGCGAGATTCGGTAGCTGATCGAGCCTTCGCTGAGCCCCTCGACGGCGGTGGCGATTGGGGTGTCGAGCCAGGCGGTCGGGTAGTCGCGGATTGTTGCGGTGGCGGTTGCGGGGTCGCCCGAGGCGAATGAGTAGCCGAGCGGCTCGACGGCGGAGCGCAGGGCGGTGAAAAGTGAAGATCGGTTCATTGTTTAGAATATGTCGATAAAGTGTTAAGATGTGTCGATAACCGTTGATAACCCACCGTTCAGGGTGTGAGATAGCAGACGCAAGGCATTGACAGCCAATGCGGTTGGGTGGTTTAATCTTCGAGTGTTGAAAACCCGAAACGTGGATAGTTGAAAAGTGCGTAACGGCTCGGAGTGGAATGTGATGAGAGGCTATTTGCGCGAGCCGCAGATAATGCTCCGCCAATGGGCGGGATTGACTATCTCGTTGTTTTCAATGTTTAATAAGGGAAAATTGCGAATCGGAATTGGCAAAATCTTCGATTTTGACACCCCTTCGCGGGCTCAGCCGAAGGCTGACCCCCGCAGCCCGCGAAGGGCCCGTTGCCTGCGGGGGCGGATTTTGCTATTTTAGTTTTGAAAACAAAATCAGTGATAGCAAGTGTAAATTTTGAATCTTGAATTTTGAATTGGAATCAGAACGATTTCCGTTGCAAATATAGTGTTCTGCGGGGGCGGTTGTCAAGAGTTGAGGGCAAAAATTTTCGCAGATTGAAGAGCCGCCGCCCGCCACCGAGGTGAGAATGAGCACGCTGCACCGCGCAAAAAAATGCAAAATTTTTGCAATGAATCGCTAAAAAACACTCTGTTGGGTCGATTTTTCGGGCTCAACAGGCGGCAGTTTCCAAAAAATATATTAATTTAGCGGCGGATTATGGCCACGTGCGCCCACAATCCACTATGTTTAACCAAATGCTCAACAATATGGACGATGGCTATTCTGCGGAGAATTGCACTTACTTCCTACCTCGATACGGTGCCATTCGAGTATGGCATCAAGCACGCGCCCGAGTGTCGTGCCGAGTTGCTGTTGTCCTCACCCGCGCATAGTGTCGAGCTGATCGAGGGTGGCGAAGCCGACTTTGCCCTCGTACCTACGGCTGCGGCCGATCGTCTGCGCGGCGTGCGTATCCTTTCGGAATATTGTCTTTCGTCGACCGAGCGTCTTGCGACGGCTCGTATGGAGTGCGATGTGCCCTTGCAGCAGATCGAACGAATCATCTACGATGCCGAGTGGTTCATCACACCCGAGATTTTGGGTCGCCTCTGCACCCACTTGTGGCGCATTGCTCCCAAGCTGGTCGACCGCAATGAACTGCCCGCCGAGTGGCAGGCAGCCCCGACCGATGCCGAGATCATCTGCGGCACGGAGGCCTTCACCTCCGCACGCCAGCGTCGTTACGAATTCGACCTGGGCGAGGAGTGGCGTCGTTCGACACGCGAGCCGCTGGTGTTGGGTGTTTGGGTAGCGCGTGCCGACGTGACTCCCGAGGAGAGCGACGCCTTCGAGCGTGCGCTGACCTACGGTATCGAGCATACGTGGGAGGCTCTCGAAGAGTGCTCGCTGGCTACGCCCGAGAGCTACACCCAGCTGACCGAACGAATCGACTATCTGTTTGATCAAGAGAAAGATAAGGCATTGCGAAAACTTTGGCGCGAGGGCGTCAAGGTGGCACCGCGAGCCAATCCCGGCTGAACGTCCTAAAGGATCGCCTGCGCGAGCGATCCGCCACATCGGTTCGGCGCAATGAATTTACGCCCCTGAGTGACCTCGGTCACCGACTCACAAAGTACGAATAAACTCAAAAACAGGGAGCCAATGATTACGATTTATCTCAAACAATACAACAAAATAGTCCGCAACGCCGATCTTCATCTGTTCGACGATCTGGGCTACGACGATATTCTGTGGATCGACCTGCTGAATCCTACGATCAAGGAGCAGAAGGCGGTTGAGAACTTTATGGAGATCAACCTGCAAACCCGCCAGCAGGCCGAGGAGATCGAGTCGACTTCGAAATATTTCGAGACCGAGAATGCAATTTTCTCGAACTCGAACTTCTTCTTGAAGACCGACGATACCTTCGCCGTCGAGCCCGTGTCGATGATCATCTCGGAGGGCGTGCTGATCTCGGTGCGTTCGGCCGAATCGCGTACGGTGCGCGAGGCCGAGAAGAAGTTGCAGATGAACTACCGCGCCTTCCCGACGGGCTACCACCTGATGATCTCGATCTTGGAGGTGCGCATCGACTTCGACGCCGACCTTGTGGAGAACATCTCACGCCAGATTGCCCGCCTGAGCCGCGACCTGAACTCGGGTGAGTCGGTCGACAAGGAGGACTTGCAGCGCATTAACTCGTTGCAGGAGAGCACGATGTTGATCCGCGAGACCATCTTCGACCGCCAGCGTGTGTTGTCGGGCATTTTGCGTTCGGAGCGCTTCCCGAACGATATCTACCCCCGCCTGCAACTGATGATCAAGGACGTCAATTCGCTGATCAACCACGCCGATTTCAGCTTCGAGCGTCTGGACTACTTGCAGGATACGGCACTCGGTTTGATCAACCTCGACCAGAACAACATCACCAAGATCTTTACGATCGTGTCGGTGTTCTTCCTGCCTGCGACGTTGATTGCGAGCCTTTACGGTATGAACTTCAAGTATATGCCCGAGTTGGAGTGGAAGTATGGTTATTGGTTTGCGCTGGGTCTGATTCTGCTGATTTCGGGCGCGATTTTGAGCTACTTCAAGTATAAGAAGTGGCTGTAACCCCGCCCGCTTACTTTATATAATAATAGCCACGCCCGATGAGCGTGGCTATTTTTATTCATAATTCAAAAAAGCAAAATTTAATTGGCGAAAACTCTGTTTTCGTCACACCTTCTGGGGCTCGCCTTCGGCGACCACCCCAGCCCCAGAAGGTGCGTGTTGCAACTATCGCCAAAGAAATTTTTATATATAACTCAATTCAACCCAACTCGCCCCCCCCAACTCCTACCCCTGCATCTTGAATTTTGAATCTTTAAATTGGGGTTACGCCCACATCGTCTCTTAGGC
>JAZOPR010000016.1:0-38530 GCA_045655685.1 Alistipes sp.
CGCTTTTGGATATTTCCACGTCCTTGAAAACGGACGCAAAACGCGAACAGCATCGACGTCGATCACGATAAGAGAATACCCGAGGTTATCCGCGTATTTTTTAAGCATTTCGTACTTCGTTCTACTCTCGTCGCTTTCGTCTACGATAATAGGGTTGTTACGTTTAACAATAATTTGTACATCCATATCTTTAAGTGTTTAATTGAACGTTACGGGAGTATCGCTCTCCGTCCACACATGTTATGGCAAACGTTAATTGTGAACCA
Organism: Alistipes sp.; assembly: GCA_045655685.1. GTDB lineage: Bacteria > Bacteroidota > Bacteroidia > Bacteroidales > Rikenellaceae > Alistipes. The sequence goes on from JAZOPR010000016.1 coordinate 267, forward strand.
TCCGCTGCGTAACGTTTTGTGCTATCGGCGCTCGCCTCCGCCGAAAAGTGATGCGAGTATAATGGCCATTTTGAGCAAATCAAAAAGTAACCCTATAAACGCACCTACTAAAACCGTGACGAGAGCCACTAACCCCATACCACTTTGAACGAAATGAGGTTATCGAATCGGTCTAAACCCTCTACGCTCTCTGCGTTATCCACGAGGATAGGCAGATACTCCAAACCTTTGGCTTTACGCGCCGCGTCGAGAATCTCGACGCAAATCATTACACGTTTTGCGTAATTGATACTCTTCAAAGGTACACCCTTATACGTTAGCGTGCAGGTGTTTCTCGTTCCGCCGTTTTTAAGGCTTTGCTCTGTTTGCACCTCTACGTGCTCCGGAAGTGCTGTTTTGATAACAACCTTGTCGAGCTCTGCTAATTCTGCGTCGATTCTTTGCAGAGTAGAGTGGAAGTATAGAACGTCTTTGCGTGCTTTCGCGGCCTCCTCCACGATCTTTTGGGCGCGTGCAATTTCCGCACTTTCCCGCTCGTACTCGCGTTTTTGCTCAATCAGCCTTGCGTACTCACCTGCAAAATCTTTTATAAACTTCAAACTATTCTCTACGTTCTTTTTAATATGGGCAAGGTCATCGTCCGAGTACGGGCGAAGGCACGTAGGGCATTGCGTTACTCCTTCGTGCGTTAGCGCGTAGTTGCTGTTGGCTTCGTACTCACCGAGAAAACGTTTCTCCAAAATATTCAACTCCGCGACCGTTCTCTCTGGGATAATGGTTGTCGTCGCTGCGTGTTTTTCTGCGTCGCGTAGTGCGGCCAACGTTTTAGTTTTGATGGCTCGAAGCTCCGCCGCCCGCCCGTTTTGTAGAGCGCCCGCTACTACGAGCAACTTACGCACCTTCTCGGTGTCGGTGCCTGGTTCTGCTAACACGGTTACATACGCACACGCGACGGCCAGGTCTACGTCGAATAACTCGGCCAGCCGTGTCTGCGTGCAGATACTATCTCCAACGTATAACTCCGTCGAGCCGTTAGCGTGCAGAACACGTCTAATACGTCCAGCGCTACCGCCGTCAAGCGTCACGCTTGTAACCTCGTCGTCTGGTGCGTTTATGTTACGCGGCTGAAAGCCGTTCAAACAACGTCCGCTTAATGCAAACACGTAAGCGTTTACAAGGGTCGTCTTACCTGCTCCGTTAGGCCACATCACGGCGCATTTTCGCGCAAGTTCAAAACTTTTCTCCGTGAAGCCTCCAAAATTTTTTAGTTGTAATCTCATACGTTATAGATTTTTAGTCTTTTAGCACCTCTTTGAATACTACCCCGTGGCCGTCTGCACGTTGCGACGCGACGCACTCTCCGGTGCTGGGGAGCAGATCGTACGCTACTACGTCGCATCCTAAACGTAAGCGGTTAAAATAGCAACCTTCACACGTTCTGCTCCTAACAACTTTCAATTCAACTTGTCTACCTCTTACTCCATCGGTAAACGTAAACACCTCACCTACGGGTCGCGCACGTTTAGATAATACGGTTAATCTGCTCATAGTTATAATTTTTTAGTTACGCAGCGCACTATTGCGTTACGTTTTGCGCCGTCGTCGGTATCGCTCCGAGTAACCGCTAAACGGTTCGACGGCTCCATCTTACTTTATGTGTTTGAAAATTACGCTTTGATTGTCGCGCCTGTCTTGTGCTACGCACGGGCCGACGAGGCGATAGAACACGTGGCCGAACTCGTGAACAAGACAAATGCTTTTACCCTTCCGAACGTGGAAGTAACATCCCCTGCACGTTTCTGAACGTTGTACTTGGAGAGTTTTATCTCCGAACGGAAACGTAAACGTTTCCCCTACTTCTATAAGCCATCATTTTTACGTTTTTACTGTGTTAGTCTATTAGTACCGCGGTTACGCATTGCGTCTTTGCCGTCCGAAAATCCTGCGGAATACGAAGCGTGATTTCCTGCGCCGATGTGGCTCGATCCGTTACCTTTGCGCAAACGTTTTTGAGCCATATGCTCTACGACAGCGTTAGGCGTTCTAACGATTAGAGCGTTTTCAGTTTCCGACTCGGTAAGAGCTTTGTCTACACCCGCCAAAAACCCGTCTATATAATCGTTTTTGTAGCGTATCTTCCTCGTACGGCTGTAGTAGCTCGGTAAACTGCGAACGTAAGCCGTGGAGAAGGTACGCATAGAATTATACGCGAAAAATAGCGTCTGCTTGAACACCTTAACGTCGAACGGCAAACCTACTATAACAAGGTGCGCGTCTTGCTGCTTCCTGCCGCAGCGCGTAATGCGAATATAACTTTTAACGCGGTAATGATCTTGCAGACGTGCGCAGGTTTGCTTAAACCAACCGTTTAACGTTTTCGTGTCCGGAGAATCGAACTCCTCCTCTACTACTTTATCCTCCTGCGTTTTAGCCGTTACGTCCTCAACGCTTACGTTGTACTTTGCTTGCAGAAGTTGCGCGTGCTTGAGTGCGCTCATTGCTTCGTGCTCGTTGCTTGACTGCGACAAACGTAATAGCTTCTCGATTTTCGAGATAATGCTATCTATATTAACGTTATCCATAGCTTAATCCATTACGTTGTGAATCCAATCGTATAAATCTTGATTACGGTGGAACGTCTCGGCGATACGTCGCAGGATGTCCTTAATATCCGCCGTGATACGCAAGTGGCTCATATTAGCATCCACCGTATACTTGCCACTACCGCACAACGTTACGGGGTACGTGTTGCAATTCGTTGCGATAGCGAGGCCATAACCCGTTACTACAACGTCGAACGTTTTACTACTCGTCGTAAAAACGTAGTACCCATACGACGTTTTGCGCAACCTGCGCTCTAAATACTTTTTGTGCATACTTTTAAGTTTTTGAAGTTACGCAACGCAATATTGCGTTGCGTTTTGCGCACACGCGCGGTATCGCTCCGCGTTCGGTCGCTCCTCGTGTGCAAGCCTTTTTTATTTGCCAAATTTGGCGGTGTATCTTACGCGGTCTCCCGTGGTCAAATAGTGCGCATCGTACGTTACGAACTCCTCGTTTATATCGGCGATTTGTTCGCGTATGTACTCGTCAATTTCGCGTAAGCGCTCGATGTATTTGTACCAATTACGTTGTACGTCTCCGAGCCGCTCTATTTTCTTACTATTATACTCGGTAACGTGCCGCGTCTCCACGTTAAACTTGTCGGCGTCAATACGACCGTCAAACGCCCTAAATACAACGTCTTTTTTCAACTCCTTATCGAAGTAGCAAACGTGGCCGCAGCGCACGCACTCACGTTGCAACGCTTCGTTAAAATACGTTACGTCTGGGAGCTGCACGTCTCGCTCCAACACGCTAAGCCGCAACTCTACGGTGCCCTTATCCGCGTCCTTCGTCGCGTAGAACGTAAACGGGTAAAACTCTCTATCTTCCCGTTTTACGGGCTTGAACGTTTTTTGTAGTAACTCGTTCGCATCGTCTACGAACCTTTTGTTATATTTTTTGTTGTGCCACTTTCGGGCTGTTACGTTGGCCACCTGGAGGCAAATAGCGATTTCGTCGTGGTACTTCGTTAAGCGGTCGAACCATACGTCGAACGCTTGCTTTTCAAATCGTTTAAAAATCACGTCGTTCATAGTCTTTAAGTTTTTGAAGTTACATAACGCGATATTGCGTTACGTTTTGAACGGTTGGCGGTATCGCTCCGCCTCAACGCTAAACGTTGCAACCGTTGCGGGGTTCGTCGTAGACCTCGAACCATATTTCCGAAGTTGGGTACACGTCCAAACGTGCGCCGGAGTTGCACAAAATTTGGCCGGCTCGTGTTACGTTGCAGTACGTTACACGTTCGGAGTGTTGGCACGTTGTTACACCTTCAGCGTCGAGGTGCGCCGCGTCGCGCGGATCGAGGCGGAGCGCCGGAGCCCCGCCGCGGGGCTTTACGCCGGCTTGCCGGTACTCGAAAATTCGGCCCCTATCGGCCAAAATAAGCCCCTTTTCGGGCTTCTTTTTGTGCTTGTAGTAAATAACCATGTTTCGAAATTTGCGCCCCTTATCGGGGTTGTTTGTCGTGCTTGCGGGGGCGACCCGCCGCCGTACCTTTTCATGGGTTCGGCGTGCCATCGGGGCGGCACGTTTTCGGGCGGCCGTCGCGGCCTTAAACGAGGAAACCGCACCTTATAGGTGCGGTTCTCGGTTCGCGTTGATGGTTGAGCGGTTAAGCGTCGAGGCTGTCCGGATCAATGCCGGCGGCGGCAAGCATAGCGCGGAGGCGGTCAATCTCGGCGGTCTGCTTGGCGATCGTGGCGGACTGCGTTACGCGGCCCACCTTCTCGGGCAACTCGTAACCCTCAACGAGTGCGGCGGCCTTCTCGAAATCGGCTTCAAGTGCGGCGGCGGCGTTCTCGGCCTCCTCAAGCGCGGCGCGGGCCTCCTCTACAAGTGCGGCCACCTTTTCGCGGCGGCTGTCAATCGAGGTAACAAGCGCGGCGGCGCGCTTCACCTCCATTTCGGCGGCCATTTCGGGCGTAGGGTTGAGGTCTTCGTCGGCGATCACTAAACGGCTGATTTTCTCGCTTCCATCCTCCTGCTGTACGGCGACGGCGCGGAAAAAGTTGCCGGTGCGCTTCTCAAAGTTGAGGGTCGCCTCGCTCAACTTGGGCAGGCGTGCCTTTAATACGGCGGCGGCCTTTTCGGTCAGGTTCTGCGCGTTCTGCGCGTTCTCGGTGTTCATTGCTTCGTTGTTCATAGTGCATTTATTTGATTGTTAGGGGGCAATATCGCCCTTTGTACCCCCGCGCGGTATCGCTCCGCGTTCGGTCGCTCCTCGGGGGTTTCGTACCTTATTTGAAGTTTGCGCGGATTCGCTCCATCTCTTGCTCGATCCGGCCCTCTTCACGTTGGAGTGCGCTAATGTTTACACCGGACTTCTGTACAATATCCCATACCTCAGACGTTTCGCGCATGCAGTCGAAGATAAGCCCTTCGGCACTTTTGAGGCCTTTAAGCGTTCCGGCCAAGTCCATCAAACGCTTAACGCGCTCAACATCCTCCGGTTGTGCCGCGCGTTCGCTTACGTACTCCCCACAAACGCCGGCCACGCCCCACACGTATAACGTCGTGCCCTGCTCAATAGCGGCGAACCCAATAACGTCGAGCGTAGATACGCTTCTAATAACTCGAATTTTCATACCTCTCATAGTTTTTTAATTTTTTTAATATTAGCGGCCCTTGGTTAGTTCCCTCGGGCATTACAAAAGTACAAAAAATTCCGGATATATGCAAAAATTTCACCTTTTTTATTGGTCAAAATGCCCTCAATAGTGGTCAAAAGGTCGAAAAGGAAGATAAAACCTTTGTAAGTTGTTGAGCCTCAACGAGTTACAAAATTGTGGGGTGCATTGGGGTGATTGGTGGGGCGATTGTGGGGTGATTAACCCGTTGAGCCTTAACGAGTTATGAAGGTGGGGCGATTGGGGCGATTTTTCGCCAACATTATACAGAAAAGACCCCCGAAAAATAGTCTCCCTTTTAGGGCTGAAGACTTTCAAACGTATAGAAATAGCGATAAATCACCCCACATTTTTGCAAAGGCTTGAAGGTCAGCAAGTTACACCGGTGAAATCGCCCCACACGGTTTGTCCCATTACACCCCACGGGGTTTATAACTGCTTGAAGGTCAGCAAGTTACAAGGATTTTATCTATACCCCACGGCCCAGGACGGACGAAAATACGCGATTTTCGCGGGGTTAGTTATGTTAAATAGTTGTGTAAGTGCTTGATCTTCACGCGGTTAGGCCTTGTTACTTAAAGTAGTGGACGACGTAACGCGGTAAGGTTCAACGAGTTAGCGCGCCGAGGGGCGACGATTGGCCGGAACGCCGGAGGCCGCGACGGCGGCCGGAGGGCCGGCAGGGTTCGACGATTGGCCGGAACGCTGAACGCCCCGCCGGATCGGCGCAACGTATCGCCGCCGGAGCGGTGCAGCAGCAACGCAACGCACCCCCCGACGGATCGACGCAGCGACGGCCCGACGGATCGACGCAACGACGGCCCGACGCAACGACGGCCCGACGCAGCGACGGCCCGACGCGCCGCGTATCGGCGGCCCGACGCGGCGACCCAACGCCACGCGCCCGCCCTCGATACGTTGAGCCCCGCGACGACCCGACGACCCGACGACCCGACGCAGGGGTAAACAGGGGCGGGGCGGTTCGGCGCTGACCAACCTCTACGGCGCAACGTCGAAAAAAAAAATAAAAGGGGAAGTCGTAGCGCAAGGAAGTCGTAGCGTCGTCCCTGCGAAACGTCGAAAAAAAAATGGGGCTGAGGCGGCACGTAGCAGCGGAGAAACGACGAAAAAGTGTCGCGCGGCCCTCGATTCGACGTAAATTCCGAAGCTGTGCAACAAAAGTCGTTAAAATCTTTTATCACGCGCACGCGTATGCGCGTATATAAATAAAAGGTATGTTATTCTGAATTTGTGCAACAATGAGGCTTATACTTTTACTATCTTTATAGTAGGAAAAATGTACTCTAAATGAAACGGGTAAAAGAACGTCTAAAGAAGCTAACCGACGAGATTCTTGGCCGTGACGCGTTGTCCGAAGAGGAGTTCAAAGAGAAGCAAGAGGAGCTGAAAACGCTTCGAGAGCTAATCGCTACGCATAAAGCGATGGCGGCTTACGAGAACGACTACGGTGACGGCGACGACGAGCCGAGGCAGAAAAGAACGAGCGAAACGAAATGGGACTAACAACGCACATAAAACTGACGGCAAAGCAGGATGTCGCCCTGCGTTTGTTAGACGATACCGTTCACGATAGGCTCTTGTTTCTCGGCGGTAGTGGTAGCGGTAAATCGTTCGTAATCGTGTACAAAATGATACGCGACGCTTTACGTTATCAAGCCCCTGTGCTAATCGCGCGAGACAAACTTGTGGACCTTACGCTTGGTGTTATTGACCAGATCGTACCAGCCATTTTGCAGATGATAGCCTCCGCAAACGGTCAGCAAGATTGGCGAAGTTGGAAGATAGACGGTCTTAAATTCGCAACGTGGTCGGAGCGTAAAACGAAGCTGACGTTCTGTAACGGAGGTTATATAAGGTTCGCAGGTTTGTCGAAACGCGATCAATCGGAGAGCGGTTCGGATAAAATCCTGTCGCCTTCGTGGTTGCATATTTTTGTAGACGAGGTTTCCGAACAGGAGTGGGACACTATACAGATGCTCATAACACGTTTACGTCACAAGGTAGACGGCGTTATGAACAAAATGTGTATGGCGGAGAACCCACCGTCGATTAACCATTGGTCGTATCGACGTTTCTACGAAATGAAACGCGACGACGGATCGTCGCTATCGCGCGAAGAGTTAGGCAAGCAAGCCAAACTCGAAATGCAGCCACGTGATAACGTGGAGAACCTCGGAACGGAGTACATCACGAACCTCTCGCAACTAACGGGTGCGCTACGTGAGCGTTTTTACGAAGGTCGCTTCCAAGACACCGCGTCTGGAGAAATCTTAAAAAAGGTGCGATGGACGAACACGTTGCCTAAAAAGTGGGAGTGGGATAAGGTGATGATATATTGCGACCCCACACCGCTAACTACGCGCGAGCACAGCGTCTACGCCGACTACAAGACGTCCATCCTCGCGGGTTTATACGAGGGTGACACTTTCGTGATTGACTGCCGCATGATCAGAGGTTCGACGTTGGACCTGTTGAACGGTTTGAAGCAGTTGTGGGATGCATCCCCCAATCAAGCTATGACCGAGATATGGATGGAGAAGAAACAAGTACCGAGCGACTTTAACCAAGTTCTCGCGTCGTTCTCCGCCATGACGGGATGGAACGTACCGATTCAGTGGGACACGCGCAACTTCGGCGACAAGAAAATCGCCATCGAAACGTTCTTGCAGCCGTTGTTTGAGAACGAGCAAGTTTTGTTCAACGACGCTTGGCGTAACACCGAGCGCGGCCGTCAAGCCGAGTATCAAATCTTGAAGTTCTCGCGTAAGTCAAACAAGATGATTCACGACGACTTCCCCGACGCGCTTATGAAGGTCGATACCAAGATGCGTGGTAAGGGTAAGAGACAGCGCGGAGACGATCCGTGGGTTGTTGGGTTCGTAAAACCCGCGTACGTACAACAGAAACGTAAATAAAACATTATAACTATGGGAGTAAGTTTGGAGAAGCTCGCATATCTTGACGATTGCGCAGCGATTAGCGTACACGGACAGACGGTCGTTCTGGACGTACAGAACCTTTTAGGTATGACCGTCAAGCGTTCCGAAGCCGCAGCTTTCGGTTTGTCGGAGTCGTTCTTCGACAATTTGCCGTGGAGCCTTGAAGGCGTAGTCGTCGCCTACGGACTTAACGGTGACGAGACCACGGTACGACAGAAGGAGTTGGGACGTGTACGACGAACCAAAGTGGACGCCAACCCCAGATTTGGGGTTATTTATACCGAGACGTACACAGCCGATTGGATTTTGGACAATAAGACTATCAGCGTGGATAACACTACGCCCGACGATCCGGAGATCTCATTCTTCAAATCCTAACAGGTATGGCAACAAACGTAAATAGCAATGCGATCTCCAACGGACACCTCCACGTGATTGACGGCGTAGAGTGCGTTCGATGGGGAGTCGATCGGTTATCGCACGAAAACTTGACCGCGGAGCGTTTCAAGGAGTTAAGCGGTAACGATACGTCGTTCTTTGAGGAGTGGGCCAAAAACGCTTATCCGCTCCTTTGTAACGGTTGGATGTTCCATCCTACCGCTTGTCACGTAGAAGACGAGGGGCGTGTGTTCGCCTTGACGTTTATGATCAACAACGCGGTTTGCCCCGATTTGGAGAATACCTACGGCATTATGACGTTGGCTTCACAGAACGGCGGAGTAACTTGCGAAATCACTAACATTGCAATCTAATGGCACGTATAGACGCTTACACGAAAGAAGAGCTCGAAAGTCGCGGGTGGGCGTTTAGCGCCACAGAGATTCCAATCCGAGACGACGGCGCGGTACGTTACGACGAGCCGCAAGACCTATCTGACGACGAGAGGGAGACTGCGCGTAACAATATCGCGGCTGTCAGTCTCGAAGAGTTTAACACATTAAAAGAGGTTGTAGATACAATCTCGAAAAACAATCAGCTCGGAACGCTTTACCTCGGTCTGGGCGTATTAGGATAAAGGTATGTACGAAAAACAGAATTTCAAAACGGGTCAGGTGCTTACCGCCGAGGCGCTCAATCATATTGAGGATGGTATCGTGGCTAACGAGCCTCGCGTTTTTAAGTACCACGCTGACCCGAATAGCGACACGTATACCGTGATCGAGACGGGTGAGGATTGGATTCACAACTCTGCGGTGCTCGATTGGCTCTTACGCAACGGTGTAGAGGGTGTAAACGACGCAGAGCTCAGCGCAATAGGGGTGGAAGTTGTCACCGTCGTAGACGCAGAGAACGGTACCGAGCTGATTATAACGCTCCCCCCATCGCAGAACATTGTAGCGTCCCAGGATGGGACGGTATACGTAACGCTGTACTTTAGCAACATGGTTGGTGAGAGCAACCTTTCTTTAGTTGTAGTGTACAGTCAAAACGCTGGTGAGACGACTTGGAATAAAGAAAAGTTGGAAATAGCGTACTCTGAGTTTCAAATCGTCGAGGGCAATCCCGTTACGCGCGGTAGCGGCGCATACTCGTTGCAGCAGAAAGCCGAACCGAACAACGAGAACAACGCTTCGGGTCTGTGCTCGACTGCGTTTGGTCACAGCAACGAAGCGACGGAGCACTGCTCCTACGCAGAGGGCTACGACAACGCTTCCGGCGGATGGGCTTCACACGTTGAGGGTGTGGAGAATACAGCAACCTCAGACGCACATTTCGCCCACGTTGGAGGTACAGGATGCACCGCTTCCAGCGAGTGCGCTTTTGTACACGGCCGCGGCTTGAAAGCCATAGACGAGCAAGCGGTATTTGGTAGATACAACGCGCTTGCGGGAGGTGTGGCTTTAGTCGTCGGGTGTGGAAACTCGGACACGGATAGACGCAACGCATTTACGGTGCCGAAAAATCCAAGTGCTGCGGCGAGAGTTTGGGATTCTCGTATTATTACGGAAATCATCTCGACGACTTACGAAGAACTTGGGCGGCTGCGTAACTCGTTTAGCCTTATTCCTGGTCATTTCTATCGCATCACGGACTACGAGACCACTACGACGCAGTTTGCCACCCGCTCGGTCGGCCATCCGTTCGACGTAATCGTGCTTGCGCTCGATAAGAACGTATTGAGCGAAAACGCTTGGGCGATTCACAGCGCTCGCGATACGGACGGCTATTTTGCGAACAGCAACTTGTCGGCTTGGCGTTTGAAGTATTGCTTGGACAACGCTGCTGGACGTTTCAAGTGGGCCGACGCGGAGAACGGAAAGGGTGTAATCTACCAGATGGAGGACGAGTGGGGTAACATCGCGCCGTTCGACTTCAAGAATATTGAGACGTATTGGGGTTACGTTATTGAGGTCGAAAAGTACGGCGGCCGATATCTGTGCTTGCAGTCTCCTGATAATCCCAAGCAATATCAGTGTATTCAGAGCTCACCGCTCGGAGACAACGTTTTGGAATTTCCGATTGAGCACCCGAATACAGGTACCGCCGCTACTAACAATCCCTCCACGGTGGTTATATACGATCTCAATATTCCAGAAGCCGGTTGGAGGGGCATCGGTGATCACGTACAAATAACAGGCCCGCATTTTGGTGAATCATCATTTGGCGATCCACTACACGCCATACCCTACGTAGTGTCGGGGGATGTGAGAGTAACGTGTAAGAGCCCTGCTAAATTGTTAGTTTGTTATGTTGCTTTTGATGACAACCGCGTCGGTGCCATTGATATTGAGCTGCATAATTTATCGGCTATTTTGGTGTCCAAACTCCCGGACTCGGGAGGGCGTATACACGTGTATAATTCAGCCCGATTCGGAGGTCTTAACTTCCCGCTTACTACCGACGAAAGACACATTACCCTTATGAGGGACGTCGGCAGCGGAAGCCAAACGGCAGATTTAACTATTATGGATGCCACCATTTTTGAGTCTGCGAGCATATCCGACGGTGAAGAAGACTTAATGTTTGTCAAAAACGGCAAGAAAGTTATGTACTCCGCTGTTGCGGAATTAGTAGGGTAGTAAACTATGGTAAAGAAAATAATTTTAGCCTACATTGTAATCCTTACGTTCTTCGGCTGCACCAAAACGGTGTACGTGCCGTCGGAACGTAAGATTACGCAAGTCGTCGAAACGCGCGATACGGTTGTTGAAGTCAAGCTACAACGTGAAGAGACAACCGTATTCGTGCCAATCGACACCTTAGCGTATGCCGAAACACTATACGCCAAAGCTACCGCGAGAGTAAAAACAGGCAAGCTACACCTGTCATTGTCGAATAAGGTCTCTTCGATCAAGACTGCATCAAAGACGGTCTACAAAACCGTTATAGATAGTGTACCCTACCCTGTTGAAGTACCCGTCGTAGTAAAAGAGCGTTACGTCGCTTGGTATGATAAGGTAGCACGTACTATCGCCGCGTCTGTACTTTGTATTATTATAATCGTAGCAGCAAGAGTATGGATTGGACGGCGATAATTATAACATTTTTAGGTTCGAGCGCACTCTCGACCACTTGCAGTCACCTAATCAACCGAAGAGCAAACGCACGTTTGAAGGAAGAGGAGGCTGAGCAAGCGGAGGTAGAGACCGAAGAGCAGAAGTTCACACTTTTAGAGAGACGTTGCGCATTTTTGGAGCAACGTTTGATAGACGCGGATAAACGGGACGTTGATAAGACGGCTCAAATCCGGAGGCTCAACGAGCTCATACTAACGGAGCGAGAAGAGAAGTTCAACCTACGCATTGAGCTCGCGCTTAAACGGTGCGACCGTAAAAAATGCAAAAACAGGCAACCCCCTAACGGGACCTAATAAAACAATAGGTACATTATGCACAGAGTAACCGTACAAAAACCCGTGATAGACGAAACGGGTGACGAGATTCTTTACACGTTCACGGCAACCGCCTTAACGTCGGAAGAAGCTACATACCTTGCCCGCGTCTACGCATCTATGGTTGAATACGGGCTCACGGCTGAAAAATGGCAGCCCGACGAGTTGCCATTCCCGCGTGAGCAACTTTATCAGTTCATCCAGCCCACGCAGCTCGAAGTGCTGGAGCAGATGTACCCAGACGCCGTACCGAGCGCGTATCAAAACGCGCTCGCGTACGTGCAGTCGTATATCGGTGCGATGTTTAACGTAGACGAGATTTTGGCTTCTGGAGATTCGTCGTCCACCGCTTTAACGCTTCGTTTAGCGTTGGCGATCCAGACCGCTATCTACCTGCTCGCATCGTCACCGCAATACGCGGAGACAACGGAGCTTCATAGCAAACAGGTGAACACGTTGCTGCGCGGATTGAAGAGTGGCCAGCGTAACTTCGGTAAGAACGCCGTAGAAGGCGACCCGAACGTTCGCGTGGCTATCGTAACACTTACAAAGAATAGCGCAAAACCGTAGAGATATGTCATTCAAAAACCCGTACAATATACTCAATTACGAGGGCGTAACAGGTGCGCAAATTCAAGCGCTTCCGCAGAACTACGCTTTTGCGCTCACGATGGACACCTGGTGGAGCGCAGTAATTCGAGCCCGTGAATACTCCGATTTCACAGGTTTGGACGCGCTCTACTCATACATAATGAAGAGTAGTACGATAGTACGCTCCGCCATAGACAAACGTTTACGACCTCTTAAATCAAGAACGTTTGGTGTTTACGTAAACGGGGTGGAGGATAAACGTCTAACCGACGTTGTTAAAAATTCGTCATTCGTCCGAGAGCTTATCTACCAGCGAGGTTTGGCGAACTTTACATTCGCCCGCGTGGTAGGCGTGGATAAAAACGGGGAGACGTTTATCTACCCGTTGCGTAACCTTGATATAGTAAACAAAGCCGTCCGTAAGCAGACGTATGATATCCAAAACATTTTCTACGTTAAAAACCACGTTAATCTGTTCTGGATGCAGTCGTCGTTCAACTCGGAAGACACGCTTGGTCTTCTTGAGCCTGTAGCGAGAGACGTGATCAATATGTTTAACGCGCAGAACGATTGGCAAACCGCTTCGCAGTTCAACGCTTACCAGCAGATGATCATGTACTACGAGGACGGAGACGAGAAGATGCGCAACGCGGCGACGGAGGCAGCGTCGCAAGTCGGCCTCGGAACGTGTATAGTGGCTGGCAAAACAACAGACGAAATGTCGGGTAAGGTGATTAAAAACCTCGAACTCGACAACGTAGCTGGAAGTACCACGGCGGACACGTTCCGTACGTTCAAGGAAAACATCGAGCAGCTTCGCGCTTCTATTATGCAGCTGATCCTCGGCTCGTCCCTGTTGGGTATGAGCGACAAGAACACAAACTCCGAACGTTTGGTACGAGCACACCTTAAACTATTTAAGGATATTACCGAGTCGGACGCTGTGGACGTACAGGATTGGTTCAACAAACCCGAAGTCAAGACGAAGCTCGCGTACCTACTTGGCGAACCTCAGCTTGCCGATTGTACGTTTAAGGTTAAACCCTCGAACTACATTGATATTGGCGACGTGGACGTGTACACCAAAATGTTTAATGAGCTCGACCTGCGTCCGACTAACGAGTTTATCGAGAAGGTAGGTTTGAGCGTAGACGACGTAGAGCGAAATGAAGAGTATGGCAACGCTGGTGAGGGAGGCGAAAACGGTGGCCAAGTACGTGCGAACGGGGGTGCCGCGAGACGTATCAAAAGTATGGCTATGGACTTCGCAAAACGCCTTCTTAACCGAGACCGACCCATCGACGGGCAGTAAATGGCCAGACCGTTATGGCCGTGCTTTTGGAAAAGGGTTCAGTAAATCGGGAAACGTAGAGTCTTTCTTATCGTATAAGAAGCTGCATCGCACGGGGCGACTATTGCGAAGTCTGCGTACAAAAGTAAGCGGACGTTTAATCGAGTTATACAATAGCGCACCTTACGCGAGCGAGCACGAACTTGGGCAGATGTCGAGCAACCCTAAAACCGTTAGAGCTCCGCACGTTCAAGGAGGAGTAAGCGGGGTAGATATGGGTGGTAAAGTTGCAGCGCGACCATTTATGCGACCGAGTAAACAGGTTCTACGTTCACCGCAAAGACTTATTGAGGACAGAATGAAACGATTAGGATGGTTGTAATATGGTAGGATATATTTCGGAGGGGGTAGCAAAAGCTATACGCAGTTGGGATCGGTTACGCTCTTTGAGTATCGTGCCCGTAAGAGCTACAGACGGTACGAGCGCGGTAGTAAATACCCCGTTACCCGCCGTAGCGATACACGTACTCGGCGAAGACGGAGAGGGTAACACGTTTCTTGGAGGAGAGATTCGCCAATACTTCGAGCTTTCCCTGTACTGCATGATCCCGATCACGGACTACTCCTTCTCCACAGAAAAGGGTACGCAAACGGAGCTTCTCGACGCATCCGACGAGATTATTAGGTGCATGGAACGTACCCGAGAGTTGGACGCTTTGAAGATTGAGCACGACTTCAATATGCAGTTTGACCGTATGGATTCGGACACGACGTACGCAACGCAAGGCGTGAACTCTATAACCGTAGACGTACATAAAATAGTGTATAAATGCTCCGTACGTTTTAACCCGTATGGTAGCGGTGAGCAGGAGCCTATTGACCCAACGCTGGAGAACGTATCAGTTTTACCGAAAAATAAAGTTTTATGAGAGTATCAAAAAATCGACAAATGCTGACCACAGGCCGCGTCGATGGGAACGGTAACCAGATCCCACCCGACGTGATTGATTGGTCAGAGTTTGACAAAAACCCCGTACTTCTGTACAACCCGAAGACGGAGGGGCACTACGGCGTAGTGGTTGGCCGCGTAGTGGATCGAGAACGAACGGGGGACGGGTTCTCCGCACGTTTAGAGTTTGGCGAAGGATTTGCCGAAGCTGACGTTGCTTGGGATAAGTACGAGCAGGGTCTTCTCCCCTACGTTTCAGTAGGAGGTTGGGCCGCAGGTGAGTGGGACAAAGAAAACGGAGTGTTCGTAGCAGAGCAGTACCTAATCAAAGAGGTATCGTTGGTTAAAATTCCCGCAAATCTGGACGCTCGAAAAATCGAGACTAAAGAGGTAGCAGCGTCCGACCAATGGTTCATGGAAGGCCGCGAGGCAGCTGGTCAAGAGGTACGTTTCCTTACGATGTCCGCAGAGCTGGTTCCGCAGAGCGAGGAGCCCGCAACGCAGACCGAGGTAAACGCTGCCGACGAAGAGCCCGCAACGCAGACCGAGGTAAACGCGGCCGCCGGAGAGCCCGCAACGCAGACCGAGGTAAATGCGGCCGCCGAAGAGCCCGCTACGCAGACCGAGGTAAACGCTGCCGCCGAGGAGCCCGCAACGCAAACCGAGGTGAACGCAGCCGCCGAGGAGCCCGCGACGCAGACCGAAGTAAACGCTGCTGCCGAGGAGCCCGCAACGCAGACCGAAGTAAACGCGGCCGCCGGAGATCCCGCAATGCCCGAGGGTATGACGTGGCACGAACAGAGTTCAATTAACAAACCAAATACAAATCTTATGAGCAAAACTTTTAAGCAGTTAAGCTGCGACGCAGAGTTTCAGCAGCGCCTGTTGAAGCTCAACGCCGGCCTTCGTACTAACGCTGGCCGCGCTGACAATCTCCCCGAGAACGTGGACACTATCAAGATGCTTGCTTCGGCCATGTTGCAGGACGAGAAGATGGTTATCATCGCTTCTGCCACCAACTTTACGCACGGCGTAACGAAGGAGCGCAAGAACGGTTTGCAGTTCCTCGTTGAATGCGCCGCCGGTGGTGCTGCTGCTGCGACGCTGGCAGCCGCTGACCTCGGCGTGATTAAGTGGCTTTCGCTGTTCTACGACAAGCTGTTGCCCAACAACTCGTTCATGCGTTCGCTGCGCTTCGTACCTATGTCGGACCGCGAGGGCTCGATCTACATTGAGAGCGCAATCGACCCGAAGACCTACATCGGTTCGACCACTCCCGTAAACGCACCTAACTACATGTACGATGATATCAAGCGTACCATCGCACGTCAGGTGTTCTCCATCCAGCCCGTTACGTTCCAGCACGCCGATATGGCTATCCTCGCATACGACAAGCAGTCGTGGGGCTGGCGAATCGCTATGGATTCGCTGATGTCCGACGTTGCCACGTACATCTTGCAGGTTGCCGCCAACACGCCTGGCGTGGCAAAGGTAGGCACGTCGGGTACCACGTTCGCAACTGCTGGTCAGTTCCCTGTTGAGGCCCCCAACTCGGCGCTTAACGTTAAGAGCGTCGCTCCGTCGGACCTCCTCGTAACGCAGGGCGAGTTCTTGAAGCAGAACTACCGTCTCAACGATCGTATGGTTGAGTTTGTGCTGCCCTCCGTGCTCTTCTCGAAGCTCGCCGCCGAGCCGCAGTTCCTCTCGAACCTTACCCGCGATCTTGAGGGTACGATCCGAAACGAGCTCCGTTTCATGGGTAATCGCATCACTCCTCGCAACCCTGTAGCTCGCGTAAACACTGCAAGTGGCGACGCAGAGCTCGATCCGTCGATGTACGCAGACGGAACGGTGAACCCGCAGACGGGTGCGATCACCGCAACGGTTCCCGCGGTTACTACCGCCCAGCACGTCGGCGCCGGTCTCGCGTTCATCGAGAACGAGATTATCGCCGGTATCGGTACGATCGACGTAATCGTTATGCCAGACCCCGCTAATTACGGCGTTACGATGTCGGGTTGGATGTCGGCTGGTGCTACCGTAGCACGACAGGATGGCAAGGGTGTAGCCCTTATCGTACCCACCGTAGAGTAAGTAACCCGTACCCGCTCGTCGCAGATAGACGAGCGGGTACTTAAAAGTTAAGAATATGAACGTAAAGAAGTTTAACAACACAGCTATTCTCGCGTTGGTAGTCAATGTTCGTCGTTATAAGAAGCTGTACGTAACCACGGAGGGTGTTATGTTCCGTAACGAGCAGGACGCGGAGAACGCTGTGCGTACGAAGAATATGATTATCAGCGACCCCGCCGACTTCGTAGGTTACGTAGAGATCACGGAAGATACCGTAACCACCGAGAAAGTTCGCGGCTTTGCTAAGGATTACGCTTCGTTTGAGGCGCTGTTCAAGGACGCAAAGATCCCCCGTCAGCGTAAACAGGAGGTCCCCGAGAAGCGTAAGCCCGAGGAGACCGAACCGTTCAACGCGTCGGAGGTAGCAGAGCTTGAAGCAGCCCTCGGTCTCGCCGATACGGCTCCCGCAGCTCCGGCTCTCGCAGCTCCGGCTCCTGCAGAAGGTGCAGAGGTGAAAAATACCGGAGCCGTGAACACCGATAAAAAGTAATACAACATGGCACGTACAGGTATTTCAATCCAAGTAACAAATACGGTATTGGGTAGCGTTCCGAAAGTGAACGCTAACTCAATGCTTATCGTGGAGGACGCCAGCGAGGTCACAGACTCTACGCTGGCCTTCTCGTACGATACGCCGTATATGCTCCAATCAGCGGACGACCTCAAAACTTTGGGTATTACGTCCGAGAACAACTATCAGCTCTTCAAAGAGGTGCAGGAGTTTTACGCGCCTGTTGGGGGAGTGAATAACACAGGTACGATTCTGTGGATCGTAGCTCCCGCTACCGGCGGGGTGGACTACGCAGTGTCTCATTTGAGCGGTTGGGTGAGAGCTACGGTTACTAACGGCTTCCAATACAGACCGCGTAACATTCTTTTCTCCGGATCGACAAACGTTCTTGTAAAGGGCGTACCTGAAAAATTCCAGAAAGTTATTGATGCGCTCTACACAGAGGGATTCGCCACCGTAGCCCTCATTACCGGTAATAGTTTGTATGATAACGAAGGTGAGCTTGTGGGGCTAATCGGAAACGGATCTGGCATTATCGACATGTCGGTAGAAAAAGCCCCCATGGTCGGCGCCGTTATCATTAAAAACACAAGCGGAGGCGGTCAGCGCGGTTGCGTAGGCTTGGTAGGAGGTTATATGGCGTCAGTTACCGTAGGAACGTCTATCGGAGACGCTTCACTACCGTCAATCGGAACGTCGTTTTACTTCATCGACGGCGGGAGCACGCCGTGCTCGGAGGTAGCGCTTACTGCGCTTAACCTTATCGGCGATAAGCAGTACATCTTCGCGCGTACGCGACCGCCCCGCAACGGTTTGTGGTTCAACGACGGAGCGACGTGCGAGGACCCCATCACCGCTTTGAGCACGTTGGAGGCTGGACGAACCATCGCCGCGATGGTAGATGATCTGCGAACGTTCTTCACGCCGTATATCAACACCCGCGTTCCCGTGAACAGCGCTGGCGATATTCAGTCCACGTACAAACAGGTAGTGCTCGACAACGCCCGTTCGTCCGTCATTCAGCCCTACATCGAGAGCGGTGATATTTCGGACGCTCGAATTGAGTTGCAGGCTGAAAACAACGATATGGTTGGTACGCGCACGTGGAAAGTCACGCTCGCCATTTTGCCCGCACCCACCCTGCGTTGGATCAACGGCTATGTGTTCTACGTAAAAAGTTTGGAGTAAGGTATGCCACAGCAAGTAATTTCCGCGAGAGACTTCGATTTGTATGTCAATTTTGACGCAATCGGAGTGGCGTTGAAGGTTAGCACAGGTGCTAATTTCAGCGCAAATATCACAGGTACTACGGACGATATTGGTGCGTTCTCTACCGACGAGCCTATCGCCACCGATAACGGTGGAACGTCATACGACGTTCAGTTTAGCTTGCAGCAAGCTGAGGCCCAGCGTTTGAAGGACGCTTTGGCTACAGCGACCGCTGGTAGCGCCAACGGTTCTGTAGCACACATTCGTCAAATCATCGAGAGTGCGACGATTACTGCCGTATGGCATAAGCGCCGCGACGTCCCCGCGACGTCCACTATCGAGACGTACACTCGCTGTACGGGCGTCGAGGAGGGTGACACGGTTGAGCGCCGCAGCACCGAGACCCTCAAGACGTGGCGTTTCCGCGCAAGAGGTATGTCGCGCGTTACGGTGCCTTTGTAGTACCGTTAAACAGGCACGCGGAGTTTGACCGCTCCGCGTGTCACTAATAAGCCCCAAAGGCCGTTCACGGCATACTTGCGGGTCGTTCAAAAACAACATAACAGCAGGAATTATGGTAAACAATTTGGAAAAAGTTGAGCTGAAAAAGGTGCTCACAGCAGACGGAGAAAAGGATATTACCGTCGAAATCGTAAAGTTTAATCGTCGCAACGACGATCACGTAGACTTCGCGTTGGCCCTCGCCGATATGTACGGAGGTTTGCCGTCGCCGTTTAAGACGCTAACCGACGCGGCGGTCCGATCCGTTGAGTTGTTCGTAGCGCATAAGGAGGAAGAAGCAAAGGACCCCGCGTCGGATTTTTCGTTAGTACATAACGATAAACGCGCAGCCCGCATCCTGTTCAATACTGACAGCTTGCAGAAGGACCTTAACGATTTTTTCGGTCTCGCCTAACGTACGGCAAAACACGTATTGAGGGGGTCTCGGACGATAAACAAGATACCGCCAGAGACCTCCTCTACGTGCATAAAACGTTACGTCGGGCACAAAAAGACGACCCGTCGTTTATCCGAAAAGTGTTTGTTTCGCACTACCTTGGAACGCCTTTCCACGTAATCGACGATAAGACGTTGTACCCTCGAACGCTTATCGAAGACCTTTTCGCTGCGTGTATCTATCTCATACGTAATTTTGAGTTGTCGCCGTTCCGAGCTGATGACTTGGAGGACAAAATCATAGACTTACTTAACAATGGCAAGTTATAGAATCGTACTAAACTTAACGGGAAACGCCGTTTCGCGCTCCGAGCGATTAGCAGATAATCTGTGGAGAGCTAATGAGATAGCGAAGCGTCTCTCCTCGAATATGGCTAAAATACGCGGACCGATCGGAGGGTTTGGTGGAGGTTTTGGCGGCAACGGCACAAGCGGCGTGCCGCATCACACCGCATATTCTAACCTATTCGCAGCCCGCACAACGTTGAGCACGCAATCTGGCTTAGGTACGGTGTTTACGTTTGGTGCGAAACTTAACGCTATACTCGCTGTTGTTGATGTTGTCGGAGCCATCGCGAAAAAGCTATCACAAATATCCATATCGGGTACGGCGTTAAGCTACGGCATGGGCTACAAAGCCATAAATTTCGCGGCGGATGTCCTTACGTCCTCACAGATGGGCGAGGGTATTCGATTATTGCAGCGTAGACAACAGGCCCGTCTTGGCTTCGGTGAGAGCTTCGCCGAGGCGCAGGAGCGAGCCATGGCTACTGCGGCCGGTTACGGTCTCGACCCTGCAAACGTTCTCGCATCTATGAACGTACTAACAGGCATGGGTCTCGGCCGTACGGGTCGAAAGCTCACCGTTCAAGAAGCAGAACGTCTCACACTCGCAGGAGGCTTGATATCGCAGCAGAGCGGCGCATCGTTTGAGCGTGTTATGACTAACATTCAGCAGATGATGTCGCAGACCGTTCCGTCGTTGCGCGATATTCGAGAAATGCTGAACGCCGCCCCCATTTTAAGTAAATACGCAATGCAGGAGCTGGAAAAACAGGGTCTGCAAGGCGTATCGCCGATGGATTGGCTGAAAAATCAGGCGAATATTGCGACCGTTTTGGAACGCTATCTGTCCGAGAATCCGGCTCTGTTGAGTATGCAAGCACGCGGTATCGCGCAATACGCTCGAACCAATATGTACGCAACGCTCGCAGAGAACCCCGCGTGGTACACCGTAGCGACGAAGTATCAAGGTTTGATGGAAACGCTCGGTAAATCGTTCTCCATTCTTTTGTCGGAAGCGGCTAACTCGACTGCGTTAAGCGAATCTCTTTACCGCTTTACGAGCCTTCTCGAAAACGGCCCAGAAATAATCAGCAAGTTTACCGAAAAATTAGACGGTTTAGTTAATACCGCCGCTAAATTCCTCGGTATTGATTTGGCAGGGTCGGAGGGTCGAGCTGCACGTGAAGCCGAAGCAGAGGCTAACATCCGAAAATACCTAACGATAAACGAAAGTAGTCTACGAGGTTTAGCGTCTAACCTCGGCGTGTCGGAGAACGCTCCGACGAACGTTCTTGTAGCCAAGGCTATGGGGATCCTACGACGAGGTGGAGGATTTAGCGGTTTCGTTGATTACGATACGTATTCGGGAGCCGTTGGAGACGACCTCTCGTTTAGTGAGAGATTACGCTACCTTCGCGGTTTGGGATGGGAGCCCAGCGGTGCACTATCGGCGGGGCGTGCAGGTCACTCAAAATCGTGGTTTGTAAACGAGTTGATACAAGCCTCGCGTGCTAATATAGCAAAGCAACCTCTCGGCGGCCCTCTTTTTACGTCTAATCTATCGGATGCGTTCGCGGGACAAATTAAAACCGCCGATATTTTTGCAGCGTTAGGCCGGCAGCAAGCCGACACTACAGGTCCGTTAAAAATAACGGGCACACCTACGGAGTACGACGATATTAGCGGGTACGGCAGAGGAACACGTGCGTTAATTATAAACTTTAATGACGCTATCGTAAAGTTGGAGCAGAACATTACATCCGACGACCCGTCCGAGGTTATGACGGAGGTTGAGGGTAACATTGAGAGCGCGGCTTCACGTGCAATCCAAATCGCTCTACTTGGAGCTACAAGTAAATTAGGACAAAGTTTTTAACGTATGGCAGACAAGCAAGGACAAGCTACGACTGACAAACGTGGCTACTCTTATGACGCTAAAACCATAGCGGGTAACATAGTCGAGGGTGCAATCGAAACGCGAACCGAGAGTTTGCACGACGCGGTAGACGTTTTCAGCACCCCGCTAACATACCAAAATATAGGTAAGCAGATTGGCACGGTCGCAAAAGGTGTAACTGATACGATCGTGCTAACTCTCGCCGACGCTTGGCTGGCCCTCGGCTTAATTCGTCCAGCGTCTACGCAAGGCGGCGGATGGTCGGACCTTATAACCGTACCCGCGTGGTTAAAGAAGGCCGCTGTGGGTAAAAAAGACGGGGAGACGCAACTCCCGTCTTACGTGCGTGATAACTACGAAGCGTTGTGGCACTTAAAGCTCGACGATTATTATATGCCATTATCACAGACGTTTACGTTGCGGGCGAAGAAACGGCTCAACGTCTCGTCGCTTGTGGATGGTATTGATATCATACAGCAGACACGCCAAGAGGCTAAAACCATCGACTGCTCGTTACGTCTAACGTTGCGTAAGAACCAGCCAAACCTTATGGTTACTACGGACGGTAAATTATCCGAAGCGATAACCGCGGCGTCGGACATCCACAACTACATTGATGGTAATATATTACTTAACTCCGGAGGAGTTGTAAATAACAACGTAAAAGTTGTAGAGGATTTTAGCCCTCTCGAAGAGTTCTCAGCAATGCTGCAAAAACTCTACGACGAGAACCTCGTGTTCGAGGTGCGAAACAAGCTAATCAATGAAACGTTCGGCGTAAATTGGGTGATTCTATCCGAATACAGATTTTTACCAAAAACAGGTATGGGTACGTTCCAATTCGACTTCACGTTAGTAGAGGTGAAGTTTGGTGACGACGTTCTAACGCTTGAAAAGAAGGAAATGCGATAACTATGGCAAAGCAGTCTAATCTTTTAATATGCAGAAACAGAGTTGAGATAGAGGGCGTAAACGTAGGTCAGTTTGAGAGTTTTACGCTTAAAAGCGACTACAAAGCGCTCGGAACGACCGCTATACTTACGCTGCCTCTGTACGGCATAGGCCTTGTAGCTGGTAATACAAATACCACTTCGCAGGGTAAAGCTATTAACAGAGTAAGACAAGAGCTGCCAGACGTAAAAATAGCCGTGTCTTCCGAGGTTCGTGTAATCTGCTGGTACGATGGCTACGACGAAGTGGAGGTTTTTAAGGGCTTCATTGAACGCATAGAAGAGGGCTTCCCGACTAAATTCTTCTTGCGTGATAGTAGTTTTATGCTCTACTTCGGAACGGTCGAAAAAGGTTGGGATGGCGACGTTACGTTACAAGACATCGCAAACGATTGTATTAAGATAGCAAACGATGGCTTCAAAAAGGAGCGTGAAGATAAGGGCTTAACTCGAAGCGTTCCCGAATTGAAATACTCTCTCAGAGATACGAACGTGCAAGCGGAGACTACGCCAATCCCGTTCAACAACTTTGCGATTGGTCGCTCACCGTTCGAGGTTATACAACATCTTGCGAGAACGCTCTGCCTATACGCCGGCGTCGGTAACGACACAAACCTTTTTATAGGTACGGGCGTGACGGATAGCAGCCGGCCCATCGTTGAGCTCGATACGCGATTGAACGTAATCGAGCGAAACATTGTACCCGTAGATGCACGCTTTGTAAACTACGAGGTTAAAGTAACAGGTTTGCTAACCGACGGAAAACGTCATACTGCAACCGCAGGGCTCAAAGGCGGCGAGGGTGTCAGGAAAATCGGGCTTCTTAATACGAAGGGCAGTTTACAGGCTATGGCAGACCGGTTGTTGTCGAAGCTCAAAAGCGACAGAAACAAGGGCACAATTACCCTTTTACTATACCCGAAATGCCAGCTTTTCGATCACGTCAATTTTAACGATACTATTTTTGAGATTAACAACGCTCAATACTATGTGACGGGCTACACTTTCACAGCGAGTATCAAAGGATTTTTCCAAACGCTTGACGTAACAGACCAAATTTATCTTTTGTAGTTATGCTTATAGACGATAAAAAAATCGAAGAGGCGGGAGAACTTTTTGGTAGGCAGATAACCGCGTTAGTGGCTACTGCGTTATCGCAAGCAGTCACGGTGGAAGACGTAAACCTCGACAGCAATTACGCTAAAGTGTCGTTCTTCGAGGGGGATTCACCGATTAGCGTACCTCTATCTGTGCTTAACATAAAGGGTGCTACGCTTCGCGTCGTTCCGACGAAGGGTTCTACCGCCATAATTGAGAGAATCGACGGAAACCTAAATACGCCTCGTTTCGTGGGTTTTTCGCAGATTGATTCCATCATTTTTGAGCGTAGTAAGTCGTCTTTCACGTTCAGCGTAGACCCTGACGACGATACGAAAGACTACGTAGATGCGGTTGTCGGCGATTCGTCGATTCGCATATCGTCGGACGAAATAACGTTTAACGGAGGGGAGAATGGTGGGCTTGTATTAGTGGGCAAGCTGACAGAGCGTCTCAACAAACTGCAAAATGAGATAGACCAAATACAAACCAACATACTCGCTCACACTCACGCAACTCCGGCAGGTCCAACGACGGCTACAACTTACACAAAAGTAGTCTTGTCGCAAGTTCAAGACGGGGATTATGAAAACGAAAAAATTAAGCAGTAATGAACGGTCTTAAATTTGACTTCAACACAAACGATGTTGAACTTGATCCATCTGGGCAGTTCTTAACTGCTACGATCGACAACCAAAACGTGGCACTGATAGCAATTTCACAGGTTTGTCGTTTGACGGCTCCGCAGGTGGGGGCTCAAATTGCCTCACGGCTTATTAACCGACCCGCCGGCGGGGTTGCGTCGATCCTTGAAGACGCGCGAAGTCAGGCCAAAAAAGATGGAGCTAAAAACGTAAAGATAGGATTTACTAACGAGGGGAAACTCACATTCTCTGGAAGATATGAAGATTGAAGCTAACACTACAATAGTCGATTTAGCGTTTAACCTAACCGGATCACTCGCGGGGATTCCTGCGTTGTTATCACAACTTCCCGTGGGTGTCCGGATAGGTTTTGACGATCTGCCGGCTCTCGGAGAAGACGTTTCCGATGTTGGGCAAACGTGGACTCCGGATTTGGAGGGGTTGAACATAGACTTTAAGGTTCCTATATACAACGCTCCGGCGCAACTCAAAGCCCCCTACTCTACTAACATTTTCTACTTATCCACCGCGATAGAGTACGGTGAGGCTAAAATCGCAGAACTACAAAATCTCGGGGTATTATGATACTACGTATTAAACGTAACACGCTTAACGCGAGTTATACTATCGGCTCTCTGTTTGTCGATTCCGAATATTTTTGTGATACGCTTGAAGACCCTGTGCGTAACTTCTTAAAAGAGAAAAAGATTTACGGCAAGACAGCTATACCCTACGGGCTGTATGACGTAGTAATTACTATGTCTAAACGTTTTAAGCGTCGCCTCCCCATCCTTCTGGACGTACCTTTTTTCACAGGCATCCGCATACACCGAGGTAACACAGCAAAAGACACCGAAGGGTGTATTATAGTAGGTGAGAATACCGTTAAAGGTATGGTTCTCAACTCTACCAAATACGAAGGGGAATTGGTTAGGATTATAGACGAGGCGATAAATCGTGGTGAAAAAGTAAAAATAAAAATAGAATAACATGGGAGCCGCAACAACTATACTTAACGCTTTACGAAACGTTCTGCCTACGTTCGCTAAAAGCGACGCCTCTATAGAGGCCAAAATAATCGACGCAGTAGGCGCATACGCAGACGCGGAGGCCATTGAGCGCAGCAACACTCTCGATGTGATACGCACCGCTCTCGCGTCGCAAAAAGTTACGACGGTAGAATATTACCGTCGTAAAGCCGTTGCGTTTCAGCTCGGTGATACGTTGGTCTACGACCCTATCAATCAAGGTGGGTATTACAGCGACGTAGACCCCGAGAAGCAAATTATCAAACAGGCTTACATAGTCGAAGCCTACCCTAATTATGTGCTTCTCGTCAATAAATTAGGTAACGATGGCCGTTTGACCACGCTCACCGCTGACGAGTTGGCGTCTTTCGACTCGTACTTCGATGCGTTCCAGCCTCTTGGTTTACGCATTTCTGTAAGCTCTTTGCAAGTAGCTAAGATTTACGACCCGAACATGGTCGTGTACGTGCGGGCGGGATCCGATTCTACGGAGGTAGCGGCCGCTATAAACGCGAATCTACGCGACTACGAAGCTATTTTGCGTAATACGAATCTTGTCACTTTGTCGGAAATTGAGGACGTTATACAGAGAGATAGCAACGTGTTGGCTATTGGCTGGAATAACCCGTACGCTACCGACTTCAATCTTGACGGATCTTCTTCCAACGTATACCCCTCCAAGGGTTTGTTCAAGCTAACGAGTGGGGCATTTACGTTTGCCACAGATATAACATCGTCCATGATTAAAGTTTTACGGTAATGTTTAGGTATATCAATATGCCAAAACTCGTCGCGTTCTATTTGCGGGAGTTTTGTTTACGAAAAGACGACGCCGTGTCGAACTTGTACAAATTCGTGTTCTGCCTGTGCCTACCGTTCGTATCTGCGGAGTTTCGACGGGTTCGGCTCATTGCGCTGGCCATAGCGGAGTGTACGAATAGCAAAGATCAAATCACGAAGGTACTAAAAAAGATAACAGGCGCGGATATGGTAGTAAACGACGAGGAAGAGGGTTACTTCACGTCTTTTGATGGTACCGATACAACCCCCGTATTCCCCTTTGATAATTCGGATTCCGAAGACAATCCGATCGTGTTCTACGGGGCGAGCCCCAATATCGTTGAAATAACTATCACTCTTAACGGGGCTTCAAGAAACGAGGTTGAGGCATACCTTGAATTACTACTGCCGTTCTACATTAACGCAACAATTAACTACGTATAATATGAGTATTAAAAGATTAAACGACACCGAGCCTGGTGTACGTAGACCGTTTCGTGTAAGCGACGTACAGGATTTATGGACTGCGCTAAACCAAATCCTCGCGTCCGACGTAAATAGTACGCGCATTTTGAGCGGATTCGAGTGGGACGAAGACGACAACCTTACCGCTGGTGTTCTCGCCCACAACGGTCAGCTGTATTTTTACGCGGCAGAACCTGGGGATAAAATCTCCGAGGGAGACGATATTTACCTCTCCGTAGCGCCATCCGGAGATCAGCGTCGTTTCGCAAACGGTCTGCTCTATGAGTTCTCGTCGGATTATAAGGTAACTACAACGCCTATCCAAAGCGGACCTGTAGCCTCTGCTACACGTGAAACGATCGAGAGACTAAAAACGCCGTTCTTGGGAGGCCAACAGATTACCACGTATATGCTCCGCGATCTCGCCGTAACAGCGGCGAAGTTGGCCGCATCCAGCGTGACCGCGGATAAACTTGCCAGCGCGTCTGTCACGTTGCCCAAATTGCAGGGTTCCGCAAAGCCCTCCACTTCGTTAATGAGCCCGTCGATTCATTCAGTAACTATAGGTGCGGGACAAACGGACGTTGAGGTTAATATGCAAAACGACGGTTTGTACGAACCGTCGAAAAACGTTGTAAAGATCCTTAGAGTCTCCGGATCACCGCACTCCTCGGGAGTTCAGTCCATACTTGTGAACACAGCGTTCGACGGTCGAGCAGATGCAAATATGCCCGCTACCATGAATCTCCTTGTTGAGAATCTCGGTCACGACGGCGGGACGCATTTGGATATAATTATCACGAACCGGCAGCGCTCGGCAACCGTGGCGAATATCAATGTTGTTGGCTCCTATACGGTCGTACAGCTCGTAAAAACCAACTACGATATTGACTCCGACGTTGCGGGCCAAGACTCGTTCTGGTATATGCCCGTCAATACGATTATCCATAAGCAATAAACGCTAAACGCCGATACGATATTTCGTATCGGCGTTTAGCGTTTATTGCTTCACGAAATCACCGGCCATACGCTCTTTGCGCTGTAACACCGATAAAATCTTTTCGTCAATAGTGCCTTCCGCTATAAGATGTATAACACTTACGGTATCGACCTGGCCACTTCTGTGCAAACGCTTGTTTAATTGTGCGTAAAGCTCAGCGTCGTACGTTAGACTAAACCATACTAATACGTGGCCACCGAATTGCAAATTAAGGCCATGTCCGGCGCTCGCAGGGTGCACCAGAGCTATAGGGATGTTGCCTTTGTTCCAATCTTCTATATCTCTATCCGTCGCCAGCTTTCGAGCTTTCGGGAACGCCTTCTTGATCTCCTCGTACTCACTCAAAAATTGGTATGCCACTAAAATGCTGCCGTCGTAGGTCTCAACTATCTCTTTAAGTGCGTTTATCTTCTCTTTGTGAATCACCTCCCACTCTCTGTTACTTTCGTCCACGTACATAAAACCAGATGCGAATTGGCGGAGCTTCGCACCGAGTGACGTTTTACAAAACGCGAGAAGTGTCCGAGGTTTTGCGTAAGGATTACTTCCATGGTCACGCTCAAAAGTTATAACGTTCGTCTCCTCGAAGCCTCTGTACGCGGCCATCTTGGAAGCCGGTAACGGTATCTGTATATTTTTATACAATAATTCGGGGAGCTTTACTTTACTATTGACTACGTACACCAAACCCTTGCAGTCGTTTACGAGACACGGTATCATAATAGGATCAACTTCATAGACCGTAACAACACCGTTTACCCTGTACTTTTCTCTGCAATATCTACCCCTAAACTCCGTCAAAGATGTGCCCAGCGACTTCCCGCCATCAAGTAAGAAGGTTTGATGCCACAGACCTTCAAAACCGTTGTGAATAGGAGTGCCGCTGAGTTCTATTCTACGCGGGACCCGATTACATATTCTGCGGGCCTCTTTGCTTCTCAAAGAGGATTTGTGCTTGAACAACGTGCTTTCGTCAAGTATTACGCAGTCCCAACAGCCGTGTGGAATCTCCGATATTTTCGTTACGCTGCAAACGCAAATATGGTGTGACGCCGGTTCTAATAAATGCAGCTTAACTGATAGCGCGTCTTTGCAGAACTTGATATTGAGGCCCATATTATAACGTTCCACTTCCTGCACCCAGACGCTTGTTGCTACACGTTTTGGGGCGATTATCAATGCGTTCTGTACGTCTCCTCGTGCTACAAGCAGTCCGAGTGCGGTTAAAGTGGAGACCGTTTTGCCCGCACCCATAGGTGCGACTACGAGTATATTAGGTCTGTCGATTATGGCTTTTACCATATTCTTTTGGTAGTCTCGAAGTTCAATCATCTTTTCTCTTTTTAAGCGTTAAAATAATCTCGGTCAGCAAGCATAGAACACCCACTGCGAGCATAAAATCGTTAGCCAAAAACACGTCCATCACTAATGGTCTTTATGGGTTATAATTTCGTTTTTAGCTTTTCGGTCAGCCAACTTTTCGACGTTCATTCTTGCTATCTCGTCAAGCGTGAACCCAACCTCGTCAGCAAGTCTGTCACAAAACCACAAAACGTCGCCAAGCTCCTTTGCGATGGCTCGTCTATACCCGTCGGCGACCTCTTTGTCGCCTGTGCGGAAAACGAGTTTATCATCTTTTATGAACGCAATGGATTTTCGCCGCCATTTAGCCACCAGATCATTCACCTCACCCACCTCTGCGTTGAGGCCAAGGAGAAGGTATGTGATATTCTTGCACGATTCAAGGCACGTGCTTTTTGCCGCTTCGGAGTAGTTATCAAATGTCATTCTCTAAACTTTTTACGTGTGTTAATACCATACTTCGGGTCGTCGGGGTCTACGTACGTCTTATACGCTGCTGCATACAAATCGTGGATGTTTGTAATTTTACTATCCAACACATACGTTTCAACGTTTTTCTCTTTCAGTCTACGGTGAAACTCCACCTGCGCGGGCTCGCAAAGTTTTCCCGTCGTTTTCGTCTCGACGAAAAATGCGCGACCCCCGATTATGACAAGATAATCCGGTATACCCTTATTAGTGAGGGGGTGCTGCTTAAAGATAAGACCGCCAGCCTCGTTTACACATTCTACAAGGTGCTTGGCTACCACTTTTTCCCCGTAGTATTTCGTTAGTGATTTTTGCCTTGCTTTTTCTGCTTTAATACGATTGTATAAATCGCTTCCAATTTTAGGCTTCATAGTTCTCCAGAATCGTATAAAATAAATTTGTGTTCACCTGTGTCCACGTCAATCTCTACGTCTAATGTAACCACTTCGCACGACACACTATTACATATATCGTTATTCAAAACAAGGTTATCCGGCGTAGGATCGACTATCACCGATACGACGTCTTTACGGTAAAGCTCCATGAGTTTATCGAAATCGTCTATCGTTGAAATATTCTCACAAACTACGGGCCTTCCTCGGGCTGCTAATACTTGAACTGCCGTAAATTTGTGGTACGGTTTTCCGGTAACGTTAAGTATCATAACTATCTGCGTTTTATGGTGGTAAACTCTTCCCATCTACTCTTATAACGAGTGTTAAAGTACGAGTGACGCCAATAATACGCTTGCCTGTAAGACACAGACAACATACACGCAACGTCTCGCGGGTTATCGCCGCGGCCGAACATACGTTCTGCAGCAAGTCGTCGAGCGTGATTATAGTTGAAGGGTAAAACGCTATCCCAAAACTTGCTTGAGTCTACTATAAATCTCAACTCGTCTCGTACGCGCCCGTACTCTGGTCGCTTTTCGAGCTCGCATAAAGGGGCTATGTTAAACTCAAAATATGCGTATTTTACTTTGCTGAAAGTAATCCTATCGTCCCCGCAGTACGCTACGAAAGTCTCCAACGCCTCGACTATGCCTCGGCTTTTATCGTCGCGTTCCACTATCCTGTGTAGTAGCCACGATAAATACGGGAGTTGTCGCATACTTACCAAACGGTGGCAAATACGGAAGTCCGCCCCTAAAGAAGCGAACTCCCCTCGTATCATTTCGTAAATCATCGTTTTTTACCTAATTTAGTTCTGCGAACCCAAGCTAACGACGAGCCGTACTCGCCGAAACGTCGCTTCTGACCTGTCTGTACGAATAGCTCTGTGCGTCGTATCGCGTCGGAGACTTTGCGACCAACTTTTACGCCGAGGTCCCCACGCTCATATTCGTAAAACTCACGGGCTACCTCCGGCGTGCAAATATAGTCGCGTTTTTTACCGCTCCACATCGTCCTCGGATTTTGCCAATATTGTTTTCTCTCAAATACGCTACGCTCATACCAATCCTCCGGTACAGGCATTTCCAAATACTCTACTAACGCACCGAGCTCAACGTCTTCTGCTTTGTGGGTTTGTCGTAAACTACGTGCCTCTGCCTCCGCTGCTTCCGACAATACGGGTAAAATACCCTGCAAGAAGTAGTGGACTGCCTCGGCCCAATATTGGTCTACGAGTTCAAGAAAAGCGTCGTCGTGAACGCTGATCTTGATTTGATCTTTGTTGCACATAAGACCCCACCATCGTCTTCCGTCTTCCGACGGGTCGTCCAAGAAAATAACGTCGTTGGACGACGCGATGAATACGCATTGACGCTTATACGTTTTTGTGTATTTAAGGTATGCAGACCTGTATCGGTCTTCACCCTTTGTCACGAACGCCTTACGCCCGTTTGCGCTCTTACTCTGTACACCGTTTAACTCGGGTATCTCCATTATCCAAACTCCTCGAAGTTGCTCGTAAGCCTCTTTGCTACCGTTAAATGTGTAGAACGTATCGGAGCCCCACAGCTTCGCCATTCTCCTAACGAATTTCGATTTACCCAAACCCTCTTCGGAAACCAATACAGGTATGTAGTCCATCTTTGACGCGGGTATGAATACGCGTCGAACAGCGCCTACAAAGAACTTTAGGCCTACCTCTCTCGCGTACAACGAGTCTTCTACCCCGAAACAATCTACAAAGATTCGCTCCAACCTCGGAACGCCGTCCCACTCCAATGAGTTTAAGTAGTCGCGTACGGGATGGAAAGCGTTTTTATGCTCCGTGATATTAAGTGCATCAACGAGAACAGAACGGGCGTCAAAATTATACTTCTCTTCAAAGTATAAACGTAAATAACTCTCGTCTATATCCGTCATTTCGTCGTACGTTTGGATATTCTTGCAATCCTCGCTCTCCGTTCTCACGTCGAAGTTACGCCACGACGGCGTTTTCTTTAGGACAGGCATTTCGGAGAATAAATCATACGCGAAGATACCCCGAACGTTCGGGTCGAATTGCAGGATTAGCTCCGCGTTACGTAGCGATTTAACGAGATTACCATTTTTGTCTACGTCCAAACGTTCATTCAAAATGGCCTTTGCGTCTTCGTCCTCCATCGAATCGACGGTTAGACGGTGCGCCTTGCCGCTATCCGCTTTAATCCCGAGGCTCTCACAGAGGGCTGCCATTCCGGCCTCACCCTGTTTACCGTCTCCGAACTTATACAAACGTACTGCGTCGTAAGCGTTGTGGCAATGACCCAAATATGGGTCGGACGAGTGGTTGGAATACAAATACTTGTCTTCGTATATTACTCCACCGCCACAAGTAGTTGCACCGATTAACGTATAACGACCAGAAGATTCTTTTCTCCATACGTCTGTAAGATACGTTTCTATGGCCTCTCTGATACTAACTTTAGCACAAAACGCACCCACCAAGCCACCTTTGTATTTCGGGTCCTGTACTCGCACCTTGTCGGGCACGTCTACGCTTGACAGGTTGGTCCAATCGTCGGACAGGGCCAAAATGTTATCAACATCTAACTCCTCGCCGTCTGCGCTCTCGAAAAAATAAGGTACGTCTTTCGGCACAGATGGCAGGAACATTATTCGATTAAAGTCAAACGTCGAAACGTCGAGCGGCAGGTTAAACTTTTCGTGCAGAACACGCATAATACCACCATACTCGTCAGCCAGGACCGTTCGGGTCAAAGGCGCTACAACTCTGTACCTCGGATTGTCTATCGTAGAGCTGTGCGTGGAGTGGATTATGTACGATTTACCGCGAAGCCAATCACGTAGCTCGCTTAACGAGTTATCGTCAGCTTCGTCAATATCTAATACGAGAAGCCGTCGGCATACGACCTTACGTTTTTCGCAAAGACCACCAATGAAAAATCCTACGTCTTTCGTCTCCACTCTTTGCGACTTGCTCATTTCCGCATATTGTCGAGCGGTCTCCGACGTTATTTGTGCGTTACTTAAACGCTCTACGATTTGTCCCCAATCCCATTGGTATTGTTTGGTAGCTGTAGACGTTCGTTTAAGACCTAATGCGAAATCATACACCATTTTACTTTATGTATCTATCGGAGACAAAACCGTCTCCTTTTGTTATTAAACCACGTGCCCAACTAATAGGCTCCGCCATAATCTTCAAAACGTCGTCGATTGCGTAGTTACTTCGGGCCAAATACCAAACCTCGTCATGTACGGTTCCAATGCACTCATGTGGGTACCCCCCTTCTCGTATCTTACGCATCATTTCAACTAACACGTCTCTCGCTATGGCTTGAGTTACGTTTTCAAGCAAAATTCCACCCCACAACTTATTAAGTGATCCGTATTCTACGCCGCTTGAATAATCTCTGTAGAACAAACCCTCGGGAGTGCTATACACGTTTCTATAATACAAAGCTCGACCGGATGGCAACACCGCCACCATAGCGCGTCCGTCGTATTTGAAAACTATTTTAGTATTACCGCATAGCGATATACACATACCTTTTGTTAGCGCACTCTTAAACGCTTTTTCAAGGGATCTCCACAGCTCGCAAATCTCGGGGTTTGCGTTACGCCATCGTCTTACAATATCGGCTACTTTATCGCTACCTTGCTCACGATAAAAATCGGGGGCTATTCTATTGATAGCGTTACCGCCACCGCCATAACCCAAACCGAGTTCTGCGCATTTACCCATTTGTCGTTCCGGCATAGATTTATCAACGTGCGGCAAACCGAACATACGCTCCGCTGATCGTGAGTAGATGTCCTCGTCCGCAGCAAACGCATCCATTCGCCACTTACACCCCGCAAGCCAAGCCACTATGCGCGCCTCAATTTGCGACAGGTCTGCACAAATAAACCGGAAGTTCTTTGGCGCGTGAATACATAAACGCATATGTTGTCGCAGATGGTCGTAGCTACGAACGTTTGAAAGGTCTGCCGAGACGTCAGATAGAATACGTGGGAAATTTTGGAGTTGAACTCCTCTGCTGCTCCACCGACCCGTGTGCGCTCCGTACCCTACAAACTCGCCTCGTAGTCGATTATCGTAACAAAGGCGTGTCTGTGCGGTTTTAATCTTACTAAACGCCGCACCGGTCGCTGCGTCGCGAAGCCGCAAAATCTCGTGATCCACCCCCGCGCGTTCTTTTTTATTTAACGAAATCAGCAGGACCCCATGGGCATACAGAGCGTCTTGCACTTGGCTGGTACTGCGTAAATTTTTTATGCCGTACTTAAAAAATGCGTCCGCGTTCGCCACAGACGAGTAGGTATCGGCGGCACTCTGTATCTTTTGGGATAGCTCCAAATCGAACGGCACACCTGCGAAGTTCATTTCAAACGTAAATCGCATGGTGAACAGCTCAATATCTGGTAGCTTTGGTAGACGCTTGTAACACTCTCTCATAGCCTCTACGTCTATCCTCGAATAGTCGAGAAACTTTCCCCACTCCTCGGGGTTGGTCTCCTTCGTTCGCCAAACCGTCGCGTAGTCGCTGGCGAAAAGCTCGTCACTTTGCGCTTTACGTGATTCGCACAAGGGTGTAGCAAACAATAGCATTTCGCTGGACGACGCTTTACGTGTTGTGCCGAGCTGTTGGGTAAGGTGCGACAAACGTCTCGGATAACCGAAATACGCGGCTTGATACGCTGTATCGAACCATTCGTAAGGGTTTACGTCAATACCTAAAACGTACTTGCAAATAGCCAACTCGAACTCAGCGTTATGGGCTATTTTCAAAATTGTTGGGTCTTCCAACAGCCCGCGAAGCTCCTCCGAAACCTCCTCTTCGGTTTTTACTGCTCCGTCATCAACGGCCCACGATACTAATACAACGTCCGTAGATAGGTGCATAGCGTATTTATGCGTTCCGACGCTTTGTACATCAACCTCGGAACGTGTCTCGAAGTCTATATATAACGTCATACCAAATACTTTTTTAGTTCACGAAACGAGAAATCAGTCTCAACCGGCCCGAGGTCGGGGTCTAAACAATCTACGTTGATCTCCCACCATACGGGCACAATATCGGTAAGTTCGCTATATACTCTATCCGGAGCGTCTACCTTGCTCCAATATAACACAGCGGATAAACGTAACGTAAATTCAAACATAACTTTGCCGTTAGGCTCTTCGTACGTTACCGTGTACTCGCTGCTAACATAGGATTGCTCGGGATCCAGGTGGCTCAAAATCTTTTCGGCGATTTTCTTATACGCCTCTTCGCCTACAATAAACGTGTTCATACTTTTAGATTTTTAGTTAGTGTATTTGCGATGTACGGAGCGGTCAAACTCCGTACACCTAAACGGTTAATATATTGCGACTAAAACCGTAATAACGATAGACGCGGGGATTGCCATACCTATAAGGTCTGCCACAATGTCCCACACGTCAAAACGTGAATCAAGAACTTCTTTGACTAACCCGAAAAACATAGTCCAAATTGCAGCTGCTACCAGCGCTCTTCGAACCATATAAACGGTTTGCTCGGGGTTGTCAAACGCAGTCGGGAACTTGCAAAATTCACAGCCTACAAACGCACCGAAATAAACGGTGTAGATTACGGCTGAAACAAGAGCGTGGAGCACCTTGTCGCTCGGCACATGACACAGCCACCCTACGATTTTACTAAAAAAGCGCTTCATAGCTATCGGTAGTCGGACGTGTCGATATAGTCGTCTACGTTTTTCGACGCACCGCCGATGCGTTCACCCTCTGCTACGCGCACTACTGCGTTGATATTGCATCCGATACCCTGTGCTGTGGGGTTTGCGTAGGTCCAAAACGACACGTTGATAAGTACGTAGTCGCCGTCGTTCAGCTCTTCGTCGGAGATATTCTCAACATCCACCCCCGCCAAAGGTACGCCGTTAAGGATAACTCGCTTTTGCAAGTCAGTAACTACGGGACGGAAATTCTTAGATGCACATTTCAGCATCCAATACCTGCGAAACGCCTCACGACCATCCTGCTCGTCTGCGTAAGCGTCGCCATCCACGAGACAATTATTCTTGGGATTGATTGCGTTCGGCGTCTTGCCGCGAAAGCCCTTGCTTTGCAGCTCCTTAAACGCTTCTGCATACTCTGCTTGCAACTGATTCACCTTGTCCGTGTCATCCTTCGGAATAAGGAAAATTGCGTTGTACTTGGGGTCTCCGTCCGAACCTTTGATGGGTCGCTTCTCAAAAAGCGTCTGCGGATAGACAACTCGGCACGTAGCCTTACCTCTTAACTGAAAGTTTTTCATAACGTTTTAATTTTAATTGGTTTAATAAATGATAGTGCGCTAACTGCGCGGTTTTGTCCATGGGTCGTCTGTAGGGTTTACGATTTTAGCTACTTTGCAAAGCTCAACGATTTTCCCTACGTTCGAGTGATAATAGTGGGAGCTTTTATGCAAAAGCGTAACCGGTTTGTCGAATTTATTGCTCTCGTCGAATCCGTTACGCTTAAACAACTCTATCAAGTAGCTAACGTTGCAATGATTGTAGTAACTGCGTCGCCTGTGAAACTCGTCCGTAGGTTTGGGATCGTCAAAAAACACCTCCACCATGTCGGATGGTTCGAGTGTGTTATTGCATTCTACGTACAACGCATCGTAGTTACGCAAGTCTATATCCGATAGTATTGAATGAAAATCAGTCGCGTATAAAATACGCTCCGAACCATCTGTTATATCGAACCCTACACAAGGTACGTCGTGTTGCATACGTAACGGCGTAATGGTGTACGTTTTTCGACTTAACTTTAACCTCTTCGGTGTGTCTTCGTAAAGACGATTAAATCTCAGATACGGGCTTCGTTTTAATACGCCTCTCTCCACGTCCGCGGTAGAGTGCATAGGTACGCCCTCAAAGTTGGTTATGTACTTAATATGGTCTGCGTGTGAGTGCGTGATAAGGAGAGCTTCGACACCTGCAATCTCTTCGTAGGATACGTTGTGCCCTGCGTCGATAGCGAGTACATCGTCGATTACTACGCAATTTCCACTTGAACCGCTTGCTAATATTTTTACGTTCATATAATCGAGTTTTTGTTTATGAATTTTGCTAACGCCTCACCTGTTTTTGGTACAGGCGTAAACACGCTAACGTAAATCTCCGTCGGAAGTTTGCGACCCTGCGCACGTAAATAATTGAGATATGAGTTCAAAGACCCGCTCCAAAAATCCACTACCATAAGCTCGCCGTTTTCTCTGTAAACACGTCGAAACTGCTTCCCGTCGGTTACGAGCACAGAGGTTTGACTTTCGCGTAAAAGTTTTATCTTACTCATAGCTTGATAACTTTGTTTGACGTTTTGCAAAGCGTTTTTACAATAGTTAAAAGGCCGTCCGCATCCCCGTCAGCTATCTTGCTAAAAATGTTAGCGACAACTTTTTTACGAAGATCCGTCCCTACTAACGTGCTATTAAACGCATCCGTAAAAACGGTAACTCCGTGCTTCGCGTCTGCAAATTTTGCTTCCTCTACGGTAAAGATGTTACTGCTCTCGTCGGAAAAACGTAGACGCAAATAAAAGTACGCTTTGTACGGAAACGAATCGAAGCGATCGACCCGTGGTTCCGGCACTAAACTTACGATAAAGTTACGCAAATCCTCTACGTTTTGCGCTGAAAGCATTTTTGAAGGCAGGGACTTATCGCATACCCTGTACTCCTCGTATGCGTACGAGTTATGATATACGCGCAGAGTTGTCGCAACTTCAAAATTGTGGGCAAATAACTCTAATATAGCGGTTTTCATTATCTGTTACGTTTTGATAGTAAATCTATTCGTAATTTTAGCGGTTGAGGTAGATAGTTGTAAATATCTCCGAGCGTTCCGCTATACTCCCTCCAT
The DNA here is from genome assembly GCA_045655685.1 of Alistipes sp. Taxonomy (GTDB): domain Bacteria; phylum Bacteroidota; class Bacteroidia; order Bacteroidales; family Rikenellaceae; genus Alistipes. Next base: position 38,202 of record JAZOPR010000016.1, read on the forward strand.
TCCAACGTAATGTCGTTACCGGTTACGGTTACGACACCTCCGTCTCGTGTTAGTTTTTCAGCTAACTCAAAAAACGCCTTAACTTTATCACGATAAGGCTTGCATTTCGATACCTTCGACCATACCTCTTTTTGTTCTATGTCTTTTAACGTATCGCGCAACTTCTTAAAAAGCCACTCCAACGTTGCCGCTTTTGGATATTTCCACGTCCTTGAAAACGGACGCAAAACGCGAACAGCATCGACGTCGATCACGATAAGAGAATACCCGAGGTTATCCGCGTATTTTTTAAGCATTTCGTACTTCGTTCTACTCTCGTCGCTTTCGTC
>JAZOPR010000017.1:0-87164 GCA_045655685.1 Alistipes sp.
TATTACGTAATAAACTAACAAAAAGACGAAAATGAAAAAAGGTATTCACCCTGAAAATTATCGTTTAGTGGCGTTCAAGGACATGTCGAACGACCACGTGTTTTTGTGCAGGTCCGCCGTTTCGACAAAGGAGACCATCGAAGTGAACGGCGAAACCTATCCCGTGTATAAGATGGAAATCTCGAACACTTCACACCCGTTCTACACCGGTAAGATGAAGTTGGTAGACACCGCTGGTCGCGTCGATAAGTTTATGAGCCGCTACGCAAAGCACTACGATAAGAGAAACGCAGCTAAGAAGTAATCTTCGCCCAGCGTTTACAAAACACAAAGCAAACCCTGCAACCGAAAGGTCGCAGGGTTTGTTGCGTTTGGGGCGCTCGGTAGTAGGCGAGAGGCCGAATGAGGTGCGCCAAAAAGCGAGTGGCGCAAAAGTCCAATATTGGCTCTTAGGGCGGAAAGGCAGTAAGTCTTTGTACCTATTTTGCGCTCGCGCGTGTATAATAATAGGTGTAAAAGGGTAGATTTCTGCAAATAAAGGGTATATTTGTAGATTAATATGCCATTGGAGTGGTAGATTTGGGCAAAAAGTGGCTCGAACGGTCGAATGGCCGAATGAGCACTTCGCAGCCCAAAACCAATAATTAACCTATTAAATGAGGTCGGCGAGGACGACCGTGTGTGCTTAATTGAAATGAAAGAACAGCTTGAATCGCTAAATAGTGTAGCGATTAATTTCGGCGAGGGCGGAATGGCGATTGTCAATATCATTTTGGCATTCGTAATGTTTGGTGTGGCTCTCGGTATCAAAACCCAAACCTTCAAAGATGTATTTATGAGCCCCAAGTCGGTGATCGTGGGTCTGTTGTTGCAGTGGGTGGCTCTGCCTGCTGTGACCTTCGCCATTGCGCTGGCACTCAGCCCGGTGATCACGCCGATGATTGCGTTGGGTATGATTCTGGTGGCATCGTGCCCGGGTGGCAATATCTCGAACTTCATCTCGTCGCTGTCGAAGGGTAATATCGAGCTGTCGGTGTCGATGACTGCCATTTCGACCGCCTTTGCTCCGGTGATCACGCCGCTCAACTTCTTCCTGTGGGGCTCGCTGTATAGCTCGATTATCGCCGTGCATAGCGATATTCCGCGATTGGTGATTCCGTTTATGCCGATGTTGGAGCAGATCCTGCTGCTGTTGGGTGTGCCCATCGTGCTGGGTATGGTCTTCGCGCACTACTTCCCCAATGCGACCAAAAAGATCACCAAGCCCGCGCAGACGCTCTCGATTCTGCTCTTCATCGGAATGGTGGCAGTGTCGTTTGCTCAGAACTTCCAGATTTTCCTGGACAATATCATCTATGTCTTCTTTATCGTGATGTTGCATAATGCTGCGGCGTTGGGTACGGGTTACTTCGGCGGTAAGCTGGCTAAGTTGCCGATTCGCGATCGCCGTTCGCTCACGATTGAGGTGGGTATTCAGAATTCGGGTCTGGGTCTGATTCTGCTCTTCAATGCGGCGATCTTCCCGCCCGAGATCTGGCACGGACACTATGGAGGTATGCTGTTCATCACGGCTTGGTGGGGTATCTGGCATATCGTGTCGGGTCTGACGGTGGCCTATTTCTTCCGTCGTACGCCCATTGAGGAGTAAAAAGAGAGAAAGTGAGTTATGAAAAAGGAGAAAAAGATTCAGGATTACGATTGGGTGTACAGCACGTTGCGCTACTATGTTGATCTCGTGCTCAAACTCTCGTATCGCAATGTGCGATATGTCGGCACTGAGAATATCCCGCAGAATGGCGCAGTGATCTATGCCCCGAACCACACCAACGCACTGATGGACGCGCTGGTGATTCTGGCGATGGATCGTCAGCCGAAGGTGTTTGTGGCTCGTGCCGATATTTTCAAGAATAAGACGCTGGCAAAGATCTTCCGTTTCCTGAAGATTCTGCCCATTATGCGTATGCGCGACGGTATCGACGAGGTGCGCAAGAATGACGAAACGATCGCTAAGGCGGTCGATGTGCTGCGCGACAAGGTGCCCTTCTGCATCTTCCCCGAGGGTACGCATCAGGCCAAATATTCGTCACTGCCGCTGTCGAAGGGTATCTTCCGCATTGCGTTTCAGGCGCAGGAGATGATGCCCGATATGCCCATCTGGATTGTGCCGGTGGGTATCCGCTACGGTAGTTTCTTCCGTTTCCGCTCGACGGTGCGAGTGCAGATCGGCGATCCGATCAATGTGCGCGATTTCTTGGAGGAGCACACCGAGGAGCCGCTACAAGTGCAGATCAATGTGGCGAAGGATATGCTCACCGAGCGTATGAAGCAGTCGATCCTCTATATTCCTGATGATGAGAACTATGTGGCTATGTATGAGATCTGCGCTGCGGTGTCGATGAAGCAGGCTCGCACGGTCAAGATGGCGCGCGAGAATGCCAATTTGCACGAGCTGGACGCCTTCTTCAAGGCCAACAACAAAACGGTGTGGGCGGTGCGTGAGATGAGCGAGCGCGAGCCCGAGAAGGTCGAGCGATTGTTGCAGCTGGGTCGCGAGGCTGCCCAGATCCGCCGTTCGAAACGAATCAGTTTGTCGTCGGTTGCCATCAAGTATCCCTTCTGGTCGCGCGTGCTGAAATTGCTGTTCCTGCTGGTGGCGTTGCCCTACTGCCTGCCCGTGTCGATCCTGACTCTGCCGATCAAGGCGGTGGTTGGCTTCCTGTTCACCAAGATGAAGGATATGGCCTTCCGCAACTCGGTGCGCTTTATGGCCAATCTGCTGATGTGGCCGGTGCTGATGATCATCTATGCCATTATCGCATTTGTGGTGCTGCCGTGGCAGTGGGCGCTGGTGGCGATCGTTGCGCTGGTGCCTGCGCCCGTCGTGGCTCACGAGACGTGGCGACTGATCCGATTGGGTATTTCGGACGTGAAGTTGTTGTTCAACAACGAGTTGCGTGCGAAGTATCGCGAGATTCGCAAGTATTTCATTTAACGAAAATCAATTGAGCTTATGAAACATATTTTGACTATTTTAGTTGCTCTGTTTGCGACGATGAGCGTCGTGGCGCAGAACGTTGAGCCTACCGCAGAGGCCGCTCCCGCAAAGAAGGAGATCATCAAGACGGGTTATAACTTCGGTCCGCTGCCCGCTGTGGCGTTCGATGCCGACAAGGGTTTCCAGCTGGGCGCACTGCTCAATATCTACGACTTTGGCGATGGTTCGACCTATCCCAATACCCGCCAGCAGTGGTATTTCGAGGCGTCGTTCTTCACCAAGGGCTCGCAGTTGTACGTGGTGTCGTATGACAACCGCACGTGGATCCCCGGTGTGCGTTTCTCGACCGCGCTGACCATCACCAATGATAAGGCGATGGACTTCTACGGTTTCAATGGCTATCAGTCGTACTTCGATTTCCAGAAGGTGCTCGACGGCAAGAAGAACGACGATATGTACATCTACACTCCGAAGTATCGTACCAACCGTCTGGCGGCTCTGTTCAAGGCCGACTTCGTGGGTAAGATTGGCGACACTCCGCTGTCGTGGGAGGCAGGTTATCACCTGAGCTACTTCAAGCAGGGTGCAATCAACCGCGAGAAGATCAACAAGAATAAGGACGAGAACAAGATGTTCCCCGACTCGGAGCCTACGCTCTTCGAGCAGTATCGCACGTGGGGTATCATCAAGGACTCGGAGGCTGACGGCGGTCTGAACAGTACGGTTCGTGTCGGTCTGTTGTTCGATACCCGCGATAAGGAGGGTGCTCCCTCGCGCGGTGTGTGGGCCGAGGCGCACGTGATGATGGCTCCCAAGTGGTTGGGTACGACCAATCCCTACTATAAGTATTCGGCAACGTTCCGCCACTATGTGCCCATCGTGTCGAACGACCGACTCACCTTCGCCTACCGCTTGAACTACGAGGGTACCTTCGGTCGCACGGCTCCCTACTACGTTCTACCCTATATGACCACCGTTGGTGCGACCTACGACCGCGATGGTATGGGTGGCTTCCGCACAGCGCGCGGCATTATGCGTAACCGTGTGCAGGGTCTTGATATGGCAACCTACAATGCCGAGCTGCGTTGGCGTTTCGTTCAGTTCACGCTCTGGAAACAGAATATCGCCTTCGGTCTGAACGTGTTCAGCGACGGTACGATGGTTACTAAGGGCTACGATATGTCGTTCGGTCGCACGTTGGCCGACTTCGCAACTCCGAACGAATATGAGACGGCAAAGGCCGAGTATTCGGCATATATAGCTCAGGGTACCGAGAAGGATCGCCCGCATATCACCGTGGGTGGCGGTTTCCGATTCATTATGAACCAGAACTTTATCGTCTGCTTGGAGTACGGTAAGCCCGTCGGTAAGCTCTCGAAGCAGGACGGTAATGGTGCGTTCTACATCAATACGGGTTACCTGTTCTAATTCGAAATCGTCAATTCGCAATTATAGCCACGCTCACGAAGGGCGTGGCTTTTTTTGTTGATGTGAAGTGGCGAGAACGCAGTTCTCGACACACACTCGCGGGCTCGCCCTTCGGGCGACCGCCCCAGCCCGCGAGTGTATGTATTGAAAAAGAAAAACCCGCCACGGAGGCGGGTTATTTTGTAGTTTGAGTTTTGCTGAAAAGCTTGTTAAAGTAGCGACAGCAACTTTGCCATCAGCACTCCGAAGTGGTTGCCGAGGGCGTAGCCGACGATACCGGCCGCAAGACCCGTCACCAGCGAATTTTTGTTGCGCAGGGCGGCCGAGGTCATCGGCACGAACGGGGGCGAGTTGATGAACGAAACCGATGCAACCATCATCGAGTCGGCGTCGATACGCATCAATCGGCAGAGGAGCGCGTGGATTGCCAGCGAACCAAAGATCGCTATGGTCAGGAAAATCAGCAGATTGACGCCACCCTCGACCTGCAGATTCGAGAAGTCGGCCATCGAGGCGATCGTAATGCTGAAAATGTAGATCAGATACATTCCTGCGTCGTAGCTCGTATCGAACTTGCGTACTGCGGGGAAGAACGATGCCACAACGCCCAGCGTGGTGATGAGCAGAATAAACACAACCATAAACCAGCCATCGGGCAGCGCGAGAGCCACACCCGCCGACACGGCCACGATTGCGAGCGTCAGCAGCAGAGCCTTGCCTGTCTGTCGCAAACCGTTGCGTGTGAGCAGTTTGCGATAGGGGTTCTCTTTGGTCTTTGCGATCTCGCGGTCGATCTCCTCCTGGTCGCTCTGCGAGATCTGCTTGGTGCGTTCGCCATACAGTCGGCGGAACATCGGGATACCCACGCTGAGCAGGAAGACCAGGTAGAGGAACGAGATGATGATGTCGTACGAACTCATCAGAATGTAGTTCTCGCTATCGATCTGGAAGATAGCCTGCAACGCAGCGGCGTTGACCATACCTCCCGTGTACATACCCGACATAATGCCGCCCATCATATCGCCCTGAGGCACGTGGCGACCGAAGAAGAGGTAGCCCACAACGACTGCGATGCAGACCGACAGGAAACCGCTTGCGCAGAGTTTGACTTGCAGGCGCAGCTCCTTGCGCGAGAAGGTGCAGCCGAACAACATCATCGGGATCGCCAGCGGGACCATAATGTTGGGGATCATATCTTGCAGAGGTTTGATCTCGGCGGGCAGTGTGGGCAGGTTTCCGATGGCCATACCGATGGCGTAGAGCACCATAATCGGTCCGATCTTGCCGAGCAGCGGAATGCGACGACAGAGCCAGAGCACCAGTGCGGGCGTGAGGCAGAAGATGAGCGTCAGCACGATGTAATTTACGATCGACATAATGTTTTGAGGTTTAAGTCGGGTTTATATAGTACAAATATACTCTTTATTTGGGGAATTTCGATGCGTGCCCACGTTTTGCCACGAAAAAACCTCAAAAAAACTCGCCGAAAATTAAATATCGCATTTCGATTTTTCGTATATTTGTAACAGACTTAATCTTCACACAACCAATGACAAGACTACTACTGCTCGTGACCGCACTATTTTCGATGTGGCACGCCGTTGCTGCCGATAATGGTACGGGTTCGCTGACCGAACATACCCTCAAACATAAGGGTGTGGAATACACCTATCATCTCTATCTGCCGCACGATCTGCCGGCCGATGCCCCGCTGGTGATCTTTTTCCACGGCTACGGAACCACCGACGTTCATAAGCGCAATCTCGGGCTCAATGCCGAGGCCGACAAGCAGGGTTTTGCGGTCTGCTATCCGCAGGGTCCGACCGATAATCGCGGCCACTCGTGCTGGGCTGTGGGCTACTCGTTCCACACCGATGCGGGTTGGGAGCGCGATGATGTGGGTTTCGCGAAGCGTCTGGTCAAACATCTGCAACGCGAGTATGGTCTGTCGCGCCACAATGTCTTCGCAACGGGCCACTCGAATGGTGGCGAGATGAGCTATCTGCTGGCATTCGAGGCTTCGGAGGTCTTTGCTGCGGTGGCTCCGATTGCGGGTCTGACGATGGAGTGGATGTATCGCGAGCTGACGCCCAAGCGCCCCGTGCCGCTGTTGGAGATTCACGGAACGGAGGATGTGGTGTCGAAATGGAGTGGCGACCCCGACAATCGTGACGGTTGGGGCGAATATATCGCAGTGCCGCGTGCCGTTGGGCTGTGGGCGGCTGCGAATCGTTGCACGCACGAGGTGACCGAGGAGCTGCCCGTAAAGCGCAACCGAGTCATCGTGCATCGCTATGTCGAGGGCACGAATGGCAACGAGGTGTGGTTGTATGAGGTCGTTGGGGGCTCGCACGCGTGGCCCGACGAGGACCTCTCGACGGCAGCCGAGATTTGGCGATTTTTCAGTCGATACGTGAAGTAACTGCTTAAAACTTAGCATAAAAACGATGAAACGATCAGAGCAGATTGAACGCCTTGCCACGCCCGAGAAGGTGTGGGATATGGTTGTGATTGGTGGTGGAGCTACGGGTTTGGGCGTGGCGGTCGATGCGGCGGCGCGAGGTTTGGAGGTTGCCTGCCTCGAACGCACCGACTTCGCAAAATGCACTTCGAGCCGTTCGACCAAACTTGTCCACGGCGGTGTGCGTTATCTGCAAAAGGGCGATGTGATGCTGGTGCTCGAAGCGCTGCGCGAACGCGGTCGAATGAAACGCAATGCGCCTCATCTGGTTAAGGATCAATCGTTTGTGATTGCCAATTATAGCCATTGGGACAACTTCCTCTATTTCTGCGGATTGGCCTTCTACGATCTGCTTTCGTTCGGATTTGGCTATGGTCGTTCGCGATTTGTGTCGGCGGCGAAGGTGCGACAATATCTGCCCACGTCGATCGAGCGCGGATTGAAGGGTGGCGTGGTCTATCACGATGGACAGTTCGACGACTCGCGTTATGCGATCAATCTGGCGCAAACCTGTGTCGAGAAGGGTGGCACGGTGGTCAATCACATCACCGTGACCGACGTACTGCACAACGACGAGGGTCGGGTGTCGGGCGTGGTGGCGCGCGACTGCCTGACGGGCGAGGAGTATCGTCTGGCGGCCCGTTGCGTGGTCAATGCGGCGGGGTGTTTTGTCGATGATATTATGCAGATGGACAGCCCCGAGCACCGCAAGATGGTCACGCCGAGTCAGGGCGTACACCTTGTGCTCGACAAGCGATTCTTGCAGAGCGACTATGCGATTATGGTGCCCAAGACCTCCGACGGACGAGTGTTGTTCGCGGTTCCGTGGCACGACAAGGTGGTGGTGGGCACGACCGACATCGTGCGCTATGAGGCCGAGGAGGAGCCGCTGCCACTCAAAGAGGAGATCGATTTCATTCTCAATACGGCCAAGTGTTATATGGATCCCGCACCGACCTACGATGATATCCTCTCGGTGTTTGCGGGTCAGCGACCGCTGGCGGCGCCCAAAAAGGAGGGCAAGAGTACCAAGGAGTTGTCGCGTAGCCACAAGGTGATCGTGTCGGAGCGTGGTCTGCTGACCATTACAGGTGGCAAGTGGACCTCACACCGATTGATGGCCGAGGATACGGTCGATCGTGCGTTTGAGATAATGGGGTTGGAGTACCGCAAGTGCCCGACCCGCAAGATGGCAATTCACGGCTATCGCCCGAATCCCGACCTGAGCAACCATATGTATGTCTATGGCAGCGACGAGGAGTCGATTCGCGCGTTGATTGCCGAGTGCCCCGCATTGGGTGAGCCTCTCTCGCCGAAGTTCGACTATACGGCTGCCGAGGTGGTGTGGGCTGTGCGCGAGGAGATGGCGCTGACGCTCGATGATGTGCTGTCGCGCCGTGTGCGTATGCTCTTTGTCGATGCCCGCGAGGCGAAGCGTGTGGCACGCCGAGTGGCCGAGCTGATGGCTGTGGAGTTGGGTCGCGACGAGCAGTGGATCGAGGCTCAGGTGAGTGAGTTCGAGGCTCTGGCCGACCGCTATGTGTACCAACCGTAATAGACTGACACACAACGTTTATAATCATAATTCTAACTAACAACTTTATGAAAAAGATTCTTTGGACATTGCTTTACGTCTTTGCAGCCGTATCCTGCACCGACTCACCCAAAGTCGAGCAGGCGCCTGCAAATAAGGTATTGATTGCCTATGTGACCTCCTGGTCGAGCCGCGAGGTCGATCCTCAATATCTGACGCACATCAATTATGCCTTTGGACACGTCGATTCGACCTTTGCGGGTGTGAGAGTCGATAACCCCAAGCGTTTGCAGGGCATCGTTGCGCTGAAAAAGGATTATCCCCATTTGAAGGTGCTGCTGTCGATCGGCGGCTGGGGTAGTGGCAATTTCAGCGAGATGGCGGCCGACTCGGCACTGCGTTGGAGCTTTGCGCTGGATTGCGCCGAGAAGGTGCGCGAGTTTGGGCTCGACGGCATCGACATCGATTGGGAGTATCCCACTACGGGCGTGGCCAATATCTCCTACTCGGAGAACGATACCGAGAACTACACCCTTATGATGCGCGACATCCGCAAGGCGATAGGCAAGGATAAGCTCCTCACGCAGGCTACCGTAGCCAGCGCACAGTATATCGACTTCGTGGCGGTTGATCCCTACATCGATTTCACTAACGTGATGTCCTATGATCTGGGTTGGGCTCCATACCACAACTCGCCACTCTATCCAACAGAGCATATGGATAAGATCTGTGTCGATGAGGCCGTAAAACTTCATTTGGCGGCTGGTGTGCCCCCCGAAAAGTTAGTTATGGGACTTGCATTTTATGGCCGTGGCAAGAAGGGTTTCCCTCGCCAGCGCGACCTGACGCAGGCTCATTTGGTTGAGGGAGATTACACCTTCTGCTGGGATCCGAAGGGTCAGGTGCCCTATATCGTCGATGCGAGTGGTGAGCTGGTGTTTGGCTACGAGAACGAGACCTCGTTGGCGCTCAAAGCCGAATATATCCTGCAACAGGGTCTGATGGGCGGAATGTATTGGTCGTACGAGGGCGATAACGCCGAGGGCGATCTGCGCCGCACGGTCTACAATGTCCTGAACCGCAACCGCGAGCCGTCGAAGTAGGCACGCGGCCTGGCACTTGGGGCGTCGAAGGTTGCTCCTGTGGTTTGCCTTTGAAATGCGAAAAAGTGGCTAAGAAAATGGCTAAGAAGATAAAAGGCGTCGGAACTCCGACGCCTTTTGTTTGTATCTGCACGTTTGTCCATTTGCAGAGATTACTGCACTCGCCGCTTTGTGCTTGGTTGTTGTCTGCGGGGATTACTGCACTCGCTTTTGCTCGTTGGTGATCCCCTGCGCTCGCCGCGGGGCCTAAACAAAAAACTCCGCAAGAGGTTGATTTATCAACCTCTCTTTTGTTTCTTCCGCCTATGCCTACAAATAAATTTGCGTCATAGGCCGAAAAAACAAAAGGTGTCGATTACTCGACACCTTCTTGCTTCGTTTTCGTAGTGGATAGGGGATTCGAACCCCTATGTCGTGCGTGAGAGGCACGTATCCTAGCCCTTAGATGAATCCACCATTGGTTTTTTCGTGGTGCAAATGTACGACCATTTTTTATATCTACCAAATTTTTCGATGATTTTTTTGCGATTTTATGTATTTTTTTGTGTTTTGACCCTAAAACCGACCCGTAACCACCCAAATTTATAGCGAAAAAACAACTCCCGACCACCAGCTGGCGATCGGGAGTTTGTCATCTGCACTCGAACAAATCGAGCACCGCCTTAGCTTAGTCCTGCAACTTTGCTGCAAGGAACTCGCGGTTGAGGCGAGCGATATGGGTGATCGAGATCGACTTGGGGCACTCTGCCTGGCAAGCACCGGTGTTGGTACAGTTACCGAAGCCCAGCTCGTCCATCTTTGCAACCATAGCCTTAGCGCGACGTGCGCCCTCTACGCGGCCCTGGGGCAGCTTAGCCAGCGACGATACGCGTGCTGCAACGAACAGCATAGCCGAACCGTTCTTACAAGTTGCTGCGCAAGCACCGCAACCTACGCATGCTGCTGCGTCCATCGACTCCTCAGCGTCAGCGTTCGAGATAGGAATGCAGTTAGCATCAACTACGCTACCCGTACGAACCGAAATGAAACCGCCGGCCTGCAAAATCTTGTCGTATGCGCTACGGTCTACTACGAGGTCCTTGATTACGGGGAACGCTGCCGAGCGCCACGGCTCGATAGTGATGGTCTCGCCATCCTTGAACTTACGCATATAGAGCTGGCAGGTGGTTACTGCGGTCTCGGGGCCGTGAGCGTGGCCATTGATGTGCATCGAGCACATACCGCAGATACCCTCGCGGCAGTCGTGGTCGAATGCCACGGGCTCCTCGCCTTTGTGTACCAGGTCGTTGTTGAGGATATCCATCATTTCGAGGAACGAGGTATCCGATGCGATATTCTTCACCTCATAGGTCTTGAATTCGCCCTTGCTTTTAGCGTCCTTCTGACGCCATATCTTTAACTTGAAATTCATAGTCTTGCTTTGTATTAAAGTATTGTACGTCAGTGAGAATTAGTTCTTATAGTTACGCTGTGCACGGTGAGTGAACTCATAGTCGAGAGCCTCCTTGGTCATCTCGGGAGCCTCGTCCATACCCTTGTACTCCCAAACTGCTGCGTAAGCAAACTTGTCGTCGTGACGCAGAGCCTCGCCCTCTTCGGTCTGGTGCTCCGAGCGGAAGTGACCACCGCACGACTCCTCACGCTGCAATGCGTCGCGAGCCATCAACTCGCCGAGCTCCAAGAAGTCTGCCAAGCGCAGAGCCTTCTCCAACTCAACGTTGAACGAGTCAGCAGTACCTACCAGCTTCAGATCCGACCAGAACTCCTTGCGCAGAGCCTGAATCTCAACGATAGCCTTCTCCAACGACTCCTTGGTACGTGCCATACCTACGTTGTCCCACATAATCAGACCCAGACGCTTGTGGATATCGTCAACCGACTGCTTACCCTTGATTGCGAACAGCTTGTCGATCTTGTCCTGAACGCCCTTCTCAGCCTCGTCGAATGCCTTGGTAGTGGTGTCGATCTTCGGAGCCTGAATCTTAGCCGACAGGTAGTCGCCAATGGTGTAGGGCAGTACGAAGTAACCGTCAGCCAGACCCTGCATCAGAGCCGAAGCACCCAGACGGTTAGCACCGTGATCCGAGAAGTTAGCCTCGCCGATTGCGTACAGACCGGGGATCGTAGTCATCAGGTTGTAGTCAACCCAAATACCACCCATCGTGTAGTGAACTGCGGGGAAGATCTGCATAGGCTGCTCGTAGGGGCTTACGTCGGTAATCTCCTTATACATATCGAACAGGTTGCCGTAGCGAGCCTTGATAACGTCCTTACCCAGACGCTCGATAGCGGTCTTGAAATCGAGGAATACAGCCAAACCGGTCTCGTTCACGCCGTAGCCAGCGTCGCAACGCTCCTTAGCGGCACGCGATGCAACGTCACGCGGTACGAGGTTACCGAATGCGGGGTAGCGACGCTCCAAGTAGTAGTCGCGATCCTCCTCAGCGATGTCCGAAGGCTGGATCGTACCCTTACGCAACTTCTCAACGTCCTCCATCTTCTTGGGAACCCAGATACGACCGTCGTTACGCAACGACTCCGACATCAGCGTCAGCTTCGACTGCTGGGTACCGTGGATAGGAATACAAGTGGGGTGAATCTGAGTGAAGCAGGGGTTAGCAAAACCTGCACCCTTGCGGTAGCACTGGAATGCAGCCGAGCCGTTCGACGCCATTGCGTTGGTCGAGAGGAAGAATACGTTACCGTAACCACCACTTGCGATTACAACTGCGTGAGCACCGAAACGCTCCAACTTACCGGTTACCAGGTTACGAGCGATGATACCGCAAGCCTCGCCATTCTCAACAACTACGTCGAGCATCTCGTGGCGGGTGTAGCACTTAACCGAACCGTTAGCGATCTCCTTGTTCAGAGCTGCGTAAGCGCCGAGCAACAGCTGCTGACCGGTCTGACCACGAGCATAGAACGTACGCGATACCTGAGCACCACCGAACGAACGGTTAGCCAGCAGACCGCCGTACTCGCGAGCGAAAGGTACACCCTGAGCTACGCACTGGTCGATAATTGCGTTCGACACCTCAGCCAGACGATAAACGTTAGCCTCGCGTGCGCGGTAGTCACCACCCTTGATGGTGTCGTAGAACAGACGGTAAACCGAGTCGTTGTCGTTCTGGTAGTTCTTAGCAGCGTTGATACCACCCTGAGCTGCGATCGAGTGAGCGCGGCGGGGCGAGTCCTGGATGCAGAACACCTTCACGTTGTAACCCATCTCACCGAGCGAAGCAGCAGCCGATGCGCCACCCAGACCGGTACCGATTACGATAACGTCGAGCTTACGTTTGTTTGCGGGGCTAACCACCTTGATAGCAGCCTTATGATTGCTCCACTTGTCGGCCAAAGCGCCAGCGGGAATCTTCGAATCTAATTTGAAAGCCATATTTGTTCTCTTTTTTTATTGTTCGACTTTGAGATTTTAAGTGATTAGCAGCAGCCGAGGCTCTTAACGAAGAACACTACTGCTACCAATGCGAAACCGCCGCAGATCAAAGTAGCTACGAGGGTCGAGAGGCACTTCAAGCGGGGGTACCACTTATCGTTAGCCCAACCTACGGTCTGGATCATCGACCATACGCCGTGCGAGAGGTGGAACCACAGAGCAGCCAGCCATACAACGTAGATCAGAACGTTGTACCACTTCGAGAAGGTGAATGCGATCAGCGCAGCACCGTCGGTGGGAGCCAGCTCCATACCGCCTACTACAACCGAGTGCTCACCCATCAGCTCAACGAGCATCATCTTCGACCAGAAGTGGCACATATGTACCAACAGACCGCCGATTACGATTACGCCCAGCACGAGCATATTCTTCGATGCCCACGAAACGCCCTTTTCGGTTACGGTCACAGCATAGCGCTGCTGGCCGCGAGCCTTACGGTTCTGGATAGTCAGCATCAGTGCGTAAGCGAAGTGTACGAATACACCGGCAGCCAATACGCCTGTGCCTGCTACGGCATACCAGTTAGCACCGAGGAATGCGCAGATTGCGTTGTAAGCCTCGGCCGAGAAGAGAGCCGCGATGTTCATAGACATGTGGAAGAGCAGGAAGAGTACGAGGAAACAACCCGAGATACTCATCACAAGTTTTCTTCCAATTGACGAATTACTGAGAAAATTACCCATAGATTAAAAAATTTTTTATATTTGTGAATTAATTTTTGGTTCGATCGTCTGTTTGCACGTCGGTCGCGACCGACGACGATAGTCGTATTTCAAAGTACAAATATAATAATTGTTTGTCGAATAACAACCTTTTCGTGCTTTAATTTTACGTTATGGAGAGGACTTTTCTCACAAAATCGGAGTTGCGACGCGAGATTCGAGCCGATATTCGTTCACTTTCGGCCGAAGAGCGCACCGCAGCGGCCCTTTTGATCGTTGCCGAGATCGAGCGTGATCCCCGTTTTGAGGCGGCGCAAACGGTTGCGGCCTATATGCCTTTGGGTGACGAACCGCCTCTGCGCGAGGCTGTCGAGCGGTGGTCGCAGTCGAAGCGTGTGGTGGTGCCGAAGATCGAGGGTGATGAGATGAGTTTCTACGATTTTCGTGCCGAACAGATGGCCTCGGGAGCCTTCGGAATTGACGAGCCGCAGGGGGTTGAGATGTGTCCGCCCGAGCTGATCGAGGTGATGGTGGTGCCGGGGGTGGCGTTCACTCGCCAGGGGGCACGAATGGGTCGCGGTCGCGGTTACTACGATCGCTATTTAGGCGTGGCCGAGGCGGCGCACATATATAAGATAGGTACGTGTTTTGCTTGTCAGTTGGTTGCGGAACTGCCCACCGAGCCACACGACGTGGCGATGGACCGAGTGGTGGCGCATTAAGGGGCGTGCCCGAGCGAGCTAAGGCTGGTAGATCAGAGCTACGGCCTCGGCGGCAACGCCCTCCTCACGACCCGTGAATCCGAGTCGCTCGGTAGTGGTCGCCTTGACCGATACCTGATCGAGCGCAACCTCCATTGCCGCAGCCATTTCCGCGCGCATCTGGTCGATGAAGGGGCGCACTTTGGGGCGTTGCAAGATGATGGTGCAATCGACGTTGCCGACCTCCCAGCCCGCCTCGCGGAGCAGGGCTACGGTGCGACGCAGCAGGATACGCGAGTCGATGCCCTTGAATTCGCCCGAGGTATCGGGAAAATGCAGACCGATGTCGCCCATTGCGGCGGCTCCGAGCAGAGCGTCACACAGCGCGTGAATCACCGCGTCACCATCGGAGTGGGCAACGCAACCTTTCGAGTGGGGTATAGCCACGCCACCGAGCGTGAGGGTCAGTCCTTCGGCTAATTGATGGACGTCGTATCCGTGTCCTATGCGAATATTTTTCATCTTGTTACGAAGTGCAAAAAGTGATTTCTCGCCACAAAGATAAACTTTTTTCGCGGCTCGCGTCGTGCGGTATCGAAAAAAAGCATAACTTTGTCCAAAATCCCTAAAATATTTATATAGATATGTCACAGATTTCAGAACTCTCTCCCGCGATTGTATGGGAGCAGTTTGATGCAATTACGAAGGTTCCCCGCCCCTCGAAGAAGGAGGCGAAGATCATAGAGTGGCTCGTGGCTTTTGCCGAGAAGCACAACATTGAGTATAAGCGCGATGCCATTGGCAACGTGGTGATGCGCAAGCCCGCAACGGCAGGCTACGAAAACCGCCCCACGGTGGCTTTGCAGGCTCATATGGATATGGTCTGCGAGAAGAATTCGGACGTCGAGTTCGACTTCGAGAACGACCCCATTCAGGCCTATGTCGATAGCGAGGGCTGGGTGCGCGCACGCGGTACGACGCTGGGTGCCGACTGCGGTATCGGTATGGCGGCTGCGCTGGCAGTGATGATCGACCAGACCATCGAGCACGGTCCGGTTGAGGCTCTCTTCACGGTCGATGAGGAGACCGGTCTGACGGGTGCTTTCGAGCTGGGCGAGGGTATGCTCTCGGCTCAGTATCTGGTCAATCTCGACTCGGAGGACGAGGGCGAGATCTTCATCGGTTGCGCAGGCGGTATCGACACCGTCGCTACGTTCCGCTATACGCCCAAAGCGGCTCCGAAGGACTACATCTACTACCGCCTCGACGTTTCGGATTTGAAGGGCGGTCACTCGGGTGACAATATTAACGACGGTCTGGCCAACTCGAATAAGATCGTGGCTCGTATGTTGTGGATCGCCGAGCAGCGTTTCGACGTGCGCCTGAGCTACTTCTGCGGCGGTAACCTGCGCAACGCAATCCCGCGCGAGGCATACGCAATCTTCGGTATGCCCGAGGAGGATGCCAAGCAGTTCGAAGTTGAGTTTGAGCAGTTTGCAAAGGACGTTCGTGCCGAGTATCAGTTCACCGAGCCTAACCTCTCGATCACGCTGAGCCGTTCGGCAGCAGATATGGTCATCGACGAGAAGACGCAGCACGCGCTGATCTACTCGCTGGTGGGTGTGCCCAATGGTGTGCTGGCAATGAGCTACGCAATGCCCGGTCTGGTTGAGACCTCGACCAACCTCGCATCGGTCAAGTTTGCCGATGACAATCGTATTGTAGTCACCTCGTCGCAGCGCTCGTCGCTCGAAAGCGGCAAGTACTACGCGATGTCGACGGTCGATTCGGTCTTCACGCTGGCAGGAGCCGAGGTCGAGCATAGCGACGGCTACCCCGGTTGGGCTCCCAACCCGCAGTCGATGCTCTTGGACGTAACCCGCAGCAGCTACGAGAAGTTGTTCGGCAAGGAGCCTAAGGTGCGCGCTATCCACGCAGGTTTGGAGTGCGGTCTGTTCCTCGAAAAGTATCCCGCCTTGGAGATGGTTTCGTTCGGTCCGACGCTGCGCGGTGTTCACTCGCCCGACGAGCGATTGGAGATCTCGACGGTCGATAAATTCTGGCGATTGCTTCTGGACGTGCTGCGCGAAATTCGATAAGCAGAGGCCAAAAGGGTTGCGCAGTGTTGCGATTTTGGGCGAAATGGTGTAATTTTGTTTGAAAATCGCTGAAAAACTTTGTCGTGGGTGTAGGTATTCCGAACAAAGTTTTGTAAATTTGCGCTGCAAATAGTGTGGAAACTAATTGACTAACAAACATAAAACAAACGTAAGATTATGGCATTTTTAACTGACGAAAAACTCGTTATTGTAGGTGCAGCTGGTATGATCGGCTCGAATATGGTTCAGAGCGCTTTGATGATGAACCTCACCTCGAACATCTGTCTGTATGACGTATTCTCGCCCGAAGGCGTGGCTGAGGAGATGCGCCAGAGCGGTTTTGACAACGTGAACATCACCGCTACTACCGACGTTAAGGAGGCATTCACCAACGCTAAGTACATCATCTCGTCGGGTGGTGCTCCCCGTAAGGAGGGTATGACTCGTGAGGATCTGCTGGCAGGTAACTGCAAGATCGCTGAGGATCTGGGTAAGAACATCAAGGCTTACTGCCCCGATGTTAAGCACGTTGTGATTATCTTCAACCCCGCCGATTTGACCGGTCTGGTAACTCTGCTCTACTCGGGCTTGAAGCCGGGTCAGGTTACTACCTTGGCAGGTCTGGATACCACTCGTTTGCAGAGCGCGCTGGCTAAGAAGTTCGGCGTAATGCAGAGCGAGATCACCGGTTGCGCTACCTATGGTGGCCACGGCGAGCAGATGGCAGTATTCGGCAGCGCAGTTAAGGTTGCTGGCCGTGCACTGAACGACATCATCGGTACCGAGGAGTTCCCCGAGGAGGAGTGGGAGCAGATGAAGAAGGACGTAACGCAGGGTGGTGCAGCTATCATCAAGTTGCGTGGCCGTTCGTCGTTCCAGAGCCCCTCGTATCTGTCGGTTGAGATGATCCGCTCGGTAATGGGTGGTGAGAAGTTCCGCTTCCCCGTTGGTACCTACGTATGCAACGAGAAGTACAACCACATTATGATGGCTATGGACACTACTCTCGACGCTGAGGGTTGCCACTATCAGATGCCCGTTGGTACTGAGGAGGAGATCGCTAAGCTCGACGCTAGCTACGCTCACTTGTGCAAGATGCGCGACGAGTTGGTAACTTTGAACATCGTTCCCGAGATTGCTAAGTGGGGCGAGATCAATCCCAACTTGAAGTAATCCTCTCTGACGGATCACATTGACAATAATAGCCGCCCCGTTCGCGAGGCGGCTATTATTGTTTTTTGTTCGTTGAGGCTACAAACCCTTTCGGGCGATCTTCCACGCCAGCCAATTGTAGGCACGCAGCGCATTCCAGCGCCACGCTACGGGCAGACGGTTGATAACCTGCAACTTGCGCAGTATGCGTCGATTCATTGTGGTGTATGAGAAGAAACGCTCGGTGTCGCGCGCCTCCGCGGTGCCACCTTTGGCGCTGATGATTATCGCGCGCGAAAGTCCGATGCGGGCAGCATACTCGTCGAGCATAGGCTCGCGACCGCCGGTATAGAAGTCACGGAACGAGGCCGTGCCGTCGTCGCCACGATAGATCGACGGGGTGCGGTTTTGTGCCGCGCGATTGTAGCGGCAGAGGCGTTTGGGCGTGGTGGCAACTCGGTAACTGCGAGCCAATTTGACCCACATATATGTATCCTGTCCCATACGCATTCCGACGGGGAAACCTCCCACCTCGTCGAACACTCGTCGGGCGATGGTCGTTGCCGAGGTGATGCAGACGTAGCGGCGCATAGCCTCGGCAAAGTAATCCTCCACAATGCCCTCATACTGAGGTGTATCGCCCGCAAAGGTGCCGTCCTCGGACACGATGTCGAAACCCGAGCACCAACCTCCGCAGTCGGGGTAGAGAGCTATCAGTCGAGCCATTTCGGCCAGATAGTCGGGAGTCCATTCGTCATCGGCATCGATCATTGCAATGTAGTCACCCTCAGAGAGTTCAATGGCGCGATTGCGAGCCACGGCCGAGCCGGCATTTGCCTGTCGGTGGAGTTTGATCAGGGGCGACGCGATGGACTCGACACGCTCGCACGAACGATCGGTCGAGCCGTCATCGACGATGACGATTTCGAGCGGTTGCAGCGTCTGCGCCAAAACCGAGCGCAGGGTGCGTTCGATCTCGGCCTCCTTGTTGTAGAGGGGTATGATTACCGAAAAGCGTGGTGTGCTCATAACTATCACTGTACTAAAAGGTTGCAACCTCTGATCTCGCTCTTGTCGATGCGTCCCGCGATCTCGAATGACCCATCGTCAAGGACTCGACCCGAGTCCTCGGTCTGGATAAATGCGCACGAATAGACGTTGGCCAAATCGATGATGTTGATACCGCCACGGTGCCCCGTCGGGAGCAGTCGGAACGGATCGTTCAGGTCGCGCGTGATGATGCGCATCCACGGTGGCGCAACGAATCGATTACCGCCCTTCGAGTAGGCCTGCGAGGTCAGTTCGGCCATTCCGTACTCGGAGTGTATTGCGTTGACATTGAATGCTTTGCAAAGCACTCTGTGCAACTCCTCCTTGGGCAGTTCCTTGCGACGACCCTTCATTCCGCCCGTCTCCATCACCACCACATCGTGCAGGTCGGGCGCAAATTGTTCGGCCAGATCGAGCAGAGCGTAGGTGACGCCGAGCAGAATTTTCGGGCGCGGATCGGCCGCAATGTCGGCCAGAAGTCGCTCGTAATCATCGAGATAGAATCCTCCGTGCCCGCCCGCGTCGGCAATCAGCCGATCGACCATATAGATCAGCGACGAGCCCTTGCGTTCCAAGTACGAGGGCAGCAATCCGTAGATACTCCACTCCGAGGCGTCGCCATAGAAGTGTCGGAACGCCCCACGGAAGGCGCGTTCGTAGATTCGCAGGTCGGCCATCGGGTGGCGCGAGGGCACACCTCCGCCCGTCGAACTGCTCGTAAAGACCTGCTCGGGAGCCTGCTCGCCGCAGTAGATATTGTGCGTTTTGAACAACCCAATCGGCAGAAACGGGATCTGCTCCACCTCGCGCACCTCGTTAGCCTCGACCCCGATCAAGTGCAGGTATTGGCTGTAAGGCTCGCACCGTTCCGCCTGAAAACGGAACAGCGCAAGCGCCTCGTGGCGGAACGACACCTCGTCCTCGACTCCGAAAATGCGATCCAGATTGGGTTGCGTCATCGCCTGTTAAGCCTTCAAGAAACGTTCGCAGTCCAGCGCAGCGCGGCAACCGCTACCTGCGGCGGTGATCGCCTGACGATAGTGCGGATCCTGCACATCGCCCGCAGCAAACACGCCCTCGATATTGGTGCGCGAGGTGCCGTCCTTGGTCACGATGTAACCCTGCTCGTCCAACTCAACCTGACCTGCAAACAGCTCAGTGTTAGGGTGATGGCCGATTGCCATAAAGATACCCGACAGCTCGATCTCGCGCTCGGTACCATTGTTATGACGTACGCGTATGCCCGTAACACCCGACTCATCGCCGAGGATTTCGGCCGTGTTGTGCTCGAACAGAACCTCGATGTTGGGGGTATTCTTCACGCGCTCCTGCATAGCCTGCGACGCACGCAGATAGGGTTTGCGCACGATCAGATAGACCTGACGGCACAGACCTGCCAGATAGGTAGCCTCCTCGCACGCGGTGTCGCCACCACCCACAACTGCCACATCCTTCTTGCGATAGAAGAAACCGTCGCAGGTTGCGCACGCGCTGACGCCCATACCCTTGAAGCGCTCCTCCGAGGGCAGTCCGAGATACTTCGCCGTTGCGCCCGTGCAGATGATAACGCTCTGGGCCTCAATCTGCTTCTCGCCGTCGATTGTGATCACAAAGGGACGTGCGCCCAGCTCCGCCTTGGTCACTGCGCCGAAACGGATATCAGTGCCGAAACGCTCGGCCTGAGCACGCATACGGCTCATCAGTTCGTTGCCGTCGATACCCTCGGGGTGCGAAGGGAAGTTTTCGATTTCGGTGGTTGTAGTGAGCTGACCGCCAGGGGTTATACCCTCGTAGAGCACGGGGCTCAGACCCGCACGTGCGGTATAGATTGCTGCGGTGTAGCCCGCAGGACCACTACCGATAATAAGGCATTTTACTTGTTCCATAGTTGTATGTTTTTACGTTATTTGTTCCTTAATTCGTACTATTTTTTGCTTTCACTTTCGCGCCACCTGCGGCGGCGGTTGCAATTTTGACCCACCCCCAAACCCCCTCCTCAGGAGTGGGCTTTGCGCCTTTGGCGCGGGTGTGGTTACGGAGCGTTGTGCGTTAGTTTTTGTTGCGCACTATGCTCTATTGTCGTTCTTTTTTTTGTCGTTCACTTTCGCGCCACCTGCGGCGGCGGATTGCAATTCTGACCCACCCCCAAACCCCCTCCTCAGGAGTGGGCTTTGCGCCTTTGGCGCGGGTGCGGCGACGGAGCGTTGTGCGTTGTTTTTTTAGCGCACTATTCGCTATCGTCGTTCTTTTCTTGTTGTCCGCTTTCGCGCCACCTGCGGCGGCGGATTGCAATTCTGACCCACCCCCAAACCCCCTCCTTAGGAGTGGGCTTTGCGCCTTTGGCGCGGGTGCGGCGACGGAGCGTTGTGCGTTAGTTTTTGTAGCGCACCTTTTATATTAATCTACAAATATAGCAATTTCAATTGAATTTTCAAACGGTTACTCCTCGGTTGTGGGGTGGAAGTGGTCAAACACCTTGCGGGCGCGTGCCAAACCGACCACCTCGGTCAGCTCCTCGATCGTTGCTCGGCGCACGCGAGCCACCGTGCGGAACTTACGCAACAAATCCTCAATCGACGCTGCGCCGATACCCTTAATCTGTTCCAACTCGCTGACAATAAACGCCTTCGAGCGTTTGTTGCGGTGGAACGTGATGCCGAATCGGTGAGCCTCATCTCGCAGATGGGTGATCACCTTCAACGGCTCGCCCGTACGATTGAGGTAGTAGGGATTGGGATCGAACGGAAAGAAAATCTCCTCCAAGCGCTCGGCCAGACCGACAATCGGAATCCGCTTCTCCAACCCCAACTCCGCCAGCACCGAGTAGGCCGAGCTGAGCTGCCCCTTGCCGCCATCGACCACAATCAGGTCGGGCAACTCGCGTCCCTCCTCGATCATACGCGAGTAGCGGCGGTGGACAATCTCGCGCATCGAGGCGAAGTCGTTGGCCCCGACGACGGTCTTGATGTTGAAATGGCGATATTCGCTCTTCGAGGGGCGACCGTCACGGAATACCACGCAAGCAGCTACGGGATTGGTACCCTGCAAGTTAGAGTTGTCGAAGCACTCGATGTGGCGGGGCTGACGATCGAGGTGTAGCTCGCGTCGCATAGCCTCCATCAGGCGTTCGGTGTGGCGTTCGGGATTACGGATTTCGAGATTTTTTAACTGCTCGGCACGATAGATTCGCGCGCCTTTTTCCGAGAATTCCAGCAGTTTGAGTTTGTCGCCACGCTTCGGAACGGTGAACGTAATGCCCTCGAAAAGCTCCACATCGGGCAGGAACGGCACCACAACCTCGCGTGCCAAACGCCCCGCAATACGTTCGCTGATCTGCTGAATGGCCTGTGTCAGAACCTGTTGCGGGTCGCTCTCGACACCGAGCGAGAGTTGCGAAGTGAATGTGCCCGTCACTGCGCCATTGACGATTCGCACGAAGTTGCAATAGGCCGCATCGTCGTCAATCAACAGCGAAAAAACATCGAGCGTGAAGAGCGACGAATTGACAATCACCGACTTACTCGAATAGTTCTCCAATGCCGCCAGACGCGCTTTGTAGCGTGCCGCAGCCTCGAAACGCAACTCCGCCGCTGCCTCGGTCATCTGTCGTTCGAGCCACGAACGGGTCGAGCGCAGATCGCCACGCAGCGTTGCGCAGATGCGAGCCACGTCCTCGTCATACTCCTCCTTGGTCTGGCGACCGACGCACGGACCTTTGCAGTTGCCGAGGTGGTATTGCAGACAGACCTCGTAGCGACCTCGGGCAATCTGCTCGGGCGCAAGATTGAAGCGACAGGTGCGTAGGGTATAGACCTCGCGAATGAACTCCAACACCGAGCGCTGCATCGAGATCGAGGCGTAGGGTCCGAAATATTGCGAGCCGTCGCGCACCACACGGCGCGTCGATTCGACACGCGGAAAGGGCTCGTTGCGAACAACGATCCACGGATAGGTTTTGTCGTCTTTGAGCAGAATGTTGTAGCGCGGTTGGAGCGTTTTGATCAGCGAATTTTCCAACAGCAGCGCATCGCTCTCGCTCCCCACGACGATATGGCGGATCTCGGCAATCTGACGCACCAAGGCGCGCACCTTAGCCGAATGTTCCTTACTCTCAACGAAATAGGACGACACACGGCGCCGCAAACTCTTTGCCTTACCCACATAGATCACCGTGCCCGCCTTGTCCAGATATTGATAGACACCCGGGTCGAGTGGCAGTGCTGCCACCTGCTCTTTGAGTCGTGCTATGCGTTGGTCGTTCTGCATCGTCAAGTCGAAAAATGGGCAGGGCCTCCCGCTCCACGTCGGATTGCTCCTGCCCTTTGAGTCTGTTGGTCGTTGCCGTCGGTTAGAAGAGCAACTTGCCTGCCTTCACGCGCTTAACCAGGCGTGCGACATCCTCCCAAGCCTCCTCGGTGGGGGTTGTGCCGACGATCTCGATCACCTTACCTGCGGTGATTGCACCGATCGTGCCGCACTGACGCAACGACAGTCCCTCGCACATACCGGCCATAAAACCAGCGGCATAGAAGTCGCCCGCACCCGTGGTATCGACACGCTTAGCGGCCGCCATAATGCCCACGTGCGACACCTCCGAGCCCTGCTTGATCAGAGCGCCACGCATACCGATCTTCACGATCACAAGGTCGCACATCGTCGAGATATATTGCAGTGCATTGACGGGCTCCTCCTCGCCCGAGAATGCGCGTGCCTCGTCCTCATTGGCAAACACGATATCGACATACTCGCTGATCACCTCGCGCAGGAAGTCGATGTTCTCCTCCACCACGTTGAAGCTCGCAAGGTCGATCGCAACTTTCAAACCAAGTTCCTTGGCCATACGGATCGCGCCGCGGATAAGGTTGTGATCCTGAACCAGATAACCCTCGACATAGAGGCAATCGTAGCCATCGAAAATCTCGGGCGAGAGGTCCTCGGCCTTCATCTCGACAGCCGCACCGAGGTGGGTCACCAACGTGCGCTCGCCATCGGGCGACACCAGCGATACACACTTGCCCGAGCGCTCCTCACCACGCATAATGAAGGGCTGAATGCCCAGATTTTCCAGCGCCGACTCGAAGAAATCGCCCGTCGAGTCGCGGCCCACCTTACCGATGAAGCCGACCTTGCAACCGAGGCGCGCCATAGCACGAATCGTATTGTCGGCCGAGCCACCGAGCGAGAGGGTGTAGGGGAGTCCCGAAACCGATTTCGAGATCTCCTTCTGCTGCTCCGAATTAACGAGGCTCATACTGCCACGCGGCAGATCGAATTTTTCGAGAACCTCGTCCGAACGCAGGTTCACCAGCATATCCGTCAGGGCATTTCCAATGCCGATAACTTTCTTCATAATTGGGTTCTATTTTATTGATTATTAGATCGAAAGAATTTTCAACGTATTGAGCAGGTCGCGGTTGATCGGTTTGTCCTTGCGGATCGCCTTCGTGAAGGGAATGTAGACCAACTCGTCGTTCTGCACACCGATCATCACGTTGCGCTGACCCTCCATCAGTGCGTTGATCGCCGCCTCGCCCATACGACTTGCGATGATACGGTCGCTTGCCGTCGGTGAGCCGCCACGCTGAATATGTCCGAGGATCGTCACACGGGTGTCGTACTGCGGATACTCCTTCTTGATACGCTCCGCAACACCCATCGCACCGCCTGTCAGTTCGCTCTCGGCAACCAACACGATCGACGAGTTCTTGCTCTTGCGGAAACCGTTGCCGATCAACTCACCCAGCTGGTCGGTCTCGGTCATAATTTCGGGAATGATTGCCGCCTCGGCACCCGACGCAATCGCGCCATTCAGCGCGAGGAAACCCGCATTGCGACCCATCACCTCGACCAGAAACAGACGCTCGTGCGACGAGGCGGTATCGCGCAACTTATCCACTGCGTCCATAATCGTATTGAGAGCCGTATCGTAGCCGATCGTGGTGTCGGTGCCATAGAGGTCGTTGTCGATCGTGCCGGGCAGACCCACAATGGGTACATCAAACTCCGACGCAAAGACACGCGCACCCGTCAGCGAGCCGTCGCCACCGATAACTACCAGCGCGTCAATGCCTTCGCGGCGCATTGTGTCGTACGCCACCTGACGACCTTCGGGGGTCTGGAACTCCTTGCAGCGAGCCGTTTTGAGGATCGTACCGCCCTGCTGGACGATGTTGCTGACGTTCTGAGTCTTGAAGGGAATGATCTCGCCGGTGATCAGACCGCGATAACCGCGCATAATGCCCTTGACTGTGAAACCGTTATAGATTGCTGCGCGCGTCACGGCGCGTATAGCTGCATTCATCGCGGGAGCGTCGCCGCCCGAGGTCAGAATACCGATACATTTGATCTCTGCCATAGTCTTCTGTTTTGTGAGGTATGCACGCGGGCACACCTATCATTAATAGTGCAAATATACGAATAATTCGATTCAAAATTCAAAAAAGCAAGATTCAAAATTGGTCTTTGTTCTTGTTTTAGTCTTACCATTGGCGGGTGGAAGGCACGTTATATGTGCACATCTGCAAACAAAAAAGTCGCGCCCCTCTCGGAACGCGACCTAATTATGCGAAAATTCACTAAATAATTGTGAAAATCCTTACTCCGCAGCCTTCACAATCTCGTCGTGAGCGTCATCGACAGCCTTTGTAGCTTCGTTGAGCACAACGCTTGCCGAGTCGAGTCCTGCTTTGGTTACCTCGATAACCGCCTTAGCCAGATCGGCTGCTGCCGCCTCAACCTCAGCCTCCGAACCCTTGACAATCGCGCGACCCGCACTCTCGACCACCGCACCTGCCGCCTTGATCACCTCGTCGGCACTCTCTTCGAGCGTCGGGCTCTCCTTCACGCGGTTGTCGATGTCGATCTTCAAATCCTGCTCGGGAATCGAGATGTAGAGCTGATCGTGGTCGATCTCGATCACATTCTCGCCCTCGGGATCGACGTTGTAGGTGTGATC
Organism: Alistipes sp.; assembly: GCA_045655685.1. Classification (GTDB taxonomy): domain Bacteria; phylum Bacteroidota; class Bacteroidia; order Bacteroidales; family Rikenellaceae; genus Alistipes. The sequence continues at coordinate 25,598 of JAZOPR010000017.1, forward strand.
ATAGATCTTGACCGTAACGTCGTTCAGGTCGATCGAATTGAGGAAATTCTCATTCACGTTCCAACGGCGGAGGTTACGCTCAACACTCTCGCGCATTTCGGCCTCCTTGATACCCTTGCGAATCTGCTCGTGGTTGCTGAAAGCGGTTGCGAAGAAGATCACCAAAGCAACGATCCACGCGCCACCGACGATAAACGAGAAGGTGCGGTTGATTTTGTGACCAAAGACGAATCCCGACAGCAGGTATGCCAATAGCGCCAACGGCAACACAACACCCACGATAGCCGACGCCACCAGAGTGATGACCGTACTCGAGCCGATGTAGGTCATAAACGAATGGAACATCTCGTAGTCGTTATCGGGCGCGGTGAAGAGGAATGCGAACAGCCCTACAATACAAGCGATTACACCCGCCAAAATGCCCGCCAATGTGAGCAGAGCCACAGCCTTGAAACAGAACAAAACGATTCGTCCGATCACGTAGAAGATGTCGGCCAGCAGCGACTGACCACGCTCGTCGCCTGACACGACTTCGTTGGTTTCGGCTTGTGCGCGGGTCTTCGACGAGATGGTCTGGGCGTTGATCTTTTCGCCCGTCATTTCGAGTTTTTGGCGTGCGCTCTTGGCCATCGGAATGGCAAACCATATCACAAAATAGCTCAAAATGAAGATGCCGAATGTCGAGCCACAGAAGTCGCGGAGGTTGTACCAATCGAAACTTTCGAATAGAACAATACCTGCGATCGGTGCAAACATCGCCAAACGCACCCACACGGGGTCGATGTCGAAGAATGTGCCGATACCCGAGCAGACGCCACCCAGCTTCGAGCTTTCGGGGTTGCGGTACAGACGGCGCGGAATACGCGGCGCGCTCTCTTTGGCCTTCGGTTCGCCCTCATTGCTCTCCTCCTCGATAGCCTCGGGCGAGCCCATCTGGTCGATGATCGAGCGGATCAACGGCATCGAAACCACCGTCATATTGTTCTGACGGCTGAGGATCAACTCGGCAATGCGGGCCTCGATGTCGGCCACGATTTCCTCGCCATCAGCCGTATCCTTGTAGGCCTGATTGAGGTTATCCAGGTAGCCTGCCAGAACCTCGTAGGCGTCGATGTCAAAGACAAAAGCGACACCCGAAATGCTAACTTTCTTACTCTCTTTCATAACACCGTCGGCTATAAAATGGGTTCAACGTCGGTGATGTTGTTCTCGTCTTTCTTGCCGTAGCGAATTGCACGCACCTGCTCGACAAGCTCCTCCCACGACTCGTCCAGCTGCGCCAACGTGCGACGACCCTCGGCCGAGAGCGAATAGTATTTGCGCGGAGGTCCTTGTGGCGACTCCTCCCAACGGTAGGTCAGCAGACCCTGATTCTTCTGACGGGTCAGAATGGGATAGAGCGTACCCTCGACCACGATCATTTGTGCCGCTTTCAGTTCGGCGATGATCTTCGGAGCATACGAGTCCTCGCGCGAGAGAATCGAGAGGATGCAATACTCCAAAATGCCTTTGCGCATTTGCGCTTTTACGTTATCAGCGTTCATAGCATTTTATAGGTTTAAGCGGTTATTGTTCAAGTTGTTTGGGTTCGTGGTGCGCCACCACACGGCGCGGTGCCGAGGGCATCACGATCCACAGAATGATGTAGGCCCAAAGGCTCACACCTCCAAAAATCAGCAGCAGAGCCGTGATTGCACGTACCAGCGTTGTGTCCAATCCGAAGTACTCGGCCAAGCCTGCGCATACGCCCGCCAGCACACGGGGATAGGTGCGCTGCAAACGGCGATTTGAGCTATTGTTCTCCATAGTCAACTCTATTTTTTGATGTTAGCGACTGCCTCGTCCGAGGGCATCACGATCCACAGAATGATATAGACCCACAGGCTCATACCACCAAAAAATACCAGCAGGAACGTAACCAGACGGATTGCTGCCGTATCGACATTGAAGTAGCGGGCCACACCTGCGCAGACGCCACCGATCGCGCGATCGCGCAACGGACGGCGGAACACACGCTGGGGCTTTTCATCGTAGAACTCCTCGCGCACGCGACGCTCACCGAACTCTTCGGGGCGTCCCATCTGCGCCATTGCGGTGCGTACGGTCGCGAGCGTCACGACCATCATCGGCGAGGGGGTCTTCTCGCGGAAGATCTCGGCAATACGATTTTCGATGTCGCTCATCACCTCTTGGTTGTCGGCACCCAAACGAGCCTCGACATCCTCCAAATAGGTGCGCAGGGTCTGGTAAGCGTCGTAGTCGAGCGTGAACGACTGCGAACCGATGTTTACATTGATTGTCTCTTTCATTGTGTTGGTATCTGTTTTTTAGTTCTTAATTAGCTCATTTAGTATATACTCAATGACGGTATCCTTGTCGGCAAAATAATCTTCGACCGTCTGGCCGATCGTGATGTGTGGTTCAATGCCCACACCCTCCATCGGGAAACCTTTGGGCGAGAGGTGCGGCGCGCGTGTCGGAATTCGAAAACAGATACCATATTTTGATGTATATGTCTTCGGTCTGCAACCAGTATCTCCACCGGTCGTTTCGCCCACCACAGTCGCCAATCCGCTCTCCTTTATGTCGAGTGCGAAACTCTCCGACGCCGAAAAGGTGTAAGGACTTGTCAGCAGGAACAACTTCCCACGATAAGCATTTGGCTGAGGAACGATCGTGCCCGAAACGCAATGCGCCTGCTCCTTGCATAGAAGGTATTCGGCAATCTCTCGTCCGAAACCGCTATTGCCTCCGCCATTGTTGCGCACATCGACAATCAGATAGGGTAGGTCACACACTTGTTCGTATGCCTGCTTGAAATCCTCCACCACACTGCCCATCATCGATGTAATGTTGATGTATCCCACCGAGTCGTTTAGCCTCTTGCCGGTCGCTACCAAGTCGGGCTGCGGTTGCTTAATTTCGGCTTTTCGCATCAACGGCAGTTCAATGCGCAATCTCTCGCCCTCGCGCAATACGTCGCAGATCAGGAGTGAGTCGGTGAACGAATCGATAAGTGCCCAACGGCGCGTGTTATAGGTTCGAGCCGCTTCGGTCGATGCGGGGAGATATTTTTTCAGTTGGGCGACATACTCGTCTGTTGTCAGGTTGTTAATGCCCACAATCTCGTCTTTATCGCGAAAGCCATAATTCGTGAGATACTCATTGGGCTTGCTGAGGAACAATCGATCCTCGATAACCTCCACGCGCTGTCCTGCCGAATAGGCGTAAATCGTCGACCAAGCGTGTCCGATGTTCAGCGCAGCGAAGTATTCACAAACCAACAGACTATACTCGGCCTTTGTCTGCACGTCGTCGCCGATGCGGCTGGCAAATGTGGTGTAGAGAGAGTCGATGTCATAGCCCTTTTGCTTGTAGAGCGAGCAGTTTTCCACCACCTGCTTGTGAATACTCTCGAAATCCTCGGCGAAATTTTCAGGCTCGACGGGAATATCCGCAACAAAATAGTGGGTCATCTCCTCCGTCTGCAATTTGGTGAGATATTTTATCAACTCGTCCTTGAAAATAGTTCGGCAAAGTATGACCGTTGTCGCCAATAGTCCGACGATGGCAATTAGAGTGATTAAGAAATATTTGATGACCTTTCTCATTTTGTTTTGTGTGCGATCTTATTTCGTACTGCAAATATATGAATTTAATTTGGTACTTTGCAACACATAGAACTATAAAAACGCCAAATTTAGACCAATGGTCCAATATTAGCGACTTTTTGAGGAGTTTTAGTTGAATGTTTGTGGATTTTGTGGTTGCAGTCCGAGCCAGAGAGGGTTACTTTCGGTTGATAGTTTGGGCCACTTCGACCAATCGCTGATTCAGTTCGCGCACCTCGGTGAGGGTGTTCCACGTAGCGTCCTCGGAGAGCACCCCACGTTTCAGGTCACGAGGGAGGCGGCCTGCGGTGTCGGCGTCGAGATCCGTGCGCCACTCCTCACTTCCATAGTAGTGGTCGAGCTGCTCGATGTCGTCCTGTAAGGCGATGTATCGATCGAGAGCTTCGGACAAGGCGGTGGTAGCCTCGCTGATTGCATCGAGCCTGTGCTCCATCTGTGCAATTCGCTCTAATTGGTTGATTGACATAGTTTTGCGATTGGCTGCAACGAGTAATCCAAGTTCGGGGGCTGGGGCGGTCGCCCGAAGGGCGAGCCCCCGAACTTGGGCAGTTTCCGACGGAAACTGCCATCTACGTTGTTATTTGAATCTTTGTTATCCTATAATTAAATATGTTGCCACCGAGCATACGGTCAGCACCAAACCAACGGCCGACTCGTAGGGGATCAGGCGCAGACGCTCCTTGATGTTCATCTCGACAGCGCCACCCGTAGCGTGGAAGAACGAGCCGTGAGGCAGGTGGTCGAGCACCGTTGCGCCCACATTGACCAGCGCTGCACCCCACACGGCCGAGATTCCCGACGCCAGAATCGTCGGTGCAAACGATGCCGAGGCGATAGTCGCACCAGCTGTGGTAGAGGCAGTTGCGGCCGACATAATGGCACCCGCGAGGGGCGCGAGCAACAACTTGGCACCCTCGCCCTGACCCAATACCGAGATCAGCGCATCGGTCAGCGACGAGGCCTTGATAATGCCCGCAATTGCGCCCGTGGCAACCAGCAGAACCGCCACCACCGACATCTTCTCCAAGCCGTAGCTGATGCTCTCGGCGGTACGTTTCCACTGACGTGTGGCGCAGATTCCGACGATACCACCGACAGGCAGCGCGATCAGCGGATCGATTGCAATGCCGACCAGCGGACGCATTGCCAGCAGCGCGATGACCACCAGCGGACCTGCGATCGACGCCCAGAACGAGGGCAGTGATTCGTCGTTTGTGCTCACATTTGCGCCCTCGGCAATGGGGTTGCTATGTCGTTTCGACATCAGCGGGATGATGACATAAACCGTTATAAACAAGCCGATTACGGCGGGAATAATGTTGGCCGCCATAACCGACGAAAGGGGTGCGTCGAAGTTCTCGGCAGCGATGATCGTGTTGGGGTTGGGCGAGATGATGTTGCCGCACTTGCCTCCGCCGACCATTGCCAGCAGCATCGGGAATTTAGCCACGCCCATACGGTCGGCAATGATGATTGCGATCGGGGCAACGGTGATCACCGCCACGTCGATAAATACGCCCACGGCCGTCAGCAACATCGTCGAGAGAGCCAGCGCCAGAAATACGTGACGCGAGCCGAGGCGATTGACTATGGCGTGCGAAATCGAGGCCGCCGCGCCCGTCTTGATCAGCACGCCCGACAGCACACCCGCTGCGATGATTCGCACGATGGCGGGGGTGATATCCTTGACGCCCGAAATCATATTTGCGACCGTTCCGTCGAGCCCCATACCGCCGAGCAGACCGCCGACGATTGCGCCCAAAAGAAGGCTATATACGGGTGAGAACTTGCGGATAATCAGCACGATGGCTACCACGAGTCCGATGATTGCTCCAATTGCACTACTCATTTTTATTCTGTTTTTGAAGGGTTAATAATCCGGCTATTTGAGCGGCTGTGCGACGCACGTTCTCGGTCGCCACGTCGCGCCGCATCGCCACGTCGAGCGTCACGGGTCCCGCCACAATGGGCAACACCGCCGCAAAACCACTCTCGCTCAACTCCTTGCAGGGCTGCACCGCACCACCGATCGCAACGACAGGAATGCCTTGCGCCTGAGCCGCGCGCAGAACGCCACTCGGAGCTTTGCCCATCGTCGTCTGGCGGTCGATACGCCCCTCGCCCGTGATGACGAGGTCGCTGCCCGAAATGATCTTATCGAATTGCATTGCGCTGAGTACCATCTCGATACCCGGCTCCAAACGTGCCCCGAGCAGAGCCTTGAATCCTCCGCCCAGACCGCCCGCAGCACCCGCACCAGGGATCTGATCGACCTGCACACCATTGAATCGCTCGATGGCGCGCGCATAGACTCGCAGACCTCGGTCCAGACGCTCGACCATAGCCGCGTCGGCACCCTTCTGCGGAGCAAAAACGTAGGCCGCGCCCTCGGGACCATAGAGCGGATTGGTGACGTCGCACGCAACGATGAACTCACACTCGCTCAGCTCTTTACGCACTGACGAGGTGTCGATCGAGTCGATGCGCTCCAAGATCTCGCCACCGCCCACAAGCTCCGTGCCCTCGCTGTCGAGAAAACGGAAGCCCAGCGCGCAGAGCATACCCGTGCCGCCGTCGTTGGTTGCACTGCCGCCAATGCCGACCAGAAACTTTCGGCAACCGCGATCCAAAGCGTGGGCAATCATCTCGCCCGTTCCGTAGGTCGAGGTGCGGAGCGGGTTGCGCTCCTCGGGGGCGATCAGTGGCAGACCGCTTGCCGCCGACATCTCCATAACGGCAGTTGCGCCGCCGTCGATCACGCCATAGCGCGCCACAATCTCACGACCGAGCGGATCGGCCACACGAGCCTCAACCAGCTCGCCATTGAGCGTTTCGACCAGCGCATCGACCGTACCTTCGCCACCGTCGGCGATCGATACTTTGCGCACCTCGCACGCAGGAATTCGCTCGCGCCACCCTGCCTCGAAGGCGTCGGCCACCTCGCGCGAGGAGAGCGACCCCTTGAACGAATCGACAGCTATTGTAATACGTTTCATAGTTCGCAAAAGAGAGTTTTAGATTTAATGCAAATATATACAAAATTTTTCTCAATGCGAAGATTGTGCCCCGATGATTTCCGAGGTGGGATTTTTGATTTTAGCAACTATTTGTTACCTTTGTACTTAATCAGCCTCGGCTGAGCTATTGTTACAACCCAAATTTGACTATCTACAATGAGCGAAAAATCGATCTATGGCACAATGGACGCCGCAACAGCCAAGCGGTTCAAACAGTGGCAATTAAGAACCATTATCGTTTCGATGATCGGCTATGCCGTCTACTATTTCGTGCGCAAAAACTTCTCGCTGGCAATGCCCGGTCTGACGGCCGAATATGGCATCTCGAACACAAGTTTCGGTATCGTAATCGGTATCGGATCGCTGGTTTATGGTCTTTCGCGCTTCGTCAATGGATTTGTGGTCGATAAGATCAGTACCCGCGCCGTGATGGCTATCGGTCTGCTGCTCTGCGCGGCGGCAAACGTGGCGTTCGGTTGCGGTTACGACCTGAGCTACGCAATCACGGGCGTGGCCGAGGGGCCGCAGGTGGTCAATATGTTGATTCTGCTGATGGGCGTTACGATCATTCTGAACCAATATTTCCAGGGCTTGGGTTATCCTCCCTGCGCACGTATGTTGCCCCACTGGATTCACCCCTCGGAGCTGGCAACCAAGATGTCGATCTGGAACACCTCGCACTCGATCGGTGCAGCGGCAGCGGTGGTTGTTTGTGGCTACATTATGGGCCACTTGGGTCAGGACCTGAGCGCCAATGCCGAGGTCGTGGCACGTATGGCTGAGAATATGGGCGTAGCGGCTGACGACGCCGAGGGAATGAAGCGCGTACTGCAATATGCGGCTCACTATGGTGCGTGGAAGTGGTGCTTCTGGATTCCCGCGGGCATTGCGGTGCTGGGTGCAGTGTGGTTGTTTGTCGGTCTGCGCGATACCCCCTCGTCGGTGGGTCTGCCCGAGCTACCCGGCACCGACACCGGCAGAGAGCAGGCGGCGATGGATAAGCACAGCCGCAAGAAGTTCCTCGCGCATATGGTCTTCAAGAATCGTTGGGTATGGACGCTCTGCATTGCCAATGTGTTTGTCTATATTATGCGTATGGGTATCCTCGATTGGGGCCCGAAATTCCTGACCGAGAGCCGCGGAATGAGTATCGTCAAGGCGGCGTGGAGCGTGGCTATCTTCGAGATCTTCGCAATCATCGGAACGATCTTCGCAGGTTGGGCTACGGATAAGATTTTCAAGAGCAAAGCGCACCATATGTGTCTGGTATGTATGGTTATGGCTACGATCTTTATGGTCATCTTCGTGGCCTTCCCGCAGATGCCGCCCGTGCTGTCGATCTTTGTGCTGGCGATGGGTGGATTCTTCATCTATGGTCCTCAGGCTCTGATCGGTATCGCCTCGGCAAACCAGGCAACCAAGGAGGGCTCGGCAACGGCCAATGGCGTGGCGGGCGTGTTTGGTTACGTGGGTTCGTTCTTCTCGGCGCTGGGTGTGGGTCTGCTGGCTGACGCCTACGGCTGGAATACGGTATTCTATGTGATTGTGGCGGTGGGTGCGCTGGGCGCAATCGTCTTTGCAACGATGTGGAAGGCTCCGCGTGACGGCTACGAACGTGCCAAAGAGATCAACTACGAGGAGGAGTAAGCGATGACAAATTTCGATAAATATTGTTCGCCCAACGCTGGCGAGGAGCTGCGCAAGCGACTCGGCAAGATTCGCCACGTGGCATTCGATATGGACGGCACGATCTATATGGGATCGACGCTGTTCCCGTTCACGATTGGGACTCTGCAAACGCTCCGAGAGAGCGGAATCGGCTACTCGTTTCTGACGAATAACCCCTCGCGCAGCATTGCGGCCTACCTCTCGAAGCTGGCAGGAATGGGTATCGAGGCTACGCGCGAGGAGATGTACACCACGGCCGTAGCGACGGTCGATTACATCAAGTCGCACTATCCCGAGGCGAAGAACCTCTATCTGCTCGGCACGCCGAGTATGGTCGAAGAGTTTGTTGCGGCGGGTTTCCGACCCACGGAGGACTCGGCCGAAGATCGCCCCGATGTGGTTGTGGTGGCGTTCGATATGACGCTCGACTATGCACGTCTGTGCCGTGCCGCGTGGTGGGTGTCGCAGGGTGTGCCCTACATCGCAACCAACCCCGATCGTGTCTGCCCGACCGATCAACCGACGGTGTTGGTCGATTGCGGCTCGATCTGCAAGTGTATCGAACACGCAACAGGTCGCCAGCCCGACATCACGCTCGGCAAACCCGACCCGAATATGTTGAGTGGAATTATGGCGCGCCACGGATTGCAGGCCGATGAGATTGCGATGGTGGGCGACCGAATCTATACCGATGTGGCGATGGCGCACAACGCAGGGGCCTTTGGCGTGCTGGTGCTGTCGGGCGAGACGACGCTCGATGTGGCGCTCGGCTCGGATCCCCAGCCCGACCTGACAGCCCTCAATATCGAGGAGTTTGTCCGTCTGCTCGTTGCATCGAAAGAGTAGCGCAGGTGGGAGTAAAAACAAAAAACGGTTGTGAATTTCACAACCGTTTTTGTAGTGGGAGTTGACGGATTCGAACCGCCGACCCTCTGCTTGTAAGGCAGATGCTCTGAACCAGCTGAGCTAAACTCCCTTATTAGAACTTTGCATTGTGGAGCGTTTATCTCTCAAATGCGGTGCAAAGGTAAGGCATTTTTTTTAACCTGCAAATTTTTTGAGCAAAAAAATGCGAAAAAATGCAATTTTTCTTGTTTTTGCCCAAAAAACACTCCGAAACTGCTCTCGCGCGTCCCGAAAATCGTCGTTCGCTATGCCAGCTGTTGCATCGCAATCAACTTGGCGTAGATGCCGTCGGCAGCCATCAGCTCGGCGTGGGTGCCCTGTTCGGCAATGCGACCGTGGTCGATAACCAAAATGCGGTCGGCATTGTGGATCGTGCTCAGGCGGTGGGCAATGATAATCGAGGTGCGACCTTCGAGCAACGTATTGAGTGCCTCCTGCACCAACTGCTCGCTCTCGGTGTCGAGTGCCGATGTCGCCTCGTCGAGAATCAGAATCGGCGGATTTTTCAACACCGCGCGTGCAATGCTCAGTCGCTGACGCTGACCGCCTGAGAGTTTCATACCGCGATCACCGATGTTGGTCGCGTAGCCCTCCGAGCACTCGGTGATGAAGTTGTGCGCATTGGCTATGCGTGCCGCAGCCTCGACCTCGGCGTCGGTAGCCTCGGGGCGTCCCATACGGATATTCTCGGCGATGGTGTCGTTGAAGAGGATTGTTTCCTGCGACACAACACCTATATTAGCATTGAGCGAATCGAGCGTGTACTCCTTGACGTTTCGGCCGTCGATCACGATCTCGCCCTGCGTCACGTCGTAGAAGCGGGGAATCAGATCGGCGGTGGTCGATTTGCCACCGCCCGAAGGACCTACCAGCGCAACGGTTTCGCCCTTGCGAATGGTGAAGTTGAGTCCGTCGATAACCTCTCGGTCGGCCTCGTACGAGAAGTGTACGTTGCGGAACTCGATCTGATCGCTGAACTCGCCCAGCACGGCTGCGTCGTCGCTCTCGGCAATCTCGCTGCGGGTGTCGAGCAGGCTGAACACGCGGTCGCCGGCAGCGATACCCTGATTGATGTTGGCGAAGGCGTCCATAAACGAACGTACGGGGCGTGTAATCTGCGAGAAAATAGCAAGATAGGCGATGAACCCTGCGCCCGTAATCGAGCCATTGACAACCAGCACACCGCCATAGACCAGCAGACCTGCGGCGGCCATAATGCCCAGGAACTCGCTCATCGGCGAGGCCATCTGCTGTTTGCGGGCCATCGAGAGTGCGATACGCGAGAACTGTTCGTTGATCTTATGGAATTTCGCACGCATAAAGTCGATAGCGTTGTAGCTTCGCACGATCTTGACGCCCGTCAGCGATTCGTCGATCACGCTCACCATTTCGCCCATACTCTCCTGACCCTTGCGGGCGGGGTGGCGCAGGCGCTTGACGATGGTGCCGATGATCACCGCCACGATAGGCAGATAGATGACGGCAAAGATACTCAGGTCGGTCGAGATACGCAGCATACCGATCAGGTAGCCGATGATGAGCAGCGGGTCGCGGAAGGCCACCTGCAAGGTGTTGGTGATGCAGAACTGCACGACCATCACGTCCGAGGTGATCTTCGAGATGATGTCACCCTTGCGCTCGTTGCTGAAATAGCCTACGTGGAGTCCCATCACGTTGTCAAAGACCGAGTTACGAATGCGTTGCAGAGTGCGGATACGCAGTTTCTCCATTGTCCATTGAGCCAGATAGCGCGACAGGTTGCTGATGAAGGCCGACAGCGAGATGATCACGGCCAGCACCACCATCACGTCGATAGCCGAGAAATCGGTGCCGTGAACGAGATAGAGCACGTGTCCCACGAAGGCGTAGAAGTAGTCCATCGTAAATTCAATCGGGGGCAGCGTCTCGACAGCGGCAATCTGATTGACGCCATCGACGTTGAACAGTGCGCTGACGATCGGAATGATCATCACGAAGTTGAACGTATTGAAAATGGCGTAGAAAATCGAGAACAGAAAGTATGGAATAGCGTATTTTTCGATCGGTTTAGCAAAGCCGAGCAGTCGCAGATATGTTTTCATCGCGTTAAAAAGTCGAATACTTTAATTAATATACGCCACAAATTTACGATTTTCCCAATAAATTCTCTAATTTTGCGCTAAATTTGATCAATATAAACACAAAACTATACCAAATTATGGAAACAGTATTGAGCGGAATCCGCCCCACCGGACAGTTGCACCTGGGCAACTACTTCGGCGCACTTCGTAACTTCACAAAGATGCAGCACACTGATCGTTGCTTCTTCTTTATAGCTGACTACCACGCGCTTACTACGCACCCCGACCCCGCATCGCTGCACGGCAACGTACGCAATATCCTGGCCGAGTATCTGGCCGCAGGCCTCGACCCCGAGGTGGCTACGATCTACGTTCAGAGCGACGTGCCGGAGGTAGCCGAGCTGTCGTTGTTGCTCTCGATGCACGCCTACGTGGGCGAGTTGGAGCGCACAGCGTCGTTCAAGGACAAGGTGCGCAAGAACCCCAACAACGTCAATGCAGGTCTGTTGTGCTATCCCGTGCTGATGGCGTCGGACATCCTGCTGCACCGTGCAACTCGTGTGCCCGTTGGTAAGGATCAGGAGCAGCACCTGGAGCTGACCCGCCTCTACGCTCGTCGTTTCAACTCGATCTATGGCGTCGAGTTCTTCCCCGAGAGCCAGCCCTACAACTTTGGCGAGGAGCTGATCAAGATCCCCGGCCTCGATGGTAGCGGCAAGATGGGTAAGAGCGAGGGTAACTGCATCTACCTCTCGGACGAGGACAAGGTGATCCGCAAGAAGGTGATGAAGGCCGTTACGGATTCGGGTCCGACCGAGCCCAATTCGCCCATTTCGGAGCCCGTGGCCAACATTTTCTCGATTATGAATGCAGTTTCGGACCCCGATACGATCCAATTCTTCAAAGAAAGGTACGCTGATTGCTCGATTCGCTATGGCGACTTGAAGAAGCAGCTGGCCGAGGATATCATCCGCACCGTAGCTCCGATTCGTGAGCGCATCAAGGAGATCTATGCCGACGAGGCCTACCTGAGCCGCGTGGTTGCTCAGGGTGCCGAGAAGGCTCGCGAGAGTGCCGCAGCAACGGTTGCCGAGGTACGCCGCATTATGGGTATCCACAGAATGTAATTTTTTTGGTCGAAACAAAACGAATAGTAAACTATGGCGCGACGACGCTACGATAAGATCTATCACTACTACTTGTGGCTGACACACCGCTTGACCGACCGTCAATTGATGATGGTGCTGGCCGTTGTGGTGGGTCTGGCGGCAGGTCTGGGTACATACATCTTCGAGATATTGTTGCACTTCATCCGCGCGGGACTGGTCAATTGGTTCCCCGTCGAGCGTGCGCAGTTCCTCTATCTGATCTACCCGGCGGTGGGTATTATTCTTGCGACGTTGTTCGTCAAGTATGTGGTCAAGGGTAATATCTCGGAGGGTGTTACGCGCGTGCTCTACGCTATGTCGCGCAGCAACTCGCGTATCCGTGGTCACAACTGCTGGTCGTCGGTGGTGGGTGGCGCAACGACCATCGGATTTGGTGGTTCGGTGGGTCCCGAGGCACCGATCGTGCTGACGGGTGCAGCTATCGGCTCGAACATCGGCAAGCTGGCGCGACTGAACTATAAGAACGTGACCCTGCTGTTGTGTTGTGGTGCGGGTGCGGCGCTGGCCTCGATCTTCAAAGCCCCGATTACGGGTGTGGTATTCGTGTTGGAGATCCTGATGCTCGATATTACGATTGGCTCGGTTACGCCGCTGCTGATCGCCTCGCTGTCGGCTACGACGCTGGCGCTGACGTTGCGCGGTTTCGATCCGATTCTGCCCGTAACGCTCTCGGTAGCAGATAAATTCGAGCTTGCTCAGATTCCGATGTTCATCGTGCTGGGTGTGCTGTGCGGATTGATGTCGTTCTATTTCACGTCGGTCAATACGGCCGTTGGTCGCCTCTTCCGCCGAATCGATTCGCAGTACAAGAAGTGGGCTGTGGGTGGCGTGCTGATTGGTGTGCTGATCTTCATCTTCCCGCCGCTCTATGGCGAGGGCTACGAGGCGATGACCGCACTGATGAGGGGCGAAACGCAATCGCTGTTCGACAACTCGTTGTTCTTCCGTTTCAGCTCGATCGAGTGGGTTGTGATCCTGTTCGTGGTGGCGACAATGTTGTTCAAGGTGGTGGCAATGGCGGCAACCAACTCGGCCGGTGGTGTGGGCGGTACGTTCGCGCCGTCGCTGTTCGTGGGCTCGTTCATTGGCGCACTGACGGCGTTGGTCTTCAATATCATCTTCCGCTGGTTGGGTATCGATATGCAACTCTCGATCGTGTCGTTCACGCTGGTGGGTATGGCTGGCGTAATGGCGGGCGTGATGAATGCTCCGCTGACCTCGATATTCCTCATCGCCGAGCTGTCGAACGGTTACGAACTTTTTATTCCGCTGATGATTACGGCGTCGATCTCGTTCGCGTTGGACTACTACCTCAATCCCGACTCGATCTACACCAAGCAGTTGCGTGAGCGTGGCGAGTTGCTGACCCACAATAAGGATCAATCGGTGCTGGTCTTCCTGCATATCGACCGACTGATGGAGACCGACTTCCTGCGTATCGACGAGTCGTTTACGCTGGGCGACATCGTCAAGATCATCTCGAAGGCTCACCGCAATATCTTCCCCGTGGTCGATGATGACGACGATCTGCTGGGCGTGGTGCAGTTGGACGATCTGCGTGCCGATATGTTCGACCGCGATAAATATTCGACTCCGATTACCCACTATATGATCCAGCCACCCGACAAGATTCTGCCTCAGGAGCAGATGCAGAGCGTGTTGGAGAAGTTCGAGGACAACAAGACGTGGATGTTGCCCGTGGTCGATAAGCAGAACCACTACCTGGGCTTCATCTCGAAGTCGCGAATCCTGGCTGCCTACCGCGAGCAGTTGGTTGAGATCAGTCAATAAACTTTTTTCGTCAACAACGCTAACCCGTTATGAAACTCTTCGACCGAATCGTAGCCGTGCTGTGTGCGCTCGTTTTTGTGGCGTGCGCGGGGGAGCCTGCGCGCTCGTTGGAGGAGTTCGCGACGGTGGTCTATGAGCCGAGCTACGCTACGGGATTCGACCTGCGAGGTGCCGAGGGTGCGGCAAGTACGATGCTGACGGTGCGCAATCCGTGGCAGGGCGCCGAGGGAGTCGAGAAGCGATTGTTCATCGCACGCGAGGGCGAACGTGCTCCCGAAGGCTTTGATGGCGAGGTGGTTGAGGGCTCGGCCGAGCGCGTGGTCTGTATGTCATCGACCTACGTGGCGATGATCGACGCACTCGATTGCACGGAGCGTGTGGTCGGCGTGTCGGGCATCGACTTTATATATAACACGCGCGTGCGCGAGGCGGCCTCTGAGGGGCGTGTGCACGATGTGGGGCACGACTCGGATATCAATTTCGAACTGTTGCTGACCCTGCAACCCGATCTGGTGCTGTTGTATGGCGTGTCGGGCGAGAACGGAGTGGCAAATGCCAAGCTTGATGAGCTGAATATACCTTATTTATACTTAGGCGATTACGTCGAGGAGTCGCCACTTGCGAAGGCCGAATGGACGGTTGCGGTGGCTGAGATACTTGGCGTGCGCGAGCGTGGCGAGAAGCTCTTTGAGGGCATCGAAAGTCGCTATTTGGAGTTGCGTGAGCGAGTTGAGGAGAGTGTGACCGAGCGCCCGACGGTGATGTTCAACACCCCCTACCGCGATACGTGGTATATGCCCTCGTCGCGAAGCTATGCCGTTCGCATTGTGGAAGATGCGGGTGGTCGATATGTCTATGACGGCAACCACGGCACTGCGTCGCAACCCATCGACTTGGAGCAGGCGTATGTGCTCACGCGCGAGGCCGACTATTGGATCAACGTGGGGCAGTATGCTACGTTGGAGGCTCTGCGACGCGACAACCCTCGATTTGTTGGGGCGAAGGCGGTGCGCGAGGGGCGCGTCTATTCGTCCGATCGACGCAGAACCGCAAAGGGCGGTAGTGATTTCTGGGAGTCGGCAGTGGTCAATCCCGATGTCGTATTGCGCGATCTGGTGGCGATCCTGCACCCCGAATTGAACCTTGTCGGCGAGGAACTGACCTACTATAAACGAATCGAATAAAAATTCCGATCAATGACCCGTAACCGATTGTTGTTCATAGTGTTGTCCGTGGTGTGCGTGGTGTTGTTCCTGGCCGATCTGGCTTTGGGATCGACCGACATCGCGCTGCGTGATGTGTGGGTAGCATTGACGGGTGGCGAGGTCGATGGGGTGGTGCGCGACATCGTGCTCAAAATCCGACTGACAAAGGCCGTTGTGGCTGTGGCTGCGGGTGCGGCATTGGCGGCAAGCGGATTGGCGATGCAGACGCTGTTCCGCAATCCGCTGGCGGGACCCTACGTGCTGGGTGTGTCGTCGGGTGCGAGCCTGGGCGTTGCGCTGTTCCTGCTGGGGGCGCCGCTGCTGGGCGTGTCGGGCGGATCGATGATGCAGACCGTCGGATTGGCGGGTGCGGCGTGGATCGGCTCGGCTGCAATTCTGGCTATGGTGCTCGCGGTGAGCCGCCGAATCAAGGATATTATGGTCATTCTGATCCTCGGAATGATGTTCTCGTCGGCGGTCGATTCGGTGGTGCAAATACTTCAATATCTGAGCAATGAGGCTGCGTTGAAGGCATTCGTGGTGTGGACAATGGGCTCGTTGGGCGATGTCACGGGACGCGAATTGGTGTTGATGTTGCCCGTGGTGGCGGTGGGTCTGGTGCTGTCGGTGGCGGCAATCAAATCGCTCAATCTGTTGCTTTTGGGCGAGAACTATGCCCGCACGATGGGCCTCAATGTGCGCCGATCGAGAGTGCTGATTCTCTCGGCTACGGTGTTGCTGGCGGGTACGGTGACGGCATTTTGCGGTCCGATCGGCTTTATCGGTCTGGCTGTTCCGCACGTGGCACGAATGGTGTTCGCCTCGGCCGACCACCGCACGCTGATGCCCGCATCGATGTTGATCGGAGCGGTGGTGTTGCTGCTTTGTGACGTGATTTCCAAACAGTTGGGATTCCCCGTAAATACCATTACGGCACTGCTCGGTATTCCGATCGTGGTGCTGGTTGTTGTACGCAAAAAGAGTCTTTTCTAACGATGATACGTCTCGAAAACATATCGCTCGGCTACGGTGCACGCCGCCTGCTCGAAGGGGTCACAACTCGCTTCGAGGCGGGTACGCTGACCGCACTCATCGGTCGCAATGGTGCCGGCAAGAGCACCTTATTGCGCGCGCTGGCAGGTTTGGAACCGTTGCAGGCGGGCGCGATCACGATCGGAGGGCAGTCGATTGCCGAGCTCGATGGTGCGGAGGCGGCGCGTCGCGTGGCATTTGTGGCAACGGATAAGGTGCGAATCGCCAATTTGCCGTGCGAGGATCTGGTGGCGTTGGGTCGTGCGCCATATACGAATTGGATCGGTCGTTTGCAGGCGGTCGATCGTGAGATTGTGGCCGATGCGTTGGCAAAAGTGGGAATGTCGGACTTTGCCCGCAAGACGATGGATCGAATGTCCGATGGTGAGTGTCAGCGAGTTATGATTGCGCGAGCGCTGGCGCAGCAGACTCCCGTGATCTTGCTCGATGAGCCGACGGCATTTCTCGATATGCCCAATCGTTACGAACTTTGTCGCTTGTTGCAACGCCTGGCGTACGACGAGCGGAAGGTGATTATCTTCTCGACCCACGAGCTGGATATCGCCTCGAAGATGTGCGATTCGATAGCGTTGATCGACACCCCGACGCTGCTCAACCAACCCTCGGCGGAGCTGGTGGCAAGCGGAGCTATCGAGCGTCTGTTCGGGATTTAGGGCAATTCAAAAATCAAGATTCAAGTCACACTCGATTTAGGGTGTGGCTTTTTTCGTTGTTACAACTTAGGCTCATCATTGGCAGGTGGGGGGCTCGGCTGAAAGCCGACTCGCCAATGATGACGCGCCACAAAGGGCGCGGCGTTTCTTCTTTTGACCTATCCAAGTTCGGTGTAAATCGCGTGTTGTCCGCAATGCATAATAGCCACTGTCGGCGTATGACGAAATCGAAGATTTCGCCCGCAAGGGTGCGCAAGCAGAAAAATCACCCTTAAATTGTTGAATTTTAGGCAACATAAATTGAAGTTCGGCGTTAATTTAGTACATTTGTCGTTTAGAATTAAGCGAATAGATTGTCAAAATATGAATAACTTCAAGAAACTCAACAATTTAGTAGGTTGGATCGTCTTTGCCGTTGCAACTTTGGTCTATCTGCTGACGATGGAGCCGACCGCAAGCCTCTGGGATTGCGCCGAGTTCATCGCAACCTCATACAAACTCGAAGTGGGACACCCGCCCGGAGCACCGCTCTTTATGATGTTGGCGCGTCTGTTTATGCTGTTTGCCCCCTCGACCGCATCGCTGGCCGCAATGGTCAATGTGATGTCGTCGGTGGCGAGCGGTTTCTGCATTCTGTTCCTCTTCTGGACCATCACCCACCTGGCTCGACGCATCTATACCTCGGGCGGCCGTGAGCTGACCGCAGGCTCGGTGTGGGCAATTCTGGGTGCAGGTGCTGTGGGTGCGCTGGCCTATACCTTCACCGATACCTTCTGGTTCTCGGCTGTCGAGGGTGAGGTTTATGCCCTCTCGTCGATGTTCACGGCGCTGGTTGTGTGGGCAATGCTCAAATGGGAGGACGCTGCCGATGAGCCTCACGCAAATCGTTGGTTGATTCTGATCGCCTACCTGATGGGTCTGTCGATCGGTGTGCATATCCTTAACCTGCTGACAATCCCTGCGTTGGTGTTCATCTACTACTTCCGCAAGTGGCCGACCATAACGCTCAAAGGTGTGGTCGTGGCAACCCTCGTGGCGGGCGCTATTCTGCTGGCAGTCAATAGCATAATTATCCCCTACACGGTGGCAGTCGGTGCGGTGGTCGATCGTCTGTTTGTCAATACGCTGGGTCTGCCCGTCAATTCGGGAATGATATTCTTTGTCTTTGTGTTGTTCGGTGCGCTGGGTGCAGCGGTGTGGTTTACGCATAAAAAGGGCAAGGTGCTGCTCAATACCATTGCGCTGGCCGTTACGGTCATTATGCTCGGTTACAGCTCGTATGCCTCGATGACAATCCGTGCGGTGGCCAACCCCCCGATGAATAGCAACAACCCCAACAACCCCTACGCACTGTTGTCGGTGCTGAACCGCGATCAGTATGGTGCACGTCCGTTGTTGTTCGGAGCATATTACTCGACTCCGATCCTCGACGTAACGACCAAGAAGGTCTACTACGTCGGCTCGGACGGCAAATATACCTCGAAGGAGGTGCTCGACGGTTATACCTTCCCTGATGAGCATAAGCACATCTTCCCGCGTATGTGGAACGCCCACAAGAGCGAGAGCGAGTATCAGGCGTGGGCTTCGTATCGCACACGCACCGATTTCGCTCGCGATGATAAGGGTGAGATTCAGCGCGATGCGTCGGGTCGCCCGATCAAGGTCGAGGTGCCCGATTTCGGTAAGCGCGTTACGTTTATGGACGAGAGCGGTCAGCAGCGTTCGTTTGTTGAGCCTACGTTCGGCGAGAATCTGCACTTCTTCTTCTCGTATCAGCTGAACTATATGTATTGGCGCTACTTCTTGTGGAACTTCGTTGGTCGCCAGAACGACCGTCAGGCAAGCATTTCGACCTTGACCGACGGTAATTGGTTGTCGGGTATCCGCTTTATCGACGAACTGTATCTGGGTCCGCAGGACAATATGCCCGACGATCTGGCTTCGAACAAGGGTCGCAATACCTACTTCTTCCTGCCCTTCCTGTTGGGTCTGCTGGGTCTGATCTATCAGCTCAACCGCGACCAGAAGAACTTCTCGATCGTGATGTGGTTGTTCATTATGATGGGTATCGCGCTGGTGGTCTACTTTAATACCTCGCCCTCGGAGCCGCGCGAACGTGACTACGTTTATGCAGGCTCGTTCTACGCCTTCTCGATCTGGATCGGTCTGGGCGTGCTGGCTGTGCGCGATGCGCTGGCTCGTTTGACTAAACGCGAGGGTGTGTCGGTGGCGGCCGTTGCAACGCTTGTCTGCGCTGTGGTGCCGTCGATTCTGGCGGCCGAGAACTGGGACGACCACGACCGTAGCCACCGATATGTGGCACGCGACATCGGCAGCAACTACCTCGAATCGACCCTGCCCAACTCGATCATTCTCAACTTTGGCGATAATGACACCTTCCCGCTGTGGTACAACCAGGAGGTCGAGGGTGTGCGTCCCGATGTGAAGGTGATGAATATGAGCTATTTGGGTGCCGAGTGGTATATCGATCAGATGCGTATTCGTTCGAACGATGCCGCACCCGTTCCGTTCACTCTGCCGCGCGAGAAATATACCTATTGCAACGAGCTGGTACACATCGTCGATCGTTTCGAGCGTCCGGTTGAGTTGGCCGATGTGATCGATTTCGTGGCAAGCGAGGATCGCCACTCGAAGGTGCAGCTCAGCGATGGTAGCTGGAACGACTATATCCCCGCACGTCGTCTGGCTCTGCCCGTCAATAAGGAGAATGCCCTGGCAAGCGGTATCGTCAGCGAGAAGGACGCACACCTGATGGTCGATACGGTCTATATCAATATCTCGCAGGGCAAGACATATATCGAGAAGAGCGAACTGATGATTCTCGATATGCTGGCTCACTTCGATTGGAAGCGTCCGATCTACTTCACGCAGATCTACTCGTTGCAGAAATTGGGTCTGTTGCCCTATCTGCAATTCGACGGCTATGCCTATCGTCTGGTGCCGATCTATACGCCGCTGGCAGGTCGCTACGATGTGATCGGTCGCATCGATACCGACTACACCTATCCGCTGATGATGAATAAGTTCCGCTATGGCAATATCTCGGATGAGAGAGTCTATGTCGATGGTTTTGTGACCTATAACCTCAATGTGGCTCACGCTCGCGACTCGTTTGCGGCGCTGGCAAAGCAGCTGGTGCGCGAGGGCGACAAGGAGCGCGCGTTGAAGGTGCTCGATGCTGGTGTCGAGCGTCTGCCGTTCACTCAGTTGGAGCACTCGGAGATGAGCACACTGCCGATCATCGAGGGCTACTACGAGGCCGGTGGCGTGGAGAAGGGCGACGCAATCCTGCGCGACTACGCAACGCAGTTGGTCGAGCACATCGACTACTATGCACGTTTCGACGGTCGTTTCTCGTCGTTGATCGACCCCGTGCTTGACGAAAAATTGGAGATCTACGAGATCCTCTATATGACCGCGGCACGTTATGGTCGCCGTGAGCTGGTAGCCGAGATGAACGACTTCTATCGCTCGATCGGAGTGGAGGAGGCCGATCTGATTCAGCTGACCGAATAATGTGAGGTAAATAATTAAACGAAAGATAGATATATGAAGAAATTGTCAATTCTTGCGGCACTGTTCGCAGCCGTGATTCTTGCTTCGTGCGGCACGTCGGGTGGCGGTCGCGAGCTCAAAACCGAGGCCGATTCGTTGGCATACGTGATCGGACTGAACGTGGGCTATAACCTCAAATATAATACCGACTCGACGCTCGATGTCGATGTGCTCTGCGCCGCAATCCGCGATACCTACAACGGAACGCAGAAGATGGATATGGAGCAGGCGGGCGCCTTCTATCGCCAATACTACAACATCGTCAAGCCGCGTCGCACCAAGGCTGCTTCGGAGGAGTTCCTGTCGCGTGTCGAGCGCGAGAACTCGGAGGTGAAGCGCACCGATAGCGGTCTGCTCTATCTGATTGAGGAGCAGGGCGATGACCTTCGCGCAACCAACCCGAATGATCAGGTGCGTATCCAATTCCGTGCAACGACCAAGGAGGGCCGCGAGTTCGAAACAACCTACGACGACAACAAGGCCGAGACGTTCGCTCTGAATCAGGTGGTTAAGGGCCTCGGCGAGGGTTTGCAACTGGTCGGTCAGGGTGGCAAGATCAAGCTCTGGATGCCTGCAACGCTGGGCTATGGCTCGACGGGCAACAAGAAGATAGGCGCCAACGAGGCTCTCTGCTTTGAGGTCGAGGTGGTGGAGGTAATCCCCGCCAAGGAGGAGAAGGAGGACTAAAATCGCGTAAAAAACGTTAAGTTGTTGGGCAAAAGTGGTTCATTTTCACAAAAAAACACTAAATTTGTCCCCTCGAAACTAATTAAGTAGAACGAAACTAATTAAACAGAATAGAACAAGTATGAAGAAAATTTTGGTTATCATCGCCACCGCAGCTGCAATGCTGATGGTTTCGTGCTCGTCGAAGGATTCGTCGATCACCGTAGGCGGTTCGAGCGAGCTGGACTCGCTGTCGTATGCGTTGGGTTCGAACATCGCATATATGATTAAGTATAACCTTGGCGATCTGGACGTTAACTACGACAAGATTACCGAGGGTATCGAGGATTTCGCTCGTGGCAAGAACTCGTTCTCGCTCGAAGAGGCTACTCAGATTTTGCAGAGCTACTTTATGTCGCCCCGCGATAGCGTAGCATTCCGTTCGGAGGCTCACCGCGACTCGATTTCGTATGCGCTGGGTGTTGACCAGGGTAACGGTATGGACGCTGCACGTGTTCCCGCACAGACCAAGTGGATCAACAAGGCATTTGTTGACGTGAAGGCTGATCACAGCGCATTTGGCGAGGGTCAGGACGCTGAGCGTGCTACGATGCGCATTATGCAGACCTGGTTTATGATCGACGCTCCCAAGATGTTCTTGGAGGAGTCGGAGGCATTCCTGGCTAAGATCGCGAAGGACAAGAAGTGGCAGAAGACCGAGAGCGGTCTGCTCTACCAGATCGTTGAGGAGGGTGACGCTGAGATTCGCGCTACCAAGATCACCGATAAGGTTAAGGTTCACTACAAGGGTCTGAATATGGAGGGCAAGCAGTTCGACTCGTCGTACGATCGTGGCGAGCCCGCTGAGTTCCCCCTGAACGCTGTTATCAAGGGCTGGGGCGAAGGTGTTATGCTGATCGGCCAGGGTGGTAAGATCAAGATGTGGTTGCACCCCGACTTGGCATACGGTCCTCAGGCTATGAGCGAGGAGATCGGTCCCAACGCAGCTCTCTACTTCGAGGTTGAGTTGTTGGAGGTTATGCCCGACATCACCGTTGAGGAGGCAGCTGAGGAGGCAACCGAGGAGGTTGTTGAGGAGTAAGCTCCGAAAGACCATTGCGTAATAAAACGCCGCACACCGAAAGGGGAGTGCGGCGTTTTTTTGTTCACAATTCACAATTTTTTACTATTTTTGTAAAAAGTAAAACCAAAATAGTCTAAAAAACGATGAAACGTATTACGATGATTCTCTGCGCATTGTTGGGCGTGTCGTGTGCAGGTAATGCCCCCACCGCCGAACAAAATAGCGATGCGGCCGTTCATTGTCACATCGAGGGCAAGGTGCACAACCGCCCCAAATCGAATCTTCTGCTGCTCTATGTCGGTATCGACGGACACCTCGCGCAATCGTCGAAACCCCACACCGTGATCGAGATTCGCGGTGGCGAGTTCTCGTGTGATCTCTACCTCGACGAGCCGCAATATTGCGAGTTGGTATTCGAGGACGAGTTGGCGAATGGAGCGTGGCGTCCAATCGATTTTGTGGCCGACAACAGCACCGTGCAATTCGATCTCTATCCCGAAGACAAGTTTATGAAAAACAAAATCGAGGGAACGGGTGCAACAGCTGAATATCAATCGTATAAACTCCAACTGCGAGCTTTGCAGGAGCAAGCTCAGACGGAGTCGGACAAGCTACGCGACCAAAGCCGTTACAACACCAAAGAGTACGACGCATTAATTGCCCAGATCGAGGCGATCAAGGAGAACACCCCCGAGCGCACGGCACTTATCGAGCGTCTGCAGGCGATGTCCGAGGAGGAAGAATACACTCCCGAGGCTCTTGCCGAGCGAGAGCGTTACAATGCCGAGCGCAAAGCGACACTACTATCGATTGTCGAGGGCGAGCCGTCGGTTGCTCGTCTGGCATTGCTGGCTCGTCAGATGGTCTATCGCCTGCCAGATCAGGAGTTTATCGACGTGTTCGATGAGCTTTACGCGATCGAAATGCCGACCAATGCGATGACCCATTTCTGCCGCCGTCAGATCGAGGGACTGAGCCTGCAAGTGGGTAACCACTACGTCGATTTCGAGGCGCCCGACCTCGATGGAGAGATGCACCGCCTGTCGGATATGGTCGTGGGCGCCAAGTTGGTGCTGCTCGACCTATGGGCGTCGTGGTGCGCTCCGTGCCGTCGTGCGTCGATGGAGATGATGCCGCTTTACGACCAATATCGCAGTCGCGGTTTTATGGTGATTGGCGTGGCGCGCGAGTCGGAATCGACCGAGGCGATGGAGGCTGCGATTCGCAAAGATGGCTACAAGTGGCCGCAGCTGGTCGAGCTCGATGACCGCGCAAATATCTGGTCGCAATATGGTTGCGTCAATGCCGCAGGTCGTCGCATTCTGTTCGACAGCGAGGGCGAGATCCTGGCTTTCGACCCGACGATTGAGGAGCTTACGGCCGAGGTCGAGAAGCGTCTGGGCACGGTGAAAGCAGAGTAAAATCGATCGCAAAACGATAAATTAGGGCAAAATCTCGCACTTCGCGGTGCGGGATTTTGTTTTTTCGAGCGAAATGTGTACTTTTATGGGTTAATTTTCAACGTTATCACAAAAATATCAAAGTGTTATGAAAGCTAAATTGATGCTTTACAACACTCTTTCGCGTAAGAAAGAGGAGTTCACACCCTACAACCCGCCATTTGTAGGGTTGTACGTCTGTGGCCCCACCGTATATGGCGACCCGCATCTGGGCCACGCCCGCCCCGCAATCACCTTCGACCTGCTGTTCCGTTACCTCAAATCGGAGGGCTACAAGGTGCGCTACGTGCGTAATATCACCGACGTAGGTCACCTCGAACACGATGCCGACGAGGGCGAGGATAAGATCTCGAAGAAGGCTCGTTTGGAGCAACTCGAACCGATGGAAGTGGCTCAGTTCTACACCGATCGCTATCACGACGCTATGCGCGAGCTGGGCGTACTGCCCCCCTCGATCGAGCCCCACGCCTCGGGTCATATCATCGAGCAGATCGAGTATGTGAAGCGCATTCTGGATAAGGGTTTGGCATACATCAGCAATGGCTCGGTCTATTTCGATGTTGAGGCCTACAACGCGCAGTACAACTACGGCAAGCTGTCGGGTCGCAACTTGGACGATATCAAGGCCAACACCCGCGAGCTGGACGGTCAGAGCGACAAGCGCAATTCGTTCGATTTCGCGCTGTGGAAGAAGGCGTCGCCCGAGCATATTATGCGTTGGCCCTCGCCGTGGAGCGATGGCTTCCCCGGTTGGCATATGGAGTGCTCGGCAATGAGTGCCAAGTACTTAGGTGAGCAGTTCGATATCCACGGTGGTGGTATGGACCTGATGTTCCCCCACCACGAGTGCGAGATCGCGCAGTCGACCGCAGCGTGCGGACACGACTCGGCTCGCTATTGGGTGCACAACAATATGATCACGATCAACGGTCAGAAGATGGGTAAGTCGCTGGGCAACTTCATCACCTTGGAGGAGCTGTTCACGGGCAACCACAAGCTGCTCGAACAGGCCTACTCGCCGATGACAATCCGTTTCTTCATCTTGCAGGCGCAGTACCGCTCGACGCTCGACTTCTCGAACGAGGCGTTGAAGGCTGCCGAGAAGGGTATGGACCGACTGATGAAGGCCGTGGAGACGCTGTCGAAGATCAAGCCGTCGGCTGCGTCGAGCGTCGATCCGAGCGATTTGGAGCGTCGTTGCGCCGAGGCTATGGCCGACGACCTGAACTCGCCGATGGTCATTTCGGCGTTGTTCGATTGGGTGCGCACGATCAACCAATTGGCTGAGGGTCAGCAGACTATCTCGGCTGAGGATTTGGAGCGTCTGCGCGAGATCGTCAAGCGTTACGTATTCGACATCCTGGGTCTGCGCGACGAGAAGTCGGCAGGTGCGTCGGGCAACGATATGGTTTCGCCGCTGGTCGAGATGTTGCTCGAAATGCGTCAGCAGGCTAAGGCCGAGAAGAATTGGGCGCTGTCGGATCAGATTCGTAACCGCCTGACCGAGATCGGTATCCGCGTCAAGGACCGCAAGGACGGCTACGATTGGGAGATCGAGTAACGAGAAGAATACCCCAACTCCACCAAACAATGAGCGAGAACGAAGGCAAACGCAAGCAGGGATCAGGTATTGCGATAGGTTTGGCGCTTGGTGTCTGCTATGGCATCATTTTCGACAACCTTGCCATTGGTCTTTGTATGGGCGTGGCGTTGGGCGTAGGCATTGATAGTTATTATAACCGCAAAAACGATAAGGAGCAGTAACCCTGATGGTTAGCGACGAACAGATCAAATCACTCACCGAACGTTTGGCGACGTTGGCGCGATGTCTGAACATCGAGCAGCGCCGTATCGACCTCACGAACGAGGAGGAGAAGACCCAGGAGCCGAACTTTTGGGACGACCCCGAACGTGCGCAGGAGCAGCTACGCAAGGTGTCGTCGATCAAGAGCTGGATCACCGATTACGATGCGCTGGCCAGCGTGGTTGGCGATGTGGAGCTGGTGCCCGACTTCCTGCGCGAGGGTGTGATGAGCGAGGCTGAGGCCGATGCGCTCTATGCTGATGCGCTCGAAAAGACCGAATCGCTCGAATTGCGCAATATGCTTCAAGGTGAGGAGGATCGAATGGGCGCCATTATGGATATCAACGCAGGTGCGGGTGGTACCGAGGCGTTGGATTGGGCGTCGATGTTGCTGCGTATGTACACCCGCTGGGGCGAGGCGCACGGCTACAAGGTGCGTATTCAGGACTATCAGGCGGGCGACGAGGTGGGCGTCAAATCGTGCACGTTGGAGTTCGACGGTCCGATGGCGTATGGCTACTTGAAGAGCGAAAATGGTGTTCACCGTATGGTGCGCCTCTCGCCATTCAATGCCAACAACAAGCGCCAGACCACCTTTGCGTCGGTCTTTGTGTCGCCGGCGGTCGATGACACGATCGAGATCACGATCGAGAAGAGCCGTCTGTCGTGGGACACCTTCCGCAGTAGTGGTGCGGGCGGTCAGAACGTCAATAAGGTCGAGTCGGGTGTGCGTCTGCGCTACCTCTACAAGGATCCCGATACGGGTGTCGAGGAGGAGATTTTGATCGAGAACACCGAGACGCGCGACCAGCCCAAGAACCGCGAAAATGCACTCCGCATTCTCCGTTCGAAACTCTATCAGCGCGAGTTGGACCGTCGTATGGCTACCCAGCAGGCGTTGGAGGCGACCAAGAAACGTATCGAGTGGGGCTCGCAGATTCGCTCGTATGTGTTTGACGATCGCCGAGTTAAGGATCACCGCACGGGTTGCCAGACCTCGAATGTCGAGGCGGTGATGGACGGCGAGATCGACCAATTCATCAAGTCGTTTCTGATGCAGTTTGGTGCCGAAGTGTAGCCTTGTATTTCACAATTCACGATTAAAGCCACGCAGTAGCGTGGCTTTTTTTGCGACAATTTATGCTTATCATTGGCGGGAGGAACGCACCTTCGTGGGCTGGGGCGGACGCCCGAAGGGCGAGCCCACGAAGGTGTGACGAAAACTCAGTTTTCGCCAAATTATTCTGATATAGATTTTTGAATCGCCTCGACGATTCGCTCGCGACCGCTGCGTGCCATTGGGGTGTGACCGAAACGTACTGAAAATTCCTCGTCGCTCATCGTGTTCCAATCCTCGGCCGAGATCTGTCGCGGGTCGAACGTGGGAGCGATGGCGGGTAGGGTAGCGAGGGGTTTCGAGTGGTTGTGGGGGCAGGCATTCTGGCACTCCTCGCAACCGAATACCCAGCCGTGCAACGAGCAACCGTCAGGCGTAATCACCTCACGCTCAATAGTCAGGCGCGAAATGCAACGGCGCGAGTCGATGGTACGATCATTGCCAATCGCGTGATTGGGGCAGGCGTCGATACAGCGTCGGCAGTCGCCACAACCATTTCCCGCGTAGGGCTCGTCGTAGCTATCCACCTCGTCGCACACCACCAGCGCACCGAGCAATACGGTCGAGCCATACTCGCGCGTGATGAGCAACGATTGGCGACCGATCCAGCCCAGGCCCGCCTCGACGGCCCACGTTTTTTCGGCGAGTGGAGCCGAATCGACAAAGGCGCGCCCCGTGAGGGTCGGATTGCCCTCGCGCAGACGCCCGAGCAGCTCGTGCAGCATCGCCTTGATGGTGTAGTGGTAGTCGGTGGTGCAGGCGTATGAGGCGATCTTGCAACGAGCCTCGGCCGAGTAGCCGTTGGTGATCTGGTTGCGAAAGTTCAAAGCGCAGATTATCACCGATTTCGCCCCCTCGACCAGCAGTGCAGGGTCGAATCGCTTGTCGATGTTGCGTGCGAGATAGTTCAGCCCGTCGCCATTGCCATCGACGAGCCAATGCTCGAATCTGTCGCGCGAAACATCTAAGGATCTGCACTTTGCGACTCCGCAAAGCGAGAACCCGACCTGGCGTGCTGCGGCGTGTATGAGCTCTTTGTTCAGCATAAAAGTAATTTTCGCTACAAAATTAGTGGTAAAATCATTAAAAATAGTAACTTTGCAACTCATAACCCGTATAAAAGTTGAAATTTTATGTCATTTAGAACTCTTGCCGAGATGCTCAAACAGAGCGTCGAGAAGTATTCCGACTTGATGTGCTCGCAGATGCTCGGCAACACTAAGATGACCTTCAAAGAGCTCGGTGAGCGCGTTGAGAAGGTCAAGGAACTGCTCGTTGGCGCAGGCTTGAAGGAGGGCGATAAGGTCGCTCTGTATAGTTCGAGCCACTCGAATTGGGCAGTTTGCTATATGGCTACCGTATCGGCCGGTATGGTAATCGTGCCTATTCTTCCCGATTTCTCGGAAGTTGAACTCGAAAAAATTCTTGAACACTCGGAGTCGAAGGCTCTGTTTGTGTCGGACAAACTCTACACCAAAGTGTCGAAAGAGCGTGTGGCGAAGTCGAATATCGTCATCCGCACCAAGAACCTCAGCGTGCTGGCGCAGAACGTCACCGAGCAGGGCTCGATGGCTGAGCCAAAACCCGAGGATCTGGCTGCAATCATCTACACTTCGGGTACAACCTCGTCGCCCAAGGGCGTAATGCACACCCATCAGAGCCTCTGCTCGCAGTTGCATCTGTTGCAGAATCTCTATCCGATCCACCGCGACGATGTGTGGCTCTCGGTACTGCCGCTGTCGCACACCTATGAGTGCTCGCTGGGTATGCTCTTCCCGATGTCGCGAGGCTCGAACGTGACCTATCTCGATCGTCCGCCTACGGTGTCGGTGCTGCTGCCCGCATTGAAGCAGGTGCGCCCCACGATTATGTTGATCGTGCCGCTGATCATCGAGAAAATCTTTAAGCATCAGGTACTTGCAACCTTCAACTCGAAGGCTGTTACCCGCGCGCTGTATGGCTGGGCGCCCACGCGTCGTGTGCTGCACCGCGTAGCGTCGGCTAAGTTGGCGAAGGTATTTGGCGGTCGTATCCGTTTCTTCGGCATTGGTGGCGCGAAGCTCGATCCGCAGGCTGAGCTGTTCCTGCTCGAAGGTAAGTTTAACTATGCGATCGGTTATGGTCTGACCGAGACCGCTCCGCTGATCGCTGGTGCTCTGCCCGGCTTGACCCGTTTGGGTTCGACAGGTCCCGCAATGGAGGGTGTTGAGGTGCGCCTTGACAATGTCAACGAGAAGGGCGAGGGTGAGCTGGTGGCTAAGACCCCTTGCGTGATGAAGGGTTACTACAAGAATCCTGAGGCTACGGCTGAGGTGTTCACCGAGGACGGCTGGTTCCGCACGCGCGACATCGCTACCATTGCCGACGATGGTTATATCTCGATCAAGGGTCGTGTCAATAGTATGATCGTGGGCCCCAGCGGTGAGAATATCTATCCCGAGGAGATCGAGCACGTGCTCAACAGCAACTCGCTTGTTGCCGAGTCGATCGTAACAATGGAGGAGGGTCGTCTGATTGCTCTGGTGAACTTCAACCGCGAGGAGTTGGAGCGTCGCTATCTTGATCTCAAAGATGACTTCACCGAGAAGATGGAGGAGGTCAAGAAGGAGGTTTTGCAGTATGTGAACTCGCAGGTGAGCAAGTTCTCGCGCATCTCGGAGGTCGAGGAGGTTGAGGAGTTCCAGAAGACTCCCTCGATGAAGATCAAGCGTTTCCTCTATAACGCTCGCAAGAAGAACGAGAAGAAATAGCGATATTTCCAACTCGTAGCAAATAATTAAGCCGCGCTCCGTTTTTGGGGTGCGGCTTTTTTTTGATTCACAACTGTCTGTTTCGTTTCCAATATAACGCACGCGGTGGCGTGGGGCGGGGCGACTAAAAGTCGCGGGCGCCACCGCGTGTGACAAAATCGAAGATTTTGCCAATTAATTTTGAATTTTGAATAACAAAAAAAGGGGCCGCGTAACAACGCAGCCCCTCGTTATTTCGAAAGCAAATCGAATTACTTGCGATAAACCTTCTTGTAACCGTAGATAGCCTCGTCGCCGAGCTCCTCCTCGATACGGAGCAGCTGGTTGTACTTAGCCATACGATCCGAACGCGACATCGAACCGGTCTTGATCTGACCCGAGTTGGTTGCAACTGCGATGTCAGCGATGGTAGCGTCCTCGGTCTCACCCGAACGGTGCGAAGTAACCGAAGTGTAACCAGCGCGGTGAGCCATCTCGATAGCGTCCAGAGTCTCGGTCAACGAACCGATCTGGTTAACCTTGATCAGGATCGAGTTACCGCAACCCATCTCAATACCCTTCTTCAAGAACTCAACGTTGGTTACGAACAGGTCATCACCTACCAGCTGGCACTTGTCGCCGATAGCTGCGGTGAGCTGCTGCCAACCCTCCCAGTCGTTCTCGCTCATACCGTCCTCGATCGAGTCGATAGGATACTTCTCAACCAGACCCTTCAAGTACTCAACCTGCTCAGCCGAAGTGCGCTTTGCACCCTTCTCGCCCTCGAACTTGGTGTAGTCATAGATACCGTCCTTGTAGAACTCCGACGATGCGCAGTCCATACCGATCATAACGTCCTTACCGGGAACGTAGCCAGCAGCCTCGATAGCCTTGATGATCGAATCCAGAGCGTCCTCGGTGCCGTCCAATGCGGGAGCAAAACCACCCTCGTCACCTACTGCGGTCGAGAGGTTACGGTCGTGCAGAACCTTCTTCAATGCGTGGAATACCTCAGCACCCATACGCAGACCCTCCTTGAACGAAGGAGCGCCAACGGGGCGAATCATGAACTCCTGGAATGCGATAGGAGCGTCCGAGTGCGAACCACCGTTGATGATGTTCATCATAGGAACGGGCAGAGTCTTAGCGTTGGTACCACCGATGTAGCGATACAGGGGCAGACCGAAGTAGTCAGCAGCTGCCTGAGCAACAGCCAACGATACGCCGAGGATAGCATTTGCGCCGAGGTTGCTCTTGGTCTTGGTGCCGTCGAGCTCGATCATAGTCTTGTCGATACCTACCTGGTCGGTAACATTCATACCTACGATCTCCTTAGCGATGATCTCGTTTACGTTCTTAACAGCCTTCTGAACGCCCTTACCGAGGTAACGGCTCTTGTCGCCGTCGCGAAGCTCCAAAGCCTCGTTCTCACCGGTCGATGCGCCGCTGGGAACTGCTGCACGGCCGAATGCGCCGCTTGCGGTTGCTACTTCAACTTCGATGGTCGGGTTGCCGCGCGAGTCAAGGATCTCACGTGCGTGAACACTAATGATTTGCATAATTCTAAAAATTCGTTTAAAAAGTTATTGTTTATATGTGCTTGTTTTCCTGTTTACATACAATTTGCGTTGCAAATTTACGGTTTTCTTCCGAATCTCAAAAATAATTTTCGACCAATCACTCACCTTTATACATTTTATCCACTATAACCGTCACTGCGCCGTCGCCCGTGACGTTGGTTGCGGTGCCGAAACTGTCCATTGCGATGTAGAGTGCGATCATCAGTCCGATCTGCATTTCGTCGAAACCGAGCATCGATTGTAGCACGCCGATAGCCGCCATAATCGCGCCACCCGGCACACCGGGAGCGGCTACCATCGTCACGCCCAGCATCGCGATGAAGGCCGCCATATCGAGGAACGAGATACTACTACCCATCAACATCATAATTGCCATTGCGCAAGCCACGATTTTCATCGTGCTACCCGACAGGTGGATCGTAGCGCACAGAGGCACGGTGAACGACGCCAGCTCGGGGCGCACACCGAGTTTGAGGGTCTGGTCGAGTGTTACGGGGATTGTTGCGGCTGACGATTGTGTGCCGAGTGCGGTGAAGTAGGCTGTCATCATCGTGCGCAACATCTTGAAGGGATTCTTCTTTGCCACCACGCCCGCAATCGAGAATTGCACCACAAGCAGCAGGGCGGTCAGCGCGAAGATCAGTATGATCAGTTTGAGGAATACGCCCATAATTGCCGCCACCTGTCCCGACACGGTGATTTGCAGGAAGATACCGAAAATATAGAGCGGCAGCAGCGGTATGATTATGCCCGTAATGACGGTGGTGATTATCGCCTTGAATTCGTCGAAGGCGCTCTTGATGGTTCGGGCTTCGCAGTAGGCGATACCCAGACCCATCACAAATGCTGCGATCAGTGCGCTCATCACGCCCATCAGCGGCGGCATTTCGACCGTGAAGTAGGGCGCGAGGGCGGCAGTCTGCTCACCCAGATCGGGCAGCTCGGCTCTGCGCAGCAACGTGGGGTAGATCGCCTCGCACGCGCCATAGGTCATAAATCCCGACATCAGCGTGAAGGCGTATGCCAGCAGTGCGGTGATGGCCAGCAGGCGACCTGCGCTACGTCCCAGATCGGCAATGCCGGGGGTCACCAGACCGATAATCAGTAGCGGTATGATAAACGAGAGGAAGTTGCCGAACAACGAATTGAAGGTGAGAAATATGCGGGTAAGCGCATCGGGGAAGAAGAATCCGCAGAGGATACCGACGAGAATTGCGACGATGATCTTCGGCAGTAATCCGAGTTTAGGCAATTTCATAGCGATCGTTTTTGATGTTGTTTTGTTGCTATCGGGGTTGGGTGCAGAGTGTTACGCACAACTCCGATTATACAAAATTGCTAAAAAAAACTCAAACGTCCAAATGCGGTTGGGTTTTTGTGCTGATTGCGCACTTCAAAAGGAGGAATTTTGCCAATCAATTGTGAATATATGTCTAATGGCGTGCGCACACTCGCAGGCTGCGGGGGGGTAAAAAAAGGGGGTGGAGGGCGACATCCGTCGGCCTCCACCTGCGAGAATAAAAAAAGGGAGTGAGAAAAATTGCCGCTGCAATCGCTCGGGCAACGCCACATTGCTTCCGAACTCGCGACAATGGGAGTTATAAAGTGTGATTAATAGTCATAATCGAGTTCGAACTCATCGACCGTCAGCAACGATCCGTCGCCACCGGTGAAGTAGTCGCCATACTTGCTTGCCGAAATGACACAGATCATATACTTCGGCTTGCGCGAGGTCGAGCGATACTCGAATTCGATCTCAAACTGCTTGTACTCCGACACCACGTCACCCGACTGCAACTGAGCCATAGCGATGATCTTCGGGTCGTTGAAGTCGATCAACTTGCGGTTGCGGGGGTTGGTGCGTACCTGCACGGGAGCGTCCCAATCGCCCAACAGCATATAGATGTTGCAGGTGTCGTTTTTGCCTTGGAGGTTGAGGTGCGAGAGCTCGTCCGAAACCACGTTCATCGGCTTGGGCTGATACTTGTACCAACCGCGCAACTTGGTGGGGCGGGTAGTCCATTCGCGACCCATATCGAGAATACCGTTCGTACCGTCGGTCTTGACATATTCGCCCGTGTAGAGGTTACCTGCGGCGAGCTTGATGACAATGTACTTGGTTTCGAGGTGTGCAGCCTGACCGTTCGGATTTGCGGGACAGCCGTCAGCCACGGGGGTCGAGTTGCTTGCACCGACCGACGTTGCGCCCTTGTTGCCCGTATCCCAGAACTTGGTGCCACCTGCGGCCCACGGATTCCACACCTTGCCGTCCTGATGCCAATCGTCGAACGAACCATTGGGCAGGGCGACCTCAGCCTCGGTGGTGAACGTACCAACCTCGGTCATCTCGGCGTTGCAGTAGGCGTAATATTCGTATTCGGTCAGAGGTTGCAGACCCTTCACGCAACCCTTGAACGAGCCGCTCGATGACGAGGTGATCTGCTCGTCGGGCAGGTCGGTCCACTCCTCCGAGCCCTTCACGCGATATTTGAAACCGTTGTCGGCACCCGCCACGCCGTTAGCTTCGAGCCACGCCACGCGAGTCCAGGCGTCGGCGCTCTTCATCTCGATCGACGAGGTCGAATTGACCACGTAGATGGTCCAATGCTCGGTCTTGCCGTAGTATGCGATGTCAACCTTCTGCTCGGTGGTAAAGTCTGTGAGTGAGGTGATTGCGGGGCTCTCGGTCGTAAGGTTTGCTGGACCCAGCTTTGCGCGTTTGATCTTCACTCGGCTTACGTCGGTCGAGGCCGTCACCAGCGTCACCACGCGGTGGTTGATATAGTCGATGTCGGCATCGCCGATCTGACCCTCGACCTCGAAATATCGCTCGACCTCCTGCTCCGAACGAATGTTCCACTCATAGTCCTGATAGAGCGACAGAGTCACGGGCAGAGGCGACGAGAGGTTGAGTCGTTGCGAGAAATCGACCGACGACTTGACCGGCTCACCCTCGTTGTAGGCGACGCTATCGACCTTCACCGAGCGAGGATCGGTCAGCTCGCCGACATAGACCGTCACGGTCTGCAACTGTCGGTCGATCTTCGGCGCGCGTGTTGCACCCTCTACCTCGAATGCGGTGAATGTCGCTTGAATCTTAGGCAGCGGAATATCGTTTTCGATGCAGCTCACAAGTGCGAGCGCTATGATTGATAAAAACGTTAATCGTTTCATTGTCATAAGTTTATAAGTGTAGCGTAATACCGAGCGAAATATCCAGCAGGTTCAATCGGAAGTTGGCATTCATTGCCGTGCGCTTGCCGATCATCTCTGCGCCGTCGAAGACGCGCGAGTCCGAAAGTCGCACTCCGCCAATGCCCACCGATGCGTGCATACTCACATTATTCATAATGCAGACTGCCACGCCCGGGTGGAACGTGATGCCCACTTGGCGGTTTTTGGTGTATTGGTCGAGCGTGGTCTGGCCGTAGCTGAACTCATTGCGACCGAAGGCAAACTCGACACGTGTTTCGTTGTAGAGCGCGAAACGACCTCGCAGATCCAGACCGATGTAAGCTCGGTGGAAGAGTGCTCCCGCATAGCTGCGCTGTTGCAGATCGACGTTACTCAGCGTGAATGTATAGTCCTCGTTATCACCCGCTTGTATCGACACGTTATCGACCTTGCCGCTTGCCTGCTGGTAGGCGAATCGCGCTCCGAGCACCTGATTTTTGGCATAGCTCACACCGAAGAAGGGCGAGATGCGGGTCATCGAGCAGTCGGCCTGCAAACCGTCGATCATCAGCATAAATTGGCTGTCGTCGCTGTCCAGATGTGCATACGAGAGCGTTGCACCTGCCAGCACCTGTCCCTTCGGAATGAACAGATATTGGTAGATACCTCGATCGACACGCGCTCCTTCGGAGGGCACGCGGATTACGCGTGCGGCCGAGTCGGCGAGCTGTGCCTTCGTTCGCTTCACGGGTGCCGCTGCGACCGAGTCGGCCACCGTAGTTGCCGAGGCTGTGGTCGCCGCTATCGTCATAAGCAGGACGAGGTATGTTATCTTTTCGATAAATCTCATTTTGTTAACGCTCTGTTACAGGTAGAAAGCGATACCCAGCGCGATGGAGAAGATGTTGATCTTGAAGTTCATCTGCGAGGCCTTGCGGTAGCCGACATATACCTGATCGGTCACCTGCTTTGTTTGCGAGTAGTTGAATCCGAGCACGCCCACGTTCACCTCCACAGCGGTGCTGTTGTTGATGAAGGCCACCAGACCGGGCGAGCAGCCGAGTGCAATGTCGTGAGTGGTTTCGTAGGTACCCGTAACGGCTGCGCCGCTGCTATCGACCAACTTCGCCTGACCATAGCCATAGGTGAGCTGCAACTCGTTGAACAGCGCGAAACGCTTGCTCTGACCCAAGGTGATGTAGTTACGATAGATGAGGCTGCCGGTCGAGGTGTGTTTCAGGCTGTAATAGTCCGAAATACCCAGATTCATATCCTCACCCAGATTCAGGTCGGCGTTGTTCACTTTGAGCAGCTGACGGTTGTAGCCGCCACGCAGACCCAGCGCCATATTGTCCTTGATGGCGTAGGCGAACATCGGGCTGACCTTGAAGTTGTAACCCGTCGAATTGATATTCTCAACTACGAGGAACTTATAATTCTCGTTGTCGTGAGTCGAGTACGAAATATTGCCACCGACGATCCACTGTCCCTTCGGAACAAAGACAGTCGAATTGACCTCGATACCGCGATCAAAACGCTGTGCGTGGGCACCGAGCGTGCCCACTGCAATCAGCATTATTGATATAAAAAGTTTTCTAAACATATCGTATGTTGTTACTCGGTTACGACATTCTCGTCGTAGATCAGCTCGAAATCATCGACCCAGAGGGTACTGTTCGAACTACCGGTCAGGTAGTCACCCAGCTTCGACGATGCGCACGAGATGATGATGTGAGTCGGACGGCGGTTGGTATCCTTATACTTCAAACGGATAACAGCCTCGGTCCAATCGGTGATGTTCTCGCCCTTAACCAGCTCGCCATAAGCAATCACAGCGTCGTCGTTGGGGTTGAACAGAGTCGAGTGGTCGGTCGTATTGACCTGTATGGGGCTCTCAGCCGTACCACCATAGGTCTTGTAGTCCCAATCGCCCAGCGCAACGTAGATGTGGCAACGGTCGGGGTCGCCCACTGCGTGCGGAGTGTTGTCGTCAGCCGGACCACCCTCGTTGTGGGTGATTGCACCGCAGGTGTACTTGTAGTCAACCTTCAATGCCGACGGACGAGCCGTGAACGGACGACCGAAATTAACCTTACCACCGCTCGTGCCGACAGTAGCAACGAACGAGCCCGAGAACAGGTTACCCGGAGCAACCTTGTCGATGGTCAGAATCTTGATCTGCTTACCGCTCAACTTTGCCGACTTGGCACCCTCGGTGAAGGTGGTAGCGTCGCTCTCGCTGATAACCAGACCTGCCATATTGGCTGCCTTGTTACCATTGCCCCACCACGAGGTGCCTCCCGTAGCATAGGGCATAGGCCAACCCTCACCAGAGTTCCAATCCTCCATACCTGCGTTGGGAACGGTCGAGATGTAGTCGGTCTTGAAGGTCTTGGCCGAACCAACAGCCGCACCGTTGATAACCAACTGATACTCATACGAAGTCTCGGGGTTCAAGCCCGCTGCAACAACCGAGAAGAGGTTGTCACCGGCCTTCGTAGCCTCGATTACGGTCCACTCCTCCGTGCCTGCTGCGCGCACCTGAATTGCGATGCCCTCCGAGCCAAACTCGCTCTCCGAAACATTTGCAAAGAGGGTAGCGTGCTTAGCCCAAACGTCCCACTTGCCAACGGCTGCAACGCCCGTAGGATCGGCCTCGAAGATGATGTTGTCGTCGATATCCTCGGTAGTCTTGACAACTGCGATATCGAACTTCAAATCGCCCTCGGGAGTGCCCTTGGTGTAGGTGAATGCGAGGTTGTACTTCTTGCCCTTCTCAACGCCCTCGATCGAGCCGGTCTTGGTGAATGCACCATACTTGACGTGCGTACCCGAGAACTGCCACTGCAAAGCGGTGGTACCCTTCGCCAGAGTGAAGTAACCAACCGATGCGGTCGACGAGTTGAAGGTCAGCGCCTTGCCCTCCGAGAGCTCGCCACCAACCTGAGCCTCGAAGGTCGAGAACTGGTCGGCGATCGTAGCGTCGAAAGCAACGGCTGCGATTACGTTGTTCACGCGGCACTCCACGCTCACTGCGGTGGTTGCGCCTGCGCTGATAGTGAATGCCTTAGAGCCTTTGTAGGTCTTATCGGTGAACGATGCGGCGCTCTCGGTGCCTGCCAGAACATCGCAACGATAGTCGCCCGAAACGAGCCACATCTTCGCGGGAACTGCGTCGATACCCTTGTAGGTACGAATCAGACCCTCCGAATTGTAGATATTGATTGTGCAATCCTCGGCCAGCTCCTCTGCCGTAGCACGGGTCTGGTCGTCGAACAGAACTTTGAGCGAGAATTCGCCCTTGCCCTCCTCGGGTATATTGGCCTGATCACACGAGGTCGCGCCAAACGCTACGGCAAGACCCAATGCGATATAAGTAATGATCTTTTTCATTGTCGTAGGTTTGATTATGCGTTAACTTTCATCTTGATAGTCGTCGAAGTGGTGTTGCCCTCAGCATCGGTGATCTTCAACGTGAACGAGTGAGTGCCGGGGAAGCCCATCAACGGAGTGACTGCACCCGACAGATCGAATGCGGTCTCAGTCTGACCAACCAGGTTCGAACCATAGGGCAGACCGAACATAGCGCAGATCGAGATCTGAGCCTCGCTCGGATTGACCAGATCGATCGGCGAGATACCCATCGACAGTACGTCGTTCTTGAAGTCGGCATTGTCCGATGCGATGTCAACCGACAGACCTGCGATACCCTTCGGAGCCGAAATGGTGAAGCCGAGCTGCATACCATCGGTGATTACGATCGGAGCGGTCGGAACCGAGCCACCCTTGTAGATCACCTTCGGAGCGTCGGGATTCTCCTCCTCGCCAGCACCAGCGTCGGGATCGGGACCGATAACCTCTTCGCTAACCTCTACGTTGTTCGAGAGCTCCTTCTCGTCGCACCAATCCTCGACCAGAACGTCGAACGTCACGTTACCCTCCTCGTTAGCAACCAGAATGAAGGTAACCTTGCGCCACTGACCAGCCTTCACGTCGGTGAATGCGCGGGTCATCGTTGCGTAGTTGCCATCGACCGTACCTGCGAACTTAACGGTCATAGCGTTCGACACCTCGGGAGCAGCGAAATAGCCGCACTGCGACTCGCCCTTAGCGAAGTTCAGCGCGCCGTTGCCGATCTCAACCACAACATTTGCGTCGTCGCCCAGAACAGCCGCCATAGCCTCGTTGTAGCCAACCGAAACCTTGATGTTGATCAACTTGCAGGTGATCACGCCCAGGTCGGTGGTCTGATCCTCCTCGATAACGATGTTGTTGACCGTAGCGCCATAGATCGGTGCCTCGAACTCGGCTGCCGGAATCTCTGCCTCCGACTGAACAGTCATCGAGTAGGTACCCGTATTGAGCACGATGCTCTCGGGCATCTGACCATAGATATAATCCTCACCCACCTGATCGCCATTGGCGTCGAAGAGGCGGATAACATAGTTGTAGGTAGCCGAAGTAGCCGCACGGCCGATAACCTCGATGTCGGTCGAGGTCTCAACGTCGAACTTCATAAACGACAGCGTGCCCTTTGCACCATCTTTGTCGCCATAACCGATTTTGTCGCGCTCGCAACCCACCAAGCCAATGCTCAGAACGAGAGCTACGGTCGATATGAATTTGAACAGTTTCATATTGTGTTTTTTCGTTTTTGTCTGGTTTGTAATTGATTAGATGTTGTCGTTAAGCTCGATATCAACGGGGATCTCGGCTACGGGCTCGTCGTTGAACGAGATGGTAACGGTTGCGCTACCTACCGCGCCCGAGTTTACGTCGAACTTGACGGTGTAGAGCGTCTTGGCTACGATGTTCGAGAACGACTTGCTGATCTTGACGGTCGAACCGGTCTGAGTGGTTGCCGAACCCGTTACGCTGAACGTGTAGGGATCGATGAATGCGCGACGGGTCTCGCCTGCCACGAAGGGGATCTCGGTGCCCGCAGCCGTAGTCAGCGTGAACGTGTAATTGGTGAAGTAGTTCTTGAATGCGTCGCTGCACTCGATCTTCACCACGGCGTTAGCCACGTAAGCGGTGATGCGCACCTCGGTGGTCTGGTCGTCGATGATGGCGAACTCCTTGGTGCCCTCGAAGCAGGGGGTCTCGAAGGCCTCTACCGAGGTCTTGCCATAGGTTGCCTTAGCCGAGTAGTTACCGACGTTGTAGAGAGTCGATTCGTCGTAATCGGCAATTGAGTTCCACTCGCTCAGTACGTTGCCCGATGCGTCCGAGATTGTCAGAGCGAAGTCTGCTGCGGCAGGTTTGCTCAATCCCAAACTTGCGCGAGTCAGTTCGATGGCAGAGTCGTCAGTCGAGAGTGCGACGCTGGCGCGACCGCGACCCGACTCCAACCCATTCTCCGAGCAGCCCACAAAAGCGAGTGCTGCCGCGAAGAGCAATGCCAAAGTTTTGAATTTTGTCATAGTTGTTTGGTTTTTTGTGTGTTATTATTATTTTGTCTATTTCGCAATTGAAACCTTAATGTTGTCAATGTAGATCCAGAAGTTACCGTTGCCACCCAGCCAACTAGCATTGAGGTCCGAGCTGACGATCCAACTCAATCGGGTGTCAGCCGTAGCCGAGTTGAGAACCACAGCCGAGTGGGTGTAGAAGCCCGAGTCGTAGCTGCCCGAGTTCTCGCTCAGCGACTCGCCATCGATCAACTTGTTCGGGAGGTTGGTCGGAGCTGTTTTCGCGGTGTCGGTCGAACCGCTGTCGGGTTTCACTGCTCCGGTCGAGGTTGTGTAACCCATATACATCTTTATAGGAGTGTTCACGTCGCCGCCGCTGGTGAAGTAGTGTACGTAAGCGCTGGCGTAGTCGAACGTGATACGGATATTCGCTGCCGACTTCAAACCACCGATTGCACGGGTATCGACACGACCCTTATAGTAGGCGTCGGCCGTAAGACCCGACTCGTAGCGGCACATAATGCGGATAGCCTTGCCTGCCTGACCGCCGATGTGTCCGCCCGACCAGCCCGCAAGATGCGGATCCTCGTCATCGAGCATCTTGACATTGTTGTATGTATCGCCGTCGAAGTCGAAGCCTGTCTTTGCATCGTCGTGATCGTCGGTGAAAGTGCCGATCTGGCTGAAATCCTCGAAGAACAGATAGGGCACAGTCAGATAGACGTCAGCGATTTGACCTGCGTTGTAGTTGGGCACATTGAGCGTCTGGCTGACAATGGCGTGCTCCGACTCGTAGGTGACCGTAATCGACTGACCTGCCAGACTTGCGATATCGGTAACGTCGAGGTCGTAGAAGCCGGCGGCGTAGAACGAGGTCGCGGGATCGACTACATACTCGGCGTCAGCGGTCTTGATAGTCGCCTTGATCAGATCCTCGCCGAGGAAGTTCTCCTTGATCGAGAATCGCAGTATGGTATTCAACTCGGGCGAGCAGGTCAGACGTACGGGGGTGCTGCCGCCTTCGCTGAGCGAACGTGCTGCAAAGGTCTGTGTAGCGTGGTAGTTGTCGGTACGCACCTCGAATGAGATCTGGTCGCTCTCGTTCATCGTTGCGGGGAAGACGATCGCGTAAGCATACTTGCGTGCCGCCTCGCTCGACGCCGAAAGACCCTCGGGGATCTCGATCGAAACTGTGTTCGAACCATTTGCGAGTGTTGCGGGTGCGGTTGCCGAGGTGTAGTCGACGCTCACATCGCCCACGACCTGAGTCGGGAAGGTGATGTCGATACGACGAATCGGCTCGCCCATACCCTCGACGTCGTCGGGTACGAACATACGGAGCGTATGCATCTTATGTTTGAAGGTGAGGCTCACCTCGGCATCTTCGTTTTCGAGAGCAAGTCCCGATGCGGGATATGCCACCAGAATATCGTTTGTGCCGTCGAACGAACCCTGCTGAACGCTTTCGAGCGAGTAGTTCGCCTGGGTGCCCTGCACCGACAGCGGCTGGGGGTGAGTTGCGTAGTAGGTGAATGTGCCCTCGCCCATCGGGGTGATGTCGGTAGTGAATTCGGTGTAGTTGCCGATCGAGTAGAAGACCTTGAACGGCTGGGCGTTGAGTACGTTTGTCGAGCCATTCGACGCCCAAACGGCGATCTGGTCATCATTGCACCAGGTGGTCGAGAGTCCATTCTCGGCTACCGAGGTGCGACTCTGGGGCGATCCGCTCTTGATCGTAACGCGCACTTTACCTTCGGGGGCGTTGATGGTCGGTGTTTCGAACTGTTCGCACGAAACGAGCAACAGGCTCAGCGCGGACAGTAGGGTGAAGATTCTATTCATTGTCTATTTGTAAAATTTTCTCGCATTAAATTCGGTCGGACTCAGCCGATCGAACACTCCTTCAATTAACACCTGCAAAGGTAGAATTGCAATAGGTTGATTCAAAATTTTTTCAACGAACGGCTCGTTTTTGCCAACGAATAGCCCGTTTTGCCCTATTTTATATATGTATATATAAACGAAAAGCCCCGATCGGCCGGCGAACGGGGTGAACGAGAGCTCTGAAAAAGGGTAGTTTATAGCCCGCAACGCTCCAACAACGGCTCGTCGTCGAGCACCTGTGCGGTCGGTCCGTCAGCCGCCACGCGACCTGCGTGCATAACTACCGTGCGGGGACAAACAAGGCGGGCGAGGTCGAGGTCGTGAGTGGCGATCAAAGCGGTGTGTTCGAAGCGGTTAAGCAGCTCGATGATCTGCCTTCGTGCGCGGGGATCAAGACCCGCCGAGGGCTCGTCCATAATGAGCACCGACGGCTCCATAGCCAGCACCGTAGCGATCGCCACACGATGTTTCTCGCCCTCGGAGAGTTGCTGGGTGGAGCGGTGGCGCAGGTCGAGAGCCCCGACCTGGCGCAGTGAGCGTTCGATGCGCCGGTCGCACTCCTCGCGAGTGAGGTGCATATTGGCGGGCCCGAAGGCAATGTCCTCCTCGACCGTGGGCATAAAGAGTTGATCATCGGCAGATTGAAAGACCAGCCCCACCTGCTGGCGGATTGTCGGAAGACTCTTTGGTGTGAGCGTCAAACCATTCACCTCGACCTGCCCGCGCGAGGGCATAAGCAGTCCGTTGGCGTGCAGCAGC
Organism: Alistipes sp.; assembly: GCA_045655685.1. Lineage (GTDB taxonomy): Bacteria > Bacteroidota > Bacteroidia > Bacteroidales > Rikenellaceae > Alistipes. The sequence goes on from JAZOPR010000017.1 coordinate 67,996, forward strand.
AGGGTCGATTTGCCCGCACCATTGGCACCGACGAGCGCAACCTTCTCGCCACGATTGAGCCGTAGGTCGACGCCCCGCAACACCTCGCGCTCGGGGGTGTAGGAGTAGTGAATATTATCGAAGTGAATAGATTGATTCATAGCGAGTTGAAAAATCGAGCAAAGCGTTCGACGGGATAGGTCGTTCGGCAGACAATGAGTGCAGCGCTCCACGCCACGATGTAGATCGAGTCGCGCCACCGCCACTGTCGCTCCGTGAGCGGATAGTCGGGCAGTCGCCCCTCGAAACCCCGTGCCGCCATTGCCATCGAGATGCGTTCGGCGCGGTCGAAGGTGCGCAGGGTGAGTTGTCCGACAATCGTACCCCACTCACCGACGGGCATTGCCCGACGCCCGTAACTGCGTGCTGCGCGGGCCCGTGTGAGCGAGAGCAACTGCTCGACCAGCACGAACATATATCGGTACATCATAGCGAGTTGCGTGGTCAATGGAGCGGGCACGCGGAGTCGTCGCAGTGTATTGCAGAAGGGACCGAAACCCTCGGTGCGCACCAGCACCCCCAGCGCCTGCACCGAGAGCACGGCACGCACGATGATCGAAAGGAGTTCCAGCCACCCGCGTGTGATGACCACACTGCCCACCGTCATTGCCGCCTCGCGGTGATAGAAGACGTTGAACACCCCGACCAGCGCCGCAAAGGGCACAACGATGAGCGAGCGCCGAAGTATGGGGCGGAACTCGATCCGCACATCGGCGGCGCAGACGATCGGAAAGAGCGCATAGAGCAACAGCTCCGAAAGTCGCGTGATGGGCACCGACAGCATAACGACTAAGTAGGTGAGAGTCACTACGATTCGGGCGCGCGGGTCGATCGTAGAGTGGTTGGGTGTTGCTCGTTCGAGCTCAGAGAGTTGCACGAGCAGACGTTGCAGGCGGATCATCGACGTCGGAAGAGTAACGATGCCCCATAGATCATCACCAGCGTCGCCCCGACACCCACCAACCCCGACAGCGAGGCTTCGTAGTCGGGCAGCAGAGCCGTTGCTTGTTGCAGGTGCTCGGAGCTATGGTGGAGCGAGGTGCTCGACTCGGCGATCTCATCACCGTCGGTTGTGCGTTCGATCGACCACTCCAATCCGTCGGGGTGCGACGAGGCAACCGTGCCCGCAATGCTCGCCAGAACGAGCGCTACGACGACTGTTACGGCGATGAACTTTGTGCGAGGGCGAGTCGTGTTGTCGGTTGCATCGATCAGCATATCAGCACGATAGCGACGCAGGGTGGCGACGACGGCCGCTGTTGCCAAACCTTCGCCAAGCCCGATCAGCAGGTGAATAGGTAGCATAAACGCCAAGAAGCGACCGTAGGGCAGGGCGGTGATCCCCGATAGCTCGGTCTCGGTCGTGACGGCTAATGCTCCCATCGTCAGAGCCGCGATCGAGCTTGCGATCGAGGCGGCGCTCCACCGCGCTGCGGAGTTGGAATTGCGTACCAATGGTTTGAAAATCAGCGTGTAGGCAACCAGACACGATAGCGCCGCCATATTCAGTATGTTGCAACCGAGCGTCATCAACCCTCCGTCGGCAAACAGCAGACACTGCACCACGAGTACCGATGTGAGGGTGAGGAATCCCGCCCACGGTCCGAGCACCGCCGCCAGCAGTATGCCGCCCACGATGTGGCCGCTCGATCCCGTTGCTGGGATTGTGAAGTTGAGCATCTGCGCCGCAAAAACCAACGCCCCCATAACGCCCATCAGGGGTATCAGGCGTCGGTTCTGTTCGTTTGTCGGGCGGCTGATACGGCGTGTGGCGACGACGATCAGTGTGGTGGCCATTACGGAGGTCACGCCAAAGACTGCCGGCGAGACCAATGCGTCAGACATATGCATAGTGCTTAATTTTTAGGTGTTTGTGAGTGTTTGGCCAAGTGGCGTTTGTTCTCGGGATTCCAGTTCGAGTGGTCGAGATTCTCCTCGTTGTTGATCGCCAGCAGCGGCAGCAGGAACAACCACGTTGTGACACAAAATGGCGCGGTGAGCGTGGCGATACCTAACGGCAACAACAGTACGTTCATTGCCGCCTGCATAAATACCGTCACGATCGTGGCGATGATGGCCCAAAGTGCCGAGTGCAGGTTGGGCTTATAGAACACCACGCCTACGGCCAGGGCGGTCAGCACCGCACTGAAACTATACAATCCGTGTGCGGTTTCGGTGCCCGCCGTGCCAAACACAAGTGCCACGAGCAGAGCCAATGCCGAGCCACCGAAGGCGGTCAGCGCAGCAATGGGCGAACTGATTGCCAAACCGATGAGAAACAGTAGTCCCGTCACCCACGATTCGATCAGAAAGACCTGCGAAACGCCTTCTAAACAATATGTTATGAGGTTTGTGATGTGCAGGTCGATTGTCGACGAAAAGACCTCGGGCAGTGTCGGATCGGGCAGGTGCTCGGGTGGCATTGAGTTCATCGCGCGAGCCGCCAGAATGAATATCCACGTGCAGAAAACGAACGGAAATGTGAACGAATTGACCCTCCACGGAGCCATCACGTTGTTCATACCCGTACGCACCCAGACGGTCATTGCCGAGCAGAGCACCAGCGCGATCCATACCCACACGGTGTTGCCCAGAAAGGTCGGAAAGGCGCACCCGACCAATATGCCGTTGAAGCCCCAAAGCCCTTGTCGCCCGTCCTCCGAGGGCATATCGATCATATAGCCCGTCAGCGTCGAAACCACCAGTCCGAGCAGTGCGCCCCAAGCCACCTCGGGTGTGTGCGAGGTGTAGGATCCCCAAAAGATGCCCACAATGAAAAAGAGTCCTGTCCAGGCACTTGGCTGGAACATTACCTGCCCCGCCCCGCGAAGTATGATGCGCAGGTGTTCGAGCGGTTCGAGTCGTTGAAGCTCATCGTTGATTTTTAGATTTGACATCATAACTATCTGTTTTGCTGTTTTTTTAGTTGAGTTTATCTCCACGGAAATTCCGCAGGTAGCGCACACCCCTTCACTTGGCGTCGCACGACGGAACAGATCTCGCGGATAGTGAGTTTGACCTTCGCGGTGTCGTTGCCCAACACCTTGATCATCAGTCCGCAATGCGAGGGCAGGCGAGTGACGCCAACCGCCAGCCCCTGCTCCCGATCGATTCGTGAGCGGAGCTGTGGGTAGATCGCTTCGATGATCTGCTCGGGTGCGAGAACAATGCAGTTGCCGAGTATGCTCCACGTGCCCATTGCACCCAGCGAGTCGGGTGCGAAACGTGACGGCTCGACGACCATTCGTTCGTCGAAAAGTGGCTCGCCATCGGGTCGTGAGGCCGAGGTTGCGATCGCGAGCAGGTCGAAGGCAAAGTGTTCGCCACGGCGTTTGTGGCGTCGCCCGCTGAGGTAGATTTCGGCAAAGAATATCGTCGCCGAAGGGTCGATAACGATCTGTGTTGTCGCTACATAGCGTGTGTGACGGCACGGAATGGTCGGCTCGGGCAGATATTCGAGATAGGCACCCGCATCGAGTTCGAAGGTCTGCACCAGCTCGGAGTAGTTGCTGTGCATCTCGGCGAGTTTGGTTGCCGCGCCCGTCGAGATGTGGGCAAAGGCGTCGCGCCGCAGCGTGATGTGGTGTCGGTAGCGATCGCCATCGACATTCGGACCGCCCGACGAGAGCACATAGACGCAGGGCATCGTGGGCATTTGCTCGTCGAAATAGAGCTCCTGCTGCACGATGATCGGGGTGCGTCGCTCCAACTTGCGCAGAATCGACCTCCCGTCGGCGTCCGGCTCGAAGAGCATACGCAGGTAGCCTCGCTTGCCGGCCGAGGCCGAGGGCGCTCCGTGTGGCTCACGAAGATAGCGACCGAGTTGCGGTAGCGTATTCATCGGTCTATGTTGCTGTCAAAGAGTGCCATACGACCAATCAAACTGACCACCTCGTCGATGCCTTCGCCCGTGAAGCAGTTGGTCATCACGGTCGGACGCTCGCCACGCATTGCCCGCGAGTCGCGCTGCATAACGTCGAGCGAGGCGTGAACGTAGGGTGCCAGATCGGTCTTGTTGATCACCAGAATATCCGAGTGAGAGATGCCCGGACCATCTTTGCGGGGGATCTTGTCGCCCGCCGCCACGTCGATCACATAGATGAAAAAATCGACCAGCGCGGGCGAGAAGGTGAGCGTCAGGTTGTCGCCGCCCGACTCGATCAGCACCACATCGGCGTCGGGAAAACGGGCCTCCATCTCCTCGACGGCGGCAATGTTCATCGAAGGGTCCTCGCGCACGGCGGTGTGGGGACAGGCTCCCGTCTCGACACCAATGATACGCTCCTCGACCAAAATGCCTTGGAGCATACGGCGCACGTGCTCGGCATCTTCGGTCGTGACCACATCGTTGGTGATGATCAGTACCTTGTGCCCGAGCGCGAGCAGACGTGGCGTTATGGCCTCGATCAGGGCGGTCTTGCCCGATCCGACGGGGCCGCCAATGCCTATTCGGCAGGTATTGTTGTTCATTTCTATTGCGTTGTATTTCAATTAGTTCATAAACATTCGTGCGCTGCCCCGTTCGTGCAATGCCGCAAGCAGATCGACCTCGGGAGCGAAGGTGTACATCTGCTCCACGCCGAGCGTGTGCATCTGCTCGTAGAGCTCCTCGATCGTGTCGGCAAATTCGGCGATGATCCGTTGCGTATCATAGTGCGTCAGGCGCAGGCAACGCAACGCTGCATTGAGCGTGGTGGTCATCACGCCATATTGCTGTGCCGCAAATAGCGACCGCGCGTCCAACCCCCCGAGGGCGAAAACGATGCCTTGCGCGACGGGGTAGGTGCCTGCGGTGAGGTGTGCAACGATCGCGTCGCGCCACCGCACAAGTAGCTCATTATGTGTGGTTTGAGCGCACAGCTCGGCCAACTTGCGTCCCATACGCGTCGACATCTGTCGCGCCTCGTCACTCAGTTTGCAACGTATCAACCGCGCGTCAACATCGAGCAGAGTCGTGTAGTCGCCAGCGAGCGCAGCGCGTCGTGCCGCAAGGGCTGCAATGCCATCGGTCGAGGCCGACTGCCGCAACAACACCTCGACAAACTTGGCCAGTGTCGGTGCGTCATAGACAATGTGCTGCTCGACCGCCGTTTCGAGCGAATTCGAAAAGGCAAACGCCCCGACAGGCAGTGCCGAGTCGGCATATTGGAGCAGGTGAACGATCTGTCGCAGAGTCATTTGGCGTGGTGGTGTGAGTGTTCGGACGTTGCGGGATCGGTGCCCCCGAACAGACGGCGCACCTCGTGCGGAGCCAGATAGGGGATCACCTCACCCCCGCGCCGAAATGTGATAGTGACATTCTCGATCGAGTGGGTGCGCATCACGCTCTCCATCACCTTGCGGTCGAGCGTCATCGGTACAAAAACACGTGTGCCTTTGACCACGGCCGGCCAGTGCTGGTTGCCGATGGCGTGACCGAGTTCGAAGGCGGTACGGGCGATGTATTCGGGCGTGAAGCGCATCAGGCGGTCGAGCGCGATCTCCATCACCTCGTGCATCTGCACATCGACAACCAATGCGCGATGATTCTCGGGATCGTAGTCGAGAATATCGCCATCGGAGAGCCGCTGCCCGCGCCCGAGCGAGATGGCATACTGCTTGCCACGGTCGCTCACGGCCACCAGACGGCTCTTCTGTGCCGTCCATTGGTCGAGTGTGAGGCTCTCGATCTGTACCGATCGCAGAGCCTCGATCCACTCGTTAGAGTGCACGTTTCCAATGATTTGCGTGTAGACCCTCATCGCTTAACCGAACCAATAGAGCTGACCGAGAGCAAATCGCTCGGCGGGTTTGACATAGGCGTGAACACCATCGACCATAACCTCGAATGTCTCGGGATTGACCTCGATGCGGGGTGTGGCACCATTGAGCACCATATCGGCCTTGGTCAGTTGTCGGGTGCGACGCACGGGGCAGACCTGACGTTGCAGACCGAGTCGCTCGGCAATGCCACGCTGGAAAGCCGCATTCGACACGAACGAGAGGCAGGTGGCGGGTTGCGCCGTGCCAAAACCGCCAAACATCGGACGATAGTAGCAGGGTTGGGGTGTGGGCAGCGAGGCATTCGGATCGCCCATATTCGACCAATTGATCAGACCACCTTTGATCACCATTTTGGGCTTTGCGCCGAAGAAGGCGGGCTCCCAAAGTACCAGATCGGCCACCTTGCCACGCTCGACCGAACCGATGTAGTCGGCCACACCGAAGGTAATCGCGGGGTTGATCGTCACCTTAGCCAAGTATCTCAGCACGCGATAGTTGTCGTTGTTGTCGCTGTCCTCTTTCAATCGCCCGCAAGCCGACTTCATATACGAGGCCATCTGCACTGCTCGCATAAACGACTCGCCCACGCGACCCATCGCCTGCGAGTCGGACGAGATCATCGACAGCACACCCAGGTCGTGCAGCACATTCTCGGCTGCCTGCGTTTCGGGGCGCACACGGCTCTCGGCAAAGGCCACGTCCGAGGGGATCTTGGGGTTGAGGTTGTGGCACACCATAATCATATCGAAGAGCTCGGCCTGCGAGTTGATACCGAACGGTAGCGTCGGGTTGGTCGATGAGGGCAGCACGAAGGGCATCGACGCCACCTTCAAAAGGTCGGGAGCGTGACCGCCACCTGCACCCTCGGTGTGGTAGGTGTGGATCGTGCGACCGTCAATCGCCGCAATCGTATCCTCGACAAAGCCACTCTCGTTGAGCGTGTCGGTGTGGATCGCAACCTGCACATCGTAGTTGTCGGCAGCGCTGAGTGCAGCACGGATCGCCGCAGGCGTCGAGCCCCAATCCTCGTGGATCTTCAATCCGCAAGCGCCCGCCTCGATCTGCTCGATTATCGGTCGCGCGGTTGCGCAGTTACCCTTGCCGAGCAGACCCACGTTGATGGGCAGACCCTCGAACGAACGCAGGATCATCTCGATCGACCAGCGACCCGAAGTGATTGTGGTTCCGTTAGTTCCGTCGGTGGGGCCGATACCGCCGCCAAAGAGCGTCGTGATACCGCCACTCAGCGCGTGATAGGCCTGCTGGGGCGAGATGACGTGAACGTGACCGTCGATACCGCCTGCCGTGAGGATCAGGTGCTCGCCCGAAATGGCGTCGGTGGCAGCACCCGTGATCAGCTCGGGCGAAACGCCCTCCATAGTGTTGGGGTTGCCCGCCTTGCCCAGACCCGCAATGCGACCATTCTTGATACCCACGTCGGCCTTCACCACACCCTGAATCGGGTCGATGACCGTCACGTTGGTAATCACCAGATCGAGCGCACCCTCGTCCGAGGTGATTGTGTTCGCCAGACCCATACCGTCGCGGATCGTCTTGCCACCGCCATAGACCGCCTCGTCGCCATAGACGCGCAGGTCGCGCTCGATTTCGACATAGAGATCGCTATCGCCCAAGCGGATCTTGTCGCCGACCGTTGGACCAAATAGATTGTTATACTCTTGACGTGAAATTTTTGCCATTTGTCGTGTTATTTGTTTTGTGAATGTTTCTGTTTCGTGCAGCAGCAGGCGTAGCCCTCGTGGTGCATTTGTCGGATTGCTGCAAGGCGTGCAGGATAGTAGACGGGATCGTCCTCTGTGCCCGCGTAACCCATTACAAGTGAGTTGAATCCGATGATTCGCTGCTTGCCCGCAAAGGGTACAACCTCGACTTCGCGCTCGTCACCCGGCTCGAAACGAATGGCGGTCGTGGCGGGAATATTGAGATGCGAGCCGAAGGCTGCCTCGCGGTCAAACTCCAAGTAGCGATTGACCTCGAAAAAGTGAAAATGCGAGCCAACCTGTATGGGGCGGTCACCCGTGTTGCGCACCTTGATTTTGGTCGTCGGGCGACCTGCGTTATATTCGATCTCCTCGCTGCGGAGCACTACGCCTCCAATCGGAACGGGTTGCGCAGGCACGAATCCTGCACCTGCGCCATAGAGTGCGGCAGCGGGATTCGGAGTTGTGTTTTGTTTTGCCATAATTGCCTCTATTTGATAGGTTTGTGAATACTTATAAGGCGTGACCCATCGGTGAAGACCGCCTCGACCTGCAACAGGTCGATCATATCGGCTACGCCCTCCATCACGTCGTTGCGCGTCAGTACGCCTGCTGCCAGGGTCATTACCTCCTCGACCGTTCGACCCTCACGAGCCCCCTCCAAGGCGGCCGAGGTGATGTAGGCAACTGCCTCAGGATGATTGAGTTTTAGTCCTCGCTCTTTGCGTCGTGCGGCGATGTCTCCGAGCGACAGCAGTAGAAGTTTGTCAATCTCTTTTGGTGTTAAATGCATAGTTGAAAGTTTTAGATTGTGAAAAGTTCTCAACTCGATTCGTGGCAAAGAATATGCCAGCCGATTTTGAAAATTGGCATTACGGTATTAATTTTGTTCGGTGAGTTGACCGAATCAACTAAGATTTTTGGATATGATTAAGATGATGCTTTTGGCCGGCACGGGCGGATTTCTGGGTACGTGTCTGCGTTTTCTGACAGGTCGTCTGTGTGCGGCTCTCGGTGCGACGCTCTTTCCGTGGGCGACGCTGGTGGTCAATGTGGTGGGTAGCTTTGTGATCGGTGCGCTGTTTGGTGCGGCCGAGCGTACGTCGCTCATTACCACGGCAATGAATGCGCTGCTGATCACGGGCTTCTGTGGTGGCTTCACCACTTTCTCGTCGTTCTCGCACGATATGTTGTCGCTGATCGAACAACGCCACTATCTCTATTTTGCGCTCTATACGCTGCTGAGCCTTGTGCTCGGTCTGGTGATGGTTTGGGCAGGTCGCGAGGTGGTACTGCGCCACGTGTAGCCCGACGTGACGAATCAAAAAAAAGCTGCTCAACCTTTCGGGGTCGAGCAGCTTTTTTTGTGTTCTATCGTTTGGAAATTATAATCTCACACCGATCGAAAACTCCAAATATTCGGCTTTGATGCTGTGCGATTTGATGGCAAAACCGACAAACGTATCGCCCAGCTTGGGGAAGTAGTAGCGGATACCCGCCTTCTCGTAGTGCCAGCCACGCTCGCGGTCGCCCGCAGCCTTGGCCTCGGGACCATTGACGCCCTTGTGACGATAGGGATAGGCACCCACAGCTACGTGTACCGCAAAGTTGCCCCAATAGACCTCCTGAACTACGGCAAGACCCACCGACAGAGGGTTGTAACCGGGGCTATTCTCCACCGCCTCATTGCCATAGAATACTCGGTCGGCAGCCTCTAATGACTTCATATTCGACGAGTAGAACAGGTCGAGGCCAAGACCCGTCGCATAGCGCATCGAGTAGCGGTAGAGCGCATCGAAACTGAGCGAGAACTTGGGGTGCGCTTTGAGTTTTGCGGCCTCCTCAGCCTTCTTTACGGGGTCGGGCTCGCTCTCCACGTAGGCATTCCACTCGGCCATACAGGTGTGTACGCCACCGCCCACGACGATCATATACTGCATTCCGCGATCGTAACTGCGCTCGAAATTATACTTTGTGGTGTATTTCTTGTGGTCGTAGTCCGACATTCGGTAGCGGGCAAAAACACCGACACCCATACCATTCAGCGCCTCGTTCGGAAGGCTCAAACGACCATTCGAGAAGTGGCGGAACATAAAGTTCGCACCCGCCTCCCAACGCTTGCCGAAATGTACCTTGCCGAATACGCCTGCACCGAAGTAGGCCATAAAGGGCGCACTGAGCCAGTTGTTGCCGGGATTATTCACGGGGTCATACTTGGCGGGGTTGTACGTTGCGCCGAAGTTGAGCATATAACCCGCCGAGAAGTGCTCTTTGCGCAGGATCGAACGCTCGAAAGAGCCATACACCGAGTAAAGATTAGGGAAGTGGGTCTGGTCGCTGAACTTGAAATTTCCGGCGCGAGCCACCGACACTCCGATGTCGATCAACGGGAATCCGAACGCCTCGGCGTAGGGGTTCTTGTTTTCGGGCTTGGTCTGAATGCCGACCGCCGCCTCGTAGTTCATATAGCCATACGAGGTTAGATTTGGGCGGCTCTGTTCGATGTCGAATCCATACCAGCCCTGCGCCGAGAAAGTCAGGTCAGAACTCTTGACTTTCTGCGCCTTAGCGCTATCTGCCGCAATGACGAGGCAGATAAAAGCAAATGTGTATGTAAAGATTTTCTTCATAGTCGTCTGATGTTTCGATAGTTGAATTCGTGCTGCAAAGATAGCTATTTTTTGAAATATGTCGATCTAATCGAAGCAATTATAATATTGGAGTCAATATTTCGCGAAATGGCAAATTATTCGTACTTTCGTAGATATGTTAAATCTTAAACAGTCGTTGTTATGTCAAACCTCTTAACACTTTTATTGATCTCGTTTGCCGTGTCGGCAGTCGGTTGGATCTACTTCATCTACTTTTTTAGCATTGGATACGGACTCTCGATCTCGGCTCTCGCCGTCGCTGTGGTGGCGATGTTCTGGGGCGAACTGACACTCCCTGCCGCGATATTGTGCGGAGTGCTCTTCGTCTACGGAATACGCCTTGCTCTCTATCTCTTTCTGCGTGAGCGTCGATCGGCATCGTATAAGCAGATTCTCTATCAACCCGAGAACACCACTCGCAAGCCCGTCTTTGTGATGTTGATGATCTGGATCTCGTGCGCACTGCTCTATGTCGGTCAGATGAGCCCCGTGACATTCTACCTCAATAACCTCGCTGAGGGTATGGAAGTAAACGAAATCTGGGCGTGGATAGGCGCGGTGCTGGCAACGTTAGGCGTGGTGATCGAGATGGTGGCCGACGCCCAAAAGAGCGCAGCAAAGAAGATCAATGCACGTCGCTTTGTCGATACGGGTTTGTATCGTATCGTTCGTTGTCCCAACTACTTCGGTGAGGTGCTGATGTGGACCGGTAGCTTTGTGATCTGCTTTGGGGCTTGTTGCAGCGTGTGGCAGTGGGTTGTGGCCGCACTGGGCTATATCGGCATTGTGTATGTGATGTTTAGCGGCGCACGTCGTCTTGAACTGCGTCAAGCCGAGACTTATGGCGCAATGCCCGAATTCCAGGCCTATACCAAGCGCACACCGCTCATATTGCCATTTGTTCCCATTTATAGCGTAGTCCGCCATACGTGGCTGAAAGGATAAGCCAATCAGCATATTGACAAAAAAAGGATGTGGCTTTTGTTGAGCCACATCCTTTTTTTATTCATCAATCAACTCCGCAATTTACTTCCCTATGCAGTGTAAAAATGGTATTGATAATCAATGAGTTGCGAACTTTGAGCCGAAATAAGGTCGATAATTGTGCTATTCTATTACAGTAAATGCACACTTCTCTGATTTTCTGCTCGGAGCCCTAATCCAAGTACAAAGATAGTAAAATTTCATAGAAAATCGTGTTAAATTATAGATAAATAATAACATAGCCCCAAGGACCATTTCGCTTGTGTTCGATATGGATTTTGGGGGTTGTGAATGTCCACTTTCTATTGTAGAATTTGCAGATGGTATTTCAAGATATTGTTTTGTCTCGTTTCCGTTACCGCAAAAACACAAGGCAAAATGCCACAAAAAATCAAGATGCCATAATTCTAACAAACATTAGCTGCGGATAATTTAAGTTGATAGGTAAATAAAAAGCAACTCGTGAGTAATCCTCACGAGTTGCTTAACTTTATTTAGCGCCATTTCAAAGTGCCATTTTGGCTCTTTGGAATTTCAAATTTGGCACTTTGAAATTTTGTTACTCTTCTTGTTCGTAGTAGTACGAGTAGTCGATACCCTTCATAAAGGTCTCACGGTCGTTGATTTTGTCGGTCAAAGCGGACTGCAAAAGTCGCTTGATATCCGATGAATCGGCAACACTTTTTTGCATTGCATTCAAGTAGTCGTTCTTGTCAATCTTGCTCCAATCGACGCATTTCTGCAACTGCTTTTTGAGAATCAAATCAAGCCATATACGAGTCGCACGACCATTGCCCTCACGGAATGGGTGAGCGATGTTCATCTCTACATATTTGTCGGCAATTTCCTCGAAGGTGGTCTCGGGCATCTGCTCGATATTGGCGAGCGTCTGCGGAAGATACTGCGCCATCGCAAACTGAAAACCACCCTTGGCGATATTGACCGTGCGGATCTGTCCGGCAAAGTCATATAAGCCACCAAAAAGGTAGGCATGAATCTGCTGCAAGCATTTTACATTTCCTGGCTCCATCGTATTTAGCAAACCGCTCTCGTATAACGAGTATGCCTTTTTGAGACTCTGACCATCAATGGTATTGTCGCTGTATGTAAACCAGTCGAGGAAGTCAGCACTTCGCTTGCTTGGAATAGCCTTTACCAGATCCATAATATCATCTTGCATAAAGCAATCGGTCGCATATTTCTTCCCGTCGGTAGCTGTCAATTTCAGTTGTATACATTTTGAATACAACTGAGAATCTTTAGTCTTCAAGCGACTTTTTACAGTACCCCAGTACACACGAGGGCGAGGGCTTTCCGTGATAGCAGCAACGATATCAACAGCAGAAAACCACCATTTGGACTTTCCCTCATCCCAAATAGCTCGCACCTCCCGGTCATTATAGAATCGAATGGATATTTTAGTCATGGGTATAAATTATCACTTAATTGATTCTTAGCCTAGGCGACTCTCACATACTTATTGTATTGAGTTTACTATGCCTATAAAATCTTCTTTTGCCTTATTGAAACTCGGCCAATCTGGTGATATTGCATAATGCTCACACACCTCTTTATAGAATTCATCTAATTTGCTTTTATCTGCAACTGACGCCCCTTGCTTTACAATATTAAGGAATCCCATCTGGTTAAATGTGGTGCCAGGAAGAACAAATGGCAAAATCCTCTTGTTATCCAAAGCCCAAGCTGCCCCCATTTCATTATGGCAGATTTCACTCTTCATATAGTCCTCTGAAATGAACAGAAGGATAAAGTCACAAGACTTCATATTTTCTACAATTTTCTCACGAAAATCGTCGCCGGTCCGAATAGCGGTTGAATCTAACGTGCAAAATATGTCAGCATCTTTGAATCCACAACCAATTTTAAGCAACTCCTTAATAAATCCATTGACAATTATCTTATCATTAGAAGAGTGACTAATAAAGAACTTTCTAGAACAACCAGTATTGTGTATGTGTATTTGGGCGCCAAGATATTTTTGCTTTAGAATAGTGACAATAGCAACTATTGCTCCAAATGAATAAGGGTTTATGCATTTATTTGGCAAGATATGTTTTACATTTTGTATTTCTTCAGCTAAACGCACACTACATTCAGGCTCAATATCTTTTATTGCATTGATCAATTGCTGGATTACTATTACTAAGCGATCTTCTCCAGGGCAATAATTCTGACAAAAAGGTTGACCATTATTTCTTTTAGTAATAGCGTTTGCAATACCATTACAAACGTCACTAGCATTTTGTAATATATGAATTAATTGTTTCTTCATATTTTTATTCGATTATCAATCGCGAGACTTAAATCTTAATTATTTAACATCAAAGGCTTCATCTGCAAACCAGTCTGTCGGAATTTTTTCTGTCATTACAATATGATATGCTCTTTCGAATAGTTCGTCATATGTTATAATATCAATATTGCGGTTATTGCGTCTAAACATCTCAAAAGTCTTACTCTTGATTAAGTTGTCGACTATTCTATTATGCGGAAACTGACCATATCTACATCCAATGACAAATACGACTTTGACATCTGCATTATATACAGTATCCTTTGAGATTGCTTTGCCATCTTCATCTACTACCGTCTTGACTGCATAGCCTTCATCCATAGCTAATTTTTGTCCCAAACACTGACTAACTCCTGAAATAAATTCAGCCGAGAATTCCCAGGTATTAGTCCTACTATGACAGCCTCGTAGTGTTTTGAAAATTTGAGTCTCAGGTGTTTTGAGCTCTATGAGCGTTGTATAGTTTGTTACACCTAAGAAATCTACTTTTGGACTGCCTTTGCCATCCGTTTGCTCAGTGCCGACTTTAGCTTCATCAATAAATTCTGATGTAAAACGTAAATCTGCATTAAGTCCTAATATCCAATCATTAGTTTTAAGGAAATGATGCCAAACAGCTTCTTCTCCAGTCAGACCGAATTTTGTTCGATAAAAATCCCGACTTGTAACCCCTTCTTTAAGAGTCTTATTACGAAGAAGCCATAGAAAACGTCTTAATGTTCTCTTGCGAGATTCATAAATCAAAGACTTAATGTCATCAGTAGAAAAATCACCATGTCGTATTAATTCTGTTACAGCTTTAATCTTATCTGGAGAATTTAGTGTTTTAAGGAATTGAGCATAGTCTGAGGTAACAATCTTATATTTCCTATCAAAACTACCAGTATCTACAAGATCCTTAAAACTACCTAAGAAACCTATTAAATCCCAAAATCTTTGAGCCTTTTCACTATCATTAAAATCGACTCTTATTGCTTCCCCTCTGCAGGTCTGATCCGTACCGTCATTTTTGATTTTTCTGAAAGTTGGACGAGGGATATAGCAATTAGTAGCACTTGACCTATAAAACTGTAAATCACAGAGTGTAGTTGTTTCTCGATTTCTATCTAATACAAAGGAGCCATAATAATGCTGTCCATCTTTTGAGCGAATAAAGCAATTACCACCTCCTGATTTTTCAACAATCTCAAGAGTCGATAGATCTCCATTTGTTAAGTCAAACTCCTCGAATGTTGGAGCGTCTGATATAAATGCTCGGCCTACACTAAATGCCATAAATAGTTGTATTATTTATTAGCGACTCTTACCTCCAAATGAGAGCTCACTTATTCTTTTGTCATATGAGAATGCTTCTCATAAAAGGCTTCATTATGCCATTTTAGATAATGCCTTCTTTCGCCGTCGATGTAATCATACGAGACAGTGCAATCATGTAAATACTGCAAAGATTTTTCATCCTCAATATTTGTATCATATATTACATTGCCTGTTTTATAGTCTATTGTAATGTAATTCGCTTGTTCAAATAACTTGTCGCATATAGGACACATAAGCAAACCATTGTTTGGATTCATCGCATCATAAGTGTCCTCGCACTTTGAATATGGTTTTATATGACTAGCAATGAGGAGATTCTTAAAATCAAATCCACAAACAGGACATTTGTGCGGAGTCTTAACAAAAAGAGCAGACCTAAACTCTCCCTGAACAGTTCTTGTTTGAACACCACGAGCAGATATCTTATACTTGCCTTTTAGTATCTTTTCTTTCATGTCGGATGTTCTACCATCATCATCAAGCATATCCAATTTGGTGTCTGCTACATCAATAGAGAATGAATCTGAATATGATATTGTATCATATTTAGACGCAGGAGTGATAAGGTATGGTCTTAAGGTTTCGGTTACATATGAATCTGAAAAGTCATGGAGGTATGCATTCTTTTTCGGCAAATCCATATTCGCTCTTGTTCCTTCTGTATTCAAGGAAATATCTTCAATTTTAACATCTCGTGTTTGTACAATAGTTGTTCGTGAAATCATATTCTGATGATTAGCATAGTTTAATACAACCATCGGATATTTAGGAACAAAATTAGCCCACTCCCTAGTTGGATCTATTACTCGATTGTCTTTTTCTATGAAAATTTCTCTGATTTGCAAATAGATTCCTTGTTTATGTGCGAGTGTTTGAGCTTTACAGAACTCTTTATACTTATCCCATATGCCATCATGTACAAAAACACAATAGCAAAGCATATATTGAAAGATATATGCATTTTCAAAGCTAGAACTTATAAAATCCAATAACTCGTCGTCAATAATTTCATACACGCCACGTTTGCTAGTTTTGCGTAGAACACCACAAAATACTAATAAAGCAACGGCTTCAGTAAAATAATTTTGAATTTGAGAAGCAGTCCTCAAACAGAATAAATCCTTGATGTAAGCATTAGATTTCTCCTGCAATTCAAGTTTTTTATAAACATCGCCAAAACGAAATCTCTGTATAAATCGACATGCAAAGAACATTGTATCAAAGCCATACGATTTATCTGCTAAGAATTTACCGGTATCTGTCGATAGTGTTAAACCAGACAGTTTGCTTATCAGCATTTGGGTTATATCGCGATTCATAATATGAAATTATTTAGGTGCTCCAATGTAATATAGTGAACACTTATCAATATTAAGTGTAAACCTAGACAAGCTTTTTACTATTGCATAATATCGACGAAATTCGTCTGTAGCATAAAACGCTAAATCAACTTTAACATTCTTCACTTTAGGCGTAAGTATAGCAATACTACCGTTGGGGATAGTATTATCAGGAAGGATTGTAGCTCTTGTGTTGTAGGTGAAATTAGGCATAATAATAGACTTAGTATTTAGAAACTGCCCAACTGTAAACTCTTCCACAGAATCTACATATCTATCGTATCCTGTTTTATGTACAATTGATCCGTTATCCAAAATGTTTTTGGATTTCAATACCCATATTTTACCATGAGTACTTACTTTACTGTTAGTGATCTGTCTATCTCGAAAAGATGTAAGCACATCCAGCTGCAGTTTTTTTATAAAGCTATCAAAAAAGGCGTCTCTATAAATAAGCCAAACCTTGTCATGATATACATAACCTTGCTTATGTGTGTATCTCACATCATTAACATAATCTGTCACTTGAATATCAGATGCGTATTTCTTAGCAAAGTGTATAGTTATGATTTCTACAAACACTTTTTTAAAGAACTTTACACCAAAATCACATATGCTTACAATAGGATAACTCTCGTATAGTTTTCTAATGGAAGCAAATTCATCTGCCATAATGAAATTTTTGGGAATCACACAAGCTATTTCATCTGCTACATCGTGTAATTTTACCAGAAACAATGCAAATAAATTTTTTGTCTTGTGTAAATCTCCAAGGATTTCCTTGTATGCTCTTGAGGCAGTAGCATATGGCGGATTTGTAGCAACAAGATCATAACTACGAGTTGCCTTCCAGGTTAGAAAGTCAGCACAAATAAAATTGATATGAATATTAGAACCAAGGTCTATTTTTCTTAATGCAGATTTTAGCGTTTGAATAGTATCTGGGTTAATCTCAACTGCATCAATATAAACCATATCGCTTTCTGAGAACAATCCGCTCAATTGTGGAAGGAATGCTCCGAGACCAGCAGCTGGCTCAAGTATATGTACTATATTCTTATTCGTATCTACATCCTTAAGAGCATCATACACGACGCACTGTGGAGTGTAGAATGCACCGGATTGTTTTGCATTCTCTATTTTCTGCTCTTGCAAAAAAGTATATATATAAAAATTGCTAATTAGATGCTTGTCTCCAAGATAAGTATCTAATAATTTAGATTCATATGTGTTTACAAAATCTTCGTAATCTAGCAATACTTTCGCTTTGTTCGCTATATCATCAATGATATGCGTTGGGACAGCCTCTCCAATGCATCTTCTAATATTAAGTTCGTTACGCTTTAGATATTGTTCGGAGTTCTCTGGTGTAACAAGATGATCCGTAGATGTCCATTTGAACGTACTAGGAATAGACATCAATCTCATCAACTCTCTAATACTAAGCACTCGATTATCTGTTGGGTGAATAGTATCTTGGCTTGCTAATTGATCATTACGTGTAGCTATACAAGAGCAAGGTTTATTCCATACCAACCTCCTGTACTTATTACCCATATACGCTCCTTTTAATTCAACTCGTTCTCCGTCTGAATTAATTTTATGCGGACGTGTTTCTGTCGGATTTTGAAAAGCACTCTCACCCTCTTTTAGATCCTTAATCCATGGTAACTGATATTCTGGGAATTTACGAGCAAAGTGCAAGAAATCAGTTTTGTCCTTACAGCCATATTCTAATGACGGTAAATTGCCAATAGCCTCTCTTAAAGTAATTTCTTTAGTGCGAGTTGGGAATAAATTGAGCGGGCTAATATTTCTTAATGATTTATGAGTACCTATAACAAGCGTACGAGGTCGACTTGATGGAACACCATAATCCTTGAAATTGATAACCTTCCAAGAGATATGATAATTGTTAGAAAGATTGCTGAATATGCTGTCTTTAATCGGCATATCAACACCTGTTGTATCGGTACAGATTGTATTCATAAAAGCCCTCACATTCTCAAAAATGAAAATTTTTGGCTGGACGGCTTGTATTACTTTAATGGCCTCTACAACTAGGGAATTTCGAACTTGTTCCTGGTCATTCTTCTTATAATTAGCAGTAGACATGCCTTGACAAGGAGGTGTTGCAAAGACAACATCTACTTGTCTAAGACCTTCGAAATCCTTCCATAAAGCTATTTGATCATATATGGATTGCTGTATAGACGGAGAAGTTATATCTCCACATATATAGCCACTTTCGTATTTGCACTTATTGTTTGCGCGTTGAATGTCTATTCGATCACTTAGTAGCTCGTTTGTAGCAATACACTGGAACTTGTTATGAAATCCATAACAACCAACGCCTGCACTACTGAATAAACTTATATAGGTTCTCATATTAAAAATCTAAATCTTGGAGGATAAAAACACCCCACACTACAAAAATAAGTAAAATTTGGCAGAATAAGGCATCCGTGCCGAAAAGTTTGTAAACAATCTATAAATATAAGGTATTATCGATAGGTAAATCTTACTATAGTCAAAAGAAAAAGGCGGAGTAAATCCGCCTTGTCCGGGTGTGAAAACAAACTACCACTTTCGATTTCGATATCGCCACGGGTCGGGAGTCATAAACTTCTCGAACTCCTCCATATTGGTGATGCACTCGATATTTTGTTTCTTCTCGAGCCATTTCTTGATTGTTGGTCGATCAAAGTACAACCTATTGCCCTGGCGGATAAACGGAATATCGTGACACCTCACCGTTCGGTACACCGCAGATTTGGATTTGCCCAGTAGCTTGCAAACATCCTCTACGCTCATCAGCTCTCCTTCGAGTGGTTGAGGTTGTTGTTTCTCGCGAACTGTCTTTTCGAGTGCTTCAATTCTCTCTACCAGATTTTGAATGAGCTCTGGTAGTTGCTCAAATGATAAAGTTTTTTCTTGCATTGTCATAGTGTTAAATTTTTAAGTTAAACAATTTGGCAACCTTTTCATATTAAGAGTAGAGGGGCGTTAGTAATAAGGTTTATGAATTAGTGATTTTTTT
>JAZOPR010000018.1:0-20808 GCA_045655685.1 Alistipes sp.
AGCGGTTAAGAAATGGGGACATTTTGCTCGCAAAATCGCGTAGTCGCCCATTTCGAGCTTTTTGCCGATGGTCGTAGCAAATTTTCATCATCGGGGTTGTTTTTGGTTACTTTTGTCAAACAAAAGTAACAGTGTATCAAACCTTTCGAGCGGAGCTTTCAATGTTTCCGCTACCTTTTGTGCCGACAAAAGGTAGCACCAAAAACTCTTCGCAAGGCTCGAATTTCGGGTGAGCGTGCAATTTTTGCCTAAAAGATCGCTTCGCGCATTTGAAGCAATCAAATGGACATCTTTTTTAACGGCAAAAATCACCCTCTCACTTTTTCCGAAATTCGCGCAGTGCGAAGTCTAAGGATCGCGGGCGAGTGCTCCGCCCGCGAAGTGTGTTTTATTTTTGATAACCAAATATAGCAACACCCGCCAATGATGAGCCTCAAACGACAACAAAACAAATAATTTTGAATTTTGAATCCTGAATTTTGAATTATATATATGTGTATTCCGAAAAAAATCGTAACTTTGCCCCGATTATGTCCAAACGAAAAATCGAAAATTTGATAACTCTATAAATTTCATTTACAACTATGGCAAAAATCGAAACTTACGATTTCAAAGGCAAGCGCGCGATCGTTCGCGTGGATTTCAATGTGCCCCTCAACGAGAATGGCCAGATCACCGATGATACCCGTATCCGCGGTGCACTCCCCACCCTCAAAAAGGTGCTCGCTGACGGCGGTAGCCTCATCATTATGTCGCATATGGGCA
Source organism: Alistipes sp. (assembly GCA_045655685.1). Taxonomy (GTDB): domain Bacteria; phylum Bacteroidota; class Bacteroidia; order Bacteroidales; family Rikenellaceae; genus Alistipes. The sequence continues at coordinate 766 of JAZOPR010000018.1, forward strand.
AGCCCAAGGGCAAGGTGAACGCTAAGTTCTCGCTCAGCCAGATCGTGGATGCCGTGAGCGAAAAGCTCGGCGTGAAGGTGCAGTTCGCTGAGGATTGCGCTAAGGCTTCGGAGCAGGCTGCTGCTTTGAAGGAGGGCGAGGTGCTGATGCTCGAAAACCTCCGTTTCTATCCCGAGGAGGAGGGCAAACCCGTCGGTATCGACAAGGAGGATCCCGCTTACGACGAGGCTAAGAAGGCTATGAAGGCTTCGCAGAAGGAGTTCGCTAAGACTTTGGCTTCGTATGCTGACTGCTATATCAACGACGCTTTCGGTACCGCTCACCGCAAGCACGCTTCGACTGCCGTTATCGCTGACTACTTCACCTCGGAGAACAAGATGCTCGGCTACCTGATGGAGAAAGAGGTAGAGGCTGTTGACAACATCCTGAGCAACATCAAGCGCCCCTTCACCGCTATTATGGGTGGTTCGAAGGTGTCGACCAAGATCGGTATCATCGAGAACCTGATGGACAAGGTGGACAACCTGATCCTCTGCGGTGGTATGACCTACACCTTCTCGAAGGCTCAGGGCGGTAAGATCGGTAAGTCGATCTGCGAGGACGATAAGCTCGATCTGGCTCTGGAGATTATGGCGAAGGCTAAGGCTAAGGGTGTAAACCTCGTGCTGGGTGTTGACTGCGTTGCAGGCGACGACTTCAAGAACGATTGCAACACCGTTATCTGCCCCGCTAACGAGATTCCCGACGCATTCGAGGGTATGGACGCAGGTCCGAAGACTCGCGAGAAGTTCGCAGCTGCTATCGAGGGCGCTAAGACCATTCTGTGGAACGGCCCCGCAGGTGTATTCGAGTTCGACAACTTCACCGGTGGCTCGCGCGCTATCGCTGAGGCTATCGCTAAGGCTACTGCTGAGGGCGCATTCTCGCTCATCGGTGGTGGTGACTCGGTGGCTTGCATCAACAAGTTCGGTATGGCTGACCAGGTATCGTACATCTCGACCGGCGGTGGTGCACTGTTGGAGGCTATCGAGGGTAAGGTTCTGCCGGGCGTAGCTGCTATCAACGAGTAACGAACAAGTATTTAAGATATTTCTTGTCGGGGTGGGACGGTCAGTGAGGCTGTCCGCCCCTTTTTTGAAACAGAACATTTAACAAAACAAAATGAAACGATTGATGATACTCATTTCGGCAGCCGCAATGGTAGGCTGCGCAGGTGGCGGCGTGAAGCGCGAGAGCGTGCCCGCAATCGACACCACCAACTTCGATAAGACTATCGCTCTCAACGAGGATTTCTATGAGCACGCAACGCGCGGCTGGCAGCAGAAGCACCCGTTGAAGCCCGAGTTCTCGCGTTACGGTTCGTTCGATATGTTGCGCGAGACCAACGAAAAGCAGATCAACGAGCTCTTCCAGTCGATGACGGCGATGAAGGCTAAGGCAGGCTCGGTCGAGCAGAAGATCTCGGATCTCTACAAGATGGGTATGGACTCGGTGCGTCTGAATGAGGAGGCGCTGGCTCCCGTCAAGGCTGACTTGGAGAAGATCTACGCCATCACCGATTTGCAGACGCTGATCCCCGTGCTGGTTGAGTTGCACAACAGCGTGAGCAACCCGTTGTTCGGTCTGGGCGTTGATGCCGATATGATGAACAGCACGGTGAATGCTCTCTACGCACAGCAGTCGGGCCTCGGTATGGGCAACCGCGACTACTATCTCGACGAGGAAAACGCCTCGAAGCGTGAGGGTTACGTTGCATTTATGACCAAGGCATTCGAGCTGGCCGAGGTGGAAGGTGCTGCCGAGAAGGCTGCGGCGGTACTCGCTTTCGAGACCGAGATGGCTAAGAACTTCCGCTCGATGGTCGAGTTGCGCGATATCAACGCAAACTACAACCCCACAACCCGCGAGGCATTCGTAGCTCGTTACGATGCGATCGATTGGGAGAGCTACTTCGCAGCTGTCGGCATCGGCGAGTTCGAGCAGGTGATCGTAGGTCAGCCCGAGGTACTCGACGCAGTGAATGGCTTGCTCAAAACGACCCCGATCGAGGTTGTAAAGGACTACCTGGCAGCAGGTTGCCTGCGTAGCGCAGCGTCGTATCTGAACGACGAGCTGAACGCCGCATCGTTCGATTTCTTCGGTCGTCAGATGTCGGGCGCACAGCAGCAGCGTCCCCGCTGGAAGCGCGCTATGGGCGTGCCCAACTCGATTCTGGGCGAGGCCGTAGGTAAGATGTACGTAGCTAAGTACTTCCCCGAGGAGGACAAGGTGCGTATGACCGAGCTGGTGAAGAACTTGCAGGTGGCTCTTGGTCAGCACATCGAGGCTTTGGAGTGGATGAGCGACGAGACAAAAGCACGCGCTCAGGAGAAGCTCGCTTCGTTCACCGTCAAGATCGGCTACCCCGACAAGTGGAAGGATTACTCGTCGCTCGAAATCGACCCCTCGCTGTCGTATTGGGAGAACATCAAGCGCGCAAATGCTTGGTACACTGCCGATAACTTCGCCAAACTGGGCAAGCCCGTCGATCGCGACGAGTGGTTTATGTCGCCCCAGACCGTGAACGCTTACTACAACCCCACCACCAACGAGATCTGCTTCCCCGCAGCAATTTTGCAGCCCCCCTTCTACAACTCGGAGGCTGACGACGCGGTGAACTACGGTGCTATCGGCGTTGTGATCGGCCACGAGATGACTCACGGTTTCGACGACCAGGGCCGCCAGTTCGACAAGGACGGCAACCTGAACGATTGGTGGACCGCAGCCGACGCAGCCGCTTTCAACGAGCGTGCCGAGGTGCTCATCAAGCAGTTCGACGCTATCGAGGTGCTGGCAGCAAAGGAGGACCAGCCCGCAATCTTCGCTAATGGTCGCTTGTCGCTCGGTGAGAACATCGCCGATCAGGGTGGTCTGCGCGTGGCAATGACCGCACTGCGCAACTCGCTCGAAGGCAAGGAGGCTCCCGCTCCGATCGACGGCTACACCGCCGAGCAGCGTTTCTACCTCTCGTATGCTACCCTCTGGGCACAGAACATTCGTGACGAGGAGATTGCTCGCCTGACCAAGGTCGATGTTCACTCGCTCGGCAAGAACCGCGTGAACGCAACCCTGCGCAACATCGAGGACTTCTACAAGGCATTCTCGATCGAGGACGGTGCGATGTTTATGCCCGTCGAGGAGCGCGTTGTGATCTGGTAAGAGAGCACCTTATATATTATACAAAAAGTGGAGTTGCCCTATGCGGCAGCTCCATTTTTTTGCCCCCTGAATATTGCGGAAAGTGGTGCCAAAGAAAAATAATTGCCAATTGTGCATTGTGAATTATGAATTGATGCGTACCTTTGTCGCCGCAGAGGCGGGCTCTACCGCTGTCCCCGCAAGGGGAGGGAGGAAAGTCCGGGCAACGCAGAGTGCCGTGCTTCCTAACGGGAAGATGGTCGTGAGGTCATAGTAGCGTAACAGAAAATAACCGCCCGTCGCCCACGTGTGGGCCCAGCGGGTAAGGGTGAAAAGGCGGGGTAAGAGCCCACCGCCGCCGTGGTGACACGTGCGGGTCAATACGCCTGACGGGTTGCAAGACCGCGTATACCGACAATTAAGGGTTACTCGTCCAATGTCGGGGGGTAGGTTGCTAGAGGTGGCGAGTGATCGTCATCGTAGATAAATGGTAGAGGCTCCGCTCGTCGGAGTACAGAACCCGGCTTATACCACCTCTGCACAGCTTAAACGGAATCGTTCGAAACGGGCGGTTCCGTTTTTTTGATTCACAATTCACAATTTTTCGCCCTATTGCCCTTAAACCGCACGCCTTTCAAGGCGTGTCATCATTGGCGGGTCGCCCTTCGGGCGAGCCCCCCACCCGCCAATGATGAGATAGTTGAAAGCAAAAAAAGCCACGCTCAAAACGGGCGTGGCTAAATTTTGAATCTTGAATTTTGAACTATCTCTTAACGAGTTTGACCACATTCTCGACGTGGTAGGTGTGCGGGAACATATCCACCGGCTGGACACTCTCGACGCGGTACATTCCGTCCATCAACGCAATGTCGCGCGCCTGGGTTGCAGGGTTGCAGCTCACATAGACAATGCGCTCGGGGGCAGCACGCAGAATCACATCGATCACAGGCTCATCGACACCCGCACGCGGCGGATCGAGAATCACTACATCGGGGCGACCATTGGCCTCAACGAACTCGTCGCTCAGCACCTTCTTCATATCGCCCGCATAGAAGACCGTATTGCGGATTCCGTTGATTTCGGAATTGACCTTTGCGTCCTCGATAGCCTCGGGAACATACTCAATACCAACCACTTTCGCACAACGCGATGCGCAGAAATTGGCAATCGTGCCCGTTCCCGTATAGAGGTCGTAGAGCACATCATCGGCCTTCAAATCGGCCGCCTCGCGAGCCACTTTATAGAGCTCGTAGGCCTGCTCCGAATTGGTCTGGTAGAACGACTTGGGACCCACCTTGAAGCGCAGACCTTCCATCTGCTCGAAGATGTGTCCGTTGCCGCGATAGGTCACGGGATCGAGGTCGCCCGTCGAGTCGTTCAACTTCTCGTTGATCATATAGATCATCGAGGTGATCTCGGGGAACAGCTCGCAAAGGTGGTCGAGCAGTGCGGCAATGCGCTCCTCGTCACGATAGGCGAAGATGACGATGACCATCACCTCGCCCGTCGAGGCGGTGCGAATGATCATATTGCGCATAAATCCCGAGTGCTCACGCACGTTGTAGAACTCGTAGCCGTGCTCCAAGCAGAAACGCTTGGTTGCCAAACGAATAGCATTCGAAGGCTCGTCCTGCAACCAGCACTTTTCGATATCCAGCACCTTGTCGAACATCGTCGGAATGTGGAATCCGAGTGCGGGCGAAGCGTCGAGCTCGGCACCCGAAGCGACCTCCTCCTGCGTCAACCAACGGCGCGGAGTGAAGGTAAATTCGAGCTTATTGCGGTAGAATTGTGTCTTCTGCGAGCCCAGAATGGGGCTGATCTCGGGCAGTTCGATTTTGCCGATACGGGTCAGCTGATCCTCGACCTGCGACTGCTTCAAACGGAGCTGTTCGTCGTAGGGCAGATTCTGCCACTTGCAACCGCCACAAACACCGAAATGCTGGCAGAAAGGTTCGCAACGCATCTCCGAAAATTTCTGATAACGAACCACATAGCCCTCCATATAACGGCGGCGCTTGTTGCGGATTTGAACGTCCACCACATCGCCCGGAACGGTCATCGGAACGAACACAACCTGGTCGTTCCAGCGGCCGAGCGACTTGCCTTCGGCAGCGAGAGTGGTGATTTCGAGCCCCTCGATCAGGGGGTATTGATGTCTTTTACGTGCCACGATAGTTTGGATTTATTTTCGGCAAAGGTACGCAAAAAGCAGAAGATTGCAACCCCCCGCGAAGCCTCTCACGCAAATTTTGGGTGTAATTTGCTGAATGTTTTTGGGTTAGTGCACACATTTACGACCTTTTTTGCTACCTTTGTAACGCTATGAGGTCGAATTGGACATATCGAATCGCGCGGACAGCTACGTTGATATCGCTCTTGGTTGCGGTGTCGATCGGCAATGTTGTCGGGCAGTCGTTGAGTCCGATTGATACGCTCAGCCGCGCCGAGCAACCTCGCCAAATGGAGAACTACACCCTGCGTAAAAATGGCAAACGCGACTGGTGGGAGGCCAACCAGACCCCCTCGACACGCTTTCGCCCCACACAGCTTATCGTGCCCGCATCGCTGGTGGCCATCGGAGCGTTGGGTGTGGGCGAGAAAGCCCCTCTGCACGGCGTGAATGTGGCAATTCGCGAGGGTCTGGGCGATCTGAGCGGCGGGCGAAAATACCATTTCGATGACTACATTCAATATGCGCCCGTGGCCCTCTATCTCACGCTCGACTATATGGGCTTGGAGGCCAAACATTCGTTCGGCGAGCGCGTGGCAGTGGCTGGCGTGACCTACGTTGCGGTGAGCGCTCTGTCGCAGAGTATCAAGCACATAGCGCGTGAGCCGCGACCCGACACAGGCACTCGCAACTCCTTCCCTTCGGGGCATACGACAACCGCCTTTGCGGGTGCCGAATTGGTGCGTACGGAGTATGGCTGGGGCGTCGGAATGGGCGCTTATGCCATAGCGGCAACGGTGGGTTTTATGCGAATGTATAACGATCGACACTGGTTCAACGATGTGGTTGCGGGTGCGGGATTTGGCATTTTGTCGGCCCGCATCGGATATTGGATGTTGCCACTCAATCGCCACATTTTCCGCATTCCGCGCAAGGGGCAAGCGCTCGCGGCAACCCCAATCTACTATTCGCAGGCCAACGCTCTCGGTCTTAGCTGCGCGGTGCAGTTCTAAACGCTCTTCACCCCTTCACAATGCGATGCAATCCTCGGCAAAAAGCAGAAGATTGCAACCCCTGCACGCCCGCGCGTATAAAATAATGTATAAAAAAGGGCGGTAGATTACGAAAAATTCGTATTTTTGTATTTTGGAAAAGTATTGTTTAATCCGAAAAAACACACGAAACTTCTTAACAACTATGATCGACATAGCACTCTTTTGCGTCAATCCTTTTCAGGAGAACACCTACGTGGTGACCGACAAAGCTACGGGACGCTGCATAATCATCGACGCAGGTTGCAGCAACGCAACCGAAACCGCCGCCATAATCGACTACATCCGCTCGAATCGACTCGAAGCCGAAATGATCGTCGGTACGCACGGACATATCGACCACATTATGGGCGTGCAGACCCTCAAAGATGAGCTGGGAGTGCCCTATGCGCTGTCGAGCGACGATAAGTTTCTGGTCGAGAGCGCAGCTCAGCAGGCGGCAATGTTCGGCTTGAAGGTGCCCGTAACACCCTCGATCGACATCGACCTGAAAGAGCGCGACGAAATCACCTTCGGCGAGACCGTCTTGAAGGTGATCCCCACCCCCGGTCACACCCCCGGTCACGTATGCCTCTACCACGAGGAGGGACGTATGCTCTTCACGGGCGACACGCTCTTCCGCGAGAGCATCGGTCGTACCGACCTGCCCGGTGGCGACTATTCGTGGATTATGCGCTCGATCTTGGACCGCATCGTGCCCCTGGGTGACGACGTGGTATTCCACCCGGGTCACGGTCCCTCGTCGGACATCGGTCACGAGGTGCTCTACAACCCCTTCGTCGTGGAGGTAATGAACAACGAAATCAACTATCGAGGCTAACCGACTATGATGCGTCTGATCCATAAACTGCTCTATCGACTGCTGCCCCTCGAAGGCTATCTGAGGGTGGTGAGCGCGATGTTTTTCGTCTGGAAACGTCTGGGCATAGGTCGCTACGCCGAGGCTACGGAGTATGTCTACCACCTGCCCGAGCTGGTGGGCGAAGGTGCTACGGCAATCGATATCGGCGCCAACCTCGGCTACTACTCGCGCTACATCTCGCAGGCGATTGGCGAGGGCGGTAAGCTCTACTCGATCGAGCCCGTAGCTCCGATTCTCGGTGTGTTGCGCCACAACCTGCGCCACTGCAAGAATGTCGAGATCCTACCCTATGCGCTGGGCGAGGAGGAGCGCGAGATTGTGATGTGCAACGACACGGCCCGCTATCAGGGTTACTTCGGCACGGGACAGAACTTCGTGGGCGACGCTGCGGCCGAGAGCGAGGGCGAACAAAAGGGCGAGCAAAAGGGCGAACGCTTCCCCGCACAGATGCGTCGCGGTAGCGAATTGTTTGCGAAACTGACCCGACTGAACTTCATCAAGTGCGACATCGAGGGCTACGAAGTGGTGGTAATGAACGAGTTGCGACCGCTTTTGGAGCGTTTCCGCCCGACGGTGCTGATCGAAACAGGTGGCGAAAACCGCCCGAAGATCATCGCGCTGTTCCGTTCGCTCGGCTATCGCGGCTTCACGCTCGAACACGGCAAGGAGGTGCCCCTGAGCGACGAGGGCGAAAAGGATATTATTTGGAGAGCTTTTTAAATAATTGTGAATTATGCGTATTGATATCATAACATCTGTTCCCGAACTGCTGACCTCGCCACTGAGCGAGTCGATCCTCAAACGTGCACAAGAGAAGGGTCTGGTCGAGATCGTGGTCCACAACCTGCACGACTACGCCCACGACAAACGCCGCACAACGGACGACTATCCATTTGGAGGTGAGGCAGGTATGGTGATGAAGTGCGAGCCCGTGTTTGAGCTTGTCGAAAAGTTGCAGTCGGAGCGCTCGTATGACGAGATTATCTACACCTCGCCCGACGGTATCCGCTACGACCAGCACGAGGCAAACCGCCTCTCGACCCTCGGCAACATCATCATTTTGTGCGGTCACTACAAGGGCATCGACCACCGTATCCGCGAGCACCTGATCACACGCGAGATCTCGATCGGCGACTACGTGCTGACGGGTGGCGAGCTGGCGGCCTGCATCATTGCCGACTCGGTGGTGCGTCTGGTACCCGGTGCGATTGGCGACGAGGCCTCGGCACTGACCGACTGCTTTCAGGACAACCTGCTGGCACCGCCCGTCTATACCCGCCCTGCGGAGTTCCGTGGCTGGCGCGTGCCCGATGTGCTGCTGTCGGGTAACTTCGGCGAGATCGAAAAGTGGCAGGAGGAGCAGGCGTGGGAGCGCACCAAGCGACTGCGACCCGATTTGATCGATTCACAATTCACAATTCACAATTCACAATTGGAGCGTGAAGACAAGTAATTATGTAGGATGAAGGAGGACAACATTATAGTTGATCGAACGTTTGCTTTTGCAGTTCGCATTGTAAGATTACAACGCTATTTAATCGAACGTGGGTGTGAGAGGGTGATTGTTCGTCAGTTGCTCAAAAGCGGGACGAGCATTGGCGCGAATGTTCGTGAGGCGGTGCGAGGTCAATCGCGAGTTGATTTTGTTGCCAAGATGAACATTGCGCTCAAAGAGGCCTCCGAATCGGAGTATTGGCTCGAATTATTGCACGCAACAGAGTACCTTACCGATCAAGAATATGATAGTATATATTCTGATTGTAAGGCTATTACGAAGATGTTAATGAAGATTGTAAAGACAACAAAAGATACAATATAGACTTCACATCACAACTCACAATAGCTATCGGCACCACCCGAAAAGGCGAATCGACACCAAGCCGAATGCTAATTAATTGTGAATTGTGAATTGTGAATTGTGAATTGACTATGAAATATTACTTAATAGCTGGCGAGCCTTCGGGTGATCTTCACGGCTCGAAACTGATTGCGGGACTGCGCAAAGCGGATCCGCAGGCGGAGTTTCGTTTCTGGGGTGGCGACCTGATGGCGGCCGAGGGAGGCAAGGAGGGGCTCGCAAAACACTACCGCGAAACCTCGTTCTTCGGGTTTATGACCGTGCTGCGCAACCTGCGTACGATCGGTCGCCAATTCGAGGAGTGCCGAGCAGATGTCGAGCGTTTTGCGCCCGATGTGCTGATTCTGATCGACTACCCCGGCTTCAATATGAAGATGGCTAAGTGGGCCAAAGAGAGAGGTTTACGTACATTCTACTACATCGCTCCGAAGGTGTGGGCGTGGAAGGAGTGGCGCGTGAAAAAGTTGCGCCGCTATGTCGATCGGTTGTTCACGATCTTCCCGTTCGAGACGGAATATTTCCGCGCGAAGGGTATCGAGCCGACCTTCTGCGGCAACCCGCTGGTCGATGATATCGAGGCTCGCAAGACGAGTTTCGTTTCGCGCGAGGAGTTCATTCGTCGCAACAACCTCGACAACCGACCGATCATCGCCCTGCTGGCGGGCAGCCGCGTGAGCGAGATCCGCGAAAATCTGCCTGCGATGGTCGAGCTGTCGAAACGAATGCCTGAGTATCAGTTTGTTGTAACGGCAGTGCCGTGGATCGACAAGCGTTTCTATTGGGCATATATGGCAGATGGTCAGTATGCGTCAGATGTGCGTTACGTATGCGACCAGACCCAGCAGACGCTGGCCGTAGCTGAGGCTGCGGTGGTTACGTCGGGTACGGCAACGCTCGAAACGGCACTGATGCGAATCCCCGAAATGGTTGTCTATCACGTACCTAAGCTCTACGAAGTGTTGCGTCCCTATGTGTTGAAAATTCCGTTCGTGTCGTTGGTGAACATCAACCTGGGACGCGAGGCAGTGCGCGAAATGGTATGCGCGAAGTTGGATTTGGAGGCCGCCGAACGAGAGTTGCGAGCGATCGTCAGCGGTGGCGAAAAACGCGCGAAGATGCTCGCTGATTTCGATCAGCTCGGTGCGTTGATCGGTGGTGCGGGTGCGAGCGAACGCTTTGCCGCCGAAATGGTTAGGCTAATTCAAGATTCAAAATTCAAGATTCAAAATTAGTTTTATGTTTGAAGCTTGTTTGAATTAAAAAAAAGGGAAAATATAAAATCGAAATTCAATGAATTTCGTCATTATCTGCGGCTTGGCCAAAGGCCGACCCCCCCAGCCGCAGATAATGAGAATGAGGGGGAGCAAAGAAAAAGTAAAACACGCCCATATGGCGTGCAAACGCGACGGAACGTCGCGCGAAATGCCACCGAACGACAAAAAAGGTGCTGAAATATAAATAGTTAAAGCAACGAACAAACAATGAAGATCTTTTGCATAGCACGCAACTATGTCGATCACGTCGATGAGTTGAAGATGGGCCGAGTGCCGTCGGCGCCGGTGTTCTTTATGAAGCCCGACACGGCTCTTCTGCGCAATAACGACCCATTCTATGTCCCCTCGTTCAGCCGCGAGGTGCACTACGAGTGCGAGCTTGTGGTGCGTATCAACCGCGTGGGCAAGTGCATTGCCGAGCGTTTCGCCCACCGCTACTACGACGAGGTGGGTTTGGGTATCGACTTCACGGCTCGCGATGTGCAACGTGCTGCTGCTGAGGCTGGTGAACCGTGGGAGATGGCTAAGGCATTCGACCACTCGGCGGCCATTTCGCCCGAATTTGTGAAGCTCGCGGAGCTGGGTGGCGACGTGCAAAACCTCAACTTCGAGATGACCCTCAACGGGCAGGTGCGACAGAAGGCCTCGACCGCGCAGATGATCTTCACGGTCGATCAGCTGATCAGCCACATTTCGCAGTTTGTGACCCTGAAAATCGGCGACCTGATCTACACCGGCACCCCCGTCGGCGTTGGCGAAGTGAAGGAGGGCGACGAACTGACCGCAACTCTCGAAGGTCGCAAATTGTTGGACTTTGATATACGATAAACGACTATGTTACTGCACGATACATTGAAAAACCACCGCCTGATTCTGGCGAGCCAATCGCCCCGCCGCCGACAGTTGTTGAGCGACTGCGGATTGGAGTATGAGCTGGCCGAACGATACGAGGTAGAGGAGGTGTTTCCCGCGACGATGGAGGCCGACGAGGTGCCCGTCTATCTGTCGCGCTTGAAGAGCGAAGGCTACCCTGCGGAGCTGGCCGAAAACGATATTCTGCTCACAGCCGATACGGTGGTAATCGTTGATAACCAAATACTTGGCAAGCCTGCCGACGAGGCTGAGGCTCGTGCGATGTTGCGCACGTTGTCGGGGCGTGCCCACCGCGTCACAACGGGCGTAACGCTACGTTCGAAGAGCCGCGTGGAGAGCTTTGCGGTGCAGAGCGACGTCTATTTCCGCGAGCTGACCGACGAGGAGATCGACTACTACGTCGTGCGCTACCGACCGATGGACAAGGCGGGTAGCTACGGCATTCAGGAGTGGATCGGTTACGTGGGCATCGAGCGCATCGACGGCTCGTTCTACAACGTGATGGGGTTGCCCGTACAGCGAGTGTATGCGGCGCTTGGCGAATTTGTAAAATAATGAATAACAAATAAATACAAACTATTATGAAGAAATTTTTATCGACTCTCGTGGCGCTGATGTTCGTCCTCACGGCGGCAGCTGACGAGGGTATGTGGCTCCCGAGCCTGATTGGAAATCGCATTAAGGATATGCGTTCGAAGGGTTTTCGACTGACGGCCGAAGACGTTTACAGCATCAACCGCGCCTCGATGAAGGACGCCGTGGTGCTCTTCAATGGCGGCTGCACGGGCGAGTTGATCTCAGAGCAGGGTCTGCTGCTCACCAACCACCACTGCGGTTATGGCGCAATCCAGAGCCACAGTAGCGTCGAGCACGACTACCTGACCAACGGTTTCTGGGCTATGTCGCGCAACGAGGAGCTGCCCAATCCCAACCTCTATGTGGCGATTCTGGTGCGTATGGAGGACGTTACCGACCGCGTGAAGGCGGGTGGCGACGAGAAGATCGCTGCAAACATCGAGGCCATCAAAACGGAGGCTTCGGAGGGCGGTCGCTATTCGACCTCGGTCGAGTCGTTGTACTACGCAAATCAGTACTTTCTGTTTGTATATGAGAAGTTTACGGACGTGCGTCTGGTAGGTGCGCCCCCCTCGTCGATCGGTAAGTTCGGCGGCGACACCGACAACTGGATCTGGCCGCGCCACACGGGCGACTTCACCGTTTTCCGCGTCTATGCCGACAAGAATAACAAACCCGCCGACTTCTCGCGCGAGAATGTGCCCTACAAGCCCCGCCGCCACTTCAAGATCTCGACCAAGGGTGTCGAGGAGGGCGACTTCACGATGATCTATGGCTTCCCGGGCAACACCCAGCGCTATGTCATTTCGTCGGCGGCCGACTACGTCGAGCGTCTGTCGGATCCGATGAAGATCAAGCTCCGCACCCTGCGCCTCGATGTGATCTCGAAGGCTCAGGAGGCCGACCCGAAGGTGCGTATCCAATATGCCGCAAAGCACGCCAACATCGCCAATGCGTGGAAGAAATGGCAGGGCGAAGTGCTTGGTTTGGAGCGCCTTGGCACCGTTGAGAAGAAACGTGCCTACGAGCAGAAATTTGCCGCTTGGGCCGAGTCGAAACCCGAATACAAGGGTCTGTTGGAGAAGATGTATGCCGCTTACGACGAGCTGCGCGATCCCTATTGGCGTGCCGAGTACTTTGCTGAGTCGATCTCGGCAATCGAGCTGGCTCAGCTGACCCGTATGGTGGCTCAGCGCAAACCCGCACCCGACGACAAGCAGGTAGCGGCATTCTACAAGAACTACGTTGCCGACATCGACCGCGAGGTGGCCAAAAAGTTGGTTGCGGCATTTGTAGAAGATATTGATACACAGTATATTCCCGAGTCAGTGAAGAGCGAAATGGCTCGCTTTGCTTCGACCGATCACTTTGTCGATTACCTCTTCGACGAGAGCCAGCTGACTACGCCCGAAAAGTTTGCGGCGCTGGCTTCGGATCCCGCTCACCTGCCCTCGATTATGGAGAACGACCCGATGAACAAGTTCGTCGTGGCACTCATCGAGTGCGGCAACTTCTCGCAGCGTCGCTACCGCAATATGAGCGACGCGCCGTCGATCGCACAATACTACGCTCCCTATATGCGCGCGCTGATGGAGTACGACAAGGAGATGGCCTTCTTCCCCGATGCAAACCTCACTCTGCGAGTTGCTTACGGTAAGGTTGGCGGTTATCGCTATGCCGACGCTGTCTATCACAAGCACTACACCACGCTCGACGGTATCATCGAAAAAGATGACCCCAACATCTACGATTACGACATTCCGCAGACCCTGCGCGACATCTACGCAGCGAAGGATTACGGTCGCTGGGGCATCGAGATGGACGGTCGCTACACCGTGCCCGTATGCTTCATCGCCTCGAACCACACCACAGGTGGCAACTCGGGTTCGCCCGTACTGAATGGTCGCGGCGAGCTGATCGGTATCAACTTCGACCGCACGTGGCTCTCGACAATGAGCGACATCGAGTTCGACCCCGAAATCTGCCGTAACATCGCTGTCGATATCCGTTACGTGCTGTTCGTGATCGACCGTATCGGTGGCGCAGGCTACCTGATCGACGAAATGGAGTTGAAGTAGATTCAAAATTATTTGGCAAAATCTCTGATTTTGACACACACTCGCGGGCTCACCCTTCTGGCGACCGCCCCAGCCCGCGAGTGCGCACACGCCATCTAAGCGAATTTTGAATTTTTAAATACCTACATTATGAACTGGTTCGAAACCCTCTATCTAACCCCGTCGCCGTTGCAGGCTGTGGTCGTGATTTCGACCATCTGCGCCGTGGGTCTTATGCTCGGACGAGTGCGCGTGAAGGGTATCTCGCTGGGCGTTACGTTCGTCTTTTTTGCGGGTATTCTGGCGGGCCACGTCGGCTTGAAGATCGATCCGCAGATGCTGACCTTCGCCCAAAATTTCGGCCTCATAATCTTCGTCTATGAGCTGGGATTGCAGGTGGGACCCGGATTTTTCAGCGCCTTCCGCAGTGGCGGTATCCGACTGAATCTGTTGGGTTTAGGCGTGGCGTTGATCGGTACGGCAATGGCCGTGGGACTGACCTACGTAACGACCATTCCGCTGCCCGATATGATGGGTATTCTGTGTGGCGCAACGACCAACACCCCTGCGCTCGGTGCGGCTCAACAGACCCTTTCGCAGCTGGGCGTGTCGGCCAACGGTGCGGCACTGAGTTGCGCTGTGACCTACCCGCTGGGTGTGGTGGGCGTGATTCTGGCGATCATCATCATTCGCAAGTTTTTTGCTCGCAAGGAGGACTTCGCTGCACCCGATGCCGAGCACGTCAATACGACCTACATCGCCACGTTTGTGGTTAGTAATAAGGCAATTGCGGGCAAATCGCTGGCTAAGGTGGCCGAGCTGAGCAACATTCAGTTTGTCATCTCGCGCGTGTGGCGCGAGGGCAAGGTGTCGGTGCCCGACGGCAAGACAACCATCGAACTTGGCGACCGACTGCTGGTGACGGCGTCGGAGCGCGACTCGGAGATGCTGACCGTGCTCTTTGGCGAGCGCGAGCAGACCGATTGGAACCGCAGCGACGTCGATTGGAACAAGATCGACCGCCAGCTGCTCTCGCGCAGTATCCTCATCACGCGCCCCGAAATCAACGGCAAACGCCTCGGCTCGTTGCGTCTGCGCAATAGCTACGGCATCAACATCTCGCGTATCTACCGCAGTGGAGTACCTCTGTTGGCAACGCCCGATCTGGTGTTGCAACTCGGTGACCGTGTGATGGTTGTGGGCGAAGAGCCCTCGATCGAGCGCGTCGAAAAGAAACTCGGCAACGCCTCGAAAGAGCTTAGCGAACCCAACCTGATGTCAATCTTCATCGGACTGATTTTGGGTCTTGCGTTAGGTGCGGTGCCGCTGTCGATGCCGGGCATTTCGGCTCCCGTGCGCCTGGGTTTGGCGGGCGGACCGATCATTGTCGGTATCCTGGTCGGTACGTTCGGACCTCGATTTGGCTTGATCACCTACACCACGCGCAGCGCAAATCTGATGCTCCGAGGTTTGGGATTGGCGCTCTATCTGGCCTGCCTGGGACTCGATGCGGGTGCTCAATTCTTCGAAACCGTAATGCGCCCCGAGGGTGTGCTGTGGATCGCTGTGGGCTTCCTCGTTACGATTGTTCCCGTGCTGATCGTGGGACTCTATGCGCTGAGAGTTAAGCACTTGGACTACGCAACAGTTTGTGGAATGTTGTGTGGCAGTATGGCAAATCCGATGGCGCTGAACTACGCCAACGACACCATCGAGGGCGACAATGCCTCGGTTTCGTATGCGACGGTCTACCCGCTGGCGATGTTCACGAAGGTGGTTTTGGTACAGGTACTTCTGCTCTTTTTGATGTAATTGAGATGAAACGAACGAGCGTTATATTGGTGCTTTTGGCGTTGATAGTTGTGGCTCTTGGAGCCACTGCTCAACGCCCCAAGAGCTATCGCCATCTGCGCAAGTTCGACGGTGATACGGTTGAATATCTTACACATAATTGGGGTTTTCACACTGCGGGAGCTTACACCGACCGCACGATTGGCGACTTTTTGGACGATTGCGAACTGCCGATTAAGAGTGTTGGCGTTTTCACCTCGTCGGCGGGTCGAATGTTTCTTTTTCGTTTCTATGTGCGCGACTATGATGAGCTGTATCCCTACACCCCTTCCGAGCAGGTAAAACGGCTGGCAAAGGCGGGAGGTTATCCGATCGATATGTCGCAAGGTGCAAATCTGTCGAAATATAGTGTTGATGTTTTCTTTTCAAGCCCAAAGGTCGAGGAGGATTACAAACATATTTTTCCCGATCTTTTTATTGAGGATAGTCGCCACTTTGCACTGAGCAAGGAGTTGCGCCGCGAGATCGAGGATTGGCAGATCGACGATGTGCGATATAGCTTAGGCATTCAGCACCACGCACCCAAGGGCTACCGCTCACTGAGCGAATGCGAGCAAGATACGATAGCCTATGTGGAGGCAAATTGGGGGTTTAGGAGTCAAGCCAATTTTGGCGATATTACGGTTGGTACATTCCTGAATATCTTCGAGTTACCGATTAAACGTGTGTCGTTAAGATGCGATGCCGGTGGTCGTCTTTGCACTATTTACCTCATCTTCCACCCCGATCAACAGACCAATGATCCCGCAACGTGGGGAATGGGCTACGTAACCTTGGTGCTTACTTGGTCGAACAACTACCCGACAATCGAGGAACTAAGTCCCACGTTCGAGGGTTTGGAACCCTACAAATCGGTCGAATATGAGTGGCGCGACGAGTACCGCTCGCTATTTGAGAATTTCCTACTCGACGACATAC
This sequence comes from Alistipes sp., assembly GCA_045655685.1. Classification (GTDB taxonomy): domain Bacteria; phylum Bacteroidota; class Bacteroidia; order Bacteroidales; family Rikenellaceae; genus Alistipes. The sequence goes on from JAZOPR010000018.1 coordinate 17,437, forward strand.
AATATAATGGTGGATTATTCTCGTGATTAATAGCAGTTTTTTGCCGAGTGAAATTGTGCTTACACCATAATTTATAACTATCTTTGCGGCCTGAAAAATTGATTTACAACAAGAAAATGACCTTACAAGAAGAGATCACACGCAGGCGAACTTTCGCCATCATCAGCCACCCCGACGCGGGTAAGACAACTTTGACCGAAAAATTGCTGCTCTTCGGTGGTGCAATCCACGTTGCAGGTGCCGTCAAAAGCAACAAAATCAAAAAAACCGCAACCTCGGACTTTATGGAGATCGAGCGTCAGCGCGGTATCTCGGTCGCTACGTCGGTGATGGGTTTCGAGTACGGAGGTTGCAAAATCAATATCCTCGACACCCCCGGTCACGAGGACTTTGCCGAGGATACCTACCGCACACTGACGGCCGTAGATAGCGTTATCATCGTCATCGACGGCGCGAAGGGTGTCGAGACGCAGACCCGCCGACTGATGAATGTCTGCCGTATGCGCAAGACCCCCGTGATGGTCTATATCAATAAGTTGGACCGCCCGTCGAAGGATCCGTTCGACCTGTTGGACGAGGTCGAGAACGAGTTGCAGATCAAGGTGCGCCCGCTGGCGTTCCCCATCAGCAACGGCCCCACGTTCAAGGGTGTGTACAACATCTTCGAGCAGAATCTGTCGTTGTTCCTCTCGGACGAGCGACTGACGGCCGACGCCGAGACGGTCGATATCAAGCTCGACAGCCCCGACCTGGAAAAGTATATCGGTCGCTACGCACAGCAGCTGCGCGACGACGTGGAGCTGGTCGATGGCGTCTATGAGCCCTTCGACCGCGAGGCCTATCTGCGTGGCGAGCTGGCACCCGTATTCTTCGGTAGTGCGATCAACAACTTCGGTGTGCGCGAGCTGTTGGAGTGCTTCATCAACATCGCTCCCTCGCCCCGACCCTCGACCACCGCACAGCGCCCGATCGAGCCTACGGAGCAGAAAATGACAGGTTTCGTCTTCAAGATCCACGCAAATATGGACCCCAACCACCGCGACCGAATCGCCTTCTTGAAGATCTGTTCGGGTACGTTCGAGCGTAACAAAAACTACCTCCACGTGCGTAGCGGCAAGCAGCTGAAATTCTCGTCGCCCACGGCGTTTATGGCCGAGAAAAAGTCGGTGATCGACTTCGCCTATCCGGGCGATATCGTCGGTCTGCACGACACGGGTAACTTCAAGATCGGCGACACCTTCACCGAGGGCGAGAAACTCACCTTCACCGGTATTCCGTCGTTTGCGCCCGAGTTGTTCCGCTACATCGAGAATGCCGACCCGATGAAGTTCAAGCAGCTCAGCAAGGGTATCGACCAGCTGATGGACGAGGGTGTGGCGCAGTTGTTCACCTCGTCGCTCAACGGCCGCAAGATCATCGGTACGGTGGGTGCGTTGCAGTTTGAGGTTATTCAGTACCGCTTGGAGCACGAGTATGGCGCCAAGTGTCGCTACGAGCCGATTTCGATCTACAAAGCGTGCTGGATCGAGAGCGACAACACGGCCCAGCTGACCGACTTCAAGCGTCGTAAGCACACCAATATGGCGGTCGATAAGCACGGTCGCGACGTCTTCCTGGCCGACACAAGCTACGCTCTGGCGCTGGCGCAGGAGAACTTCCCCGACATTCGATTCCACTTCACGTCGGAATTCTAACGACAATTCAAGATTCAAAATTCAAGATTATAGCCGCACTTTAAAGTGCGGCTTTTTTGCTTTCGGTTTAATACATATTAATAATAACAAAAGATCCACGCTTTTCTTAAAAGCGTGTCATCATTGGCTGGTCGGCCTACGGCCGAGCCCCCCACCCGCCAATGATCAACCAGAATGAAAACAAAGGAAGAAGGTCTGACTTATGTCAGTTGGCGTCAGCCAAGTCCCCGACCGATGAAAATGCGTTAAGCGGGCGGCGGCAAAACATTGAAATAAGTACAAGCAAATAGTAAAACCCGCCCATATGGCGGGCAAAATCGCGTAGTCGCCCGTTTCCCGATTTCGGACGGAGCACGTAGCAAATTTTCATCATCGGGGTTGTTTTTGGTTACTTTTGTCAAACAAAAGTAACAGTGTATCAAAGACTTTCGATCGGAGTTTGCAATGTTTCCGCTACCTTTTGTGCCGACAAAAGGTAGCACCAAAAACTCTTCGCAAGGCTCGAATTTCGGGTTCAAGTGTGATTTTTGCCTAAAAGATCGCTACGCGCATTTGAAGCAATCAAATGGTCATCTTTTTTAACGTCAAAAATCACCCTCTCACTTTTTCCGAAATTCGCGCAGTGCGAACTTAGCGGTGCGCGGCAACTCCGCAGTCCGCGCAGAGAGTTTATTTTTTGCAAAACAATAATTAGCAAACCCCACCCTTCGGTGGGCGGGCGAGTGCTCCGCCCGCGAAGAGTGTTCTATTTTTTATAACCTAACATAGCAAAAAACGCCCTTGCGGCAGAAATAGCATACCTACTTTTTCAAAATTGTTAATAATTGGTAGATAAATTTTCGGGCGGGCAAGGATTTTGTAGGGCGCTATTCGATAATTTTGCACCAACCAAAAGCAATTTCTATGGCAGAAGTACAACAGATGGGGCTGGAACTCAGTATCGACGAGCAGACCGCGCAGGGACGCTATTCGAACCTCGTGGTCATCACTCACTCGTCGTCGGAGTTTGTGCTCGATTTTGCGTCGATGTTGCCGGCAATGCCCAAAGCTAAGGTTCAGGGACGAATCATTATGACCCCAGAACACGCCAAACGCCTGTTGATGACATTGCAGGATAACATCACTCGCTACGAGAGCGCAATGGGCAAAATCGAGGTCACTATGCAGCCATCGACAGACGATACATTGGCGATGGGGTTCAATATTGGCGAAGCGTAAAAAGATCATCGCTAAGAACATTTGCGTCAAAAATTGGTCAAAAATCGGGCATTTCGAGGCTCGATAGGGGCTTATAATGTGGATTTCAGCGCCTAAACATCAAAATATTGTGCTAAAATTTTTGGAAAAGCCAAAAATATTATACCTTTGCACTCCGCAAAGGACAATTTTTCGGAAAACAAAATATAAAAAGATAGAGTTATGGCGATGAAAAGAACGTTCCAGCCTTCGCGCAGGAAGAGAATCAACAAGCACGGTTTCCGTCAGAGAATGGCAACCGCTAACGGTCGTAAGGTTTTGGCTGCACGTCGTGCAAAGGGCCGCAAGAAGCTGACCGTTTCGGACGAGGCTACTTTCAAGTACGCTTAATCGCGTAGAAGACGGTAACGCCAAAATAAGAGCTACCCACAACGGGTGGCTCTTTTTTGTTGTTGGTGGTGGGGGAAGTCGGGTCGTAGCC